>KL569220.1:37136-37770 GCA_000715635.1 Streptomyces violaceus | reverse complement strand
GGCTTCGGCCGCGGCCTGCCGATGGCGGCCGACAACAAGGACAAGTGGCCCTACGGCAAGCCCCTGTTGAGCACGGTCAAGGTCGGCTGCGAGCAGATCGAGGGCACCTCGGCCGCGTACCGGGATCTGTTGAGGATCCGTTCGACGGAGCCGGCGTTCTCCCTCTCCACGGCCGACCAGGTGCAGTCGGAGCTCTCCTTCCCGCTGTCCGGCAAGGACGAGACCCCCGGCGTGATCACCATGCGGCTCGGCGACCTCGTCGTCGTCTTCAACGCCACACCCGAGCGGCAGGAACAGCGGGTCACCGCGGTCGCCGGGACCGGCTACCGGCTGCACCCGGTGCAGGCGGCGGGGGCGGACCCTACCGTCAAGTCGTCCTCCTACGCGGCTGAATCGGGCACGTTCGCCGTTCCGGGGCGCACCGTCGCCGTCTTCACCCGCGCCGCCGAATAGCGCACTACGTTGGATGGGGCGGGCCGCGACCGACGGTCCGCCCCCACCACGTAGGCCCCGAGGTGCTCCTCGAGATGGACGGCAACGGCACGCAGCACACCCCCGGCACCACCGTGCTGGTCGTGGACGACGTCGCGGCCAGCCGGTACGCCATGGGCGCGGTGCTGAGCCGGGCCGGCCA
>KL569220.1:36463-36895 GCA_000715635.1 Streptomyces violaceus | reverse complement strand
GCCAGCGGCGGCGAGGCGCTCGTCGAACTCGACGTCCGGCTCCGCGACGGCACCCTGCCCGACGTGGCCCTCGTCGATGTGGGCCTGCCGGACATGAGCGGCTTCGAACTGTGCCGCCGGCTCCGGGCCCTGCCACCCATGGCCGCCCTGCCCGTCGTGCACTTCTCGGCCGCCGCGACCGCGCCGGGCGACCGGTGCCGGGGGCTGGACGCGGGCGGAGACGCCTATCTGACCGTGCCCGCCGAACCGCTGGAGATCCAGGCCGTCGTCCGGGCCGCCGTGCGCGGAGCGCGCCGCACCACGGGCGCCGAGACCGTCGTCCACCGGCTGACACTGCTGTCCGAGGCCATCATCACGGTGCAGACGGCGCGCTGCCCCCGGGAACTCGCCACCGCGGCCGCCGAAGGCACCGCCCGCCTCACCGGCTCGCCC
>KL569220.1:33872-36281 GCA_000715635.1 Streptomyces violaceus | reverse complement strand
AGATGTGTATAAGAGACAGAGACGGTGAGCCCCACCAGGGCACGGCCCGAAGCCGCCCCGCACCGGCGGACGACGGCGCGCACCAGGCGGCGGCACGCCTGGCCGCCCGGCTCGCGGAAGGCCGTACGGGCGTGCACAGCACCGTCGTCCCCGCGCCGCTGTGGCCGGCCGGGATCTTCCGGCCGGGCGTCGAGGAGGACGCCCTCCTGACCGTGGCGACGGCCCAGGACGGCCGTACGGCCGTGTGCCTGGCCACGCCCGTACGGCGTGCGGCGATCACCGGCCCCGCGGACGACGGGCTGCTCGCCCGGCTCGCCCAGGCCGCCGCGCTCGCCGCCGAACCGCTGCTGCGGTACCAGGTGGAGCGGCATGTCGCCCTCACCCTCCAGCACAGCTTCCTGCCCCGGCCGCACAAGCTGCCCCACGTGCCCGGCGTCGACATCGAGGTCCGCTATGTGCCCGCCTCCCGCCAGACCGAGATCGGCGGCGACTTCTACGCCGCCCTGCGCACCGGCGACGGGGTGCTCACCGCGGTCGGGGACGTGGTCGGGCACTCGCTGGACGCCGCCACCGTCATGGTCGAGATACGGCACGCGCTGCGCGCCTACTGCGTGGACGAGAGCGACCCGGTCGTGCTGGCCGCGCGGCTCGACCGGATGCTCCAGCGGTACCACCCCGACATCACGGCCACCGTATGCCTGGCCCTGGTCGACCCCGGCAGCGGCCGGGTGAAGATCGCCAACGCCGGTCACATCCCGCCGCTGATCCTGCGCGACGGGGGCGGCGCGCAGTACGTCGACGCGTGCGGTCCGCTGCTCGGCCTGGGCCTGGAACGCCCCCCGCCGACCGAGCACCACCTGACCCCCACCGACCGCCTGCTCATGGTCACCGACGGCCTCATCGAAACCCGCGGCATCCCCCTGGAGACCTCCCTGGAACAACTCCGCACAGCCGCCGCCGACGCCCCCACCGCCCTGGACACCCTCTGCGACGTGCTGCTCGGCTGCTTCGGCCATGACAGGGAGGACGACATCGCCATGCTGGCCCTGCGGTTAGGGCCTGTCTAAGGTGAGCCCGTTGGCCGCCCAGGACTGGAGTACTGATGCCGCAGATCACCGTCGACTATTCCGCCGACCTCGCGGACGGCTTCGACCGGCCCGGATTCGCGAAGGCGCTGCACGAGGCGACCGTCGAGATCGCGGCCGCCAAGCCGCCGGCGTGCAAGAGCCGGTTCCGCCCGACCGAGGACATCGTGGTCGGACCCGACACCGAGGGACATGCCCATGTGCACGTCCACATCGCGCTGCTCGCCGGCCGCACCGAGGAGACCAAGGCCCGGCTCACCGAGGCCGCGCTGGAGTTGCTGCGCACGCACCTGAAGACCGCCGACGGAATCGTGCTGCACGCCTCCGCCGAGGTGCGCGACCTGGACGCCTCCTACCGGAAGTTCGAGGGCTGAGCAGTCAGCTCGCCAGCGTCAGGAGCCGGCCGGCCAGGTCGGCGAACGGGCCGTCGGCCGGCTCCTCCTTGAAGACGCGGCGCAGCAGGGCACCCATCTCCTCGTCGTAGGCGGCGCTCACGGAGGCCAGCGCGGCGAAGTCGTGCACGAGCTGGCTCTCCAGCTCCGCCCGCGGGATGCGCCGGCCGTCCAGCCAGATCAGCGCCGTCGACTCGGCGAGCGAGATCCAGGAACGGACGACCAGTTCCAGACGCGCGGGCGGATCGGTCACGCCCAGGTGCGAAAGGATCTGGACATACGCGGCCTGCCGTACGGAGTCGATGAGCGCGTTGGTCGTCGAGACGGTGCTCATTGAGCAGGTTCCGCCTGCGGGGACCGCGGGTCCGCCGCGCATGAGGGCGGAGAAACCCGGCCCGTGCTCGTCCACGAAGTCGAAGTAGCGGCCCATCACGCGCAGCAGCCGGGCTCCCAGCGGACCCTCGTGCGGCTCCACGAACCGAGCCGCGAGATCGTCCGCCGCCCGCTGCAACGCGGCCTCGTACAGGCTGAGTTTGCCGGGAAAGTAGTGATAGACCAACGGGCGCGAAATGCCCGCGGCCGACGCTATCTCGTCGATGGAGACCTCGTCGGGCGAGCGGCGGCTGAACAGTTCGAGGGCGACGCCGATCAACTGCTGCCGCCGCTCCTCGACTCCCAATCTGCGGCGAACCCCGGTAGTCATGCGAACACCTTACCGATCGATTCCAGCCTCGAACGGACCGGATCGATCGCGGACGTTCACCCGGGTTCACCGGGCGGGCACGAGAACGGGCCGGTCAGCGCAGCCCGCCGAGGGAACGCCCGTCCCGCAGTGTCCCCTTCAGCTCGGCCCGCGCCCCCTGCTCGGCCGGCACGGTCAGCACACTGCTCCGAGCCGACCCGCTGACCCCGCCCGTCGCCCGGATGGAGGT
>KL569220.1:28541-33611 GCA_000715635.1 Streptomyces violaceus | reverse complement strand
GCAGATACCAGTCGCCCGCCTCCGACTTCCACAGCACCCCGGTCAGCACATGAGGGTCACGCGCCCCGCACGCCGGGACGTTCTCGGCCCTCGCAGCCACCGCTCCGTACCGCGCGCCCGGCGTGTGGAACTGCGCCAGCACCCGCACCCCGCCGCCCCGCCAGGTCTCGGCCCGCGTGCACACCCACGCCGCCGACCCTCCCCCACCCTGCGGGCGGGGGGACCCCCATCTCGCTTCGCTCGCGTCCGGCAGCGGCTGCTCGTTGAACGCCCAGGCGTTGACACTCCGCACGCCCGCCGAGCGCACCGTGCCCAGCGAGCAGGCGTACGGCTGCCAGGTGCGCAGCGCCTTCGCGCCGGACGCCTCTCCCGGCGAGCCGGGCCGGCCGCTGGTGAGCCGGGCCGGCACCAGTTCGCCGAGGTCGCTCAGCAGCCGGGTCCGCTTGCCGTCGGCCAGTTGCAGCACGTTCCACGACGTGCACGGACCGGACCGCAGGGCCGGGCTGGCCAGCGGCGCCGTCACACCGTCGGTGAGGGCGAGGTCCATCGCCCCGGAGCCCGGCTTCAGCAGATCCCGCTCGCCCGCCTGCGACACCCAAGGTGCCGTCAGATAGCGGACGTTGCCGTCGGCCCGGCCCAGGACCACCGCGCTCGCCTCGGCCCGGTCGGCGCCGTCGACCCGGGCGAAGTCGAGGGCGGCGCCCTGCGTGCCGTCCTTGGGCTCGGCGTACCGGGCGATGCGCAGACCGTCGTAGAGGAGCACTACGCGCGCGGCGTCGACCGTCCCCGCGTACAGCAGCTGGGGCGGTCCGGCCGGGCCGCCGGACAGGGTGCCGGGCGTCGCCGACACCTGGACCCTCTCGCCTGGGCGGGCCCAGACGGCCAGGGCGCGGCGCAGCAGGGCCCTGTCGCCGGTGAGGTCGCCGCGGGCCGGCCACACGGAGAAGTCGATGCGCGCCGAGCTCTGCCACGCGGCGGGATCGACCCGGGTCAGCTTCGCCGGGTCGAGGGCGGCCTGGGCGGCCGGATTCCGCGCGTACGGGGGTGCGGCGGCGCCGTCGGGACCCCAGCCCTCGCCGGGCAGACCGAGCAGTGCCCCGCACACCAGCAGCGCCGCCCCGGCGGCGAGCGCGGCCTTCAGGTGCTGGCGGCGCCGCATCAGGTCGGTGGGGCGGGCCTGGAGCGAGCAGGGATCGAACTCGGGGGAGTCGAGCAGCCCGTACTGCGCGGCGACCCCGTCGGCCTCCAGCAGCGCGCCGTCCGCGTCGGCGACACCCGCCGCCGTGAGCGCCTCGCGCACCCCGTCGTCCGCGAGTCGCTCCAGGCCGCGCAGCGCGTACGCGGCCCGGGCCGGTCCCGACAGGGTGGACAGCCGCTGGTCCAGGGCGAGTTCGTCGGCGCCGCCGGACCGCGGGAACAGCTTCAGGCCCCACACCTGCGGCAGCAGCGGCGGAAGCTGGGACCGCTTGGGCCATGCCCTGCGCCGCAGTGGCAGCCCCGCCTCCAGCGCCGTGCGCAGCACCTGGAGGCGGACCAGGGCGTAGCCCGGGTCGCCGTCACGCCCGGTCGACTGGGCCGGGATCACCGGTGCCGGTGTGCGGTTGCGGGGGAGTGCGCGCTGGGTGAGGGCGTGTGCGGTCACTACGCGCCTGCTGCGGCCCAGGCCCGGTGGCAGCACCAGGTAGGCGAGCCGCACGAGCCGCGGGTAGTGCTCGACGAGCGCGGCCTCGGCCTGCTCGACGTCGACGACCGGTCCGGCGGGGGAGGAGGGTGCGGGGCGCTGGGCGACATCCTGTGACTGCACGTTCAGCAGAACGAGCGAATGGTTGGATGGTCACCTGACCGGGGAGCGTCACGCCCGCGGCTGCTCCTGCGGTTCCACGAGCAGCCGGGCGTAGTTCGCGATCGATCGCTGGTAGCGGGGCAGGTGCGGGGCCAGGGCGCCCAGGGCCAGCGACAGTCCCTCCCGGTCGCGGCCGAGGCTGGACAGGCAGAGCGCGAGCGTCGCGCGTACGGGGTCGTCCAGCTCGTCGGACGGGGCCACCAGCTCGGGCGCCAGCAGCGCGAGGCCCTCCTCGGCCCGGCCGATGTTCCGCAGCGAGCTGGCCAGCTGGATCTTCGTCCGGCGGGCCTTGTAAGGGCTGGCGTCGGCGAGTCCGCGCCGCAGCGCCTCCCGGTACAGCGGGACCGCCTTGTCCGAGCGGCCCGTGGAGTCCCAGGCGCAGGCCTGCTCGAACGGCCCGAGCGGGCTGCCGTCCGGCAGCTCGGCGACGAGGGCGTCGACCTCGGCACGGAAGCGCGCCTCGTCCGCTTCCTCTTCGGCGTGGTCGTCGAAGCGGGCCCACAGAGCGGCTACGCGATCTTCCCAGTCCTGGTTCACCGTGCCACCCTCGCACAGGCGTGCCTACGGAGGCAGCGGAATTTGAGCGCTATGGGCTCCGCAGCCGTATCGAAGGCGAGAGCCCTTGCCGGGGCTCCGTGCGGCATGCGTCCGGACCGTGCCGTGACAAGGACCGGAGGAACAGATGAGGGTGACCCGACCGATGCTGGCGCTGAGCGGCGCGGTGGCGATACTGGCGCTGGCCGGCTGCGGATCCGGCGGCAAGGACGAGGCAGCCGTGCCCGAGGCGGTGACCGGCAGCCTGGAGCACATCGCGGCCGAGGCCAAGTGCAAGCCCAACATGCAGACCGACGCCGACACGATCCGCCAGGCCCTCTGCAAGAAGGGCAAGGAGAAGTACGTCCTCGCGACCTTCTCCACCGACCGCGGCCAGCGCGAGTGGCTGAACGGCGCGAAGGACTACGGCGGCTACTACCTCGTCGGCCGCAAGTGGGTCGCCGTGGGCCAGCAGAAGACGGTCACGGCGCTGCAGAGCAGCCTCGGCGGGACCATGGAGGAAGGGTCCGAGCACATGAACCCCGGCGGCAGCCACAACAAGGGCGGTCACGACGGTGGCAGCAGCCACCACGGCTGAACCACGCGGGGCCGGACAGAGACAGACAGACGAGAAAGCCGGCGGTGGGAATTCCCACCGCCGGCTTTCTGCTGGGCGAGGACTACTGGCAGTTCTCGCCGTTGTTGATGCACTGGACCATCTCGTTCATCACGTTCTCGTCGAAGAAGTTGATGAAGTCGTTGTGGTCCGTGATCGGCTTGTGCAGCTGCTCCGGGAAGGAGTCCACCGCGAACGCGTTCTGGACCTGTCCATTGTTGATCTGCGGCGCCGGGACGTCGTAGACCAGACGGACCTGGAGCTGGGGGATGGCCTGGAAGCCGTTCGAGCAGCTGCCGTCCGCTTCCACGAAGTCCACGTGGGTGCGGTGGTTGGCGCTGTCGATGTTCTGGCCGTCCCAGCAGCTCTGGAAGTTGGACAACCGGACCATGCTGCTGCCCTCGGGGCAGATCGGGTACTTGTCCGTCACCTGACGGTCCTCGAAGCCCGTGCAGGTCCAGGACGTGTTGGCGTTGTTCAGGCCGTTGGTGAAGGACTTGGCGTCACCGGTGATGATGCGCAGGGCCTTCGGCATCGCGACGACGTCGCTCGTCTTGTTGCCGACGAACTTCAGCTCCGCCTGCGAGGGCTCGACGATCTTGCCGACGTTGCCGTCCTGGCCACCGCCGGGCTGGCCCGCGTCGATGTCGTCCGAACCGTCCTGGAGCCGGATGACCGGCCAGAAGTACGTGGACTTGTCGCCCTGGTTCTGGCAGGTGGTCTCGCCGTTCTCCAGGTCCTCGTCGCTCGCGAAGGCGTTGTTGTTCTGGTTGCCGACGTAGTCGTGCTGGTGCTGCGCACCGTTGGACACGCCGGGCGCCACGATCACGTTGTCCGAGTTGCGGTTCTCGTTCTCGTTGGTGCCGCACTGGGTGGTGAAGGTGCCCGTGGAGCCGCCGTCGCCGTTCGCCGCCAGACCGTTCGGCAGGTTCCGGGAGTTGGGCTGGACGTCCTCGATGTTGACGAAGTCCGCGGCTGCCGGGCCGTTGCCGCCCTGACCGCCGTTGCCGCCCTGGCCCTGGTCCTGACCGCCCTGGTCCTGGCCGTCCTGGTTCTGACCGTCCTGGCCGTCCTGGTTCTGGCCGTCTTGGTTCTGACCGTCCTGACCGTCCTGGCCGTCCTGGTTCTGGCCGTCCTGGTTCTGATCGCCCCCGGCCTGGCCGTCGGTGGTGTTCGCGTCGGCGGCCATGCCCTGGCACTCGGCCATCTCGGCGAGGTTGTCCGGAGCCTGGCCACCAACACGCTTGATGTTGATGCCGATCCGGTCGATGGCCGCGGTCCGCTTCGACTTCAGCGGGCCGAGGATGGCGTTGTTGACGAAGCCGGAGTCACCGGCCTGGGCCTGACGCGTGGAGGCGAGCCGGGTGTAGGCCTCGCTGATCTGCTTGTCGAGGTTCGCCAGCTCCTTGTCCACGCCCTGGCGCGCGCCGTCCGGCACGTCGGTCAGGCTCTGTCCTACGTCCGGGCACTGGATCGTGGCGACCTGCGCACCCGCGGACTTCGTCTGGTTCGCCGAGTTCTCCTCATGCGCCGAGGCATAGAAGTTTGCCCAGATCAGCCCGCCCCCACCGAGCGCTAGGGCCGCCGATGCGGCTATGGCCTTGGTGGCCATCGGCGTCCGGCGTTTTCTTGTGTTGCGTCCCATGGAACTCCTCTGACTTCCTTTTTCGGGGGCATCGAGGCGCCCGACAGGAGTGAAGCGGCTCCCATCCATACGGAGGTGGTCCCACGGGTGTTCAGAGGTCCCGGAAATTGATGCGAGATTCGTGAGGGCCCTGTGTTCTCAACAACCCATTTCATACCGGGAGTTGTTGATCCCCCACGGTCGGTGAACCAGCGAGTCCGGTTTCACCGGCCGTGGTCGAGATAGGCCAGAACCGCCAGCACGCGGCGGTTGTCGTCGTCCGAGACCTCCAGTCCCAGTTTGGCGAAGATGTTCGCGGTGTGCTTGGCGATGGCCCGTTCCGTCACCACCAGCCGGCCGGCGATCGCCGCGTTGGTCCGGCCCTGCGCCATCAGCTCCAGCACCTCCCGCTCCCGGGGCGTCAGCCGCGCCAGCGGCCGGTCGTCGCCCGAC
>KL569220.1:28093-28312 GCA_000715635.1 Streptomyces violaceus | reverse complement strand
ACGAACTGCTCGGCGTCGAACACCCGGTCCTTCAGCAGGTACCCGACCCCGCCGCTGCCGTCGGCGAGCAGCTCTCGCGCGTACAGCTGCTCCACGTGCTGGGAGAGCACCAGCACCGGCAGGCCGGGCCGCTTGCGGCGGGCGTCGAGCGCGCACTGGAGCCCCTCGTCGGTGTGCGTGGGCGGCAGGCGTACGCCTGTCTCTTATACAAATCTCTGA
>KL569220.1:27420-27841 GCA_000715635.1 Streptomyces violaceus | reverse complement strand
GCGGCCAGTTCGGGACCGGACTCGACGGCCGCCGCGATCTCGAAGTCGTGCGCCTGCAGCAGCCGGACGAGCCCGTCGCGCAGCAGGAAGAGGTCTTCGGCTAGGACAACGCGCAAGGGATCTCCATGGTGACCATGGTGGGACCGCCCGCGGGGCTGCTGACGGCCAGGACGCCGTCGAATGTACCCAGCCGCCGCTCGACCCCGGCCAGCCCTGAACCGGCCTCGATCACCGCACCTCCCTTGCCGTTGTCGGTGACGGACACCCGCAGCATCCCGTCGGCGTGGTGCAGGTCGGCCCAGATCCGGTCGGCTCCGGAGTGCTTCACCGCGTTGGTGAGCACCTCGCTGACGGCGAAGTACGCGGCGGACTCCACGGGCGCCTCCGCCCGCCCGGGCAGGTCCACGCTCACCTCGGTGGT
>KL569220.1:26635-27171 GCA_000715635.1 Streptomyces violaceus | reverse complement strand
GCAGCGCCAGGGCCCGTACCGCGTCGCCGAGGCCGCGCTCGGCGAGGACCGGCGGATGGATGCCGCGCACCAGCTCGCGCAGTTCGGCGAGGGCCTCGACCGAGGACGTGCGGGCCTGCGCGATCAGCTCCTTGGCCTTGGCCGGGTCCTTGTCGAGGAGCGCCTCGATGGTGCCCAGGTCCATGCCCACCGCGACCAGCCGGGCCTGGGCCCCGTCGTGCAGGTCCCGCTCGATGCGCCGCAGCTCGGCGGCGGAGGTGTCGACGGCGTCGCGCCGTGTCTCGGTCAGGACCCGCACCCGCTCGGCCAGTTCGCGCTGGCCGGAGCCCAGGACGGCCTGGGTGAGCCGGAAGTGGACGTCCAGCAGCAGCTGGGTGAGGAAGTGCGCGAAGAAGAGGAGGACCAGGCCCAGGACGGCGGCGCCGAGCGCGGAGCCCTGCCCGGTGACCTTGACGAACCCGTACCAGTAACCGTCGGGGAAGACCCGCCACAGCCCGGCCGCGAGCGCGAAGCCCTCTGTCTCTTATACACATCTC
>KL569220.1:24849-26418 GCA_000715635.1 Streptomyces violaceus | reverse complement strand
GTGAGGAACCCCGCCGTCATGTCGACCGGCAGCCACATCAGGTCCCGCCAGGTCGCCGGGTCGCGCAGCATCCCGAACGTGGCCGTCCACGGGTTGGCGTCCTTCGGCAGCGGCCGGTACGCCGGCGGGATCCGCACCCCGCCCCACTCCGCCGCGAGCACCCGCCGCCAGTTCGCGAACGTCCGTACCCCCCTCAGTACGTACGGCGTGGTGACGAGACCGATCCCGATCGGGATGAGCGCCATGGACACCAGGGACAGGGTGAAGCACAACACCGCCCCCGGTAACGAGACGAGGGCCACCCCCAGCCCCCGTATAGCGGCGAGCGCGACGCCCCGCCCCTTCGCTGCCCTGTAGCCGCTCTTCGTGTCGATGGTCATGGCGTCAGTCTCGCCGAGCGGGGGTGCGGGGTCACTGGGCCGGGACACCCGGTCAGGGGGTGGTGCTACGTACACCACCAGGAGCCGATGCGGCGGTGCGGTGGTTCACACGCCTCCGCCGGCCGCGAGCACCTTCGCCTCCACCTCCGGATCGAGCCCCGAGCGTGGCCGGTCCGGCCGCTGGGGTGCCGTGCCGCCGATGTCCTGGAGCCAGCTCCAGGTGTCGGCCACGGTCTCCGCGACGGGCCGGCAGGTCAGCCCCGCCTCCACCGCACGGGAGACGTCCGCGCTGTGCAGCGCGTCGTGCAGGTCGCTGCCCGGCGGCACCCACACCGGCAGCTGGGTCCACGGCTCGACGCCCGCCTCCAGGATCACCTCGGGCTCGGTCCACCGCAGTTCGGCCGCACCGCCGGTGACCCGCGCACACGCCTCCAGCAACGCGCCCGTCGTGGTGTGCCCCTGCGGACTGGCCAGGTTGTACGGCCCGCTCAGCTCCCGCTCGGCCGCGTGCAGGATCCACTCGGCCAGGTCACGGACGTCCACGTACTGCAGGGGCAGCTCGCGCGGGCCCGGGGCGAGCACCGGACCACCGCGCGCCGTACGGCTCAGCCACCAGGGCAGCCGGCCGATGTTCTCGTACGGCCCGAGGATCAGCCCGGCCCGGACGAGCACCGACCGGTCCTCGCCGAAGGCGTCCAGCACGGCCAGTTCACCGCCGCGCTTGTCCTGCGGGTACGCGGTCTGCTCCGCGTCGGCCGAGGCGCCCTCCACCAGGGGCGCGTCCTCGCCGTACCCGGCGGGCGGGGCCCACGCGTACACCGAGCAGCTCGACACGTACACGTACCGGTGGGCGCGGCCCCGCAGCAGCCGCGCCGTGTCCCGCACCGCGCTGGGCGCCGCCGACCAGGTGTCGACGACGACGTCCCACTCGCCCGGGTCGTCGGCGAGGGCGGCGAGACCTTCGGGCGCGGTGCGGTCGCCGAGCAGCGACCGCGCGCCCTCCGGCGCCTCGTGCCGCCCCCGGTGGAAGACGGTCACGTCCCAGCCCCGCCCCAGGGCCGCCTCCACGACGGCCCGCCCCGCGAACTCCGTACCACCCAGCATCAGAAGCCTCATGCCGCTGACTCTGCCGGGTGGGGCGGCGCTACGGAACGGGGATCTGCCGTCAGCAGAACCGCCAGTGGAGCGG
>KL569220.1:24121-24614 GCA_000715635.1 Streptomyces violaceus | reverse complement strand
CCGCCAGTGGAGCGGCGGATCCGTCGGCGGACGGGCGGGGACCAGTGGCTCAGTGACCCACGGGAGGCACGTACTTGTATCCGACCCGGCGTACCGTCCGGATCGTGTCGCGGTGCTCCGCGCCCAGCTTGCGGCGCAGCCGGGCGACGTGGACGTCGACCGTGCGGCCGTCACCCACGTGCCCGTAGCCCCACACCGTGCCGACCAGCTGGTCACGGGTGTGCACCCGGCCCGGGTGCGCCACCAGGTGGGCGAGCAGCTCGAACTCCAGATACGTGAGGTCGAGCGGCCGGCCGGCCACCCGGGCGGTGCGCTGCACGGTGTCGACGTGGATCAGCTGCTCGCCGCCCGGCTCGGGGCCGGCCGCGGGGCCGACGGGCTCCGGCCGGTCCGGCACCGCCACCGGGAACGGCGGCTGCTGGTCGGCCGGGACGAGCACCAGATAGCCGATCATCGGCGGCTGGCCCGGGAGCGTGGGCAGCGTGTGCTGCGG
>KL569220.1:22249-23964 GCA_000715635.1 Streptomyces violaceus | reverse complement strand
GTCACCACCTCGTCCCGGTCGACGGCACGCAGCCGATGCCGGGCGCTGTTCGCAGGAGGGGTGTCGAGGGCGGCGGTGGACAGAGAACGAGTGGTCGCCATGAGAGGTCAGCTCTTTCGCGCGAGGAGTTCGTCGGAGAGGTCGACGGCCGCGAGTTCGTGGTCGGGGTCGCCGAGGACGTACGCGGTTCGCGCTGGCCGAAGGCCGGGGTGTACGGCGTTAGAGGGCCGGCGCGTTCGTCGCGCGGCAACACACCCGGTCGAAGTCGTGGTCCTGACGGGACGGCCAGAAGGGCTCGAGGTCATGACGACCCGTCGCGGTGTACTTCTGGTAGCTGGCCATGGGCCCATTCAAGCAGAGAGGACCCCGCGCCGGGACCCTCCTCTCACACCCTGGACAGGAAACGCGAGGGGGCGCCCACCGCGAACGGTGAGCGCCCCTTCGGGAGCCGGGTGGCGTCGGTCAGACCTGGCCGGCCTTCTCCAGCGCCGAGCAGCAGGTGTCGACGAGCAGACGGGTCACCACGTACGGGTCCACGTTGGCGTTCGGACGGCGGTCCTCGATGTAGCCCTTGCCGTCCTTCTCGACCTGCCACGGGATACGGACCGAGGCACCGCGGTTGGAGACGCCGTAGGAGTACTCGTTCCACGGGGCGGTCTCGTGCAGACCGGTCAGGCGGTCGTCGATGCCGGCGCCGTAGTTCTTGACGTGGTCGAGCGGCTTGGAGCCCTCGCCGAGCGACTCGGCCGCGGTGATGATCGCGTCGTAGTTCTCGCGCATCGCCTTGGTGGAGAAGTTGGTGTGCGCGCCGGCGCCGTTCCAGTCGCCCTTGACCGGCTTCGGGTCGAGGGTGGCGGCGACGTCGAAGTCCTCGGCGGTGCGGTAGAGCAGCCAGCGGGCCACCCACAGGTGGTCGGAGACCTCCAGCGGGGAGACCGGGCCGACCTGGAACTCCCACTGGCCGGGCATGACCTCGGCGTTGATGCCGGAGATCGCGAGGCCCGCCTTCAGGCAGTTGTCCAGGTGCGCCTCGACGACGTCACGGCCGAAGATCTCGTCCGCGCCGACACCGCAGTAGTAGCCGCCCTGCGGGGCCGGGAAGCCGCCCTTGGGGAAGCCGAGCGGGTAGCCGTCCTGGAAGAAGGTGTACTCCTGCTCGATGCCGAAGATCGGCTCCTGAGCGGCGAACCTCTCGGCGACCTCGGCCAGCGCGGCACGGGTGTTGCTGGCGTGCGGGGTGAGGTCGATGTTCAGGACCTCGCACAGCACCAGGATGTCGTCGCCGCCGCGGATCGGGTCCGGGCAGGTGAAGACCGGCTTGAGGACGCAGTCCGAGGCGTGCCCCTCGGCCTGGTTGGTGGACGACCCGTCGAAGCCCCAGATCGGCAGCGCGTCGAGACCGGCGGGCGAGCCCGCGATGATCTTGGTCTTGGAACGCAGTTTGGCCGTCGGCTCGGTGCCGTCGATCCAGATGTACTCAGCCTTGAAGGTCACGGGCCACATCCTTCGGGGTGTGTCTGGGCGCGTATCGCGGGTGCTGCGGCGCTGCGGCACCGGTGCGCCGCGTCAACCGTCCGGCAGCCTGTCAACAGGCGATTTCCCGGCCATTGCTCGAATGTGAACCCCGTGTTACCTGGTGTGCCCGTGGCGTGGTTCACGCCGAGAGGTGTTTCCGCCCGAGGGCGGGGTCGGTCACCGGCTTCCCTCCGTCAAGC
>KL569220.1:18968-22004 GCA_000715635.1 Streptomyces violaceus | reverse complement strand
GCGCCCGCGTCCCGGACATGCCGGTCCTGCTGCTCCTGGCCGGGAGCAGCAGGACCGGTGACACGTACGAGGGGGGCGGCCGAGGGGTGGGCCGCCGCCTCAGAGACCCGTTCGGCCGTCCGGCATCACCCCACCTTCTCGATCACGGCCCGGCGGATCAGGAACTTGCCGGGCTCACGGACCTGTTCGAAGGCCGCGTTGTTGAGCAGCGCACAGCTGCCGGAGACCGAAGTGACCTCCACCGTCGTGGACTTGTCGTTGTCCAGGTTGGTGACCTTCAGCTTCGTGCCGACCGGGAACTGGTTGCTGGACGCGGCAGGCGCACCGCCCTCGCCGGAGAGCGTGACGGTGGAGCCGTTGCACACCTGCTGCCCGGAGGCCGCGGCACCGTCGCCGGCATTTCCCGCGGGGGCGGACTCGGCGGGCTCCGACGCCTCCGCCGACTGAGCGGGATCGGAAGGCGCGGCCGACTCGGCGGCCGACTCAGCGGGCTGCGACGGCTGTGCGGTCTGGGAGTCCTGAGCCGACTCCCCGACGACGCACCCCGACGCCTCCTGCTTCCGCTCGATCTCCGCGACGACCGCCTCGCGGTTGGCGATCCGCGCCTCGGACTGAGCGTCGGGATCGGCCCGCTGGTCCGCGATGAACTTCTGGTTGTTGGACAGGGCGGTGGCGAGCCCCAGGCAGACCGTCGAATCCGACGCCGACTTGGGAGTCGGCGCGGCGTTCGACGTGCTCGCCATGACGAAGGCCCCGCCTCCCGCCACCGCCGCCGCGCTCACCAGCAGCGCGATCTTCTTCGTTGTGCCGAGAGTTCTCCTACGCGACATGCGCGCCTCCTGAAGAGGTAGGGGAGCGTACGCCGCTATGTACGAGATACCGAACGAAGTTACTCAGCGGTTACAGGAGTCACCGAAGTGACCTGTGCCACATGCACTGAGGGTGGTGGTCACCGCGACAGGGCGTCGCGAACGGCCTCGTCGGTGCGTCCCACCACGGCCGTGCCGTCGTCCGCGGTGATGATCGGGCGCTGGATCAGCTTCGGGTGCTCGGCGAGCGCCTTGACCCACCGGTCACGCGAACCGGCGTCCCGCGGCCACTCCTTGAGCCCGAGCTCCTTGGCGGCCGCCTCCTGGGTGCGGGTGATGTCCCAGGGCTCGAGGCCCAGGCGCTCGAGAACCCCGCGGATCTCGTCCTCGCTCGGCACGTCCTCCAGGTAGCGGCGGACGGTGTACTCGGCCCCCTCGGCGTCGAGCAGTGTCATGGCGCTACGGCACTTCGAGCAGGCCGGATTGATCCAGATCTCCATGTGCCCACGGTACGCGCTGACGGCGTTGTTCGAATTTCTGCCGACTCACGTGTCCCATGCGGACCTGTCGTGACTCGATGCCAATTTCCTTCTTCACCTGGGCATTTGCCGGACTGGGAGGCCTCCCCGTTGTCAGTGCCCGGCGGTAGACTGTAAGCAGTGTTCGAGGGTGGCGCCGGGGTCGCAGAGGACTCCGGTGAGCGCCCGATCGCGACAGGAGGATGCCTGTGCCCGCTGCCGCTCTGAAGTCGAAGCCGTTGCCCACCCAGTCCACCGCGAAGCGTCCCGTCCTGCTCGACCTGCCGTACGCGCCCGTGGAGAAGCGGCCGCTGCCGCCGGGCCGGCCGCGCGAGTGGTACGTCACGCACAACCGCCGCCTCAAGGCGATGCGACTCGCCATCGCCCTGCTCGACTCCGGCGTCTACATGCCGAACCAGGCCCGCAACGAGACGATCCGCGGCGCGGCGGAACAGATCGGCGTCCACCCGCCGTCGGACACGACGTGCCACATGGTGCGGGCGTTCATGCGCTACGCGCGCTGAAGCCGTCCCACCGGTGTTCCCGGCGCGGGGAACACCGGTGGGTTCAGCCGGGCGAAGCCCTCCTGGCGCTGACCCGCCCTGCCGCGGGATGGCCCGCGCCCGGCCTGCGTGCTTCAGGCGTACCGTTCCATCAGCCCCGTCACATACGCGTCCAGGCGCCCGGCCAGCACCTCCGGCGTCAGGTCGGTCCGCCCCAGCTCCCGCCAGGGGACCGCCAGTTTCGCCGCGTCGGGGACGTAGGCCAGAGCGTCGAGCAGCCGCCAGTACAGATGGTCCGGGCCGTCGGCCAGGTGCCGCCCGCCCTGTGTCTCGTAACGCTCGCGGAAGCCGAGGCCGTACTCCGGGCCGTACAGCAGCGCGAGCGCCGTCGAGCAGTGGGCTACGTCCAGGTCGGCGGGACCCCACGAGGTCTCCACCCAGTCGACGACACCGCCGATCCGCAGACCGGCCCCCGAGCCCGTGAACAGCACGTTCCCCGGGTGGAAGTCCCGGTGCAGGAAGCAGCCCTCGTACGGCGGGGGATCGCGGCGGATGACGTCCACGGCCCGCTCCCAGCCCGGGGGGACACCCGTCGGCGACGTCCACGCCTGGTACGCACGCGGACGCTCCTCGGGGACGACCCGGTGGATCCCGGCCAGTTGAGCCGCGAGCAGCTCCACCCGAGCGTCGAGGTCCTCCGCGTCGACCCGGACCCGCCCCGGCAGTACGGACATCAACAGGGACGGGTGGTCACAGTGCTCGGCGGTCGCGTCCACGCCGATCAGCTCGGGGGCCGGCACCCCCTCCTGCCCGGCCAGCAGCGTGAGCACGTCCGCCTCGCGGGCCAGCAGCCCGGGGGCGTGCCGCCGGAAGAAGGGCTTCACGAAGGTCCGCAGGGCGAGGGCGGTGCCGTCGTCGAGGGTGAGCCGCCGCATCTGGGCGCTCCAACCACCTTTCAGGAAAGACGACTTGTCGACCGTACGGCCCTCCGGGAGCTGCTTGGCCACCCACGCGCGGGTCGCCGTCCAGCCCCGCTCGCCGAGCCCGGTCAGCACGGCGGTGACGAACGCCCGCCGGTCGTCGGGACGGTCGCGGAACCACAGGCCCAACCGGTGCTCCGCCTCGGGAAGTTCCCAGTGCGTGAACTGGGCGTGCCTGGCCAGCGCCTCCGAGACGGCCTCCGTCCTGTCTCTTATACACATCTCT
>KL569220.1:17641-18783 GCA_000715635.1 Streptomyces violaceus | reverse complement strand
GATGACCTCGTCCGTGCCCGGCACCGCGAGCACCGCCCGCCCCTCGTACGCCCGCAGCACGTCGAGCGCGGGCGACGCACGCCAACTGCCGGGCCGGCGGATGATCTCGCTGAACCGCCCGTCACCCTCCCCGAAGGGCACGTCCCACGCCTCGGCCGCGTACACCGCGGGCGCGCACAGCCCCAGGGCCACCACCCGGTCCCCGTAGTGCCGGACGAGATCGGCGACCGTCTGACCGCTCATGCTGAACCCGACCAGGACCAGCGGCCCGTCCCCGCGCGCGTACGCGTCGATCACGGACACGGCCTGCTCGAAGCGGCGGCGCAGGCTCAGCTCCCGCAGCGGGCCGGTGCTCTCCCCATGGCCCGAGAAGTCGAAGGCGAGGGCGTGGCAGCCATGTGCGGCGAACTCCGACAGCAGGGGCACCAGCCGCTCCTTGCTGCCGTTGCCCGCGCCGTGCAGGACCACGGCAGTCGCTCTCGCCGACGCACCGGCTCCGCCGTACAGCCCGCTGAGTCGTTCACCACCGATGGTGTGCGTGAAGTCGGTGATGTGCGCGAAGTCGATGGTGTGCGTGAAAGGGATCAGCTCACTCATACGGTCATTCACTCACGCGGCGCAGGCCTGTGAGTGGTGGTCCGTGAGGGGCGGGTCACAGACCGGGAGCTCCCCACACCGGGAACCAGCGGCCCAGGTCCTGTTCGATCCGCAGCTCGTCGGCGAGCGCCGCGCGCACCTGGAGTTCCAGCGCGTTGTCGCGCCGGTGCGCCTCGCCCGGCAGGGGCGCGAACGGGTAGAAGGTGCCGCGTTTGTAGAGGTAGACCAGGGCGAGCCGCCGGCCGGCCCGGCCCCGGAACCCGGCGAGGGAGCACAGCAGTTGCGGGCCGAAGCCGTTGACCTCCATCTGGCTGTTCATGGCGTGCAGGTCGGTCACGAGCGCGTGCAGCTGGTCGGGGGCGCGGTGCGAGACCAGCCAGGAGTAGCCGTAGTCGTCCTGCCGCAGTTTTACGGGTGGACCGTCGCGGTCGGTGTCGGCGTCCAGCAGGGCCTGCACCTCGCGGTGGGTCTGCTCGAAGGCCGCGCCCTCGACCGTGGCGAAGCACACCGCGCCCTGCCCGGTCGGGGTGAAGCCCGCCGCGGCC
>KL569220.1:15453-17382 GCA_000715635.1 Streptomyces violaceus | reverse complement strand
GGCTTGGTCCTGCCGAGCAGGATGTCCAGCAGCCCCATGTTCACACCCCTCCGGGTGTCGCCGCCTCGCCCAGCTCGGCGGAGATCCGGCCCAGTTGGCCGAGGCGCTGTTCCAGGCTCGGGTGGGTCGAGAAGAGCCGTGCGACACCGGGCTCGCGGCCCAGCGCCGGGGTGAAGTAGAAGGCGTTGAAGGCCTGGGCCGTGCGCAGGTCCTTCGTCGGGATGCGGGCGATGTCGCCGGAGACCTTGGTGAGCGCGGAGGCGAGCGCCGAGGGCCGGCCGGTGAGCAGCGCGGCCGCCCGGTCGGCGGCCAGTTCCCGGTACCGGGACAGAGCCCGGATCAGCAGGAAGCTCAGCGCGTACACGGCCGCCGACACACCCATCACCGCCGCGAAGATCACCGCGGTGTTCTGGTCCCTGCGGCCCCCGCCGAGCAACTGCGAGTAGAAGGCGAACCGCACGATCAGCCCCGCGATCACACCGAGGAAGGAGGCGACCGTGATCACGGCGACGTCCTTGTGCGCCACGTGCGACAGCTCGTGCGCGAGGACGCCCTCCAGCTCGGCCGTCTCCAGCCGCCGCAGCAGCCCGGTCGTCACACAGACCACGGCGTGGTCCGGGTTCCGCCCGGTCGCGAACGCGTTGGGCATGTCCATATCAGACACGGCCACCACCGGCTTGGGCATGTCGGCGAGGGCACACAGCCGGTCCACGACCCCGTGCAGCTCGGGAAACTCCTCCCGCTCCACGACCCGCCCGCGCATGGCGTACAGCGCGATCCGGTCCGAGAACCAGTACTGAGCCCCCAACAGCCCCGCCGCGACCACCACGACCAGCACCCAGGACTTCAGCAGCACGATCAACGCTGCCACGAACCCCACGTACAACAACCCGAGCAGGAACAGCGTGATCCCCATACGGGTGGTCAACCGCCGGTCGCTCCGGAAGCGACTGTGCATCTGCATCACCCCGCAGTCAGGCACTCGTCCCACTGCCAGTGTGCACCCGGCCCCGCCCATGAACGGGTCGTGATCGACCCCAGGACAGGCAAAGGCGTCAGCCCCCTGGCCCCCACCGCGTACCCGGGCATGGACGGCCATCGGAAGGTCAGCACTCCTCCTCCGCGACCAGGAACGGGGGGGGGCAATGGATCACCCCGACCCGCTCTCCGGGTAACGTCGAGGTATGAGTCATCCGCACCCCGAGCTCAAAGCCGCCCCGCCCCTTCCCGCAGGAGGGCTGCGGGTCGTCGCCTTGGGCGGTCTGGGTGAGATCGGCCGCAACATGACCGTCTTCGAGCATGAGGGCAAGCTGCTCATCGTCGACTGCGGCGTGCTGTTCCCCGAGGAGACCCAGCCCGGCGTGGACGTCATCCTGCCGGACTTCACCTCGATCCGGGACCGGCTGGACGACATCGTGGCCGTGGTGCTCACCCACGGCCACGAGGACCACATCGGCGGCGTGCCGTACCTGCTGCGCGAGCGGTCCGACATTCCCGTCGTCGGCTCCAAGCTGACGCTGGCGTTCCTGGAGGCCAAGCTCAAGGAGCACGGCATCCGGCCGCGCACGGTGCGGGTGCGGGAGGGCGACCGGCGCGGCTTCGGGCCCTTCGACTGCGAGTTCGTGGCGGTCAACCACTCCATCCCGGACGGCCTCGCGGTCGCGATCCGCACCGGAGCCGGGATGGTGCTGCACACCGGCGACTTCAAGATGGACCAGTTCCCTCTCGACGATCGCATCACCGATCTACGCGCCTTCGCCCGTCTCGGCGAGGAGGGCGTGGACCTGTTCCTCACCGACTCCACCAACGCCGAGGTTCCCGGCTTCACCACCTCCGAGCTTGAGCTGAACCCGGCGATCGAGCAGGTGATGCGCACCGCGCCACGCCGGGTCATCGTCTCCAGCTTCGCCAGCCATGTGCACCGCATCC
>KL569220.1:13615-15245 GCA_000715635.1 Streptomyces violaceus | reverse complement strand
GCTCACCAGCACGGTCGCAAGGTCGCCTTCGTCGGCCGGTCGATGGTCCGCAACATGGGCATCGCCCGCGACCTGGGCTACCTGAAGGTCCCCTCCGGTCTGGTCGTGAGCACGAAGGAGCTGGAGAAGCTCCCGGACCACAAGATCACTCTGGTGTGCACCGGATCCCAGGGCGAGCCGATGGCGGCTCTGTCCCGGATGGCCAACCGCGACCATGTGATCCGCATCGGCAAGGGCGACACCGTCCTGCTCGCCAGCTCCCTCATCCCGGGCAACGAGAACGCCATCTACCGGGTGATCAACGGGCTGACCCGGTGGGGCGCCCATGTCGTCCACAAGGGCAACGCCAAGGTGCACGTCTCCGGGCACGCCAGTGCCGGCGAACTCGTCTACTGCTACAACATCGTCAAACCCCGCAACGTCATGCCCGTGCACGGCGAATGGCGCCACCTGCGGGCCAACGGCGACCTCGCCATCCGTACCGGCGTCGACCCCGACCGGGTCGTCATCGCCGAGGACGGCGTCGTCGTCGACCTCGTCGACGGGCGCGCGTCCATCACCGGCAAGGTCCCCGCCGGCAACGTCTACGTGGACGGCATGGAAGTCGGCGGCGCCACCGAAGCGTCCCTCAAGGACCGCCTCACCCTCGCCGCCGAAGGCGTGGTCACGGTGGTGGCGATCGTCGACGCGGACACCGGCGCCCTCGCCGAAGCCCCCGACTTCCTTGCCCGGGGCTTCGTCCACGACGACACCACCTTCGAGCCGGTCATCCCCGTCATCGAGAAGACCCTCGCCACCGCGGCCGAGGAAGGCGTCGGGGACGCACACCAACTCGAACAGCTGCTCGCCCGCGCCGTGGCGAACTGGGCGTTCCGCACCCACCGCCGCAAGCCCCTCATCATCCCCGTCATCATCGATGCCTGAGCCACAGCCCGGCAGGTAGGCGTTCTCTTCGAGGGACGGCAACGGGGGTCGCGCCATCGCCGGGCGTCATCGGATGTGCTTGGCCGGCCTGGTGGCGTTGAGCAGCTTCTTCCGCCGCGGGCCCCTGGTGGTGTGACGAGGGCGAGGGCGGCCGCGATGATCGCGAGCGTCCTGGCGCGCAGGCCTGGCTCCTGAACACCGAGGAAGCGACCGTCCCGCCCCTGTACATCCTGCTCGGCTTCATCGCGTCCGTCACCGTACTCGCCACCATCTGGTCCCGCTTCTTCCAGCGGGGGCCGCTCGAATGGCTGATGGGCAGGGCGACGGGGATCGCCCGGCGCATTCAATGAGACGCAAGACACACTGTCGTGCTACGGCGCCCGGAAGTTGATGTACCCGAGCAGCACGATCACCGCCGCCACACAGCCGAACACCACGGCTGTGGAGATCCACGACGAGCGGGAGCGGCGGCCGGACGAGCGATGGTCGGGGTCGGGGCGGAACGGCACGGGACCGGGAGGGTTGTGCTTCCAGCGCGCGGCGAGCATGCGAGCCCGGGCCGAAGGCTCCTTGTGCTCGGCGTCGTCCGCCCATCTGAGGTCGAACTCGCGCTCCTGGCCGTCTTGTTCGTGCTCGGACATTCCCACTCCACCCCCGTGCGGTCCTGCGAGCAGAATAGAACATACGCTGTCTCTTATACACATCT
>KL569220.1:9276-13345 GCA_000715635.1 Streptomyces violaceus | reverse complement strand
CCCCTGCCGATACGGCAGCGGGGGCGCGGTCGTCATGCCTCGATCAGGCGTCGATCACACGTCGAAGTACAGCTCGAACTCGTGCGGGTGCGGACGCAGCTGCAGCGGCGCGATCTCGTTCGCGCGCTTGTAGTCGATCCACGTCTCGATCAGGTCCGGCGTGAAGACGTCGCCCGCGAGCAGGAACTCGTGGTCGGCCTCCAGGCGGTCGAGGACGGCCGGGAGGGAGGTCGGGACCTGCGGGACGCCCGCGTGCTCCTCGGGGGCGAGCTCGTAGAGGTCCTTGTCGATCGGCTCGGCCGGCTCGATCTTGTTCTTGATGCCGTCCAGGCCCGCGAGGAGCAGCGCCGAGAAGGCCAGGTACGGGTTGCCGGAGGAGTCGGGCGCGCGGAACTCGACGCGCTTGGCCTTCGGGTTCGAGCCCGTGATCGGGATACGCATGGCCGCGGAGCGGTTGCGCTGCGAGTACACGAGGTTGACCGGCGCCTCGAAGCCCGGCACCAGGCGGTGGTACGAGTTCACCGTCGGGTTGGTGAAGGCCAGCAGCGACGGGGCGTGCTTGAGGATGCCGCCGATGTAGTAGCGGGCGGTGTCCGACAGGCCCGCGTAACCGGCCTCGTCGTAGAAGAGCGGCTGGCCGCCCGTCCACAGCGATTGGTGGACGTGCATGCCCGAGCCGTTGTCACCGAAGATCGGCTTCGGCATGAAGGTCGCCGTCTTGCCGTTCTGCCACGCCACGTTCTTCACGATGTACTTGAAGAGCTGCAGGTCGTCGGCCGCGGCGAGCAGCGTGTTGAACTTGTAGTTGATCTCGGCCTGGCCGGCGGTGCCCACTTCGTGGTGCTGGCGCTCGACCTGCAGGCCGGCCCGGTCCAGCTCCAGGGAGATCTGGGCACGCAGGTCGGCGAAGTGGTCGACCGGCGGGACCGGGAAGTAGCCGCCCTTGTAGCGGACCTTGTAACCACGGTTGTTCTCGAGGGCGCCGGTGTTCCAGGCGCCGGCCTCGGAGTCGATGTGGTAGAAGGACTCGTTCGCGCTGGTCGCGAAGCGGACGCTGTCGAAGACGTAGAACTCGGCCTCCGGACCGAAGTACGCCGTGTCGGCGATCCCGGTGGAGGCGAGGTAGGCCTCGGCCTTCTTCGCCACGTTGCGCGGGTCACGGGAGTACTGCTCACCCGTGATCGGGTCGTGGATGAAGAAGTTGATGTTGACCGTCTTGTCGCGGCGGAACGGGTCGACGCGCGCGGTGGACAGGTCGGCGCGGAGCGCCATGTCGGACTCGTGAATGGCCTGGAAGCCGCGGATGGAGGAGCCGTCGAAGGCGAGCTCCTCGGCCGGGTCGAAGGCCGTGGCGGGGATCGTGAAGTGCTGCATCACGCCCGGCAGGTCGCAGAAGCGGACGTCGATGAACTTGACGTCCTCGTCCGCGATGAACTTCTTGGCCTCGTCGGCGTTCTGGAACATCCAGCTCCTCCTACTCCCGACCGTCCCGCCGGGGTGGTAGTTCGTTCGTGCTGCCAGTGCGGGTGGCACACGCTGACGTAAACCCTAGGGACGGGTGGTTTCTCTGGCGTGACTCATTTGTTTCGCACAAGTTAACCGGCTCACCCACCACCGTAGCCCGACCACACCCCGCCGTGCCCTGGTCATTTACGGGCGCAGTACCGTGGACGGGTGGACAACAGGCAAGCACTCGGATCGTGGCTTTCCGGACCCCGCGCGGCCGCGGAAGAGGCCGGTGTCGACTTCGGATACCGGGGCGAGCAGCTCGGTCTGCCCGAGGAGGGACCCGGCTCGATCGCCCGTCCGGGGCGCCGGCTCGGCGCCCTCGCCGTGGACTGGGGTCTGAGTCTCCTGATCGCATACGGTCTCATCACCCAGAGCTACAACGAAGCGGCCCAGATCTGGGCGCCGCTCATCCTGTTCGCCCTCATGGTCCTCACGGTCGGTACGGTCGGCTTCACCCCGGGCAAGCGGCTCCTCGGCCTGCGGGTGCTCGCCCTGGACACCGGCCGCGTCAGCCCCTGGCGCACCCTCCTGCGCACGGTCCTGCTCTTCCTCGCGATCCCCGCCCTGATCTGGGACCGCGACGGCCGCGGTCTGCACGACCGGCTGGCGGGCACGGTCGAGGTCCGCATCTAGCCACCCGATGAGCATGCGCTGACGACGAAGGGGCGCCCGGATCACCGGGCGCCCCTTCGTCGTGTGCGTGTGCGGGGTGTCAGCGGGCCTTCGGCCCGCCCTTCGGCAGCTTCATGCCCTTCGGCATGGGCCCCTTCGGCAGCGGCATGTTGCTCATCAGGTCGCCGAGGGCGCGCAGCCGGTCGTTCGTCGCCGTGACCTGCGGGCCGGTCAGTACGCGCGGCAGCTTCAGCATGGTCGTGCGCAGCTTCTTCAGATCGACCTGGCCCTCGCCCGTACCCACGACCAAGTCGTGCACGGGCACGTCCGCGACGATGCGGTTCATCTTCTTCTTCTCGGCGGCGAGGAGAGACTTCACCCGGTTCGGGTTGCCCTCGGCGACCAGGACGATGCCGGCCTTGCCGACCGCGCGGTGCACCACGTCCTGGTTGCGGTTCATCGCCACCGCGGGGGTCGTCGTCCAGCCCCGGCCGACGTTGTCGAGCACCGCCGCAGCGGCGCCGGGCTGTCCCTCCATCTGCCCGAAGGCGGCCCGCTCGGCCCGGCGCCCGAAAACGATCGCCGACGCGAGGAAGGCGAGCAGGAGGCCCAGGATGCCGAGATAGATGGGGTGACCGATCAAGAAACCGATCGCGAGGAACACACCGAAGGTGACAATTCCGACTGCCGCGAGTACAAGACCGATCTTCTTGTCGGCCCTGCGGGTCATCTTGTAGGTCAGAGCGATCTGCTTCAGTCGCCCGGAGTTCGCAGCGTCCGCTGCAGGTTCCTTCCTCGCCATGGCACGAAGTCTACGTGGCCCCACAAGCGCCGACGACGGCAGTGCCCGCGGGGGCCCATGGGGGAGGGGCCCGGGATCAGGGACGGACGGAGACGGACCGGGAAACCGACTGGTCGAGGACGCGCTGCGTCTCGACCCGGTCCTTGGCGCGACGGCGGTCCTCCAGCACGGAGGTCCACGCGTTGCGGCGGGCGGTGCGCTGACCGCTGCTCATCAGCAGCGACTCGACGGCACGCAGGGCGGTGGTGACGGACGGAATCGCGGTGGCGCGAACGGGCGCGGCCTGCATGGGTGAGGTCCCCCCTCGGTAAGGGTGTACGTGCTGTGAGTTCAGCGTCACTGATTGGTGTTACCAGGGCGTGACCGGCCGGTCAAACACCCATGAAGCCCCGGCGGGGAGTGGTGAAACGCCGACGCGGTCCTGACATGTGCCCTCATCTGCGAGGACGGTCAGGACCGCGTCAAATCGGCCGCTACTGGCGGGTAGCGTCTTGTGCGGGAATTCACACGCTGGTCTCGCCCTGTGGCGGGCGCGGTGGTGACGATGCGTCAGACGGCCTGGGCCGCGATGCGCGCGTCCCGCTGCTCCATGGCCATCCGGTAGAGGCGCCCCGCGCGGTACGAGGAGCGCACCAGCGGGCCGGACATCACACCGGAGAAGCCGATCTGCTCGGCCTCCTGCTGCAGCTCCACGAACTCGTGGGGCTTCACCCAGCGCTCCACGGGGTGGTGGCGCACGGAGGGCCGCAGGTACTGCGTGATGGTGACCAGCTCGCAGCCCGCGTCGTGCAGCTGCTTGAGTGCGTCGCTGACCTCCTCGCGGGTCTCGCCCATGCCGAGGATCAGGTTCGACTTGGTGACGAGGCCGTAGTCGCGGGCCTCGGTGATGACCTTCAGGGAGCGCTCGTAGCGGAAGCCGGGGCGGATGCGCTTGAAGATCCGCGGGACCGTCTCGACGTTGTGCGCGAAGACCTCGGGGCGGGAGGAGAAGACCTCCGCCAGCTGCTCGGGGACCGCGTTGAAGTCGGGCGCGAGCAGCTCGACCTTCGTCCGGCCTTCCTCGCGGTCCGCCGTCTGCTGGTGGATCTGGCGGACCAGGTCGTCAGATTACAGCTAATCTGACGGACAGTCAGCTAGGGTGCGGGC
>KL569220.1:7104-9124 GCA_000715635.1 Streptomyces violaceus | reverse complement strand
CGGTCCGCCGTCTGCTGGTGGATCTGGCGGACCGTCTCGGCGTACAGCCAGGCGCCGCCGTCCTCCAGGTCGTCGCGGGCGACGCCGGTGATCGTGGCGTAGTTCAGGTCCATCGTGACCACGGACTCGCCGACCCGGCGCGGCTCGTCGCGGTCGAGCGCCTCGGGCTTGCCGGTGTCGATCTGGCAGAAGTCACAGCGCCGCGTGCACTGGTCGCCGCCGATGAGGAAGGTCGCCTCACGGTCCTCCCAGCACTCGTAGATGTTGGGGCAGCCGGCTTCCTGGCAGACCGTGTGCAGGCCCTCGCTCTTCACGAGGTTCTGCATCTTGGTGTACTCGGGACCCATTTTCGCCCGGGTCTTGATCCACTCGGGCTTGCGCTCGATGGGGGTCTGGCTGTTGCGGACCTCCAGGCGCAGCATCTTGCGTCCGTCGGGTGCGACTGCGGACACGACCGGCTCCCTAGCGATTGATTCTTCGGCGCCCTCTAGGGTACGCCCGTGGATTTGAATGCCTGTGTGGGTGCTAGCCCCTCCACGGGCCGATTTATGCCGCCGGGGTTTTCTCGATCTCCCTCGGCTTCAGCTCGGCGTTCTCCAGTACGTCCCTCAAGTGCCGCTCCACCACCGGCAGTACCTCGGCGATCGTCACGTCGCGGCCCAGTTCGTTCGCCAGGGACGCGACGCCCGCGTCGCGGATGCCGCAGGGGATGATCCGGTCGAACCACTTGTTGTCGGGGTTCACGTTGAGCGCGAAGCCGTGCATGGTGACGCCCTTGGCCACGCGGACGCCGATCGCGGCGATCTTGCGGTCCTCGCGGCGCTGTCCCGCGTTGGACGGCGCGTACTCCGGGCCGTTCATGCGCGGGTCGAACTCCTCGTCCTGCAGTCGGGGGTCGAAGTCCAGGGCCAGGCCGCCGAGCGCGGGGCGCCGCTCGACCGGGTCGCCCAGGATCCACACGCCGCTGCGGCCCTCGACCCGGGAGGTCTCCAGGCCGAACTCCGCGCAGGTGAGGATCAGGGCCTCTTCGAGACGGCGTACGTGCGCCACGACGTCCACCGGGCGGGGAAGCTTCTGGATCGGGTAGCCCACCAGCTGGCCGGGGCCGTGCCAGGTGATCTTGCCGCCGCGGTCCACGTCGACGACCGGCGTGCCGTCCAGGGGCCGCTCGTCGTCCGCCGTGCGCCGTCCCGCCGTGTAGACCGGGGGGTGCTCCAGGAGCAGGACCGTGTCGGAGATCTCGTCGGCGAACCGCGCCGCGTGCACCCGGCGCTGCTCGTCCCAGGCCTCCCGGTACTCGACGGCCTCGTCACCGAACCCCATGCGGACGAACCGCAACCCACTCACGGCAAGCGCCTCCCTCGGACGGGTGTGTCAGGCACGTATCGCGCCCAAGCCACTGTACGTCCGGCCCGAACGCGTCAGTCCCGGGGTCAATCCTCACACGATCGGATGAATGTCCGTGAAAATGTGTGATGGGGTGTTTACTCTCCGCTACATTCGCGCCGTCCAGCAAGCCAAAAGGCCTGCTCACAGGCAATCCGGCACATCACCAACACCGGAAGGCAGGAGACCGCACCGCACCATGACGGAACGACCCGCGCAGCGCACCCCCAACCGACAGCTCGCCGCGCTCATCGCAGAAGCGGGGTTCTCCAACGCGGGACTCGCCCGTCGCGTGGACCAGCTCGGTCTCGAACACGGGCTCGACTTGAGATACGACAAGACCTCCGTCACCCGGTGGCTGCGCGGCCAGCAGCCCCGAGGCACCACGCCCGCGCTCATCGCCGAGGTCTTCACCCGGCGCCTGGGCCGCCGCCTCTCCGCCCAGGATCTCGGCCTGGACGCCTGCGCCCCGGTCTACGCCGGGCTGGAGTTCGCGGCCGCCCCCGAGGAGGCCGTCGACATCGTCAGCGGGCTGTGGCGCAAGGACTCCGGCAGCCACGCCGAGCTGCGCAAGATCGCCTTCACCCCGGCCGGGCTCGTCGTGCCGAGCCGGGACTGGCTGATCGGCCGGGCC
>KL569220.1:6596-6866 GCA_000715635.1 Streptomyces violaceus | reverse complement strand
CGAGAAGGTCGCCCGGGGCGAGCCGCCCGCCGCCCGCATCCCGGCGCAGGGCCGCGCCCCCGTCCGTCTCCCGGCGACGGCCGAGCCGGGTGTACCGTCCCTGCCCCGCCAGCGCGGCCAGGCCGAGCGCGGACCCGGCCAGAAGGTCACCGGCGGCGACATCGCCGCCCTGCGCTCGGTCGGCGAGCTCTTCCGCACCCTCGACGACGCCTACGGCGGCGGTCACGCCCGCCAGGCCCTGGTGCGCTATCTGGAGCACGAGTGCGAGCT
>KL569220.1:5588-6367 GCA_000715635.1 Streptomyces violaceus | reverse complement strand
CGCCGGCTGTTCGCGGCCGCCGCCGACCTGACCCGGCTCGCTGGCTGGACGTCGTACGACATCGCCGCGCACGGACTCGCCCAGCGCTACTTCGTGCAGGCGCTCCGGCTCGCCCAGGCGGCCGGGGACCGGACGTACGGGGCGTATGTGCTGGTCACCATGAGCCAGCAGGCCGTCTACCTCGGGCACGGGCGGGAGGCCGTGCAGCTCGCCCGCGTGGCACAGCAGGGCGTCGGCACCTCGGCCCCGCCCGTCGTGCAGACGCTGCTGCACGCCTCCGAGGCACGCGGGCACGGCGTGCTCGGCGAGGTCCGGGCCTGCACCGCGGCCCTGGTCCGCGCCGAGCGTGCCCTGGAGACGGCCCGGCCCGGGGACGACGTACCGCACTGGGCGAAGTTCTTCGACGAGGCCCAGCTCGCCGACGAGTTCGGCCACTGCCACCGCGACCTGCAGCAGTTCCGCGCCGCAGCCCAGCACGCGGAACGCTCCCTGCAACTACGCGCCCCCTCCTACGCCCGCAGCCGCCTCTTCTGCCGCGTGGTCCTGGCCACCGCCCGCCTGGGCCTGGGCGAACTCGACCAGGCCTGCCAACTCGGTGCGGAGGCCGCCGGCCAGGCCGCGGAGATGCGTTCGGTGCGGGCGGTGGAGTACGTGAGGGACTTCGAAAGGAGACTCGAGCCGTACAAGGACGCGGCCCCGGTGAGGAGTTACCGCGACAAAGTAGCGGCCCTTGGCTGAGGTTCCTTGCTTCTAGGGGCGCGGGGCTGTGTCGATTTGCG
>KL569220.1:5085-5309 GCA_000715635.1 Streptomyces violaceus | reverse complement strand
CAACGCACCCGCACCCGACAGAGCACCTACGCAGCCCGAGGCACAGTCGGCAGCGGATCGGCCACATGCATGGACCGCCCCGCCCCCAAGTCCGCCAAGATCGCCGCAGAAGCCCGATGCCCAGAGTGCAAAGCGCCCTGAACAGTACTGGTGTCGCGGTGATCCCCACACACATACAGCCCGGCGATCAACCGCACCGGCCGCCGCAGATCATGCGGCGGCCG
>KL569220.1:4172-4807 GCA_000715635.1 Streptomyces violaceus | reverse complement strand
CGCCTCCACCGTCTGGTGCACGGCCAGCGTCTCCCACCGAGCCGTCGGCATCCCGTACAGCCGCGCCAAGTGCATCCGCACCGCCGTGTCGACATCCCCCGGCGGCCGCCCCAGAACCGTCGACGACACCAGCGCCCGCCCCGCCGGCGCCCGGGACGGATCGACACGACTCACCACCGCCGTGTGCGCGACCGGCCCACCGAGATCCGCGTCGAGCAGCAGCGACGCCCCGGTCTCCGGCGGCTCGTCGGTCGTGTGGTGCACCACCGTCACCGGGTGGAAATCCGGCACCCGCAGCCCGGGCAGCAGCTCGGCGGCGGCCCGGGCATCGGTCGCCACCAGAACCGCCCGGCAGCGGATCTCGCCGTGCTCGGCGGTGGTCACCGAGGTCGTGGAGGCGGAGGTGACGCGCACGCCGGTGTGCACGGTGCCCGGCGGCAGCGTGCGGGCCAGCAGCTCCGGCAGGGCCTCGGCGCCGCCCTCCGGCACGCAGAGCCGGCCGCTCGCGAAGGCCCGCAGCGCCAGGTCCGCGCACCGGCTGGACGTGGTCAGGTCCGGGTCGCAGAGCAGGGCGGCGAGCAGCGGACGCAGGAAGCCGTCGATCGTCCGGGCGGGCAGCCCGCGCGCCGCCAGGG
>KL569220.1:1108-3911 GCA_000715635.1 Streptomyces violaceus | reverse complement strand
ATGTGTATAAGAGACAGGGCCTGGTCGACGGCCGTGCCGAGCGGGGCGCCGGACCGGCTCCGGGGTACGGAGACCTGCCGGCCGGGTACCGCCACCGGCCTCCTGGGAGGCCTGGGCGCGACCGGCGACCGGGGAGCGCTCGCCAGGGCGCGCACCGCGTGCAGTGCGCCCCGTGCGCCCCCTGCGCCAGCCTGGACGCCCGCGCGATGGTGGCGTCCGTCGCCGTGCAGCAGGACACCGGGCGCGAAGGGGCGCAGCACCAGCCCGCCCAGGCCGGGTGTCAGTCGTAGTTCCGGATACGCCGTGGACAGCAACTGGCCGATTCTGTCGAGCCGGAAGCCGTCGACCTTCTCCGTCGCCATGCGGCCGCCGACGCCGTGGGCGGCCTCCAGGACCATGGTCGTCACTCCTGCGCGGGTGAGCCGGTTCGCGGCCGAGAGTCCGGCGACCCCGGCCCCCACGACGACCACGTCCGCCTGGTACGCGGGCTCAAGCACGTGCCCCTCCTCGAGGTTGCGCGGGCGCTGGAGACGTCATGCCCTCAACAGGCCGCAGGGATACGCGAGTTCTGGTCGAGGGTAGGGCTGTGATCGGTCAAAGGGAGTCGCGCATCAACAGGGCACGGTCGCACGACGGTCGCATACGGATGCCTCACGGGCATGAAGTGGTCGCAGAAGGCTTGTGGGCGACTCGAAGAGCTGGCCCGGAACGGCCGAGAGCCGCACCGGACCCGTCACAGCGCCGCCCGGATCGCCCCCTCGATCTCCGGGAAGGCGAACCGGAAGCCCGACTCCAGCAGCCGCGTCGGCAGCACCCGGGCGCTGCCGAGCACGTCCCCGGCCATCTCGCCGAGCACGCTCCGCAGGACGGGTGCCGGCACGGCGAACAGCGTGGGGCGGTGCAGCACGCGTCCCATCGCCGCGGTGATCTCACGGTTCGTCAGGGGATTCGGGGCGGTGAGGTTGAACGGCCCGGACAGACCGTCCGTCTCGATGAGATGCCGGATCGCGGCGACCTCGTCGTGCAGCGCGATGAACGACCAGTACTGCCGCCCGTCGCCCATCCGCCCGCCGAGCCCCGCCTGGAACAGCGGGAACAGCCGCCCCCACGCACCGCCCTCGCGGGACACGACCAGGCCGGTCCGCGTGAACACCGTGCGCACACCGGCCTCCTGGGCCGGTGCCGTGGCGCCCTCCCACTCCACGCACAGCGAGGGCAGGAAGCCCTCACCCGCCGGCGCGCTCTCGTCGACGGTCCGGTCCCCGGTCTCGCCGTAGTAGCCCATCGCGCTGCCGTTGACGAAGACCCGCGGCCGGTCCTTCTCGTCCAGCCCGGCGACGGCCTCGGCGAGCGCCGCCGTGCCGTTCACCCGGCTGTCGCGGATCCGCCGCTTGTAGGCGTCCGTCCAGCGGCGGTCGCCGACCCCGGCCCCCGCCAGGTTCACCACCCCGTGGCACCCGGCGAGCCCGGCATCGTCCACACGCCCGCCCTCCGGGTCCCAACGGACCTCGTCCGCCGCCCGGGGCTCATGGCGCACCAGGCGCACCACCTCGTGCCCGTCCGCGGTCAGGGACCGCACCAGAGCGCTGCCGATCAGACCGGAGGCGCCGGTCACCGCGATGCGTCGCATGGCTCAATCTTGCCGGTCGCGTACATAAAAGCCCCGTCGGGAACCGCCCTCGCCGACGTAACGTGACCGCCATGCCGACTCCGCACATACGACCCGCACGGCTCGACGACGAGGAGGCGCTCGGGCTGCTCGACCGCGCCGTCTGGTCGCATCTGCACGCCGTCCAGCCCCGCCCCGAGCAGCCGTACGAGCCCTTCTTCTCCGAGCGGGACCCGGCGCAGGACTGTCTTGTCGCCGAGCGCGACGGGGTCCTGGCCGGCTATCTCCGGCTCGGGACCGCGACGTCGCTCGCCTGCAACGCCCATGTGCGCATGATCCGGGGGCTCGCCGTCGCGGAGGAGGCGCGCGGCCACGGCGTCGCCCGGTCGCTGCTGCGGGCGGCGGAGGAGGAGGCGCGACGGCAGGGGGCGCGGCGCATCACCCTGCGCGTCCTCGCGCACAACACGGCGGCCCGCAAGCTCTACGAGTCCGAGGGGTTCGTGGTGGAGGGGATCCTGCCGGAGGAGTTCTTCCTCGACGGCGCGTATGTCGACGACGTCTTCATGGGGCGCTCCCTGCCGGCCGTCTGACCGGGCGTCATGACGCGGCGAGATCCCCCGTGTCCACCGGGGTCGTCGCGTCCGCCGCCTGTCGCGCGTCCGAGGCGACCTCGGCCGCCGTCAGGACGTAGCCGGTCTCGGCGTCCGAGGTGGAGCGGGCGAAGACCACGCCGTAGACCCGGCCGTCGGTGGTCAGGAGAGGGCCGCCGGAGTTGCCGGGGCGGACGGTGGAGCGGATCGAGTAGATCTCGCGGGTGGCCGTCCCGTCGTTGTAGATGTTCTGGCCCGTCGCCCGCACGCGGTTCGCGACCGTCGCCGCCTGGAGGTTCAGGTCGCCGTCCTGCGGATAGCCCGCGACGACCGCCGAGTCGCCGCGCTTCGCCGCGTCGTCGAACCGCAGCACCGGGGCCTTGAGACCCGGCACGTACAGCACGGCCACGTCCTTCTGCGGGTCGAAGAGCACCACCCGCGCCTCGTACGTCCGTCCGACCCCGCCGATCTGCACGGTCGGCTCGTCGATGCCGGCCACCACATGGGCGTTGGTCATCACGTGCTCCCGGGAGTACACGAACCCGCTGCCCTCGCGGCCCTGGGTGCCGGCGACGCCCTCGACCTTCACCGTGCTCCGCTTGGT
>KL569220.1:0-856 GCA_000715635.1 Streptomyces violaceus | reverse complement strand
GCCGTGACGCTGTCACCGGAGGGCGCGGCGACCTCGGCGGTCGACTCGTTCTCGAACGGGTTGAAGACCTGCGGGAAACCCGCCTGGGTCAGCGCGGACGTGGCCCCCGAGAACCAGTCCGGCGTGGTGTCCGGCATCGTCCGCTGCACGGCGTCGAGCAGCCGCGAGTCCCGGATCGCCGAGGTGACCACAGGCGACGAGGACACGCCCAGGACGCTCGCGGCCACCCAAGCCACGATCAGCACGGCGACGGAGTTGGCCACGGCCCCGCCGACCCCGTCCGCCACTCGGAGCGGCCCTCTGTCCAGCTCCCGCCGCAGCCGCAGCGCGAGGCGCCCCGCCAGTTCGTGCCCCACCACCGCCGGGAGCAGCACCGTGAACACCGCTGTCAGCGTCGCCCCCGTCGTCCCCGGCGTCACCAGGTCCATCACCCACGGCAGGACCCACACGCCGATGACCGCGCCGCCCACGAAGCCCGCCAGAGACACACAGCCGGCCACCAGCCCGCGCCGGTACCCGGACGCCGCATAGGCCAGGACGACCAGCAACAGCAGGATGTCGAGCAGGTCCACGCACGCCGCCTTTCATTCGGAACCCCTTAGTACGTGGGGGGAGGGCCCGGTGATCAGTCGCACGTGCGTGGATGATCAGAACCGGCCACGCGTCCGTGCACCAGGAAAAACGTCGCGGACCGTGACGATGGTTCCACCGGGTGGCACATCACACATCGCGGACGGACCGGTTCGGGTCGACAGTGAGCACATGCGTGTCTTCCGAAGACGGCAGGGTGCGCGCAGGCACCGCGCAGCCAGGACACCCGGCATAACCGGCCTGCCGCGCGCCGCCCGGGTGGGCC
>KL569219.1:15312-20359 GCA_000715635.1 Streptomyces violaceus | reverse complement strand
GCCGGGCAGCGGGAAGGAGCCGGTGAGGACCAGGTGGGCGAGGACGCCGAAGGCCCATACGTCGGCGGACGGGCGGATCCGGCGGCCTCGTTCGCCGATCTCGGTCCACAACAGCTCGGGCGGCGTGTAGTCGGGGGTCGAGAAGGCCGGGGTGTAGGCGTGGGTGCCTTCCATCTCGGCCGCCATGTTGAAGTCGGCCAGCCGGACCGAACCGTCCTCCATCAGCAGCACGTTGGCCGGCTTCAGGTCGCCGTGCACCCAGCCGGCGTCGTGCAGCTGGGCCAGCCCCTCGCAGATCTGCGCGAGCAGCGCGGGACCCGCCTCGGGCCGGGGCGTCGCCGAGAGCAGGGCGGACAGGGAGCCCTTGGCCCGCTCCAGGACGAGGACGGTGGCGCCGTCCAGCTCCGGGCGGCCCGGGTCGTCGACGGTCAGCGTCTCGTACATCCGCACCAGCCGCGGGTGCTTGAGCCGCCGGTACAGCTCGACCTCCCGCTCGATCAGCTCGCGCAGGTGGGTGAGCCTGCGGGGCGTGGCCGTGCCGGTGGGCAGGAACTTCAGGGCGGCGGTCCGGGGCAGCCGCGTGCTCTCACCGACGCGCCGGGCGGCGTACACGCTGCCGAAGGCGCCGGTCGCGATCGGCTCGCGCACCTCCCAGGCGCCGACCCGGTAGCCCTTCGGCACGGGCACCGCGTAGGTCTCGTTCACCGGGTCACCCGGCCCGACGGGGCGGCCAGGACGACCAGGTCGTCCTCCCGGACCAGGTCGAAGCGGAGCGCCAGGGAGACCAGGGACTCCTTCTTGCCGTTGAGCCGCGGGCCGGTGTCCGCGCTCTCCGGGCCCGGTTTGAGGCGCAGCTTCACGGCGAGATAGTCGATGTTCCACTGCACGGCCGTGCGGGACGCGGCCGGCCAGGTGGGGCGCAGGCGCTCGGCGACCTGGTCGACGGTGGGCAGCGGCGCGTGCGGGGTGCCGCGCAGGCGTGGTTCGCACAGGGCCGCCAGGACCGCGAAGTAGCGCTTGGTGCGGTCGACCGAGAAGGCCGGCGCGGTCGTGGCGCCGTCGAGGCCGCCCGTGCCGCTCAGATAGTCGTGGCGCGGCGCCCACACCTCCAGCGCCAGCAGGTCGCCGGCGGCGGGCAGCACGATCCGTGAGAACTCGAAGGGGATCGGCGCGTCCAGCCGCCCCGGCGCCAGCTTGACGTGTTCGCCCGCGCCCTCCGGGTTCTCCACCACGTAGGTCTGTTCGCGGCTGAGGTTGCTCAGGATCCAGAAGGCGCCCTGCGCGGTGATCTCACCGGCCCGGCGGGAGACCCCGTCGTGGGTGATGGGCAGGTCGTTGTCGTGGGCGGACCGGCCGAAGGTGAGGCGTTCGCCGGGCGCGAGTCTGCGGTGGGTGCGGTTTCGCTCGTCCTCCGTGGTCGGCGGAGGTACCACGATGATGCTGTACAAGGTGCTCTCCCCGTGCCTGAACAGCTACCACCGTCAGACTAGGGCGACGCACCAGGGCCGTGCCCCCCTCGTACGGGTGAGACACGGCCCTTGGATGTGATTGGTGTGAACTGGTCCGGTCGACCGGGTCCGTTCAGTACTTGGGGCGGTTGAACCATGCCTTGCCGTTGGCGTTGCCGACGAACACCGCGACCAGGATGGCCAGGACGGTGTGCACCAGGCCCACGAGGATGAACGGGTAGACGCCGAGGACGGCCGTGATGATGGCGAAGACCATGATGGTGACGCGGGCGCCGTTGCCGCCGTTCTTGAACTTGGTCGCCAGGACGGCCGCGAACACCAGCCAGGCCAGGCCGAACACCACGTAGCCCCAGATCACGCCGGTCGACTGGCCGACCAGGTCCTGGAAAGCGACGTTGTCCTTGAGGGACTCGTCGTCCTTCGCGGCGTTGAGGGCCACGGCGGCGAAGGCGAAGAACGCCACGCCGATGACCTGCAGACCGACGATCACCCACATCATCACCTTGGCCGCGCCCACCGAGCCCGGCATCGTGGTCGGCGCGGCGGGGCCGGCGCCGTAGGGGGACACCGGAGGGGCCTGCGGGTAGCCGTAACCGGGCGCCTGGCCCTGCTGCGGGGTGCCGTAGCCAGGCTGCTGCGGCTGTCCCTGGGGAGCGCCGTAGGGGTTGTTCGGGTCGCCGTAGCTCATGGCTGATGTTCCTCCGTTGGTTCCGAGTGCGGGGACGACGCGGGGCATCCGCACGGAGGAGAAGTACTTCAGATTGCGACCGTCCCCCCGTTGAACTGCCCGCGGCACTTGTCATGTCATCGTTCTGCACCGGTGACGGGCTTGTCCAGCCGCATTCCCGATGTGTTGTGCAAGTGCAACATCGCTGATCATGGGCGGATACGGGAGGAGGAGCCCTCGGTGCCCGGATTGTGGCCGGATTGGAACCGTGGGCGGGTCATCCGCGAGGATGGGGTCATGACCGCCCAGATTCTCGATGGCAAGGCCACCGCAGCCGCGATCAAGTCCGATCTGACCGCCCGCGTGGCGGCGCTGAAGGAGAAGGGCGTCACGCCCGGCCTCGGCACGATCCTGGTCGGGGACGACCCCGGCAGCCAGAAGTACGTCGCGGGCAAGCACCGCGACTGCGCGCAGGTCGGTATCGCCTCCCTCCAGCGGGAGCTGCCCGCGACGGCCACGCAGGAGGAGATCGAGGCCGCCGTCCGCGAACTGAACGAGGACCCGGCCTGCACCGGGTACATCGTGCAACTGCCGCTCCCCAAGGGCATCGACGAGAACCGCATCCTCGAGCTGATGGACCCGGACAAGGACGCGGACGGGCTCCACCCCATGAACCTCGGCCGCCTCGTCCTGAACGAGCCCGCCCCGCTGCCCTGCACCCCGAACGGCGTGCTGACCCTCCTGCGCCGCTACGGCGTGGAGATCAAGGGCGCGGAGGTCGTGGTGGTCGGCCGGGGCGTGACCATCGGCCGGCCGATGCCGCTGCTGCTGACGCGGCGCAGCGAGAACGCGACGGTGACCCAGTGCCACACCGGCACGCGTGATCTGTCGGCGCACCTCAAGCGCGCGGACATCATCGTCGCCGCCGCCGGTTCCGCCCATCTGGTCCGCGCCGAGGACGTCAAGCCGGGCGCGGCCGTCCTCGACGTCGGCGTCTCCCGCAGCGCCGAGGGCAAGATCGTGGGCGACGTCCACCCCGACGTGGCCGAGGTCGCCGGCTGGATCTCCCCGAACCCCGGCGGAGTCGGCCCGATGACCCGCGCACAGCTGCTCGTCAACGTGGTCGAGGCGGCGGAGCGCAGTGTCGGCTGAGCGGAGCGCGCGGAGCGCGGCGGGCGGCGGGAGCGTGGAGAGCGCCCGGGCCGGTCTGGGTGCGGACGCTGCCGAGGCCGGTCGGGGCGTCGAGGACGGGCAGGCCGGTCCGAGCGCTTCGGGCGAGCCGGACGGGCATGTTCGTCGGGCTGCTTCGGCCGAGCCGGACGCGCAGGCCGGTCCGAGCACCCCGGACGGGCCGGAGGCGGGCGAGGACGGCCTCACCGTCCGGGATCCGGTCAGCGCGCCCGATGCCCAGGGGCGGCCGCGGCGGGTCACCCGGCGGTTCCCGCTGTTCACCAAGGACACCGCGCGGCCCGAGGGCGGTGGCCGGGCCGTGTCCGGGGACGCGTCCGCGCCGGTGCGGCAGTGGCCCGTGCTCGCCGTGCTGGGGCTTGTGGGGCTCGGGCTGCTGGTGACCGCCTTCGACCAGTTCCGGCTCGGGACGCTGCTGATCGGCGTCGCCCTGCTGGGCAGTGGCGTGATGCGCTGGCTGCTGCCGGACGTCGGCATGCTCGCCGTCCGCTCCCGCTTCACGGACATCGTCACGTACGGCGTGCTGGGCCTGACGATCGTCCTGCTGGCGCTGATGGCACAGCCGAAGCCGTGGCTGCAGATCCCGTTCCTGAAGGACACGCTGCACTTCACGGTCACCAGCGGATGACCGGACGGCGGTCCGTCCTCTCCCCCGAGGAAGGACGGGCCGCCGCCACGGACCACCCTCCTGCACGGCGAACGGCCTGTTCAACGGCTGTCAGTGCGCTGTGGCACGGAAGTGACAGTTCCGGTACTTCCTCTGGCGGATTCCGCACGAAGTGGTGCGACAACGGGGTTGGCGTGGACAATCGGGACGGTCCAGGGTGTATCGCGCGCGGTCGCCATGCTTCTGTGCGCCCCCAGTCAGGGAACTGAGATCCTGAGTGTGCGCATCCCTGTGGGTAACCAGAACGGGGACTCGGCCCAGGCCGCCAACGCGCGGGGCGAACAGCGCGGGAAATAACAGCACGACCGGGGGGAAGAGGGGGAAGCAATGCCTCGTTGGAGGGCCTTGCCGGATGAGCTCGATCCACAGATCAGGGAGTTCACCAGCCAGCTGCGCAGACTCGTGGACCGCAGTGGTCTGAGCATCGCGTCGGTGGCGGACCGCACGGGCTACAGCAAGACGTCGTGGGAGCGCTATCTGAACGGCCGGCTGCTCGCGCCCAAGGGCGCGATCGTGGCTCTGGCCGAGGTCACCGGGACCAACCCGTTGCACCTGACCACCATGTGGGAGCTCGCCGAGCGCGCCTGGAGCCGCTCGGAGATGCGGCACGACATGACGATGGAGGCCATCCGGATCTCCCAGGCGCGCGCCGCGCTCGGGGAGTTCGGAGGGCAGGACTTCGGCGACCCTTCGGCCGGTTCCAAGAGCGGCGGTACGACGGCCTCCGGCGGCAAGACCGCTTCGGGCAAGTCGGCTTCCGGCAAGTCGGCTTCCGGCAAGTCGGCGTCCGGGGGTGACGACAAGCCCGCCCGCAGGAGCGGCAGCGCCACGGTCACGCCGGGTATCGCGGGGCCGGCCGGAGTGGCCCCGACGGTGCCGCCGCAGCCGACGGCGCCCGAGGTCCAGGACTCCTCCACCAGCGGTGGTGTGCGGGAGGACGGCGGCCGGGGCGGTGCTGCCGGGGTCAACTCGTGGGGCATAGCCGGGTACCAGGGCCCGTCGCCGTCGGGCGGGCGCTCCACCGGCACCGGCACCGGCAGCGGCATCGGGTCCCGG
>KL569219.1:14196-15132 GCA_000715635.1 Streptomyces violaceus | reverse complement strand
GTACGGACGGCGGCACTCCCGCCGGCGCGCCCGAGCCTGCGCGGACGACGGGTGCGGGCGCGGGCTCGTACGACGGGTCGCCGCGGGACGTCGCCCCGAGCCGGGAGAGGAGCTCCGCCGGGAGCAAGCGGCGGACCGTGACGTTCCTCGCGGGTGTCGTGGGCGTGCTCGTGGTGATCGCCGGCGCGTTCTATCTCACCGGTGGCGGTGGCGACGACGAGGCCAAGGGCAGTGCCAAGTCGCCCACGCCGCGCGCCACCACGAACCCGGATCTGCCGCCCGGTGTGAAGTGCAGCGGCGACAGCTGCACCGGCAAGGACGCGGAGAGCATGGGATGCAGTGGTGACCTGGTCACCACGGCGCAGACCGCGACCGTCGGCAACACCGTCGTGGAGGTCCGCTACAGCGAGACCTGCAAGGCGGCCTGGGGCCGTGTCACCCAGGCGGCACAGGGCGACGAGGTCCAGATCAGCGCGGGCAAGGCGAAGCAGTCCGGAAGCATCACCGTCGCCGGCGACGCGATCGCGTACACCCCGATGGTGGCGGTGAAGAACGCCACCGACGCCAAGGCCTGCGCGACCTTGGCATCGGGCCAGAAGGGCTGCACGGAGTAGCCCGGCAGGGCCGCGCGGAGCAGGAGGGCGGCGTCGCCGCCCTGAGGGCTGGCCGGGGCCCGGCGGGGTGCCGTGGGGTTCGGCGGGGCGCGGCTCGTGGGCGTCCGCCGTCTGTCCTCCGGCCGTCTGACGGGACTTGGCGGGGCGTGCCTGGCGTACGGCGGGAGCCTGGCTCTTGGTGGCCGGCCTGGCTTCCGGTCAGCTGCCCCGGGGCCCGGCGGGGTGCCTCGTCAGCGCCGAGGCCTGCGCGCGGCCGGTCGTGGCCGTCTTGCTGACCGCGGAGGAGGCTACCGCCCGTACTGACCGCGGAGGAGGTCACTGC
>KL569219.1:13460-13988 GCA_000715635.1 Streptomyces violaceus | reverse complement strand
TCACGGGGCGCCTCGCGGCCGGCGTCCGGCGGGCCGACTCGGTCCCTGTCGCGGCGTCGGCCGGGGGGCAGGCCCCGGTGCCGGGTGACCCGGTCGTAGGACCGTTCCGAACGAATTTCGGAGACGGAGGAATGGCCGGGGGAATCGGGGGCACGCGAACCCTACCCCCACGGGAGTCCGGCACGGTCGGTTCCCCCCCGGCGGCCGCCTCAGTCCCCCTCTCCCGGACGGGCGGCCGCCGTTTGCATGGGCGCCGGGCGGGTTGTGGGGTGGGCCACACCGACCCGGCCGTGCGAGATACCGGATGCGCGATAGCCTGACCGCTGGTGGATCTCTTGACGCCAAGAGATCGATCAGACGTCCGGGGCAGGGACCGCCCCACCGCCAGCTGTCATACGGAGAACGCCATGACCCGCACTCCCGTGAACGTCACCGTCACCGGCGCGGCCGGCCAGATCGGTTACGCCCTGCTCTTCCGCATCGCCTCCGGTCAGCTGCTCGGCCCGGACGTGCCGGTCAAGCTGCGCC
>KL569219.1:7728-13310 GCA_000715635.1 Streptomyces violaceus | reverse complement strand
GCCTCCGGTCAGCTGCTCGGCCCGGACGTGCCGGTCAAGCTGCGCCTCCTCGAGATCACCCCGGCGCTCAAGGCCGCCGAGGGCACGGCCATGGAGCTGGACGACTGCGCGTTCCCGCTCCTGCAGGGCATCGAGATCTCGGACGACCCGAACGTCGCCTTCGACGGCGCCAACGTCGCGCTGCTCGTGGGTGCCCGCCCCCGTACCAAGGGCATGGAGCGCGGTGACCTCCTCGAGGCCAACGGCGGCATCTTCAAGCCGCAGGGCCAGGCCATCAACGCCCACGCCGCGGACGACATCAAGGTCCTGGTCGTCGGCAACCCGGCCAACACCAACGCCCTGATCGCCCAGGCCGCCGCGCCGGACGTACCGGCCGAGCGGTTCACGGCCATGACCCGCCTCGACCACAACCGCGCGCTGACGCAGCTCGCGAAGAAGACCGGCTCGACCGTCGCCGACATCAAGCGGCTCACCATCTGGGGCAACCACTCCGCCACCCAGTACCCGGACATCTTCCACGCCACGGTCGCCGGCAAGAACGCCGCCGAGGTCGTGAACGACGAGAAGTGGCTGGCCGAGGACTTCATCCCGACCGTCGCCAAGCGCGGCGCGGCCATCATCGAGGCCCGTGGCGCCTCGTCGGCCGCCTCCGCCGCGAACGCCGCCATCGACCACGTCTACTCGTGGGTCAACGGCACCGCCGACGGCGACTGGGTCTCCATGGGCATCCCGTCCGACGGCTCGTACGGCGTCCCGGAGGGCCTGATCTCCTCCTTCCCGGTCACCACCAAGGACGGCAAGTACGACATCGTCCAGGGCCTGGACATCAACGAGTTCTCCCGTGCCCGGATCGACGCCTCCGTCAAGGAGCTCGAGGAGGAGCGCGAGGCGGTCCGCGGCCTCGGCCTCATCTGACCGGAGCCTCTCCGCGCAGGCCCCCTACCGGTTTCGGCCGGTGCGGGGCCTGTCGGCTGTCCCGGGTCGTAGTGTTCGGCGAAGACCCGCCGGAGGGCTTCCGACCTCGGACGACCTGACGTCTGCCGCACCTGATCAGCGAGTGTTTCGCCCCTGTTTGACCGCATCTTCAGTGACACAGCGCACTTTCGGCCACGGATCGTGCATGCATCCGGGGGGCGAGGGCAGGCGCACTCGGTCTCTTAGTGACACACCTGTGACACAAGGGCGCTGATCAGGAACGGAAGGCGAAAGCGGTCATGGCGGAAAGCAACGTACTTCAGGCGCGCAGCACCATCCACGCGGGAGGGGAGTGGCGTGCTGCCGTCTCCGGCGCCACCCGGGAGATCCTCGACCCCGCGGACGCGCTGCCGTTCGCCGTGGTCGCGGAAGGTGACGAGAAGGACACCGACCTGGCGATCGCTGCCGCCCGGCGCGCCTTCGACGAGGGCGAGTGGCCCGGCACGCCCGTCGCCGAGCGTGCCGCGCTGCTGAGGCGCGTCGCCGACCTGCTGGTGCGCGACCGTGAGCAGCTCGGGCGGCTGGAGGCCCAGGACGCGGGCAAGACCGTCGAGGAGGGCCGCGTCGACATCGACTGTGTCGCCGACGCCTTCCGCTACTTCGCCGACCTGGTCGCCGGCGAGGCCCCCGGCCGGGTCGTGGACGCGGGCTCGCCCGACATCCACAGCGTCGTCGTGCACGAGCCCATCGGCGTCTGCGCGATGATCACGCCCTGGAACTACCCGCTGCTTCAGGCCAGCTGGAAGATCGCCCCGGCGCTCGCGGCGGGCAACACCTTCGTCATCAAGCCGAGCGAGATCACCCCGATGACGACCATCGCGGTCATCGAGCTGCTGGTCGAGGCCGGGCTGCCCGCCGGCGTCGCCAACATCGTCACCGGCCCCGGCCACTCGGTCGGCGCGCGGCTCTCCGAGCACCCCGACGTCGACCTGGTCTCCTTCACCGGCGGTCTGGTCAGCGGCACCAAGGTCGCGCAGGCCGCCGCGCCCGGCGTCAAGAAGGTCGCCCTCGAACTCGGCGGCAAGAACCCCAACGTCGTCTTCGCCGACGCCTGCGCCACCGACGAGGGCTTCGACACCGCCGTCGACCAGGCCCTCAATGCCGGCTTCATCCACAGCGGCCAGGTCTGCTCGGCCGGCGCCCGTCTCATCATCGAGGAGTCGATCCGGGACCGCTTCGTCGCCGAACTGGCCCGCCGCGCCGAGAAGATCCGTCTCGGCCGCGGCACCGAGGACGGTGTCGAGTGCGGCCCGCTGGTCTCCGAGCAGCAGCGCGCCAAGGTCGAGATGTACGTCGAGTCCGCCCTCAAGGAGGGCGCGGTGCTGCGCTCCGGCGGCAAGCGCCCCGAGCCGTCCCCGCAGCGCCCCGAGAACGGCTACTTCTACGAGCCGACCGTCCTCGACCACTGCCACCGCGAGATGCGCGTCGTCCGCGAGGAGGTCTTCGGGCCGGTCCTCACCGTCGAGACCTTCCGTACCGAGGACGAGGCCGTGACCCTCGCCAACGACACCGAGTACGGCCTCGCCGGCGGTGTCTGGACCTCCGACGCGGGCCGGGCCCGGCGCGTGGCCGGCCGGCTGCGGCACGGCACGATCTGGATCAACGACTTCCACCCCTACCTGCCGCAGGCGGAGTGGGGCGGTTTCGGCAAGAGCGGAGTGGGCCGGGAGCTCGGCCCGGCCGGACTCGCCGAGTACCGAGAGACCAAGCACGTCTACCAGAACCTCGCTCCGAAGCCGGTGCGCTGGTTCGCGGGCTGACCTCCCTCACCCTTCGGACCCGACCTCTTCGTCCCCGCTGGTTCATCCCCTCTGGAGCAAGTACGCGATGTCCCACCCCAGTCATGAGTACGACTATGTCGTGATAGGTGGCGGAACCGCAGGTTCCGTCATTGCCTCCCGCCTGACCGAGAATCCCGACGTCACCGTCGCCGTCATCGAGGGCGGCCCCAGCGACGTCGGCCGCGACGACGTGCTGACCCTGCGCCGCTGGATGGGCCTGCTGGGCGGCGAGCTCGACTACGACTACCCGACCACCGAGCAGCCACGCGGAAACTCGCATATCCGGCACAGCCGAGCCCGGGTCCTGGGCGGCTGCTCCTCGCACAACACCCTGATCGCCTTCAAGCCGCTGCCGGCCGACTGGGACGAGTGGGAGGCCGCCGGCGCCAAGGGCTGGGGCGCGGTGCAGATGGAGGCGTACTTCGCGCGCCTGCTCAACAACGTCGTCCCGGTCGACGAGAAGGACCGGAACGCCATCGCCCGCGACTTCGTCGACGCGGCGCAGGCCGCGCTGAACGTGCCGCGCGTGGAGGGCTTCAACAAGAAGCCGTTCACCGAGGGAGTCGGCTTCTTCGACCTCGCCTACCACCCCGAGAACAACAAGCGTTCCTCGGCGTCGGTGGCGTATCTGCACCCGGTGATGGACGAGCGGCCCAACCTGACGATCCTGCTGGAGACCTGGGCGTACAAGCTGGAGCTGGACGGCAATCGCGCCGAGGGCGTGCACGTCCGCACCAAGGACGGCGAGGAGATCCTCGTCAAGGCACGCAACGAGGTCCTGCTCTGTGCCGGCGCGGTCGACTCGCCCCGGCTGCTGATGCACTCCGGCATCGGCCCGAAGGCGGACCTGGAGCGGCTCGGCATACCCGTGACGCACGACCTGCCGGGCATCGGCGAGAACCTGCTCGACCACCCCGAGTCGGTGATCGTGTGGGAGACGAACGGCCCCATCCCGGAGAACTCCGCGATGGACTCCGACGCGGGCCTGTTCGTGCGCCGCGACCCCGAACAGCCGCACCCCGACCTGATGTTCCACTTCTACCAGATCCCGTTCACGGACAACCCGGAGCGACTGGGCTACCAGCGGCCCGAGTTCGGTGTCTCGATGACCCCGAACATCCCCAAGCCGAAGAGCCGCGGCCGGCTGTACCTGACCAGCGCCGACCCCGAGGTCAAGCCGGCCCTGGACTTCCGCTACTTCACCGACGAGGACGACTACGACGGCCGGACCCTTGTCGACGGCATCAAGATCGCCCGCGAGATCGCCAAGACCGAGCCGCTGGCCGGCTGGCTCAAGCGCGAGGTGGCGCCCGGCCCGGACGTGACCGACGACGCGGAGCTCAGCGAGTACGCCCGCAAGGTCGCGCACACCGTCTACCACCCCGCGGGCACCTGCAAGATGGGCGACACCGACGACCGGCTCGCCGTCGTCGACCCCGAGCTGCGCATCCGCGGCCTGGAGGGCATCCGCATCGCGGACGCCTCCGTGTTCCCCACCATGACCACCGTGAACCCGATGATCGGCGTGCTCATGGTCGGGGAGAAGGCCGCCGAGCTGATCGGCGGTGGTGACCGGTGACCGAGATCCCTACCCTCGAACCCCCCACGGAGCAGACCATGGACACGACCCCCGTCTTCTCGGTGGAGGGCCTGTGGAAGGTGTTCGGCCCCAAGGCCGAGCGCGTTCCCGCCGACCCCGAGCTCACCGCCCTCGACCCCGCTGAGCTGCGTTCCCGCACCGGCTGCACGGCCGCCGTCCGCGACGTCAGCTTCGATGTGCGCAAGGGCGAGGTCTTCGTCGTCATGGGCCTGTCCGGCTCCGGCAAGTCCACGCTGGTGCGCTGTCTGACCCGGCTCATCGAGCCGACGGCGGGCACCATCGCCATCGACGGCGAGGACGTCCGCGCCATGGACCGCTCCCGGCTGCGCGAACTGCGCCGCCACCGCGCCGCCATGGTCTTCCAGCACTTCGGCCTGCTGCCGCACCGCACGGTCCTCGACAACGTCGCCTACGGCCTGGAGATCCAGGGCATGGGCAAGGCCGAACGGCGTGAGCGGGCCGCCGGGGTCGTCGCCAAGGTCGGTCTGGAAGGCATGGAGCACCGCCGCCCCAGCCAGCTCTCCGGCGGCCAGCGCCAGCGCGTCGGCCTCGCCCGCGCGCTCGCCGTCGACCCCGAAGTCCTCCTCTTCGACGAGCCGTTCAGCGCGCTCGACCCCCTCATCCGGCGCGAGATGCAGGAGGAGGTGGTCCGGCTCCACCACGAGGAGGGCCGGACGATGGTCTTCATCACCCATGACCTCCAGGAGGCCCTCAAGCTGGGCGACCGCATCGCCCTGATGCGCGACGGCCAGGTCGTGCAGCTCGGCACGCCCGAGGAGATCGTGGGCTCTCCCGCCGACGACTACGTCCGCGAGTTCGTCCGGGACGTCCCGCGCGAGCAGGTCATGACCGTCCGCACGGCCATGCGCAACCCCTCGGCGGACCTGGACGGCAGCGGACCGGCGGTCCGGCCCGACGCGACGGTCTCCGAGGCGATCGAGGCGGTCGCCCGCGCCGGCGCTCCGGCCCGGGTCGTGGACGAGGGCCGGTGCGTGGGCATGGTCGACTCCGACACGCTGCTGGGCGTCGTCGCCGGTACGGAGCAGCCCGCTCCGCCCGGGACGGAGCAGCCCAAGGAGGCGGTCTGATGGCGACGATCACCTCATCCCCGCCGCGACTGGGCCTGCCCGGCATCCTCAGGACCCCGGCCGTCCGCAAGCTGCTGCTGCTCGCCCTGGCCGCCGCGATCCTCGTCCCCCTGGCCAGCGTCTGTCTCTTATACACAT
>KL569219.1:4785-7520 GCA_000715635.1 Streptomyces violaceus | reverse complement strand
CCTGACCGTCGACTTCTCCGAGCCGCTGGCCAAGGCCAGCGACTGGATCATCGACAACCGCGACAGCCACCCGCTGTTCCTGTACTTCTTCGGCCACGTCAGCAACGTCGTCGTCATCGCCGTACGAGCCGTCTACCTCGGCCTCCTGGCCGTCGGCTGGGCGGGCGTCACGGCCCTGGGCGCACTGGTCGCCTGGCGCGTCGCGGGCATCCGGCTCGCCCTCGGCACGGGCGTCGCGTTCCTGGCCTGCGGCCTGCTCGGCATGTGGGTGCCGACCATGCAGACGCTCGCCCTCATGGTCGTCGCGGTCCTCGCGTCGGTCGTGGTGGGCATGGTGCTCGGGCTCGCCGCCGGGCTGTCCGACCGGATGGACCGCCTCCTGCGCCCGGTCCTGGACACCATGCAGGTGCTCCCGGCCTTCGCCTATCTGCTGCCGGTCGTGCTGGTCTTCGGCATCGGCGTCCCGGCGGCCGTCCTGGCCACCGTCATCTACGCCGCCCCGCCCATGGCCCGGCTGACCTCGCTCGGTCTGCGCGGCGCCGACAAGGAGGTGCTGGAGGCGGTCGAGTCGCTCGGCTCCACCGCACGCCAGCGGCTGCTGACGGCCCGTATCCCGCTGGCCCGCAAGGAACTCCTGCTCGGCCTCAACCAGACGATCATGATGGCGCTGTCGATGGCCGTCATCGCGGCCGTCATCGGCGCGGGCGGTCTCGGTGACCGCGTTTACCAGGCGCTGGCCTCGGTCGACGTCGGTGCCGCGCTCGCCGCCGGTATCCCGATCGTGCTGATGGCCGTCGTCCTGGACCGCGTCACGGGCGCGGCGGGGGAGCGGCTCGGCGCCGAACCGGAGCCCCGGCGCGGGCTCGGCTGGCTGTACGCCCTGGTCGCCTTCGTCGCCGTGGCGGTCGCCGGGCGTCTCGCGGGCCGGCTCGACTGGCCCGAGGCCTGGGTCGTCGGCATCGCCGAGCCCGTGAACCGCGCGGTCGACTGGATGACCGCGCACCTCTACTCCGGCGTCCCCGTGGTCGGCGGCACCGCCGACTGGGCCGGCCACTTCACCACCTGGGTGCTCGACCCGATGCGCGACGGCCTGCAGGGGCTGCCCTGGTGGTCGGTCCTGCTGATCGTCGCCGCCCTGGCCTGGGTGATCGGCACCTGGCGCACCGCGCTCACCGCCGTCCTCGCCATGGCCGCGATCGGCGCGCTCGGCGTCTGGAAGCCCTCCCTCGACACCCTGTCGCAGGTCCTCGCGGCCGTCGCCGTCACTCTCGTCGTCGGCTTCGCCACCGGCATCGCGGCGGCCCGCAGCGACCGTCTGGAGCGGCTGCTGCGCCCCGTCCTGGACGTGTTCCAGACGATGCCGCAGTTCGTGTACCTGATCCCGGTCGTCGCCCTGTTCGGCGTCGGCCGCGCCCCGGCCGTCGCGGCCGCGATCGTGTACGCGCTGCCGGCCGTCGTCCGGATCACCACCCAGGGCCTGCGCCAGGTCGACCCGGCCGCGCTGGAGGCGTCCGGCTCGCTCGGCGCGACCAGCTGGCAGCAGCTGCGGCAGGTCCAGCTCCCGCTGGCCCGCCCGGCGCTGCTGCTCGCCGTCAACCAGGGCCTCGTGCTGGTCCTCGCCGTCGTCGTCATCGGCGGCCTGGTCGGCGGTGGCGCGCTCGGCTACGACGTGGTCTTCGGCCTCGCCCAGGGCGACCTGGCGACCGGTCTGGTGGCCGGCGCGGCGATCGTCTGCCTCGGCCTGATGCTCGACCGGGTGACCCAGCCCACCGAGCGGCGCGCGAAGAAGGGAGCGTGACATGCGAGTCCGTACGACCGCGGTGATCGCCGCCGTGAGCTCCCTGGCGCTGCTCACCGGCTGCGGCGCCGCCGACATGACCAAGCAGGCCTCGCCCTTCGCCAACGCGCAGGGTGCCAAGTCCGTGACCCTGTCCGTGCAGTCCTGGGTGGGCGCGCAGTCCAACGTGGCCGTCGCCCAGTACCTGCTCGAGAACGAGCTGGGCTACCGCGTCGACACCGTCCAGGTCGACGAGGTGCCCGCCTGGGACGCGCTCAGCCAGGGCCGCGTCGACGCGCTCCTGGAGGACTGGGGCCACCCCGAGCAGGAGCAGCGGTACGTCAAGGACAAGAAGACGATCGCGTCCGGCGGCGGACTCGGCGTCACCGGGCACATCGGCTGGTTCGTCCCGACGTACTTCGCCAAGAAGCACCCGGACATCACGAACTGGAAGAACCTCAACAAGTACGCCGATCAGTTCCGCACCCCGGAGAGCGGCAGCAAGGGCCAGCTGATGGACGGTTCGCCGTCCTATGTCACCAACGACAAGGCGCTGGTGAAGAACCTGAAGCTGGACTACCAGGTGGTGTTCGCCGGCTCCGAGGCGGCGCAGATCACCCAGATGAGGCAGTTCGCCAAGGAGAAGAAGCCCTTCCTCACCTACTGGTACACCCCCCAGTGGCTGTTCAAGAAGGTCCCGATGACCGAGGTGAAGCTGCCGGCGTACAAGGAGGGCTGCGACGCCGACCTGGAGAAGGTCGCCTGCGCCTACCCGCACACGCCGCTGCAGAAGTACCTCAACGCGGACTTCGCCAAGAACGGCGGCAAGGCGGCGGCGTTCCTGAAGAAGTTCAAGTGGACGACCGAGGACCAGAACGAGGTCTCCCTGCTGATCGCCGACAAGAAGATGACACCGGAGGAGGCGGCGAAGAAGTGGGTGGACAGCCACAAGTCCACG
>KL569219.1:2405-4579 GCA_000715635.1 Streptomyces violaceus | reverse complement strand
CAGCCACAAGTCCACGTGGAAGAAGTGGCTGTCCTGAGCGTCACCGCGTCCGCAGGCCGGCGGCGATCTCCCGCAGGGCCCGGGCGGCCCGCCGCTGGAGTCCCGGCCCGAAGGTGATCCGGGTGGCCCCTCGCGCGCCGAGTTCGGCGGGCGAGGGGCCCTCGTCCGTCAGGGCGCCCACATTGATGGGCCCCTGGATCCTGGCCCGCAGCAGCGGCAGCACCTCCGGCGGGGCCCCGATCGGGTAGACGCAGTCGGCGCCCGCGGCGACGTACAACGCGGCCCGCTCGATGGCCCGTTCGGGATCGGCGAACCCGCAGGAGAAGGTGTCCACGCGGGCGTTGACGAAGAGCCGGCCGCCGGCCGCGGCCCGCACCTCGGCCAGCCGGTCGGCGTGCGCGCGCGGGTCCTTGAGCACCCCGTCCTCGGAATCCTCCAGATTGCAGCCCACCGCCCCCGCCTCCAGCAGGCGCTCCACCAGCTCCTTCGGCGCGAGTCCGTAGCCGCCCTCGACGTCCGCCGACACCGGCACGTCGACGGCCCGGACGATCCGGGTGACCGCGGCGAACATCTCGTCGGCCGGGACCTGCCCGTCCTCGTGCCCCAGAGACGCGGCGACTCCGGCGCTGGGCGTGGCGAGCGCCGGGAACCCGGCCTCGGCGAACACCCGGGCACTGGCCGCGTCCCAGGGTCCGGGCAGGACCAGGGGATCTTCGGGCGTCCGGTGGTGGTGCAGGGCGCGGAACGTGTCCACCTTGCTCATGGTGTGTATCCCCCTGGCGGAATCCGACGGCCGACCATCACCCGGTTCCAGTTGTTGATGGCGACGATCAGGCCGATCAGATGGGCCAGCCGGGCGTCGTCGAAGTGCTTCGCGGCGTTCTCGTACACCTCGTCGGGCACGAAACCGTCCGTCAGCACGGTCACCGCTTCCGTCAGCGCGAGCGCGGCCCGCTCCCGCTCGTCGAAGACCTCCTCGGCCTCCTGCCACGCGGCCAGCAGACCGAGCTGCTTCTCGCTCACCCCGTGCTCGCGGGCGATCGCGAGATGCATGTCGAGGCAGAACGCGCAGTGGTTGACCTGCGAGGCGCGGATCACGACGAGTTCGGCCAGGGCCGGGTCGCCGAGGCCCTTCTTCGCTGTGGCGCTCAGAGCTGACAGGGCGCGGCCGACCGCCGGGTCGAGCGCCCGCGTCCGAGCCGTCACTTGTACTGGCCCGGCTGGTAGTGCCCCGGCGCCATACGGCACGTCACCCCGAAGCGGTTCCAGGCGTTGATCGCCGTGATCGCGGCGATGAGCTGCGCCAGCTCGGCCTCCTCGAAGTGTTTCGCGGCGTTCTCGTACACCTCGTCCGGCACGAAACCGTCCGTCAGGACCGTCACGGCCTCCGTCAGCTCCAGGGCCGCGAGCTCCTTCGCGGTGTAGAAGTGCCGCGACTCGTCCCAGGCGCTGAGCTGGAGGATCCGCTCGACGCTCTCGCCCGCCGCGAGGGTGTCCTTGGTGTGCATGTCGATGCAGAAGGCGCAGTGGTTGATCTGGGAGGCGCGGATCTTCACCAGCTCGTACAGCTTGTGGTCGAGGCCCTGCCGGGCGGCGATCTCCAGCCGGACCATCGCCTTGTAGACCTCGGGCGCGTGCTTGGCCCAGTCGAGGCGGGCGGGCTGCTCGGGGGCGTACTCCACGGTCGTCGTGATCGTCGTGTCAGGGTTATGCGTCGTCATGCCCTCGACCCTAGGAAGGAAGCAGCCCAGGAGTATGGTCCATTTCCATGGCGGAACCGTGGGCCACTTTGGGCATCGACCTGCATGTGGAGCCGGCCGGCCCGGGCCTGCGGCGGGGGCTGACCGACGCCCTGCGCGAGGCGGTGCGCTCCGGCCGGCTGGCCCCCGGCACCCGGCTGCCCTCCTCCCGCGCGCTCGCCGCCGACCTGGGCATCGCCCGCAACACGGTCGCCGACGCCTACGCCGACCTGGTCGCCGAGGGCTGGCTCACCGCGCGACAGGGTGCGGGGACCCGAGTCGCCGAGCGGACCGTCGTCCCGCCGGCCGGCACGGCACCCCACCCCCGCGTACGCACCCGCCCGGCCTACGACCTGCGCCCCGGAAGCCCCGACCTCGCGTCCTTCCCGCGCGCGGCGTGGCTCAAGGCAGCCCCTGTCTCTTATACACATCTCT
>KL569219.1:1501-2170 GCA_000715635.1 Streptomyces violaceus | reverse complement strand
CCGGCTACCTCTCGCGGGCCCGGGGGGTACGTGCCGACCCCGAACAGATCGTGGTGTGCGGCGGGTTCGCGCACGGCCTGAAGCTGCTCGGCACGGTGCTGCGGGCGCGCGAGGCACGGACCGTCGCGGTCGAGTCGTACGGTCTCGACGTGCACTGGAGACTCCTGGCAGCGTCCGGCCTGCACACCACCCCGCTGCCCCTGGACCGACTGGGCACGGACCCGGGCGAGTTGTCGGGCGCCGAGGCGCTCCTCCTCACCCCGGCCCACCAGTTCCCCATGGGCGTGCCCCTGCACCGCGACCGCCGTGCGGCCGTCGTGGACTGGGCGCGCCGCACCGGCGGGCTGGTGCTGGAGGACGACTACGACGGCGAGTTCCGCTACGACCGTCAGCCCGTGGGCGCGCTCCAGGGCCTGGACCCCGACCGGGTGATCTACCTGGGCACCGCCAGCAAGTCCCTCGCCCCCGGGCTGAGGCTGGCCTGGATGGTGCTGCCGCCGGGCCTCGCCGAGGAGGTCACGGTGGCGAAGGGCGGCGTCGACACCTGCGGGGTGCTGGACCAGCTGACCCTGGCCGAGTTCCTCGCCTCCGGGGCCTACGACCGCCATGTGCGCGCGACCCGCCTGCGCTACCGCCGCCGGCGGGACGCCCTGGTCGCCGCCGTAACGG
>KL569219.1:0-1281 GCA_000715635.1 Streptomyces violaceus | reverse complement strand
TCCCGGGGCCCGGGTCACCGGCATCGCGGCAGGTCTGCACGTCCTGCTGCGGCTGCCGCCCGGCACCGAGCAGTCCGTGGTCCAGGCCGCCCACTGGCAGGGCCTCGCCGTCCACGGACTCGCCCGCTACCAGCACCCCGCCGCGCTCGCCGAGCCGGTCGACGCCCTGGTCGTCGGCTACGGGACACCACCGGACCACGCCTGGTCCGGGGCGCTGGACGCACTGTGCGCGGTACTGCCCGGATAATCGCGCGAATTCCCCGTCAGGAATGCGGTTCGAAGGATATGGTCACCCCATGAGCGAAAGCCCTTCCATATCTCGCGTTGCCCTGAAGAAAACCACCCCGGACGTCTCCGCCGCGATGGGTTCCCTGCACTCGGCCGCCGTTTCCGCGGCGCAGGACGCCAAGGTCGAACCGGAACTGCTCGAACTGGTCAGGATCCGCGCCTCGCAGATCAACGGCTGCGCGTTCTGCCTCGACATGCACACCAAGGACGCCCGCGCCCAGGGCGAGACCGAGCAGCGCCTGTACACCCTGAACGCCTGGCGGGAGACGCCTTTCTTCACCGCGCGCGAGCGCGCCGCACTGGCGCTGACCGAGGCCGTGACCCTGGTCCACGACGGTCGCGTCCCGGACGAGGTGTACGCCGAGGCGGCCGAGGTCTTCGACGAGCACCAGATCGCCGCTTTGATCTGGGCGGCCACCGTCATTAATGCCTACAATCGCATCGCGATAGCCACGCGTATGGTGCCGAAAAACTGAAAAGGAACAGCAGGAAGCACGCCGGGTCGAATTCCTTCGGCCCGGCGTAGTCATGCTTCTTGGTCATGCTTCTTGCGAATTCAGCTCGGCAGCGGCTCCATGAGACCGTCCAGCCAGGTCCGCCATTCCCCGGCCCGCTCCGCCGGAGGCACCCGCATCGGGCGTCCCGTCCAGACCGTCACGGGCCGGATCCCGTGCAGCGCGTTAACCAGCCACACCTCACGGCCGTCCAGCTCGGCCACGGTCCGCTCGCGGTGCGCGATCCGGATCCCGGACCGCAGCGCCCGCTCCTGGACGAGCCCGGCCGTCACACCCGGCAGGACGGGCAGCCGGGGCGGGGGCAGGCACAGGGTGTCGTCCTCCCACCACAGCACGCTCGCGGTGGCCGACTCCAGCACCGTGCCCGAGGGCGCGATCAGCACCGCCTCCTCCGCGCCCTCGGCGGCGGCCCGGCGGCGCACCCGGGCCAGGGTCTCCAGGTCCGAGCCCTTGCGGCGGGGCACGCTCCGGGGGTCGG
>KL569218.1:28563-29224 GCA_000715635.1 Streptomyces violaceus | reverse complement strand
GGACTGACGGCAACGCGGCAGATGTGCGTGCCGGACCCCCGCGTCTGCGGCGTGATCCAAACGACAGGCCCTAGGGTGTCGCGCTCGTGCTGAACGTCAGGCGGGGCTCTGGCTGGCCAGGGCCTCCGACAGTTCCGCCGCGACCTGCTGGAGCACCGGCACGATCTTGTCCGTCGCCGCCTCCGTGACCCGGCCCGCCGGCCCGGAGATGGAGATGGCGGCGGCGGTGGGGGAGTCGGGCACCGAGACCGCCAGGCAGCGGACCCCGATCTCCTGCTCGTTGTCGTCGATCGCGTAACCCTGCCGGCGCACGTCCTCCAGCGCCGCGATGAACCCGTCGGGCGTCGTGATCGTCTTCTCCGTCGCGGCGGGCATGCCCGTGCGGTGGAGCAGGGCGCGCACCTCCTCCGCGGGGAAGCTCGCCAGCAGGGCCTTGCCCACGCCCGTGGAGTGCGGCAGGACGCGCCGGCCGACCTCCGTGAACATGCGCATCGAGTGCTTCGACGGCACCTGCGCCACGTAGACGATCTCGTCCCCGTCCAGCAGCGCCATGTTCGCCGTCTCGCCCGTCTCCTCGACCAGTCGGGCGAGGTAGGGCCGTGCCCAGGTGCCCAGCAGCCGGGAGGCCGACTCGCCGAGACGGATCCTGTCTCTTATACAC
>KL569218.1:24871-28373 GCA_000715635.1 Streptomyces violaceus | reverse complement strand
GGCCACCAGCGTGCGCATCAGGCGGTGGATGGTCGGCAGGGGCAGCCCGCTGCTCGCGGACAACTCGCTCAGGCCGACCTCGCCACCCGCGTCCGCCATCCGTTCGAGCAGGTCGAAGGCGCGCTCCAGGGACTGTACGCCGCCGTTGGCGGAGGACCGGGCGGAGTCGGTGGTGCTGGCGCTGGACGTCGGCACGGCGCGTTCCTTTCGGGACTGGCGGCGGAAGAGCAGAAGCCTACCCGGCAGTCGGTTGACTCCCCGCTCGTACGTAGCTACGTTCTGCGTACTGAAAGTTTAATTCCGCTTTGTGGAAACGTCCAGGAGTGGTCATGTGAAAGGCGCCGGGGTCCAGTGTGCCCTTGACTGGCACGGGAGAGGGAGTGAAACTCCTTCAACAGAAAGTTGAATTCCGGTAGGTGGAAGTAAGGGGTTCGGGTGTCCGACGCTGAACTGGTGCTTCGCTCGACGCGTGTCATCACTCCCGAGGGGACGCGCGCCGCGTCCGTCGCGGTCGCCGACGGCACGATCACGGCCGTCCTCCCGTACGACGCACCCGTACCGGAGGGCGCCCGCCTGGAGGATCTGGGCGACCACGTCCTGCTGCCCGGCCTGGTCGACACCCACGTACACGTGAACGACCCCGGCCGCACCGAGTGGGAGGGCTTCTGGACCGCCACCCGCGCCGCTGCGGCCGGCGGCATCACGACCCTCGTCGACATGCCCCTCAACTCCCTCCCGCCGACCACGACCGTCGCCCATCTCCGTACGAAGCAGCGGGTCGCCGCTGGCAAGGCGCACATCGACGTCGGCTTCTGGGGCGGCGCGCTGCCCGACAACGTCAAGGACCTGCGCCCGCTGCACGAGGCCGGCGTCTTCGGCTTCAAGGCGTTCCTGTCGCCGTCCGGCGTGGACGAGTTCCCGCACCTCGACCGCGACCCGCTCGCCCGCTCCATGGCCGAGATCGCCGCACTGGACGGCCTGCTCATCGTGCACGCCGAGGACCCCCACCTCCTCGCCTCCGCCCCGCAGCAGCCCGGCCCCAGATACGCCGACTTCCTCGCCTCCCGCCCCCGGGACGCCGAGGACACCGCCATCGCGCAGCTCATCCGCGAGGCGAAGGCCCTGCACGCGCGCGTGCACATCCTGCACCTGTCCTCCAGCGACGCCCTGCCGATGATCGCCGAGGCGAAGGCGGAGGGCGTCCGCATCACCGTGGAGACCTGCCCCCACTATCTGACCCTCACCGCGGAGGAAGTGCCCGACGGCGCCAGCGAGTTCAAGTGCTGCCCGCCGATCCGCGAGTCCGCCAACCAGGACCTGCTCTGGCAGGCGCTGGCCGACGGCACCATCGACTGCGTCGTCACCGACCACTCCCCGTCCACCGCCGACCTGAAGACGGACGACTTCGCGACGGCATGGGGCGGCATCTCCGGACTCCAGCTGAGCCTGGCGGCGGTGTGGACGGAGGCCCGCGAGCGCGGTCACGGCCTGGAGGACGTGGTCCGCTGGATGTCCGCGCGGACATCCGAACTGGTCGGGCTCGACACTCGCAAGGGCGCCATCGCGGCGGGCCGCGACGCCGACTTCGCCGTCCTCGCACCCGACGAGACCTTCACCGTCGACCCGGCGGCCCTCCAGCACCGCAACCGCGTCACGGCGTACGCGGGAAAGACCCTGTACGGCGTCGTGAAGTCCACCTGGCTGCGCGGGCAGCGCATCGTCGCGGACGGCGAGTTCACCGAACCGAAGGGCCGACTCCTCACCCGGCAGTCCTAGACCTCCCCGCACCCGCATCCCATCCGGCCGACTCCCGAAAGGCACTCATCCCGTGACGGCGATTCCCAGCTTCACCGGCGACGCGAACCCCTACGGAGGCGGCGACCCGTACGCGGACTACCGCACCGCCGACTTCCCCTTCACCCAGTACGCCGACCTCGCCGACCGGCGCCTCGGGGCCGGTGTCCTCGCCGCCAACGACGAGTTCTTCGCCCAGCGCGAGAACCTGCTGGTGCCCGAACCCGCCGAGTTCGATCCAGAGCACTTCGGGCACAAGGGCAAGATCATGGACGGCTGGGAGACGCGGCGGCGGCGCGGTGCCTCCGCCGGGCACCCGTGGCCGACGGCCGAGGACCACGACTGGGCACTGGTGCGTCTCGGCGCGCCCGGGGTGATCCGCGGGATCGTCGTCGACACGGCCCACTTCCGCGGCAACTACCCGCAGGCGGTGTCCGTCGAGGGCACCTCCGTGCCGGGCTCCCCGTCGCCGGAGGAACTCCTCGGGGACGACGTGAAGTGGACGACCCTGGTCCCGCGCACCCCGGTCGGCGGCCACGCGGCGAACGGTTTCTCCGTCGCGGTCGAGCAGCGCTTCACCCACCTGCGGGTGAACCAGCACCCCGACGGCGGCATCGCACGCCTGCGCGTGTACGGCGAGGTCGTCCCCGACCCCGCGTGGCTGGAGACGCTCGGCACCTTCGACGTCGTCGCCCTGGAGAACGGCGGCCAGGCGGAGGACGCCTCCAACCTCTTCTACTCGCCCGCCTCCAACACCATCCAGCCGGGCCGCTCCCGCAAGATGGACGACGGCTGGGAGACCCGGCGCCGCCGCGACCAGGGCCACGACTGGATCCGCTACCGGCTGGCCTCCCAGGCGCGGATCCGCGCCCTGGAGATCGACACCGCCTACCTCAAGGGCAACAGCGCCGGCTGGGCGTCCGTGTCGGTCAAGGACGGTGAGGACGGCGAGTGGCGCGAGATCCTGCCCCGCACCCGCCTCCAGCCCGACACCAACCACCGCTTCGTCCTCCCGGAGCCGGCCGTCGGCACGCACGCGCGCGTGGACATCTTCCCGGACGGCGGTATCTCCCGGCTGCGTCTGTTCGGTTCCCTGACGCAGGACGGCGCGAGGCGTCTCGCGGCGCGTCACCAGGAGCTGGGCGGCTGAGCCGACCCCGGCCCATGGGGCGCACCGGCCTGACAGCACCGGTGCTCCCCATGTGCGTCACGTGCGCCCCACGGACCTCACGCCGCGTGCCCGCCGTCCACGGCGAACTCCGCACCGGTCACATACGTCGCCCCGGCCAGATAGGCGACCATGGACGCCACCTCACCGGCGGTTCCGAACCGGCCCAGCGCGGTCATCGCCGCCTGGCCGGACGCGTACGGCCCGTCCGCCGGGTTCATGTCGGTGTCGATCGGTCCGGGCAGGACGAGGTTCGCGGTGATCCCGCGCTCGCCCAGCTCCCTCGCCAGGGCCTTCGTCAGACCGGCCAGGGCGGCCTTGCTCATCGCGTAGAGCGCCCCGCCGGGCCCCGGCACGCGTTGTGCCATGCAGCTGCCGAGGGTGATGATCCGTCCGCCCTCCGGCATCAGCGCGGCGGCCGCCTGGGAGGCCAGGAAGACCGCCCGTACGTTGACGGCGAGGACCCGGTCCACATCCGTGAGCGACAGGGTCTCCAACGGCCCGAGCAGGCCCACGCCCGCGTTGTTCACCAGGATGTCG
>KL569218.1:23383-24658 GCA_000715635.1 Streptomyces violaceus | reverse complement strand
CACCGGCGGCCTCGGCGGCGTCCGCCGAATCCGCCCGCAGCGCCACCGACCGGCGCCCCAGCGCCTCCACGGCCCGTACGACCTCCTCGGCCGCCTCCTTGCCGTTCACATAGCCGACGGCCACGTCCGCGCCCTCCTGGGCCAGCCGCAGGGCCGTCGCCGCGCCGATGCCACGGCTCCCGCCGGTCACGAGAGCCACCTTGCCGTGCAGGGTTTCCTGAGAAGTCGCTCGAGAAGTTCCTTGTGAAGTCATGTCTCCATCCCAGCGGCCGCCCGGCGGCGACGCTGGCGGCGAACGGACATCGAGGTCCCCGGCGGGACGCGCGCTCGAACGGGACGGCACGCGCGCGTGGCGTACGGCCCAGCGATGAGTTGCGGGTGCCGGCGGGGTCTGAACCCATGACAACGGACCCTCTTCGTTCCGGATGGGAAGGCACCCGCCATGGGCAAGCTCGTCTCCACCCTCTTCGTCACCCTCGACGGCGTCTACCAGGCCCCCGGTGGGCCGAAGGAGGACACCCGCGGGGGCTTCACCCACGGCGGCTGGAGTTTCTGGTACGCCGATGAGGACTTCGGCCGGTTCGTCAACGACGTCTTCGCGCGCCCGGACGCCTTCCTGCTCGGGCGCCGTACCTACGACATCTTCTCCTCGTACTGGCCGAAGGTGACCGACCCGGCCGATCCGGTCGCCTCGAAGCTCAACTCACTGCCGAAGTACGTCCCCTCGTCGACCCTGAAGGACCCCGAGTGGGCGGGCACCACCGTGCTCTCCGGGGACCTCGCCAAGGAGGTCACCGCCCTGAAGGAGCGCATCGACGGCGAGGTCCAGGTGCACGGCAGCGGCGCTCTCGTCCGCTCCCTGCTGTCGCTCGACCTCGTCGACACCCTCCACCTGCTGACCTTCCCGGTCGTGCTCGGCGCAGGGTTCCGGCTGTTCCCGGAGGGTGCCGTACCGACCGCGTTCCGGCACACGGGAGGCAGCGTCTCCGGCGCGGGCGTCTCGATGCAGACGTACGACCTGGCGGGCCGCCCGGAGTACGGCGAGTACAAACTGCCGGAGGACGCGTAGCCGCCCCCCGCCCGGCGTCCTCATCGGGCCTGGTGAACAGCGGACGAGGGCGCCGGAGGGCTGGTTAACTTCCCGCAAACTCATCGGACTTGACGGGAAAATCTCCGCGCTTGACATTGACATGCCACTGTCTACGCGCGTCATCATGAGCGCATGAACTTCCCCCCACGCGCCTCGCGGCTCGGCGCAGCAGCCGCCCTTGTGTC
>KL569218.1:22803-23127 GCA_000715635.1 Streptomyces violaceus | reverse complement strand
GTCTCCGCCACGACGGCCGACGCGGCCCCCACCGCCGTCGGCGACATCTGCTACAGCAAACTGCCGTCCCAGGCCCACGACACGCTCGACCTGATCGAGCAGGGCGGCCCCTACCCGTTCGAGCAGGACGGCACCGTCTTCCAGAACCGGGAGCGCATCCTGCCCCAGCAGTCGACCGGGTACTACCACGAGTACACGGTCATCACCCCCGGCTCCTCCAACCGCGGTGCGCGGCGCATCGTCACCGGTGAGGAGAACCAGGAGGACTACTACACGGCCGACCACTACGAGTCGTTCGACCTGGTCGACTACGGCTGCTGAGCC
>KL569218.1:21510-22513 GCA_000715635.1 Streptomyces violaceus | reverse complement strand
CAGAGATGTGTATAAGAGACAGGGGCCACGCCCAGCACGAGCAGGGTGACGCTCGCGTAGACCTCGTAGCCGTCGAGGAACCCCAGTCGTTGCACGAGCCCCCAGTCCCAGTCGGTGAACTCGTGCACCAGGCCCGCCACGCCCTGGACGAGGGCGAGGAAGCCGAGAATCTCCAGTACCTGCTTCATGCCACGAGCCTCGCCCCGCGGACCCCCCACGCGCGTCGGCCGCGGGGAGGGCACCCGGGGACCGAAGTCCCTGTTCCGGCTCGGCCGCCCCCGTCGAAAGTCTCCGGTGTGACGACTTTGGTCGACGATCCCGCCCAGGAAGCGGTGGAACGGGACCGGGCTGCGTAGATTTGTCGGCCGTGAGTGGTGACAACGCGGGGCAGGCCGCCACGGTGCTGACGGGGGAGACACCCTCGTTGTTCACCGGGCGCAGATGGTTCATCCCGTCCGCCCTGCTGCACGAACTCGACCCCGACCCCGAACGGGGCGGGCGGCCCCGGCGCACCGCGCGCGACTGGATCGTCGACTTCTGCTTCTTCCTGCTCGCCGTGCTGGTGGGGATGGTCGCCATCGAGGCGCTCGTCAAGAACCCCCATGTCCCGGAAGGGCTGGCCGTCGTCGACCAGGTGATCGGCGCGCTGGCCTGCGCGACGGTCTGGCTGCGCCGCCGCCGGCCGCTGGGGCTGGCCGTGGCGCTGACTCCCGTCACCCTCGTCTCGGACACCGCGGGCGGTGCGGCGGTGATCGCCCTGTTCACCCTCGCGGTGCACCGCCCTTTCCGCTACGTGGCCTGGGTGGGCGGCGTCAACGTCGCGCTGATCCCGCTGTTCTACTGGCTGCGCCCCGACGGGGACATTCACTACTTGGTGAGCGTGCTCTTCGCCGTGCTGCTCACGGTGGCGATCGTCGGCTGGGGCATGTTCGTACGGGCCAAGCGACAGCTGATGGTGAGCCTCAGGGACCGTGCCCGGCGGGCCGAGACGGAGGCGCGGCTG
>KL569218.1:20667-21308 GCA_000715635.1 Streptomyces violaceus | reverse complement strand
GGGCCGAGACGGAGGCGCGGCTGCGGGCCGAGCAGGCGCAGCGGCTCGCCCGCGAGGCCATCGCGCGGGAGATGCACGACGTACTCGCCCACCGGCTGACACTGCTCAGCGTGCACGCGGGGGCCCTGGAGTTCCGGCCCGACGCGCCCGCCGCGGAGACGGCGCGGGCGGCGGGCGTGATCAGGGAGAGCGCGCACGAGGCCCTCCAGGACCTGCGGGAGATCATCGGCGTGCTGCGGGCGGACGAGCCCGACGACACGGGCAGGCCGCAGCCGACCCTCGGGGCACTGGACACGCTGGTCGCCGAGTCCCGCCAGGCCGGCATGAAAGTCTCCCTGGACCAGCGCGTCGGCGACCCCGCCGCCGTTCCGTCCTCCGTCGGCCGCACCGCCTACCGCATCGCCCAGGAGGGCCTGACCAACGCCCGCAAGCACGCGCCCGGCACCGAGGTCACGGTGTCCGTCACCGGCGCACCGGGCGACGGCCTCACCGTCTCCGTGCACAACCCGCCCCCCGAGGGCGAGGTGCCCCCCGTACCCGGCTCCGGCCAGGGCCTGATCGGCCTGACGGAACGGGCGACGCTGGCGGGCGGCCGCCTGGAGCACGGGCACACGCCGGAGGGCGGGTTCGAGGTGCGGGCG
>KL569218.1:20138-20484 GCA_000715635.1 Streptomyces violaceus | reverse complement strand
GTGACGGGCCGGCTCGTCCGGCCGGGACGTCCCCACGGCCCTTGTGGCGGGTGAGGCGGGCGGCGGATCATGGACATATGTCGCCTGGTGCACCGCAGTTCGAGGTCGCGTCCGTGTTGAGGGAAGTGAAGACGGTCCGGGTCGAGGGTCTGGTCCGGATCCGGGAGCTCCATGTCCCGCTGCTCCGCCGGGCATCGGCCGCGCACTCCGCCGCCGTCACCGACGCCTGGCCCGTCGAGGTGGAGAACCTGCTGCGCACGGCCGTGTCCCGGCTCGGCGGCGGCGACCTGGAGCAGGCGGCCGGCTACTCGCTCGGCCTGGCGCCCGGCCTGCGCGACCGCCCGGT
>KL569218.1:18862-19934 GCA_000715635.1 Streptomyces violaceus | reverse complement strand
CCCGGCGGCGGACCGGCGCCGCCTCGCCGCCCAGGTGTACAGCGTCAGCGTCGAGCGCTTCCGCAAGAGCCAGGAGGAGATGGTCCTGGCCCAGATCGCCGAACAGGTGTGCTGGCTGGCCGGCATCGCCCCGCAGCGCGCGGCCACGCCCCAACCTCCCCTGCTCGCCCCGCACTTGCAGCATCGCTTGCTCCGCGTTGGATCCCGCGAGGTACTGCTGCACGTCCACCCCGTCGAACTCCTCCGGAACGTCGACGTGATCGTCTCCCCGACCAACACGCACCTCTCCCTGCCCGCGATGTTCAAGGCCTCCGTGTCCGCGTCGCTGCGCCGTGCGGGTGCCGTGCGCGGTTCGGCCGGGGACGTCACCGCCGACCCCGTGCACGACGCGCTGCTCGGCTGGCGTACGGCGAACGGGCTGCTGGGGCGCCCCGCCCTGCCCGGCACGGTCGCCCCCACCGAGCCGGGCGCCCTCGCGGCCCGGGGCGTCCGCCGTCTCTACCACGCCGCCGTCGCCGTCCCGAGGCCCGGCACCAACGACTACGACGTCGCCGCCCAGGACGTCGCCACGGCCGTGGCCCGCGCCCTGGCCCTGCTGGCGGAGGAATGCGCCGCCTTCACACCGCCGTTGCGGTCGATCTGCTTCCCCCTGCTCGGCGCGGGCCGCGGCGGACTGCCCCCGCAGACCGGCGTCAGCGCCCTGTGGGCCGCGCTGGACGCCGGCACCGACCCGGACACCGACCTCCACCTCGTCGTCCGCCGCCCCCTGGTCGCCGACCTGCTGGCCGAGACCCTGGGCGCGCGCGAACGGCCCCTGTCCGCACAGGCCTTAGCCGACACCGAGGAGAAGGGACACCGGTGCGGGTGAACCCCTTCACGGTGCTCGCCGCCGCCGCGGCGGACTGGCAGAGACTCTCCGGCCTGCTCGAACCGGGCGCCCGGCGGACGCTGAGCGAGCGGTTGTCCCGACTGCGAGCCGGGGCGGACGCCTCGGACCCGACCGCCGTCCTGGTCGCCGCACAGACCCTCCTCGACGCCCTCCCCGCCGACGAGTCCGCCCGACTCCAACAGC
>KL569218.1:18057-18650 GCA_000715635.1 Streptomyces violaceus | reverse complement strand
CGACTCCAACAGCACGGCGGCACCGGGCGGTTCACGCACCAGCCCCAGTCCGAGCTGTACGAGGGGTACGCGGCGGCCGACCTGTGCATGCTCGTCCTCGACGGCAACCCCATGGTCGGCCCCGTCCTGGGTCCCGTCCGCGAACGCCTGCTGAGCGCACCGTCCACGCCCTGGTCCGAGGGCGCCGACCCACGGCTGATCGCCCTCTCCGGTACGGACGGCCGCAGACGGCTGCCCCTCTTCCAGTTCGAGGCCGGGGCCATGCCCTGGCGCATCGTCCTGGAGGTCAACTCCGTCCTGCGCGCCGCCACCGACCCGTGGGGCGCCGCCGACTGGTGGCTGTCCCGTACGACATGGTGGGACGGCACCCCCGCGGCCCTGCTGGGCCGTGGCCGCGACGTCGAACTGCTCGGCGCGGCACGGGAACTGGCCGGCCCGGAGGGGGAGGAGTAGCCCATGGGCAAGTACCCGCCGCCCGAGGACCTGCCGGGCGAACCGACCCGAGCCGTGCTGCGCGCCGGCACACCGGTCTACCGCGTGCACTCCACCCACCGCCCGCCGTCCGCGTACAACGCCTGTCTCTTATACACATC
>KL569218.1:15637-17907 GCA_000715635.1 Streptomyces violaceus | reverse complement strand
CCTGCGGCTGGCCGCCGACATCGAGGTCGTCTCGCTGATGTCCGGCGCGGATCTCGCGGCGGTGGCGCAGGACTCATGGCTGGTGCACACCGAGGGCGCGGACTATCCGCAGACCCGCGACTGGGGCCACTGGATCCGCCGGCGGACCGAGCCCTGGGCGCAGGGTTTCGTCTGGCCGTCGAAGCGCGAGCCCGCCGACCGGGTCGCGATCCTCTTCGACGACCGGGGCGGGCCGCCGGTGCTGGAACCCACGGGCGCGCCCGGCGTCGACTTCGGGACCGAGGAGGGGGAACGGTGGCTCAACGGGGTGCTGGCGCCGTATCGGACGCGAACCGCGCCGCGGCCCGACGGACGGGGGATATGAGATGACGACTCCGTACGACCTTCAGGCGCTGCGCTGGGAGATCGAGCAGCGGATCAAGGACGTCGTGAACGGCCGGGAGCTGGCAGGCATGACCCAGCTGGTACTGGACCGGCTGGGGTGCGAGACGGCACAGCAGGCGTACCACCGGCTGTACGAGGACTGGGCGGCGCTGCCCCGGGGCACCGTCATGTCCGGCCTGCGCGCAGGACATGTGCTGAGCGTGCTGCCCATCCTGCGGCTCGAACGACCGCTCTTCGACCCCGTGCGCGAGGAGGAACTCTGGCAGGCCGTGCGCGACCACGGACCGGAGGACGAGACCTGGCAGGCCGACGTCGTCGTCAAGAACAGCGCGTTCGGCCTGCGGCACCTCACCGAACCCGCTCAGATCGAGGGAGCGCTCGCCCGGATCGAACGAGCCCGGTCCGTGCACCCGTCCGGCACCCGGACCCGCGAGAATCTCGACTTCGCCCATGCAGGGCTGCGGACCTACCTGGCCCAACTGGGCGGCGGTGAGGACGACTTCGACGCGGCCGTCGACGACATGGCCCGCATCGTCGAGGCCTCGGCACTCCGGCCGGACGAGCGTATGGCCCTGAACGCGCAGGTCGCCCTGTTCCGCGTGCACCAGGCCGCCCGCCGCGCGGACGAGGCGGCCATGGCCGAGCAGATCCGCGTGCTCGAACACGCACTGGCGCAACTGCCCGCCGACCACGTGGACCTGCTCGCGTTCGAGTCGAACCTGGAGGCCGCCCGGACCCACCTGAGCATCCTGCGAGCACGGCGCACCGGACAGGTCGAACCCGCTGCCGAAGGGGCGGGCGCCGCAACGCCCACGCACGAGATACGCCGCCGGATCGCAGGTCTGCCGCGCAACGCCCAAGCCGACAAGCTGGCCGAGGCGGCCTTCGCGGTGGGGTCACGCGCCCTGCTGGCGATGGATTACCAGGGGATGCGGGAGGCCATGGAACTGCAGGAAGCCGCCCTGGACCTGCTGGAACCGGACGACGACCGATGGATCCGGGCCTCGGGCGCGCTGGGCGTCGTCCACTGCACCATGGCCGGGCTCCACTTCGCACCTCCGGCCGACCGCCCCCACCACCTCGACCAGGGCATCGCCTGGCTGCGGCACACCCTGAAGCTCACCGGCGGGCCGCACCACCCCTTGTGGGGCGGCACCGGCATGGCGCTGGCCAGGGCCTACCGCCTGCGCGGCGACGAATACGCGCACGACGACCGCACGAGACGCCTGAACTACGAAGCCTCCCGAGACGTCGGGCTCGCATGCCTGCGCGCGGCCGCGTGGAGCTCACTGCTCCAGTCCGGTACGGCCCATGCCGCCGAGACCGCCCGGATGGCGGGCGGCCAGGCCCTCGACGTGGCGCGCTGGTGTCTGGCCGACGGCGCCCACGCCGACGCCGTAGGAGCCCTCGACGCGGGGCGCGGCCTCGTCCTGCACGCGGCGACCGTGGTCACCACCGTGCCCGACATGCTGAGGGAGTTGGGCCAGGCGGAGCTCGCGCAGGAGTGGCAGGCCGCGGGCAGCGTGCCCGAGCTGGGGGAGGAGATGCTGTTCACCGCTCAGGCCGCGGTCGCCGGACCCTCCAGCCGACTGCGCCGGCGGGTCCTGGAAGCGCTGGCCGACTCCCCCCGGCAGCACGGCCTGCTGGACGTGCCCTCACCCGGGGACATCGGCTCGGCCCTGCGCGCGATGGGCGCGACCGCGCTGGTCTACCTGGTGCCCGGCGACGAGGACGTGGCCGGACTCCTCGGCCCGCCGCACGGCTCCGGCGCGGCCGTCATCGTCACGGCCGACGGCAGCACGGACGCCCTCGAGCTGCCCGACCTCACCCTCGGCGCACCCCCGCTCACCGCCTACCGCGCCACCGGCACCCCCGGCCGCGACGCC
>KL569218.1:15056-15513 GCA_000715635.1 Streptomyces violaceus | reverse complement strand
GCCCGAGGCCGACACCCTGCCCGGGCCGGCCCCGAGCCCCGCCACGAGCCGCGCCGCCCTGGAGCAGGTGTGCGCCTGGGCCGGAACGGCGGTGATGGAACCGCTGCTGAGCCGGCTCCCGCGCGGCTACGGCCGGGTGCCGTCCCTGGTGCTCGTCCCCATGGGCGCCCTGGGCGTCGTGCCCTGGCACGCGGCACGCGTGCGTGGCCGGCGCAGGTCGCGGGGATACGCCTGCGAGGAGGTGGACATCTCCTACCTGCCCTCCGCCCGGCTGCTGTGCGACGTGGCCGCCCGGCCCGCCGCCGGCACCCGCCGGACCCTGGTCGTCGGCAACCCGACCCGCGACCTGCGCCACGCCGGCGAAGAGGCCGAGGCCGTCCACAGCGTCTTCCACCCCGAAGGCGACCTGCTCGGCCCCGGCGCCGCCACGCCCGCCGCCGTCACCGACTGGCTGCGC
>KL569218.1:11829-14797 GCA_000715635.1 Streptomyces violaceus | reverse complement strand
TCGAGGAACTGACCGAGGGCGCGACCCGCTACCGCGGCCTGGACCTGGTCGTCCTCGCGGCCTGCCGTACCAACGTCTCCGGGCACGGCTACGACGAGGCGTACAGCCTGTCCACCGCGTTCCTCGTCGCGGGCGCTCGCTCGGTCATCGGCTCCCTGTGGCCCGTACCCGACGAGGCGACGTCCCTGCTGATGTACATGACCCACCACTTCATGAGCCACGAGGGCCTGCCACCCGGAGCGGCGCTGCGCAGCGCCCAGTCGTGGATGCTGAACGAACGCCGTGAGGCGCCGCCCGGCATGCCGGACCGGCTGCGGGCACGGGTACGGCACATCGACGGCGACGACCTGACCGCGTGGGCGGGCTTCACCCACCTGGGCTGGTGACGGCTGCTCACACCTGGGTGCGTACGACCACCTGTGCCGTCCCCCAACGGGCCGCCCCGTAGGCCGGACCGCCCGCGTCCCGGCCGTCCTTGGCACCCGCCCCGATCAGCCGCAGCAGGCCGCCTCCACCGGCCGGGGCCGGGCTGAGGCGTGCACCGGAGGGGGCGGCAGAGGACCAGGCGGGCAGCCGGAAGGGTGCGAGGTTCAGCTCGTCCTCCGCGACGATCACCTTCAGCCAGTCCCGGGTGGAGGCACCCCGCACCGTCGAACGCCCCGGCGGCAGCCGCAACCACACGGGCTGCCCGCGCCGGGCCCATCCGACCCTGCCGTCCCCGATGAACTCACCCTCGAACAGGTGCGGGGACGAGGCATACCCATCCGTCAGGTCGAGGAGTACCGCCCACAGTTGCCGTCCGGAGAAGTTGTGGATCCCGACCCGCACCTGCGGTTCACGCCCGTCGGATGTGTAGGCGCAGACGACCTCGCCGTCCGCCGAGTGACTCAGACCGCCCACCGAGGTCTCCTCGACGGTGATCCGCACCAGTGACGACAGCAGCGGATCGGGATTGGCCAGGTCCCGGATGTGGTGCCAGCGGGCGATGTGGGCGAGGCAGTCGGTGACGCCGGCCGCGTCCGCGGGGGACCGCAGCGGCAGGTCGGGCACGGGATGCCCGGCGCCGCCGGACACCCGGGCCCGGCCGTACCCGGCTTCCACGTGCAGTCGCAGAGCCCCTTCCGGCCCGGGCGGTCCGTCCGGCTCCAAGGCCAGCGCGGGCACCGCCGCGACGGCCTCCGCGACCAGACGTACGGCGACCGGCTCACCGGACAGGGTCACGGCGGCCGGCGGGAACGCCAGGGCCGATGGGGTGACGGCGTGCGCCACCTGCTCGTCCTCAGCGGTCGGCTGCCAGTCGACCGGGTCCACCAGGGCCGACTCGGTCCGCACCTCCCGGACCACGACCGTGCGCTCCCCGGCGGCGCCGGACAGGGTGAACTCGGCGCCCGCGGACCGCAGCCCGTGCGCCGCGCCGCAGTTGACCTCCCAGCCCCACGCCGTGTGCCGCAGCAGGAACGGCGAGACCGGCACCGGCTCGCCGGACAGGAAGCCCCCGTCCTCCGGACCGCGCAGCTCGGGATGCTGGATGTGGCCGCTGACGCGCACGCGCGCGTGGGCGAGCGCATGCGCCTCCCCGTACGTGGTCGTGGGACCGAGCCCGTCGAGCGCGCTCAGCAGCGCATGACTGAACATGCCCCGGGTCCGCCCGTCGATGACCTTCTCGTGCGCGAGCTCCTGCGGACGGCACGCGGCCAGCAGGACATGCCGACCCCGCTCGGGTCCCGGCCCGCCGCCCTCGCGCGACCCCGTGTGCCACCACGACTGCCAGGGCACGCCACGGACCGCCGCACCGTCCGGACCGTCTGCGTACTCCCGTGTCGCCCCGCCCGAGTGGCAGCAGTCCAGCACCGCGACGACATGGGTGCCGCGGGCGGCGATGCCGTCCAGGAGCGCCCCGAGTTCGGTGTCCCGCAGCACTGGCTGCCCGCCCGGAACGAGACTGTCGTGGCACACCAGCGCCTGGGACCAGCCGGTGGCCTCGCCCGGGTCCGACGTCGGGCTCTGGCTGCCGTGCCCGCTGAACCACAGCAGCGCGCTGTCGCCCGGACCGCTGCGCCCCAAGTGCTCCTCCAGGCCCGCGAGCACCGCCGCCCGGGTCGCCCGGGCGTCGTACAGCGTCCGGACGCGAGGTTCCGGACCGGTCCTGCCTCGCAGCCAGGTCTCCGCCGCCCGTACGTCGTTGACGCAGCCGCGCAGCGGCGCGCCGGGGTAGTCGTCGATGCCCACGAACAGGGCGTACACGGTGCGCATACGGTGATCCTTCCAGGTTCGCCCGGGCGCGGGCAGGGCGTTTCCGGGGCGCATGCCGGGCGCCCGCGCGCAACCCCATGACCCCCCGCGCCCAGTCCAGTTGACTTGACTGCGGAGATGGCTGATGTTTGTGCCGCCTTCAGCACCGCGAGTAACGGAAGGAACACCACGTGAGTTTCGGGGGACCCGCCAACCCGTACCAGCCGCCCGGGCCGCCGGCCGGGGGACCGTACCCGCCGCCTCCGGCCACGGGCCCCTACGTCCCGCCCCAGCCGGGCCCGGCACCGTACGGCTACCCGCAGCCACAGCCGTACCCCCACCCCTATCCCTATCCGTATCCACCGCAGCCCCACCCGGGGCCGGGGCCGGGGCCGGGCGCTCTGCGCGGTGGCGAATGGCCGTCGCTGCGCCAGCTGTTGCGGCAGGGGCGGTCCAGCACCTCCGGCTGCATGTGGCTGGTGCTGCTCGCCCCGTGCACCTGGTTCGCGTTCCTGCCGCTCGTGCTCGGCTACTCGTTCGCGCGCTCGGCCCGCAACCGGGCCCACCGGCTCTTCCCGCGGCACGGGCACCGGGCCGTCGACGACCGGCACGTCACGCGCGTGCAGAAAGTGCGGGCCTGGACCGCGGCCGCCATGTCCCTGATGCTCCTCGGCGTCTACGGCAAACCGGAGGACGTCGCCGAGGCCCAGGAGCAGTACATGATGCGGCTGGCGGT
>KL569218.1:8829-11589 GCA_000715635.1 Streptomyces violaceus | reverse complement strand
CGGTCACCCCGCCGCTGCTGCTCCTGAGCGCGCCCGTCGTGATCGCGGTGCTCTTCCGCTGGGCGTCGGCGGAGAGGCGGTCGGCCATGCGCGCAAGCGTGCGGGCCGCCCTGCGGTCGGCCAGGTGGTACGTCGGCGCCGTGACGGCCCTGCCGCTGCTCGGCGGGGCGATCATCCTGCTCGACCGGAACCGGTCGCCCTCCGCCGGGGTGTCGGAAGCCGCACCCTGGCTGATCCTCGCGGCGGCCCTGCCCCTGGTCTGGCTCCTGTTCTTCATCGGCTTCGCCACCGGCCCGGCCATCCGCACCGGTTTCAACACCGCGGCCGTGCACGCTGCGCTCCCCGCCCTGCTGACCGGCACCCTGGTGTGGGAGTTCGCGGTCATCAGCATGGTCGCGGGGGGTCTGCCGCCCGGCCCGCCGGTGATCCAGGCCCTCGCCGTCCTCGGCGGCCCCGCCTCGGTGACGGCGGTGGTCTGGTGGGAGATCCGCCGCCTGCGGACCCTGTACGGCGTGACGCTGCGCGCCTGACCGTACCGCCGCCCGTCCAACCTCACTTTCCGGCCGGGGAGTTGGCGCGGACCGTCCGCACGTCCCCGCGCCTCGCCCCGCCCGGCCGTGATTACGTAAGGCCCATGACTGCGATCAGACTGCTCCTCGTCGACGACGATCCGCTGGTGCGGGCCGGACTGTCCTTCATGATGGGCGGCGCCGACGACATCGAGATCGTCGGAGAGGCCGCCGACGGCGGCGAGGTGGAGGCGCTCGTCGACCGCACCCGCCCGGACGTCGTGCTCATGGACATCCGGATGCCGACGGTGGACGGTCTCACGGCCACGGAGCGGCTGCGCGCCCGCGAGGACGCACCGCAGGTGGTGGTGCTCACCACCTTCCACGCCGACGAACAGGTGCTGCGGGCGCTGCGCGTGGGCGCCGCCGGTTTCGTCCTCAAGGACACCCCGCCCACCGAGATCCTCGCGGCGGTGCGCCGGGTCGCGGCCGGCGACCCGGTCCTGTCGCCCACGGTCACCCGTCAGCTGATGCAGCACGCTCTCGGCACCGCCGCCGACACGCGCCGCGCAGGCGCGCGTGCACGCATGGCCGTCCTCAACGACCGCGAGCGCGAGGTCGCCGTAGCGGTCGGCCGGGGCCTGGCCAACGCCGAGATCGCCACCGGCCTCTTCATGAGCGTCGCCACTGTCAAGACACACGTCTCCCGCATCCTGGCCAAGCTCGACCTCAACAACCGGGTGCAGATCGCGCTGCTGGCATACGACGCGGGACTCCTGGACGAGGAGCGGGCGGAGGACCAGGAGGGGCGCTGACCCGCCCTACGGGCCGGCCGTCACGCGAACGCCGAGGCGGCGCCACCGGGGATCTCCGCGAGGCGTACCGCTCTGCGCTCCCGGCGCGACAGCTCGCACGCCTCGGCGATGCGCAGGGCCTGCAGCGCCTCGCGCCCGTCGCAGGGGTTGGGCCGCTCGCCCCGGACGACCTCGACGAACGCGTTCAGCTCCGCCTCGTAGGCCGGGCCGAAGCGCTCAAGGAAGCCCGTCCACGGCTTGTCGGCGGCCGGCGGTCCGGTCGGTTCGGTGGACGCGATCGGCGTACGGTCGTCCAGGCCGACCACGATCTGGTCGAGCTCCCCGGCGAGCTCCATGCGCACGTCGTAGCCGGCCCCGTTCATCCGGGAGCCGGTGATCGTGGCGAGCATGCCGTCGTCGAGGGTGAGGAGCACGGCGGCGGTGTCGACGTCGCCGGCCTCGCGGAACATCGCGGGCCCCGCGTCGGACCCGGCCGCGTACACATCCGCAACCTCCCGGCCCGTCACCCAGCGCAGCACGTCGAAGTCGTGGATCAGGGTGTCCCGGTACAGCCCGCCGGACAGCGGCAGCCACGCGGCGGCCGGCGGCGACTGGTCACTGGTCAGCGCCCGGACGGTGTGCAGCCGCCCGAGCCTGCCGGACCGCACGGCTTCGCGGGCGCCCGTGTAGCCCGTGTCGAAGCGGCGCTGGAAGCCCATCTGGAGGACCGTCCCGACCGTCTCGACCTCGGCGATCGCGCTCAGGGTCCCCGGCAGATCCAGCGCGATGGGCTTCTCGCAGAACACCGGCAGGCCCGAGCGCGCTGCCCGACCGATCAGTTCGGCGTGGGCGGACGTGTTGGTCGTGATCACCACGGCGTCGACCCCCCAGCGGAAGATCTCCTCCACGCCCGGCGCCGCCGTCTCGCCCAGCCGGTGCGCCAGATCCTGGGCCCGCGTGGGGTCCGCGTCCGTGAGGATCAAGGACCCGACGTCGCGGTGCCGGCTGAGCGTGTTCGCGTGGATCGTGCCGATGCGGCCCGTCCCGATGACCCCGATGCGCATGGAAACAAAGTGCGTCCACAGCCCGCCGCTGTCAATCTGTTTGTCCGGACAATCTGACTACACAACTTCCCGTCAACAACGCACGGAGCTACGCTCGGCCCGTGCCGAAACCAGAAGTGGACCCGACCGTGCAGCTCGAGCTGAGCGTGGACCGCAGTTCTCCCGTGCCGTTGTACTTCCAGCTGTCCCAGCAACTGGAGGCCGCGATCGAGCACGGCACGCTGACCCCCGGCAGCCTGCTGGGCAACGAGATCGAGCTCGCGGGCCGGCTCGGCCTGTCCCGGCCGACCGTCCGCCAGGCCATCCAGTCGCTCGTAGACAAGGGCCTCCTCGTACGCCGCCGCGGAGTGGGCACCCAGGTCGTGCACAGCCAGGTCAAGCGCCCGCTGGAGC
>KL569218.1:8002-8601 GCA_000715635.1 Streptomyces violaceus | reverse complement strand
CGAAGGTCCTGGTCAACACGCTCGAGCCCGCCTCCGCCGAGGTCGCCGCCGCACTCGGCGTCGCCGAGGACAGCGACGTCCATCGCGTGGAACGCCTCCGCCTCGCCCACGGCGAGCCCATGGCCTACCTCTGCAACTTCCTGCCCCCAGGCCTCATCGACCTCGACACCGGCCAACTGGAGAGCACCGGCCTCTACCGCCTGATGCGAGCGGCCGGCATCACCCTCCACAGCGCCCGCCAGTCCATCGGCGCGCGAGCGGCGACACCGCCGGAGGCGGAGCGACTGGCCGAGGAGGCCGGGGCTCCACTGCTGACCATGCAGCGGGTGACTTTCGACGACACAGGCCGAGCAGTGGAATACGGCACACACACGTACCGCCCGACGCGCTATTCGTTCGAGTTCCAGCTTCTTGTGAGGACTTGAGGGGGGCGCGTTTTCTGGGGGCGCGGGGAACTGCGCGACCAGCCCACGACGCGCCCGCACCCGGCAATGATCCGTACCACCCCGCCCCTGCCCCGCTCCGCACACACTCCCACGGTGAGGCAGAATCGGGCCCGATGAGCACCTACCGCGACTTCACCGCCCCCATCGGCTCCC
>KL569218.1:6990-7788 GCA_000715635.1 Streptomyces violaceus | reverse complement strand
GCTCCGCACCGTCGGCACCCGGGAGCGCCGCTCACACCTGACGGCACCCCGCGTGCCGACGGTCGGCATCGACATCGGCGGTACGAAGGTGATGGCGGGTGTCGTCGACGCCGACGGCAACATCCTCGAGAAGCTCCGCACGGAGACCCCGGACAAGTCCAAGAGCCCCAAGGTCGTCGAGGACACCATCGCCGAACTGGTCCTGGACCTCTCCGACCGGCACGACGTGCACGCCGTCGGCATCGGCGCGGCCGGCTGGGTCGACGCCGACCGCAACCGCGTGCTGTTCGCCCCCCACCTGTCCTGGCGCAACGAACCGCTCCGCGACCGCCTGGCCGAGCGGCTCGCCGTGCCCGTCCTGGTCGACAACGACGCCAACAGCGCTGCCTGGGCCGAGTGGCGCTTCGGCGCCGGCCGCGGCGAGGACCACCTCGTCATGATCACGCTGGGCACCGGCATCGGTGGCGCGATCCTGGAGGACGGCCAGGTCAAGCGCGGCAAGTACGGCGTCGCCGGCGAGTTCGGCCATATGCAGGTCGTGCCCGGCGGTCACCGCTGCCCGTGCGGCAACCGCGGTTGCTGGGAGCAGTACAGCTCCGGAAACGCCCTGGTCCGCGAGGCGCGTGAGCTGGCCGCCGCCGACTCGCCGGTGGCGTACGGGATCATCGAGCACGTCAAGGGCAACATCTCCGAGATCAGCGGCCCGATGATCACCGAGCTGGCCCGCGAGGGCGACGCCATGTGCATCGAGCTGCTCCAGGACATCGGCCAGTGGCTCGGCGTCGGCATCGCCAACCT
>KL569218.1:1154-6747 GCA_000715635.1 Streptomyces violaceus | reverse complement strand
CGGTGTCTCGGCCGCCGACGACCTGCTGATCGGCCCCGCGCGGGACGCGTTCCGCCGGCATCTGACGGGCCGCGGCTATCGCCCCGAGGCCCGCATCACCCGGGCCCAGCTCGGCCCCGAGGCCGGCATGGTCGGCGCCGCCGATCTGGCCCGGCTGGTCGCCCGGCGCTTCCGCCGCGCCAAGCGCCGCCGGGTGGAACGGTACGAGCGCTACGAGCGGTACGCGCAGGCCCGCCGCAGTACCCAGGAGACGCTGTGACCGCTTCGCTGCCCCACCAGGGCCCGTGGCCCGACGAGCCGGAACGCCCGGTCGAGGGCCGCCGCCACATGATCCGCCGCAGGGCGCTCACCCTGCTGATCATCGTGCTGCTCATCGGCATCCCGGCGGGCTACCTGGTGATCTCCGCGAACCAGAGCCGGGACAGCGGCAAGGACAAGGAGGCGAAGTACTCGGCGACCGGCCTCACCGAGGGCTGGCCCTCCAAGCTCCAGCGCCGGATCTACCAGGTGCCCGTCCCGCACCCGGCCTGGCACGTGGCGTACTACGAGACCAACAACTGGAAGACCAGCCGCCTGTACGCCCAGTTCGAGACCAACTCGGCCGGTCTGGACGCGTATCTGACGGGCCTCGGCCTGACCCGGGACGACCTGAAGAAGGGCCACGTCACCATCGGCGCCCGCGACCGGAAGGTCACCGGCTGGAAGTTCGCCGACAACGGCATGTGGTCCGGATTCGTCCACCGGCAGAAGAAGCCGGCCCCCACGCACGACGTCGTCGTGGACCTGTCCAACCCGGCGTACCCCTGGGTGTTCGTGGTGTCCAGGACCGTGCCCTGACCCGAAGCCAGGCGGGCCGGTGCTGCCGCCGGGGCCGATTGTCAGACCCCGCCCGTAGAGTCGGAGACGACTGATCCGACACGCGGGACGGGAGGTGGCAGGACGTATGGGCGACACGGCCGCGGTGGCCGAGCGGGCGGGGGAGCCGACGGTCCCGGTCCGCCTCCCGGCCGTCTTCCTGCCCGCACCCCTCCCGCGCGACGGGCGGATCGCCTTCTGGGACCCCGAGGGGGAGCCCCTGCCCACCGGGGACGCGGCGGACGCCGAGGAGGCCGCGGCCACCGAGCTGACCGTCGTACGACGGCACGGAGGCGGAGTCCGGCGGCGGACCACCCCGGCGCTGTCCCTCCCGCTGGACGCGGCCCTGCCGCTCCTGGTGCGCGCCCGGCACGACCCCGCGGCCCACCCCGCCACCGCCTGCTGGGGCGCGGCCGCCCTGCACGCCCTGCGGCTGACCGCGCGCGGCCGGCTGCTGCCCGGCCTGACCGCCACGGGGCACGACGCGTGGCGTGCCGGCCCCCTCGGCCCGGACGACATCGCGCACCTGCGCGCGGTGGCCGCCGCCCTGCCGTACGAGGGGCACGCCGTCCCGCTGCCCGGCCCGGGCCCGATCCGCCTGCCGGAACCGGAAGCGCTGGTGCGCGCCTTCCTGGACGCGGTCGCCGACACCCTGCCCCGCACCCCGGCCGCGCCCCACACCTCCGGCAGGCCCTTCGCGGCCCGAGAGGCCCAGCACCTGCCCGCCGCCCACGACTGGGCGGCCGAGGTCGCCGCCGGCATGGACGCCGGGGTGCGGATCTCGCTCCGCCTGGACCTGTCGGCGTACGACCTCTTCGACGACGCCTCCGACGGCGGCGTACGCAGCGCCGGCGCGGCGATCGTCCAGGTGCACAGCCTCGCCGACCCCACCCTCGTGGCCGACGCGGCCGCCCTGTGGGCGGGCGGGGCCGACGACGCCTTCGGCCCACGCGCGCGCGTGGACGCGGCCCTCGCGGTCCGCCGGGCGGCCCGGGTCTGGCCCCCGCTCGACCGGCTCTCCGACCAGGACGTGCCCGACGTGCTGGCTCTGACGGAGGAGGAGCTGAACGACCTGCTCGGGGTCGCGGCCACCCGGCTCGCCGCGGCCGGGGTCGCCGTGCACTGGCCGAGGGACCTGGCCCAGGACCTGTCCGCCACGGCGGTCGTCCGCCCGGCCCCCGGCTCGGCGAAGGACGGCACCGGCTTCTTCGAGAGCGAGGACCTGCTCCGGTTCAGCTGGCAGCTGGCGCTCGGCGGCGACCCGCTCACCGACACCGAGATGGACGCCCTCGCCGAGGCCCACCGCCCGGTCGTCCGGCTTCGCGACCAGTGGGTGCTGGTCGATCCGGCCCTGGTCCGCAAGGCCCGCAAACGGGACCTGGGCCTGCTCGACCCGGTCGACGCGCTGTCCGTCGCCCTCACCGGCACGGCCGACGTGGACGGCGAGACGGTCGAGGCCGTCCCGGTCGGCGCGCTGGCCGGCCTGCGCGACCGCCTGACCGCGGGCATCCGCCCGGCCGAGCCGCCGCCGGGCCTGCACGCCACCCTCCGCGACTACCAGCTCCGGGGCCTGGCCTGGCTCGACCTGATGACCTCCCTGGGCCTCGGCGGCTGCCTCGCCGACGACATGGGCCTCGGCAAGACCGTCACCCTCATCGCCCTGCACCTGAAGCGGGCCCGCGGCGAGCCGACCCTGGTGGTCTGCCCGGCCTCGCTGCTGGGCAACTGGCAGCGGGAGATCACCCGCTTCGCGCCCGGCGTCCCCGTCCGCCGCTTCCACGGCCCGGACCGCAGCCTGGCCGACCTGGACGGCGGTTTCGTCCTCACCACCTACGGCACGATGCGCTCGGCGGCCCCCGCCCTGGCCGAGCGGACCTGGGGCATGGTCGTCGCCGACGAGGCGCAGCACGTCAAGAACCCCTACTCGGCCACGGCCAAGGCGCTGCGCACGATCCCGTCCCCGGCGCGGGTCGCCCTGACCGGCACGCCCGTCGAGAACAACCTGTCGGAGCTGTGGGCGCTGCTCGACTGGACGACACCGGGCCTCCTCGGCCCGCTGAAGTCCTTCCGCGCCCGGCACGCCCGGGCCGTGGAGACCGGCGAGGACGAGCAGGCGGTGGAGCGCCTGGCCCGCCTGGTCCGCCCCTTCCTCCTGCGCCGGAAGAAGTCCGACCCGGGCATCGTCCCCGAACTGCCGCCCAAGACGGAGACCGACCACCCGGTCCCGCTCACCCGCGAACAGGCCGCGCTGTACGAGGCGGTGGTCCGCGAGTCGCTGCTCGCCATCGAGACCTCCGAGGGGATGGCCCGCCGGGGCCTGGTGCTGAAGCTCCTGACCTCCCTGAAGCAGATCTGCAACCACCCCGCGCTGTACCTGAAGGAGGACCAAGCGCCGGAGCACGCCCGGCCCGGCGGCGACCGGTTCGCCACCCGCTCCGGCAAACTCGCCCTGCTGGACGAGCTGCTGGACACGCTGCTCGCCGAGGACGGCTCCGCACTCGTCTTCACCCAGTACGTGGGGATGGCCCGTCTGATCACCACTCACCTGGCCACCCGGGCAGTTCCGGTCGACCTCCTCCACGGCGGCACACCGGTCCCGGAGCGGGAGCGCATGGTGGACCGTTTCCAGGCCGGCTCGACCCCCGTCCTGGTCCTGTCCCTGAAGGCCGCGGGCACCGGCCTCAACCTCACCCGCGCGGGCCATGTCGTCCACTTCGACCGCTGGTGGAACCCGGCCGTCGAGGAACAGGCCACCGACCGCGCCTACCGCATCGGCCAGACCCAGCCCGTCCAGGTCCACCGCCTCATCACCGAGGGCACCGTCGAGGACCGTATCGCCGAGATGCTCCAGGCCAAGCGCGCCCTGGCGGACGCCATCCTCGGCTCCGGCGAGTCGGCCCTCACCGAACTGACGGACCGCGAGCTGTCCGACCTGGTCTCCCTGCGGAGGACGTCATGACCCACAGCGGGGCCGACGAGGCCCGCCGTGCCCTGCGGGCGGCCCGCGAGAAGGCGACCCGGGACCCGGACCCGGCATCCGCTCCCCGTCCGGCACCTTCCCCGGCCCCGTCCCCCGCCGACCAGGAGACCTCCCGCCCGGGAGACGCGGCCCGCGAGGCCCTGCGCAGGGCGGTGTCCGAGCGTCGCGAGGCCGATGGGGACGAGGCGGGCTTCCCGGGTGACGCGCGGGCGGCCGAGGACGCCGATGACGCGGTGGCCGGGGTGCCGGGTGGCCCGTCGAGCCACAGTGGCGACAGCGGGGACCACAGTGGAAGCACCGAGGGCGACGGCGGCAGCAGTGGGCCGGGGGCGGCTTCGTCCGATGTGTCCGCCGGGCCGTGCCAGGACGAGGACAGGAGCGCGCCCGCCGACGTACCGGAGGGCACCCCTGACGATGCTCCCGGCGGTGCCACCGAGCAGCAGGGTCCGCGCGCAGGGGATGTCGCGCGTGAGGCACTGCGCGCGGCTCGGGACGAGGCGCGGCGGGCACGGGAAGAGACCGCCCGCGAAGGGATCGGGCGCAGGCGCCGGGCCGCCCGGCAGAGCGCGGCGCACGAGAAGCCGGGGCCTGAGCCGAGGGTGGGCGAGCACACCGTCGGCAGGGGAGCGCGAGACGTACTGCAGTTGCTGGGCGACGCCTTCCGGATGCCTTCGGCGGCGGACGAGCCGGATGCGGCATCCGAGGACTCCGACGAAACGCGCCACGGTCGCTCGCCTCACCACAGTGCCGACGCGCCGCACAGTCCGGCGACCCCCGAGACGCCGACTCCCGGCCCCGAGACCTCCCACCCCTGGTCCACCCCGCCCACAACCCCCCGAAACGCGGCACCCCCTCACACGACCGCCCGGAAGCCCCGCTCCATGGCCGCCCCCAGCCGCGACAGCGAACTCCGCCGTACCTTCCCGGCCTTCCCGCCCCGGGAGCCCGACGGCCAGGGGTTCGCCGAGAGTTGGTGGGGGAACGCGTGGGTCGCGGCACTGGAGCAGGGCGCGCTGGACGCCAAGCGGCTGGAGCGCGGGCGCGGATATGCGGGGCAGGGGAATGTCGACGCCATCACCGTGACGCCCGGACTGGTGCTGGCGTACGTACAGGGCAGCCGCCCGCGCCCGTACCGTGTGCAGGTGCGGCTGCGCACGCTCGACGACGCCGACTGGGAGCGGTTCCTGGACGCCGCCGTCGACCGGCCCGGGCACATCGCGGCGCTCCTCGACAAGGAGATGCCCCACTCCCTCGCGGACTGCGGCGTGCCCCTGCTGCCGGGCCCCGGCGACCTGGAACCGCAGTGCAGCTGCCCCGACCGGGGTCACCCCTGCAAGCATGCCGCCGCCCTCTGCTACCAGACCGCCCGGCTGCTGGACGCCGACCCCTTCGTCCTGCTCCTGCTGCGCGGCCGCGGTGAACGGGACCTGCTCGACGCGCTGTCCCGGCTGAGCGCCACCCGCGCGGCGCGTGCCGCCCAGGACAAAGAACCGGAGCCTCTCCCCGGCGTGCGGGCCGGTTACGCCCTCACGCCACGCGCCCTCCCGCCCCTGCCGACGCCGCTGCCCACGCCCTCGCACCCCGAACAGCCCCCGGCCTACCCGGCGTCCCCCGGCGGCCCTGACCCCTTCGCGCTGGACCAACTGGCCACGGACGCCGCCGCCCGGGCGCACGCCCTGCTCGCCACCGGCCGCGACCCGGTCGGGCAGTTGACCCTCTGGCAGGACGCGGTCCGCCCTGTCTCTTATACACATCTCT
>KL569218.1:0-935 GCA_000715635.1 Streptomyces violaceus | reverse complement strand
AGATGTGTATAAGAGACAGGGACTCACCGCGGGCACCCGGGCGCTCTACTCCTCCCTCGCCTCCGCGGCGGGCCGCACGCCGTCCGAGCTGGCCCGCGCGGTCGCCGCCTGGCGCCAGGGGGGACTGGAGGGCCTCGCCGTACTGGAGGAGCCGTGGGACCCGCCGGCCGGCCGGTTCGACCGGGCCCGCCCTCTCCTCCTCGCCGCCGACCTGCCCGCCTTCCGCCCCGGGCGCAACCACCTCACCCACCCCCACGGCCACGTCCAGCTCCGCCTGGGCCGCGACGGTCTGTGGTACGCCTACGAGTCCGAGCCGGGCCACGACGACTGGTGGCCGAGAGGCACCCCCGACCTGGACCCGGTGGGCGCGCTGACCGGCCTCGGCCTGCCCAGCGACCTCTGAGGCCCCGCCGCTCGATGTGTCGTGTCATCGGGGAGCTCCGCGCGCAAACACCGTGATGTGTGGCGCGTCGGTACGATGCACGCGCGTCGTGCCTCACGTGCCTGGCCGGTAAACGTGGCGACCACCGAGCGGTGGTACGTGAAGCCGGACGTCAAAGATCTTCGCGGAGCCGCCACAAAGTGGGATGGGTTGCATGGGGTTGCGCCCCAGGTACGTGAGAAATCGTGAGATGTGGGAGCGTGAGTCGGGTGAGTGAGAGTACGACCAACACCCTTCAATACCGCTTTGACGGGCCAGAAGACGCGCCTGTCCTGATCCTGGGCCCGTCACTGGGGACAACCTGGCACAGGTCGTAACGCCCGTCCATCGGCGTCCAGCCTTTCCATCTCGGGCGCGAAATAGCAGGTCAGGGCCTTCAGGTCCGGGAGAGTCCGTCCAGTTGGTGACAGCTGTGTGATAGCGGGTGATACGGCGGAGCCCCTCGGGAACCATCCGGAGCACCTTGCCGAGCCAGGCGCTGTGTTCGGTACGA
>KL569217.1:23058-24566 GCA_000715635.1 Streptomyces violaceus | reverse complement strand
CCCCGGACCTGGCCTGGAACGTCAGGGCAGTTGTGCCAGACTTCGTGCTGCTTTATGTAGCCGATCCCCCCACGCGCTTCCCAGCGGCGCGGATACTCCCCAGATTCTCCCCCGGAAAGGCCGCGGCCATCAGCGGCGACGAGACGAAACTCCTCCCTGTCGTAGGCGCGCTGAGTGACTGCCGAGGGGCTGGGGCACTCTGTAGCGGCCGACCCTGCCATGCTCGGTTGCCCCGGGCCGAGGGCCACTCGTTCGGCTCTATATAGCGCATGGGAGCGCGGTGTGGGCCGGACCCCGTGCACAGGTGGTCTGCCCTTTGCGAACGGCAGCGCGCTCTTCTCGAACGCGTCGCGGCCGGTGAAGAAGAACCTGGAGCCTGGTCGCTTGCGGACTGGCGTTCGGCCTATGCTCTGCGCGATCGTGGGCTTCTGACGGTCGGCAGGGCTGGAGGGCATGGCCATGCGGAGGTCACTGACGCCGGCCGGTTCTACGTCCGGCTTGGCCATCACCCCGAGGATCCAGAGTTCGAGGGCGTTGGCGCCCAGGAGGTGTCCGCCGGGCATCCAGCGTCAACAAGAGCAGACGGGCGGCGCGAGGACGTGCGTCGCAAGCGCAGTCCGACGCCGTACAGCGAACGGCCCATCGCTCGTGCTCGACGGGCAAAGGCACAGGAGTTGGTCCAGCGGCTGGTCGCCGAGGGGCGTGTGCTTCTTCACCCGTGTGGAGGAGGCCCCCGCGGTGGGGTGGGGTCGGCCGTTGAGTTGTTGGCTGCCCCGCCCATTCGCTTCTTGGTAGTCACGTTTGGTGCGCGGGGTGGGTGGCAGGTGGGTGTCGTGTCAGGGGCCGTAGGGGCTCCAGTGCCCGAGGAAGGGCCTGGGGTCGTCGGCTCGTGGTTCGGGGATGTCGGGCAGTCGGGGGGGGTGTGCAGCGGGTCGAGGCGCTCGACGGCGGATGTTGCCCAGCTGATCCATGCTTCGGCTTCGGTTCTGGTCTGCCCCCGGGGGCATGGCCTCGACTCGCGTGCGTACGGCGCTCAAGTAATCCGTGAGTCCGGTGGCGTGGCGGCATGCCGCTTCCTGCGCTTCAAAGTGTCTGAAGCGGTACGCCTCGGCGTACTGGATGCGGGCGTCTTTCATAGCAGCTTCCCAGCGGATGCGCTTCTGGTGTGCGGCTTCGATCTCGTCGAGACGTCTGCGTTCGGCGGCTTCGCCGCGGAGGGTGACCTCCTGTGCGATCTCGGCGAGCTGGTCTTCGAGGGGGGCCGGGGGCGTCGGACCATTCGTTTGCCCGGTGCGGTTGGCCGCTGCTGAGGACGAAGCGGAGGCGTTCTGATGGGGTGTAGTCGAAGCGGGGGATCCTGATCCAGGAGTGCTTCTTGGCGTCGGCGAGTTCCTTCTCGGTGGCGACGTGCTCGGTCCGGTCCTGTTCCTGGAGGACGAGGAATCCCACGGTCTGGCCCTGTGCGGTGATGGTGAAGTGGGGAGACGCTCTGCGGCGGCGATGAGACG
>KL569217.1:21824-22764 GCA_000715635.1 Streptomyces violaceus | reverse complement strand
GAGATGTGTATAAGAGACAGCCTCAGCAGCGGTGATCAGCGCCTGGATGAGCCGGAGAGCACGTCCTTGGACGGGCCTGGTCAGGCCCAGCCGCTGCTGTTCGCTCTGCATGGCTCGGACCACGGTGTGCGGGCGGGTGAGCCGGGCGGGCACGGGGACGGGTTCGAGGACGGCAAGACGCCAGGCGGGGATGTCGACGAGCTTGATCTCGTACCCGCCACGGCACCAACCCCCGTACAGATCCTTCGTCTCCGGAATCCTTCCGGACCTGCGGGCAGCGGCGATACGGGACGGCCAGTTTACGGAATCCGGCCCGCTTCCGTTCTTGACGATCCGGCCGCCCGCCTCCGCGAGTTCTTGCAGCAGCTGCTCCGTGAACGTCACGCGAGGCTGCGGGGGAGAGCTTTGCTTTCGCCCGGAGGCCGGAGTTTCCTGCGCGCGGTTAGACGGGGGTTGTGGAGTGGCGGCCTGGGTCTTCCGCGAGCGTGAACCGCGGGGAGGGTACGTGCCGTGCGCCAGATAGTGCTGGCCGATGCTTGTCAGGGCGACACTCCACTGCCCGCCCTTCCGGGAGATCGTGACCAGGCCCCGGTTCTGCAGTGCCTGGCAAGTGGTCTTGTAGGAGCTGGTCTCCCAGACGCCGGCAGGGCACCCGGCTCCCACCCACTTCAGCACCGAGAGCTGCCGCTCATTGACCTGCCGTTCCAATGGCCCGCCTTCGACTCGAGGTTGACGTACGACGACGGCACGGTGTCAGTTCCGATTGTCAGCGGCGGGTGATTCGAAACAATTCGCTCGAACGAGCGAAGGCTGACGTGGACTGTGTCTGCGCGGCGATGGCGCGTATCGCCGACCGGTGCGCGGCCGGGCCTTCGCCGAAGGAGCGATGAGCTGCCATTGCGCGGGCGAACTGGGTGTCGGTGCGGCGGCGATCTTCGCC
>KL569217.1:16016-21638 GCA_000715635.1 Streptomyces violaceus | reverse complement strand
GCCGTCAGCTCGGCCGCCGTGAGCTGCTGGCGAGTCAGCCCGGTGGCTGCGGTCGCAGCTTTCAGCCACTGAGCTTCGCGCGCAAGCGTTCGTTCTCCTTCTCCAGGGTCTTAACGCGTCGTTCGAGGTCGGTTCGTTTCGGCTTCTTCGGGGGCGGTGGAGGTGGAGGTTCTGTTGCTTCCGGTGGCTCGCAACGCAGTCCGATGGGTTCGAAGGCCACGATTGTTTGCCGGTCTTCCCCGCACTCAGCGCATCGCCTGCCGTTAGCCCCGGCGGAGAGGGGGTCGGTGTACGTGTAGTGAGCCTCGGTCTCGATGATGTGGCCGCAGTACAAGCGGACACGCCACCGCATGATCTCGTGGTCTGCCTTCTTGAAGGACTGCATCAGCTTCGCGACATTCTCGAACGCCTGGCGGCGACGCTCCGCCCTCGCCGGATCTGCCCGGCATTTGGCGTTGTCCTCCTCGACCTGACGCCGAACCGACTCGCTGATCTCCTCGCTCTGCTTCTGCCGGCGGCGGTCCCCGCGGGTGAGTTCATACTCCTCCAACGGAACGCCACTGCTCCGGTATTCGACTTCGCGCATGAAGGCCAGCGTAGAAGCGGCATACAGGCGGCCATGGAGAAGAACGGTCTTGTCAACCAACTTGCGGATTCTGCCCACGAGTGACCGCAGGGGTGCGTACTGACCCAGGGCTGGCCTCCATAAAGTCGTGGTTGGTTGATCGGATTCGTGTAAGCGACTGGAGGCGGCGTCACACAGACTTTCCGGATCCTGTTGGTGGCATGGATGCCAGCCCGAAGGCGTCGGGCTGGGACAGCCAGCGCTACCGGCTGCCGGGCGCGTGGTTCGCGGCGAAGCGCACCACAGCTGAGTACCGCGACTCATGCCCCGGGCCGCGCCATGCCCCGACGGGCTGGATGGCGGGGCGTGGGCGAGGGGCCGGGTGGGCCGACCACAGCGACTTCGATCGCCCGGCCCCGGGGTGGCTTGCCTCGGGGACAACACCGAACCTCTGCCGGCCATCGCCGAGGCCCCGGCCCCTCGGAAACGGTACCGGCAAGATCGTCGGCTCCGCCGCCTACCTGGCCCCGGAGCGCGGGCTGGGCCATCCCGCCCAGCCTGCCTCCGACGTCTACTCCCTCGGCTTCGTATTGTACGACCGCTCCGCTCGGAGCACCTGGCCAGGACGGAAGGGCTGCTATCGAGCGTTCCTCGGGACGTCGGCTTTCCGTCGCCTCAACCGTGGTGGCGACCGGCAGGCCAACGCCGCACTCCACCGCATCGTTTTCACTCGCCTGCGGGTCGACCCGCGTACCCAGGACTACTACGAGCGCCGGATCAAGGAGGGCAAGACCCAGCGTGAAATCGCCCGTTGCCTCAAACGCTATGCGGCCCGCGAGGTCTTCCACCTGGTCAAACAGCTACAGTCGGCACCCTGCTCATAGGGGCTGTCGTGCTACAGAACCTCCGCTGGTTCGACCCGACCGGGGGTTCTGTGTTGCGCTGCATCGGGTCGGTCCCGTGCTCGTCGCGGTGCGAAGGCAGTGGGAGGCGTGGGTCTGAGTATCCAGCAATAGCCGCCTCCCGGGTAACGTCTGCGCGCAGTTCCTGTGAGGTGCGGTTGTGCGAATACGGCACATTGTGGCCGTTTTTGGCCAAGCTGATGTGAACGCTTCGGGACTCAGTCGGACGTACCCGGACTTGAAGCCGTAAGCGCAGAAGTCCCGTGAGCGTGTGGTAGCGGATCCGTTCCGTCCAGCTGCTGCGTCCAGCTGTGCCAGATCGGTCCGTTGTAAGTGGCTCGACCGCGTCCGAAATGCGACTGCGCGTCGGCGATTGGCATGTGGATCTTAAGGAATGTCCGCCTCAGCAGGTGAGCGCTTAGCCGTACTCGGTCTGAACGGAAGGGGTCAGCCAATACTTGCCGTGTGCGGCGCTGGCAGGAACGACCTCACTGCTGGCGGTTGGCGAGCGGATTGCTGGCCCTTCGTCGCGAGTGTTAGAACAGGTCGGCACCTGCCTCAACCCCTTTCTGCCCAGGGAGGGGTGCCGTCCTTTATGGCAAGGATTCGCCGGCTGCATGCGCCCGTGCCCCGCCCACTCAATAGAGAGATACCTCCGAGGCAGGGCACACACCGAACCAACGGGACTGTTTTTTGCTGATGTTGCTGAAGTTATGGACTGCGCCTTCGGCTCACCAGCCGAGACCCGGAAGGACTCCTCATTCACTGTCCACTCGAACTCACCTTCGAGTATCAGGGAACGCCGCGACCTGGCCGCGGAAGGGCGGCCGGGAGGCGGAGGAAGACGGGGCTCAATGGTCGGAGCGGCCCCAGCGGCGGCGAGAGCGCGAGACCTGCTTCGACGGTGGCGCGCTCCGGGGCTCTGGGGCCGGGTCGCGGGTTTCCTTCGGGATGGTCCGCCATGTGTGGGCCGCCGGCACGCCTCGCCTGTGCAGGTTCAGTACTTTCGGACTGGTGCGTTCCCACAGCGTCCGGATGATCTCGCCCTGAATGTCGGCCAGTGCGAGCGCCGACCGCGTCCTTTCGTCGGCCATCGTCGGCAGAAATGCGCGGAGGCGCTGTCTGCGCATGTCGGACGGCGGGTGGGAGCCGAGTTGGCGGGCGTGTTCGTCGCCGGTCTGCAACAGGGCAACGGCGCGGTCCATCACGTCCAGTGCGTCGAAGAACAGGCTGATGCCCAGGAAACCCACCCACAGGTCCCGTGCGTCGTGGTCGATGCCGGCGTTGAGGGACAGAACCATGCCGAGCAGGTCGGCCTCGAACTCCTGCTCCCACGAGTACGCCAGTACCTCGGCCTCGCCGGCGGGCAGAACACCCTTACGGACAGCGGTGGTGTCCAGATGACCGATCAGGATGTGGGCGTACTCGTGACCCAGAACGAAGTACTCAAGGGAGTCGCGCAGCATCGAGGCGAAGTTGAAGAGCCCCGGCGGCAGGAGATGCCGTCCGGCGTTGCCGATGTTGCCGGTGACGGCGTAGGCGATGACGAGGTCCGCGAAGCGCTCGGTGACTTCGGGCACGGCCTCGATCCGCCTGCGCGCCTGGGCCACGCTCCACTGAAGGTCAGTCATACCCTCGGCATCGGCCGGACCGTGGGGTATGGCCCAGGCGAGCGCCTTGCTCAACTTGGAGGAGAAGACCAGCATCTGGTCCTCGACGAGCACCAGATGGGCACCTAAACGGCCAGGTACGCGCATGCTCACGGCATTGAGCTGCCCGGTGCGGAGATGGCTGATGAGCGGGCGCCGGGACGCGAGGTCCACGCCGCCTTGGACGTCGATTCGGGCGATCGCGGTCTTCTCTATGTCGTCCTGCATCTGAGTCAGCATCCCGGAGAGACCGTCGTCCGGGTTGTGCAGATCCTCGGCGGCTACCTGTTCAGAAAGGGCGATGGGATGATCTTGAAGCTCGGGCTCGGCGCCCCGCACCGTCGGACGCGCTGGTAACGCTACACCGCGCCCCTTCACCCATTCGGGAAATCCGCGCTGTCTGGCCTGTTGCGGCCCATACCGTCTCTTTAAGTGTGGGACTCGTAATGACGAGCAAACACGGGTCACCCCCGGCTCACAACCCGGCCTGAGCCAATCGGCTCAGCGGCGGCCCCGCGCAGTGCGCGCACCTCAGCTCCCCGGTTGCGGTCGGGTGATTGTGAATAGATCCTGAACAGGCACTCCGTAACAGGCACAAGCGAGGGGTCGGCCATGGAAAGAGACACATCGTCCCCCGAGGCGGCGGCCGGGGCCGCCCTCGCGGAGGATCCGCCCTATTCCGAGGGATCGGTGTGGTCGGTGCAATTCATGCAAGCCAAGCCGGGACGGACGATCTCTTACCTGGCGTACTTGCGTTCCGAATGGAAGCCTCTTATGGAGGCAGCGAAGGACCAGGGCCTCATCCTCAGCTACCGGACCCTGATCGCACCCCTCGCTCACGCGGGCGACTGGGATGTGATGCTTTTGATCGAACTGCCAAACATGGCCGCACTGGACGGCTACAACGAAAGAATTCGCGAACTGGGCGGTGGCCTGGTATCCAGAAGGAACCAGGACGGTTCTCAGCTCCATGAACTCATGGGGATGAAGCTCCTTCGCGAAGCGATTCTCGGCTAGGGGATGACATGGGTACGACCGAAGAACCACGCATGGTGAAGAAGCTGGACCTGAAACGGGAGGTTGTCGGAGATCTGACCGACCAGTTGCTGACGACGCAGGGGCACAGCCTATGGACCTGCGACGAGACCGAAACCATGCACGAGGAAGACGGCGATGGACCTGATTCCCGTCCCGCGCGTCTCGTACGGTGATTTTCGGCCACCACGCCGGGGCGGCGAGCCAAGGATCGTCATCGACAGCCCTCCGGGACGGGTGGCGCCCCTGCTCTGGGATTCCGCGTATCTGAAGGCGGTGATCGGCGAACACGACGTGCCGGTCCGGGAGACCCACGGTCCCCCGAGCAACATCTTCCAGAATCTCGCCCGCGGCGGTTTCATCCCGTTCACCCGATACATGGACTGGGTCGTCGAGACAGCGGAAACACTGCGCGACATCGCCGAAGGACACTCCACCGCCCGCGACATCACCCGCGCGATCCATGAGCTCCGCCTCGATCACTTCTATTACATGGACGCGAAGTTGGAGCAATTTCCGCGAGCCCTGCGGGAAGGCACACCCGTCCCGGACTGGTACCGGGCGGCGCCGGTCGACATCAACTTCTGGTGCGGTGCGCTAGGAACATCCTGCGGGCTGCACTGCGACGTGACTCCGAACTGCAATACGCAGATCATTGGCCGTAAGGAATTCGTGCTCTTTCCTCCGTCGCAGTCACAGCTCGTCTACCGTATCCCCGGCCATACCCACTGCCGGTTCGACCCCAACATCCCAGATTTCGAGCGATTCCCCTTGGCCCGACGTGCCACCGGGTGGCACTGCACTCTCCGGCCTGGTGAGTCGCTGTACATCCCGGTCGGCTGGTTCCACCAGGTCACCGTGGTCTCGGGCTGGGCGGTGAACGTGAACTTCTTCTGGCCCCGCCCCTTCCCGCAGGGACTCGCGCTGCCCGGCCTGTGGCGCTTCCTGCTGCGCCGTGGGCGGGCCAGGCTGCGTACCGCCCTGCGTCCGGCCCCGGGCGGTTCGACTCCGGCCGCTTCCCGTTGACGAGTGGTGGGCCATGCGACGAGCGCCATCGATCTGCGCCCCGGCGGACTTCTTCGTTCTCCGTACGCCTTACCTTCCCCTCGACGCGCTGCTCTCCTTGGGAAACGGACTGGAGGCGGCGGACTGTAGGGACCCTGTTCTCCTCGACGCGGCACTGCTGCGCGACCGCATCCGCGTGCGTGACCGCTTGCGTCGCCTCTGCGAGCGCCCTGACGTACAGGAGGCGCTGGCTGTCGCTTCGCCGTCCCTCTCGGAGAGCCTGGACCGGTGGAAACACGATGCGGACTCGAGGCGCGGGCAGAAGGTGGAACGGAGCTTGCTTCGTTACCTCTCGCGCATGGCTGGCCGTCCCACCCCGTTCGGTCTGTTCGCCGGCTGTTCGATCGGGTCGAGCGGAGTGGCGGGTGAACGCACGATTCTGCGGCTGGCTCCGGCGGAGCAGTAC
>KL569217.1:14950-15816 GCA_000715635.1 Streptomyces violaceus | reverse complement strand
GAGCAGTACCGCCGCCACACCCGCCTCGACTGCCGCTACGTCGCCGATCTGTGTGACGCTCTGCAGCGCGACCCGACGGTACGGCGGTATCTGAAGTACGTACCCAACTCAAGTCTGTACAGGGCGGGGGACGGCTTCCGCTACGCCGAGGCCCGCATGACGGACGGAGGCAAGACCTACGCATTGGCGGCGGTGCCATCCGAGGAGTCGCTGGAGAGGGCTCTCGAACGGGCCGCTTGCGGCGCGCGGCCGATAGAACTGGCCGCAGCGGTCCGTGCGGGTGCCCCAGGCGCAACGCCAGGGGAAGCGCTCACATACGTCGCGGAATTGATTGACCATCAGGTATTGGTGCCCACTCTCCAGCCATCGGTGAGTGGTCCCGAACCGATGCAGGGCGTGCTCTCGTCGCTGGCAGAGCTCCACGACTGCCTCCCGGCCGGCCGTGCCGCCGCCGCGTTGGCCCTCGTCGCGGACGAGCTCCACGCGCTCGACCTCCAGCCGCCTGGAACGGATTCTTCCGCATACCGCCGGGTCATCGAGGCTCTTGGCGGACTTCCGGCTGAGGGCGAGCGCACCGGCCTGTTTCAGGTCAACCTGATGAAGCCAACCGTGTCGGCCACTCTGGGCAACGAGGTGCTGGATGAGATCAGCCGGGGCGTGCAGCTCCTTCAACGGATTTCCGGAAGGAGGCCGTCGAGCTCTCTCGACCTGTTCCGGGAAGCGTTCCGGCAACGCTACGGGCGCCGTGAGGTGCCAATGTGCGAAGCCCTTGACCCGGAGGCGGGCATCGGCTTCGCGGCCCCGAGCGCACGCTCCGCCACCGGCGCGGCGGCGGAGCCGCTCCTGGAGGGTATTCCCTTCCCTAC
>KL569217.1:13064-14792 GCA_000715635.1 Streptomyces violaceus | reverse complement strand
ACGGAGCCGCTCCTGGAGGGTATTCCCTTCCCTACCGAGCAACGCGCGTCCGAGCCGTCGTTCGGGCGCCGCGACGCGCTCCTACTGCGGTGGCTCAGCTCGGCGCTGCGAACCGGGGCCGACGAGATCGCGCTCGGAGCCGAGGAGCTGAGAGCTCTGGCCGAAGCAGAGGATTCGCCACCACCCCTGCCCGACGCGTTCAGCGCGGTGGCTACCGTGCTCGCCGGCAGCGAGGCAGCGGTGGCACAGGGCAGGTTCCGTGTGTTCCTCTCCAGTGCTGGCGGGCCGTCGGGAGCCAATCTGCTGGGCCGTTTCTGCCACGGCGAGGAGATGCTGCGGAAGCACGTGCTGGCTCATCTGCGGGCCGAGGAGGCGCTGCGGCCGGACGCGGTCTTCGCCGAGGTCGTTCATCTTCCCGAGGGCCGCATCGGCAATGTGCTGGCCCGGCCGCGGCTGCGCGACTACGAGATCCCCTACTTGGGCCGGTCCACCGCGCCCCCCGGCCGACGGATTCCGGTGACCGATCTGCTCGTCTCCCTGGCCAGCAATCGTGTTGTGCTGCGCTCGGCACGGCTGGGCCGTGAAGTCATTCCCCGTATGACGACGGCGCACGATCATCGCGGCGGCGGGAATCTGGGCCTGTACCGGTTCCTCTGCGCTGTTCAGGCCCAGGGCCGGGCGGGTGGACTATCCTTCTCCTTCGGAAGCCTGGCGAACGCGCCTTTCCTCCCGAGGGTCACGGCCGGTCGCCTCGTCCTCTCTCGGTCACGGTGGAACGTACCTGCGCAACAACTGGGTCACCTGGGCGAATCGCATGACGGGCGCCTCTACACCGCGGTGCAGAGCCTGCGTGAGTCTCTGGGCCTGCCTCGCTGGATCGCCGTCGCGGATGGTGACAACCTCCTGCCCGTCGATCTGGAGAATGTGGTGTCCGTGGAGATGTTCGCGTCTCTGTTGAAGCACCGGACTTGTGTGACGCTGGTGGAGTTGTTCCACGGCCTGGACGATGTGTTCGTCTCTGGGCCCGAAGGACGGTTCGTGCATGAACTTGTGCTCCCGTTCCTGCGATCGGAGATCCCCGCGCACACCCCATCGCCTCCACCACCACCGACGCCGCCCGTACTGCTTGTCCGCCCTGTACGCCGATGCTTCCATCCTGGCTCTGAATGGCTCAACGCCAAGCTGTACACCGGTGTTGCCACGGCGGACACGGTGCTGCGGCGGATCGTCCGGCCGCTGCTGCGCTGTTGCCTGGCCGACGGAGCCGTGGACGACTGGTTCTTCGTCCGCTATGCCGATCCCGACTGGCACATCCGGCTGCGCGTCCACGGAGAACCAACCCGTCTGCTGAACGAGGTGCTCCCCGCGCTGCATGACGCCATCACCCAGCCGCAGGCCGATGGCATCGTCCGGCGCCTGCAGATCGACAGCTATGACCGTGAAATCGAGCGCTACGGCGGCGCCACGGGCATCGTTCTCACGGAGCGGCTGTTCCGTGCGGACAGCGATGCCGCCCTCCACCTCGTGGAGGCCGTGCCGCACAGTGACCGGTGGCGCATGGCCCTGCTTGGATTCGACCGGCTGTTGACCGATTTCGGCTTGGACCTGGCGGGCAAACGCGCCGTGGTGGGCGCCGCCCGCGCACGCCTGAGTGAGGAATTCAGGCTGGACGCCGGGCTGCGGCGCCGACTCGACGCTCGTTACAGGCTGTCTCTTATACACATCTCT
>KL569217.1:8291-12866 GCA_000715635.1 Streptomyces violaceus | reverse complement strand
GCCGAAGACTCCGCGTTCGCCGCTCGCTCCGCCGCCTTTAGCCCTGTTGTCGCCGAACTGCGCGCCGAAGCGCGAGCCGGACGACTGACCCAGCCCCTCCCCGTGCTGGCCGGGACGCTCATGCACATGCACGCGAATCGTGTCCTTCGCGCGGCCGCCCGTTCTCAGGAACTGGTTCTCCACGATTTCCTGTGCCGGCTCTACGACTCTGCGCCTTTCCTCAGCCGTGGCGGAGGATCACGCCATCCATCCCCTGCCGGTAGACGGGCGTGAATCCCGCTCGCACGAACAGGTCCTCGAAACGGGGATGTGCATAGACGACGTGGAACGGTCGCGGCGTACGCCTGAGCGACTCGAGAATGCGGTCGATCGCGACGCGCATGATGTCGGGCCCGAACGGGTTGAAGAAGAAGCCTACGGTGATGTCGTCCGGGACCTGGAAGTCAACGACGTCCGCATGGTGCATGTCGACGGCAAGACCGGGCTGACGTCGGGGCCACCGGGCGATGTTCCCCTCCGCGATCGAGCAGAGCTCGGCAGACTTCTCGACCCCCACCACTACTGTGAAACCGTGTTGTGCCGCCAGGAACAGGGCCCGTCCCTTACCGGCGCCGAAATCCAGGAAACCGCCCTGGGTGACCTCCTGACCGAGGTGCGACAGGAGCTCCGCAAAAATGAGGGGATTCGTTCCTTCATGGCGAGTCGGCTCCACGCCCGTCACGGTCCGGTTCCTCAGGTCGAACCAGAGCTCACTCAGGCCGAGTCTCAGCCCACGGGAAATGCCTCTCCTCCGGCATGTTGCAGGAAGCGATCTGCCGATGAGAATCAGTTGGCCCAGTGACTCGCGGTACATTACGACCGATCAGTACCACGGGGCGGCATGAGGTATTCCAACCCGCCGCGGAATCCGTCGTCCCGATGCTTGTGCAGCTGTTTCATGGCACGCCCCGGTTCGATCGCGCCGTCGGCCGGTACGGATTCGTCTGCGGCGGTCCTGCCCGGTGCCCGCGCCGCCGGGAGCGCGCGGTTGACCGTTTGCAGAGTCGGCGGCAACCCGCGGCCGGGCGGGCGTCTGACTGGTGTCGTCACCCACGGACCGGCGCCCATGTAGGCACGGTCGGCGAGGATGGGGATGCCCTGGCGTTCGCAGATTCGGATGATTCGGTGGGTGCGGGCCGCGGTCAGGTCGTGCGCACGGCCCGGCAGGGCGGGTGAGATCCACAGCAGTCGTCCTGCTGGATCGGTTACCACCTGGATGTTCACTCCGTGGCGTCGGTGTCTATGGGAATAGTCGGCCCGGCCGTGCGCCAGAGTGCCATGGAGCAGGACGTAGTCCGGATCGGCTTCACGCAGGGCGCGCAGCAGGCCGGGCGCACGGTCGGCGAGCAGGTCGATGACGGCCGCGGTGTAGGCGTGGGCGGTGCCGACGGAGATGCCGAAGCAGGCCGCGAGTTGGGCGAGGGTGTCGTGCCGACGCAGGTACACCAGGCCGACCAGGGCACGCTGGTGCGGCGGGAGCTTGCAGCGACGGTCACCCCACGGGTGACGATGAGCAGGGTGACCCACCCGACCAGAACCAACGAGGCTCCTGCGCCGGTAAGTTGAGACGCCGAACACCTCCCTCAACGGCACAAGAGCCTCGCGCGTTGCGGACATCGACGCCTTCACCCGATCAGGGGCCACGCTGAAAGTGCTCACTATCAACGTGATCGGCACAGGATCCGTCGCGGCAGTGAATCTCGGTGGCCTCCTGCATGAACTGGCACTAGCGCAACCCGGTCCCACTGCCGTTATCCTCACCGATGCGGATCCCGTACACCACTACGAACGGCGAACCAATCGACCTCCGTGGCTGGCGTCTCCCGTGTCCTCACCGAGGATGACACCGCCCAGCCCACGGCCTGAACTGGGCGGCTGGACAGCTGCGTCACTACCCTCACAAGGGGTAGGCAGCCTTGTCACGCTCCAACTGCCATTGGGGCGCCCGCAGTTCCGCTGCAGTTGCGGGGATCGACCACCGGTCGGTAGTCATGGCGAGGAGCGCAACGAGTGTGGAATGGTAGCTCTGAAGGAATCCTCCCCTGACGCGGTCTCCGGAGGGGCAGGGAAGATCGCCCCCGGCGCCTTCGGGGCCAGGCAACCTGCCATCTCCCTGCTGCAGGGAGGCAAGGGTTCCCACAGCCTCGGAACTGCCGGGGAGGCCAATGCACGCACCGGTCATGATCATCTCTGCAGCCAAGTCGTGATTCCCGACCGCGAGGCTGCAACGCCACCATGCGGGAAGCCACAACGCCAGATAGTCGGCCACTTCGGGAGTGACGGCGTCTCGTTGACGGCCGAAGTCGGTGAGATAGAACACCTCGTGGGTCATCGGGTAGCCAGTGGTGTCCGAGATGGTCCACGGTTCGGGCAACGCGGCCAACCAGCTGCCGGACACCGACCGCGTGGGCGGATCAACGAGCCCCAATCGTGCCAGGTTGTAGTGCAGTGCCGTCCGGCGCCAGGCTGGCAGTTCCAGACCATCGAATAGAGCCGACTGCACGATCTCCCTAAGCCAGACCTCCAGCCGGTCGTTGTGCACTCCCAGTTCGCGGATGGAGGCGTACAGGCCCACAGTTTCGATCAGTTCAGGCCGCGCTGAGGTGAGTTCTAGAAGGTAACGGCCCCGCTGGACTTCGTCCCAGGCCCACTCCAACAGGGGCAGGCAGCGCTCCTGCAGCCCTGGGTGACGGCTGAGTAGGGATACCGTAAGCACCAGCTCGGAGAGCGGCTTCAGCAGTATGACTTGCTCAGACGCGGTGGTTGCGTGTTCTCGGGGAGAAAAGTGTGCGCGGTTATCCTCAACCCATGACAGGGCCTGCTCGGCGCAATCAGTTAGTTTAGGCACGGCTCTCCCGCATAAGCATGCTCCAGCAGGCGTATCTCCCAGCGCAGGCGGCGCGATTCGTACACTTCCGCCAGTGCTGTCAGTTGGCTTCGTACTTGGGCGGCGAAGCGCCGTACGAGCGGGTAAGTCCGGTCGGGCAGGAGATACGCGAGCACGATGACAGCCTGGGCGGCTGCGATGTACTCGCCTCCGCTCATCAGTACACACGCGTCACGAGCGACCTCGATGTGATCACGAGACCTGCCGTGCCTCGGGACAGCACCGGCAGTCAGTGCCCTGCCGAGGGAGCGGTAGCAGGTCACCGCGCCCACATCTTCGGTCGTGTCATACGGCTCAGGCATCGTCATTGCGAACCCGGTCGCCTCACTGACGAGGTGCTGCAAGGTCCGCCAGTCCAGGGCTTGTTCCAGCGACTTGTCATTGTGGTTCAGACAGCCAGAAAGGAGTAGCAGCGCCAGGTCGGCTGGAGGCTGCTGCGCGTCGATTCGCCAACGCAGCGACAAGTCGATCATCTGAGTGATGGTTAGAGGCGGGCCGTTAAGCAGCTGTTGGGCGGCTTGCCATGAGCGCGAGGGATCGGGCTCGACAAGGGCCTCCTCCAGTGCTGGTCCCGCAGGGTCAAGACTCAACGGATGCCCCCGGCTACTTGATTCGATGGACTCTGGAGACGTGCAAACAGAAGTCCACGAGAGTGCCTGCCGGCTCGACGTCAGCGGATCTGAGCCCGACACTCAGCCCACGCACCGCTTCGAACTCCGCAGGTTCCAAGTTGGCCTGGGCCGGGCATGATGTGTCGTCGTCTCTGCACTCAGCCTCCAACTCGCCCGACAGCGACACCAACTTTGTCAGAATCCTGTTCTGCTCGTCCGTCAGGTTCAGAGCCTCAAGGTCAACCTTGAGCTCGACACCCGTAGGGAAATTCAGCTTAAGTGCTGACTCTTCACGGGAGATTTGCATCGTGGAAGCCCTTTCGACTATTTCATTCACATATGCCCTCCTTTGAAGGCTAGTGGCAGTTTGGGGACACGGCCAGCCGAAAGGGTGATCTTGCTGTGCCCGGACTCCTGCCTGACTGCCCTCAGGGGCCGGAGTCGGGCTCGCGGCCACCGCCGGGGCGGAGAGTTGTTGGAGGCAGCTGGGCATGTTGCCCAGCACACGGGCACGTGCGGCGACGCAGACCAGCCAGTAGCAGAACCGGGGGTTGGGCCTCAGGAAGCGGACCGAGCCCATCTATCCGCCTGCTGAGCGGCCTCTCCCGACCCCGAGAACCGTCGGCTGGCGGTGCGGTTTGCATGCGGTCACTGCCGTGCTGAGGATGCCCTGACGCCCGAGGGTGACCCGCAGAAGCTGCTCACCCAGGCGTACTTGCGCGGGCTGCGCGCCACGCTCTGCGACGACGTCGGCGCTCTGGGCGGCCGCCTCCCGCCACAGATGGCGGCGATGGCGCGCAAGGTGGCCGACGCCCTCAAGGTCCCGCAGCGACCGCCATGCGACGTGACCATTATGTCGTTAATCGCATGAGTTCATCTCCGGGAAGCTTGGGTCGTTGAGGCGGGCGTAGCGCAGCACGGCCAGGCTGGATCTCCGACAGGTGGTGTTCGTGCGCCTGGCGCAGGGCACACCGCCTGGTCGTCGTCCTCGGCCGCGTTTCGCCGACGGCGTCGTGGCGGCGTCGGCGAAAACCGGCC
>KL569217.1:4233-8092 GCA_000715635.1 Streptomyces violaceus | reverse complement strand
GGCCGAGGCTGGTGCGGGGCACTCGTAGACCGTTTTCCAGGGGGCCGTAGCGTTCGGGCAGGTCACACCAGGTAGTCCTGGTGCGGAGCTCGTAGACCATGCCGTTGGTCATCAGTCGGTCGTCAGCACGAGGCCAGCCGGTCAGGGCAACGGGGCATGAACTGAGCAAGCAACTCCCGCTCCTGGTCAATGGGTTCATGCGACGCACCACACCGTGACCACCAACCGAATGATCTTTGCAGACGGACCCTAATGGCGCGATCTCTGTCTGGGTAACACCACAGCGAGGTCTGGCCACTGTGGTGGTGACTGCTGCTCCTCGCATGGCTGCCAGGAGATGGGCAGCACACAGCCCGTCTCCTCCGGTCGCACCCAGGGACGTCGCGCTATAAAATGACAATGTAAAAACGAGCAGTCACTGAAGGGGCGCAACTCTCATGGCAGAGCTTTTGCAAGCCCATCCAGAAAAGTCCGACGAACAACTCCCGCCGACGTTCTACGTCAAGTTCACCAACGAGGAATTTTCGCGCTTCCTGGCCAATCCCACAGCCATACTCAAGGAACTCGGCCAGCCCGTGAAGAACTTGACTGTTCACGTGACAGACCACGTCTGGGACGGCAGCAAACAGGAATGGATCACCGACCAGACTGACCCCCGCATCGCCGCCGCCGACGATGAAGACCACGCCGTCCCCATGGACGGATGGGTATGCGGCTATCAGGACGAACAGTGCGTATGCGAAAGGGTCCTATCTCTCTGACTGATCTTTCAGAATGCGGAGACATCTCAGCCGACGATGCTGCAGGCGAGTTCGGGTCGACCGTATGCCCCGCCCCTGTACATGCACGCTCTCGCTCGGAATCACGCCCGTTTCCCGAAGCTGGTGCCAGCCGGCGCTCGAACTCATCTGCCAGGTGTTGGTAGGGACCTGGTCGGGGCGAGCCGTCGCGGTTCTTCCTGGGATAGAAGCCGGGCCCTCGCCGAGCTGTTCGGGAGACTGGCGGCAGTCGTGGGTCAGCTCGGCCAGTTCGCTCTTACGCATTCCCGTCAGTGCGGCGAGCGCGATGACGCACGCTGTGCGGGCCCGGGAGAGCTGCAGTCGGGCCTCGGTGGTGTTCATCGGAAGGGTCCAGGGGACACTGCCCCGCCCGTCCGCGCGCTCTACCAGAGCAGCCATCCGTCCCCACCGTTTGGCCAGGCCGACCCTTCTCACTGCCTCTTCCAGGTGCCGCGCAGGGTGGGCAGCCAGGTGTAGTGGAAGGCGTGCCGTCCGGTCTCGTGGGCCAGGGAGATCAGGTTGACCCGCAGCAGCGGATCGTCCGGATCCCAGCCGTCCGCCAGCCGCTCGGCTACGACGTGGTCGAGGGCGACATCGAACGGATCGCCCTCCATAGGTGACATCTCTGACGTGGTGCAGGGCTTCCACCGACCAGTGCTCCTGAACGAGTTGGGCCAGTTGGGCGGGGGTGGCCTGCTCGGGCGTGAGGCTGGTGACGGCGTAGATGGTCTTGGTCTCGACCTTGCCGGTCTTGCGATGGGTGCGGCGGCGCTTGATCTCCATCGCCTGCACGGCGTGCGGGAACCGCAGGCAGGGGCGGACGGTGCACACCTTCAGCCGGCGGACCTCGGCGCGGCCGTGCCCGCGGCGGAGGGTGCGGATCGCCAACGGGATCTCTCGCACACCGTGTCAATGACCGGTCACAGCTGCGGGCAGAGACTACTCGCGTCCGTGCTACACGCCACCTGCCGACATGAACACTGGCCCTGTCTGACGTAGCTTGGTTACTAAGGCACCGTTGTGTTCTGCCGCCGCGAGATCGAGGTGTTCTCATGTCGGAGCAATACGAGCGGCCCTCTCCCCGCACCACGTCTCTGTCTCAGGACTACCTGGTGGACCAGTTCAGGCCGTCGCCAACCGATCCTCCGCCCGAAGCAGTGAGCTTGATCGGATTCCTCGGTCGGGACGCTGAGGACGGATATTGGCGGCTGTACGTGGACATAGGACTCGAGACCTATCTGAGGATCGCCGGGGCCGATGTAATCGCCAGAGAAGAAAATGGCTCCGCTGGCCGTGCGTTCGCCCCCTCCCGAATCACGGTAAAGGCCACTGCGGCAGTCAAAAAGGTCGAAACAGTACCGCTGAATATTCAGGCGAGCTTCCTCAAAGGAAGCTACACCGAAGCGTTCTACGCCGCTGCCGCCGATGTGAACGGTCGCGCGACGCCCGTTCGGCCTCGGCGAGTCCGTCGCGATGTGGAGGATCCCCTGCTGTATCCGGATCCTGGTCAGTGCACCATCGAGGCACGGACCTGCTTCTGCACGGTCTTCTGCCAACAATGAACCCGCGGCTCGTTGGCCCTGATCGCTCACCGCGGCACGCCCTGACCTATCTAGCTCAAATCGGCATAGTGCCGCTGGGCGGGGGCGAGGCAACAGATATCGTCATCACCGCGCACAACAGCCGGAACTCCGGGTACTTGGTTGAATCGGCCGATGGCAATGCCTACTTCCTCAAGATGCCCTCGAGCCCCGAACAGACCGGGACGCTGCGCCATGAAGCTGCCGTCTACCGTGCCTTGTCGACGACGGGGGACTTCACCTGCCTCGCTCCGCGGTTCCTACACTATGAGCCGGATCCGTCCATCCTCGTACTCCAGGGTTTTGCGCACACGGACTCCTCGGATCCTCTTCGGCTCAGCTCACGGAGGTCGCTCGTACGAACCGGCCGACTGATCGGTCGTATGCTCGCCCTGCTGCACGCCATCCCACACGGCCAGGGCGATCCGTCGGCGGTCCCTCCGCCGTCCTTCTGCCTGGACCTGCCGCCGCTGAGTCTGCGCAAACAGCTGGGCTGTGCCACGTCGGAACTGGTCCGCTTGGTGCAGCACGACACCGTCCTGACCGGCACATTGGCCCAATGCCGGGACACCTGGCGACGCGTCGGCTGGGTCCACGGCGAAATGAAGTGGCCACACTGCCTGCTGTGCCGGGCTACGGGTGAGGAGACCGCCGGTACAGTCCGTCTGGTCGATTACGAGCTCTCCGGTGTCGGCGACCCGGCGTGGGACATCGGCTGTGTCTTCGCCTCGTACCTCAGATCCTGGCTCGCCGCCATGCCTTCTTCGACGACCGCGCCACCGGAATCCATGGTCTCCGGCTCCTCCCTGTCCCCACCTGATCTGCAGGAGGCCGTGACCGCCCTGTGGCGTGCCTACACCAGACAGCGGAGACTGACGGAGGATGAGCAGGGGGAGATCTTGGGTGACGCCGTACTTTACGCCGTCGCCAGCCTGTTGTGGCGCGTGTTCGAGTCCTGCATCACGCGAGACCTGCTACCGCCCCATGCCTTACTGACGCTCCAGGTCGCACACAACCTTGCCCTTCGCCCCCGCGAGGGCGCCCGACACCTACTCGGCCTGCCGCCGGGCTGACGGACGGGAGAACTGTGCCCACCTATCGCGACCAGCTGGACCCCCTCGCCCGCTGTGTGCGGGTTATCGAGGGCTCGACGTTCCGCTGGTTCGGACGGCGGGTTGCGGCCATGGCCGCAGACCCCGGTGAGGGCGGCGCGATGGATCAACTAAAAGCTCTCCTCGCACGGCACCTGTACGATTTCTTTTACGTCACAGGGGCTCCCGTGCCGACCGGCGTCCGGCTCATCCCCGCCCACGACCACTTCGACGGTGTGCTGGTCGACGCGATCGTCGCTGGCATCTCGGGCGCCGGTCCTTGGGAGACGGGCTGGAGGCTCGCCGGCACTCATCCCGACGGCACGATAGCCGAACACGATGGCATCGCGTTCCTCGTACCGGCCATCGATGCGGGCATGACGCGGCCGACGGACGCCGGACTGGCGGG
>KL569217.1:0-4031 GCA_000715635.1 Streptomyces violaceus | reverse complement strand
GTCCGACAGCCGGCGTGTCTGCGGACGCCGCAGCCAGGGTTCTGCTTCGTGTTGGGGGACACGCCCCTCCCGGTGACGCGGCCCCGTCGGTTGACCAGGTTCTACTGGAATCTCTTCACAGATGGGGCGCCGGCCCTCGCCCACGCGCTGACCGGGGAACTTAACGACCGTTCCATCCCGTTCTCCCTGAAGCTGGCCAACTCTGAGAACTCCTACTCGCGATGTGACGCGGCCGTCCTTTTCATACCCGGTGATCACCTACCCGGGGCGCTCGACGTCGTGGCCCGACAGCGAGCGAGCGTGGCCTGGGCTCTCAAGGACGGCGTACCCGCGCTGACGAAACGGCTGGCGCCAGGCATTGCCGCGGCCGAAGATCCGGACACCGGCGAGAGCTTCGGCCAGCACCGCTGCAGGCTCCTGGCGGAGGCGCTGTGTGAGCCGGAGGTAGTGACTGCGCGGGGTGTACAGCGCCGTACCCGTGCGCTCGCCCACGCGTTGGAGGAGAGGGGCGTGTCGGTTGCCGCGCCGTACCTGCGTGCCGGCTCGGCCGATCGTCTAGTGCTTCCCGAGGTGCGGACGAACCGGTGCTGGCATGGGGCTGCGTCCGCGGACAATCGCGCGTCCACATCGGTCGACGCCGCAGCTCGCATCGGTGCACTCCTCCTCGACGAGGCACTCTGGTCAGACGACGGCTGCGCGTGGCTGGTGCAGCGTGCCGGAGGGGCCGCTACAGGTTCCGGGGCTGGCCAACGGCGGTCATGGGCAGTGACGGGCGGCGACATTTATGATGGCGCGGCTGGCATTGCGTATTTTCTGGCGGACCTCGCAGAAGTCACGGACGATGCCCGCTTCAAGCGTGCGGCAGCGGGCGCCCTCCTCCACGCGGCCCGAGAAGCTGCCCGGAGCATGCGCCCACAGGACGCGATGTTCCACCTGGGCTGGGCAGGCGTGGTGTACTGCCTGCTTCGGGTCGGCCGAGGGATGACGCGGCCGGACTTGGTTGAGTGGGGGGAGCGCATCGCGCGCGAACGTCTCGGGCAGGACGACGTGGTCTGTGAGACCGATGACTGGCTCGGCGGGCTGGCCGGCAGCATCTTGGGGCTGCTCGCGCTCGCCCGCGAAGGGCTGAGCGGCCCCGTTGTCGAGACTGCCAACCACCTCGGCCACACCCTGGTGGCCCGAGCCGCCGTGGACGGCGGCGTCCGCACCTGGCCCGATCGGCACAGCGCCCGCGCGGCGCCTCCCCTGACTGGCATGGCCCACGGCGCTGCCGGGATCGCGCTGGCGCTGTCCGAGCTCGCAGTAGCGACCGGTGACGACGCTTACAGGAAGGCCGCTTTGGAGGCAATCGCCTACGAGCGTCGTCGCTTCTCCCGCAGCCAGCTCAACTGGCCGGACTTCCGACGGCATAGCCCAAAGGACAACGGAGCGCACCCTGGGCGACGGTACGCGGTCGCGTGGTGCCACGGGGCACCTGGGATCGCTCTGGCGCGGACCTACATGTGGCGGCGCACAGGCGACGACGAACTGCGCGCCGAGGCGGAACTCGGACTGGAGACGACCTGCCGTTCGCTTGACTGGCTCTTGGGTGACGGGCTGGAGCACATGGTGCTGTGCCACGGCCTGAGCGGCAATCTCGCGGTCGCGCAGCAGTGCCACCAAGTGGGACTTACCCTACCGCCGGAGCATGAGGTGGCCACTGCTGCTGCCGCCCGGCATCTGCGGGCCGTGGCCAGCCTCGCGGACGGCGACGGCGGGACCTCCCGGTGGATGCGGGAGACGCCCTCCCTACTGACCGGTGCCGCGGGAATCGGACACTCACTGCTCCAAGAGGCCGGCGCGACTACCGCTTGCCTTCTGGCTACCCCTGCTCCCGGTTAACCAGTGTGTATTCCCTGGTCGGAGCCTATGCTCAGACGAAAACCGCTTCCCTGTGCGGCGGTTACCGAACCGAGTGATCAAGTTCGACGTCGTTGGCGAGGGCCTAGGGAACGAGCGCGCGCGGCCATTCACGCAGTGGAGGCACCTGCCGGCGAATGTCATCGAGGGTGATCTCCTCGTGAGCGAAGCCCCAGAGCAGGTTCGGCGATGCTGGTCCAGTTTCCGGCATCCGGGTGGCGCCCCTGTTCGGCCAGAGCCCAGCCCTCATCCAGCCGCTTGCCGGCGGCATGAGCGCGCTGCCAAGCAGCACGGCCATGGCCCACTTCTCCTGCCGAGTGAACTCGTCCCGCTCCGTCCTCTCGCCGCTGCCCACGAGCGCGGGCTGGCGACCCAACCCGGTCAGCTCGGGCGCGACCGCGCGGTCAGGGTGGTCGTCGCGGCGCACGAGCAACGCGCGCACCGCCGCCGGGGTCGCCGCCCAGGTCGGCATCGGCCGGGTGCTGGCCGGGTGCTGCCCGAGCACAAGTGCCGACGAGATCCGCCGGCTGCAGGTCGAGGGCCGCACGGTCGGCATGGTCGGCGACGGCATCAACGACGCTCCCGCCCTGGCCGCCGCCGACGTCGGCATCGAGATCGGCACCGGCACCGACGTGGCCATCGAGGCCGCCGACATCACCCTGATCTCCGGCTCCCTCAGCGTGGTCGTCGCCGCGATCCGGTTGTCGCGGGCCACGATGCGCAACATCCGGCAGAACCTGTTCCTCGCCCTGATCTGCAACGCCGTCGGCGTCCTCCTCGCCGCAGGCGCCCTGTACCCGCTGTGGGGCCTGCGCCTGAGCCCGATCATCGCCGCCGCCGCCATGGCCCTCAGCTCCCTGTCGGTGGTCACCAACGCCTCCCGGCTGCACCGCTGGCACGCCCAGCCGCTGCCGGACACCCGGCCTGCGAGCGTCCGGCCCGGCGTCGAATCCGCCACCGACCGTCCCTCGGCCGGCGGCACCAGCGTGCCACAGGACACCTGGCCCACCGAGCCCTCTCGTGAGACCGCCCGTGCTGAGGCCAACTGCGCCTTCGATCGAGATCATGGCCCTGTGGGGAATTCCTCCCGACCATCCACGGCATTGCAGCAGACAAGCAGCCGCGAAGGAGGGCGCATGACCACCACCGGGCGCAAGGAACTGCAACACCCGCGCTTCGCCAGCCAGTATCTGAAGGTCGCCGCCGAGTCCGACCGGCGCGGCGGCGCCACACACCGCGACCGGCTGCTCGCCGGCCTGACCGGACGGGTGCTGGAGGTGGGTGCCGGCCAGGGCCGGAACTTCGGCCACTATCCGGACACCGTGACCGAAGTGGTCGCCCTCGAGCCAGACGACACCCTGCGCACCGTGGCCGAGCAGGCCGCGGCCTCGGCACCGGTGCGGGTCACCGTCGTTGCCGGTGAGGCCGCCGGACTGCCCGGCTGGACAGGTGAGTTCGACGCCGCTGTCGCCTCCCTCGTGCTCTGCTCGGTCGCCGACGTGCCCCGCGCGCTGACCGAGATCGCCCGCGTCCTGCGGCCCGGCGGAGAGCTGCACTTCTACGAGCACGTGCGCTCGCCCCGCCGCTGGGCGGGCCGGTTGGAAGACGCGATCACCCCGTTGTGGAGCCGGGCCGTCGGCGGCTGCCACCCCAACCGGGACACCGAAGCGGCCATCCGCGCTGCCGGCTTCACCATCACCGACATCGACCGGTTCGGCTTCTCCCCCTCCCGTTCCTTCCGAAGACCCTGCACATCGTGGGGACTGCCGTACGGCCGTGACGACCGGGTTGCGCGCTGCGGGCACCCGGCCTTTACGGGCGTCTGTGAGGACACGCCGCGCTCTGGCGCGTGCTTCTGGACCTGGACGACCAGCTCGTGGCCATCGGTTAGGTAGCCGATGAGGTCGGCGCTCAAGTCGCCGCTCTTGCGGTTGGCGATCCCTGATCGCGGCGCTCGCCTTCGTGTGCTGTTGTGCTCGGATGGGATCAGGTTCGGGGTGTTGCGTGAAGAGGATTGAGCATGTCCAGCGGTTTCTGAGCGGTAGCGAGAGATGAGGCGGGAGGGTGGGCGGGTGCTGTCCCGGGCCCATGGTCTGACTCATGATTTCTCTGACCGAAGTGTCTCGATCACA
>KL569216.1:79403-80072 GCA_000715635.1 Streptomyces violaceus | reverse complement strand
GGAGGACAGCAGCCGCAGGTCGTTGCAGCTCTTGGAGAGCTTGACCGCGATGCGCTTGAGCACGCCCGACATCTGGACGAAGGCGCCGCAGTCCTGGGTCGCCTCGACCAGGTTGGCCGCGGTCACCAGGGGCAGACCGGTGAGGGCCGCGAGGTGGCGGCGGGCCGACTCCGCGTATCCGGCGGGGGCGTTGAGGCCGGTGCCGATCGCCGTGGCGCCGAGGTTGATCTCATGGATCAGCTCGACGGCCTCGGCAAGACGGGACCGGTCCTCGTCGATCATGACGGCGTACGCGGAGAACTCCTGGCCGAGCGTCATCGGGACCGCGTCCTGCAACTGTGTACGGCCCATCTTGAGCACGTCGTGGAACTCGACGGCCTTGCGGGCGAACGTGTCCTGCAGGACGGACATCGCCGCGAGCAGCCCGCGCACCGCGAACACCGTGGCGATCTTGACGGCGGTCGGGTAGACGTCATTGGTGGACTGGCCGAGGTTGACGTCCTCGTTCGGGTGCAGGTACTGGTACTCGCCCTTGGCGTGGCCCAGCAGTTCCAGCGCGCGGTTCGCCACGACCTCGTTGGCGTTCATGTTGGTGGACGTGCCGGCGCCGCCCTGGACGACGTCGACCACGAACTGGTCGTGCAGCTCGCCGTCACGGATCTCGCGGCA
>KL569216.1:78992-79179 GCA_000715635.1 Streptomyces violaceus | reverse complement strand
CGCCGTCACGGATCTCGCGGCAGGCGGCGACGATGGCGGCGGCCTTCTTCGGGTCCAGCAGGCCCAGTTCCTCATTGGCGAGGGCGGCGGCCTCCTTGACGGCGGCGAGGGCGTCGATCAGATGCGGGTAGGCGGAGATGGGCATACCCGTGATGGGGAAGTTCTCCGTGGCGCGCAGGGTGTGGAT
>KL569216.1:78043-78783 GCA_000715635.1 Streptomyces violaceus | reverse complement strand
TGGACACCCCAGTAGGCGTCGGCGGGGACGTCACGGTCACCGAGCAGGTCGTGCTCGGAGCGGGTGGCGGCGGTCATGAGCGTGCGGGTCCTCTTCTCTGAGGTACGGAGGGGGAAACGCCCCTGAAAGGGGCGCGGGGAACTGCGCGACCAGCCACATCGGATCCGCGGTCGCCGATGGAGAGATCCGGTACGTCCTCAGGCGCGGGCCGATGCGGCGACCGGCTCCAAGGAGCGAACGGGCCGCACCCGCCCGACCTCCCGACCGCCTCCGAGTAGTGCCTCTCCCTGGAACTCGGTGAGCAGTTCGGGATCGACACCGGCCCACGCAAGCGCCGCCGCGGCGACCGGCACCCGCGCCCGGTTCGCACCATCGGCGATCTTCACAGCAACGGCCCGCCCGTCAGGCAGAGCGGCGACCTGCACGCCCTCGAAGCCGTCCTTGGTGAGCAGCCCGGGCACGGCCCGCATCAGCGCGGCGACGTCCCGGCCGGAGCCGGAGGCCATCTCGGCGTGCTCGCGCATCGCGTCGGCCACCCGGGCCTCGGGCGTGCCCGGCGCCGCGGTGGTGATGCGGGCGGTCGCGCGGGCGAGGCCGTGCAGGGAGACGGAGAACAAGGGCGCGCCGCAGCCGTCGACGGTCACCCGGGCGATGCGCTGCCCGGTGAGGTCCTCGACGATCTCGGCGATGGCCTGCTGGAGCGGGTGGCCAGGGTCGAGGTAGTCCTCCAGGGACCAGCC
>KL569216.1:76093-77878 GCA_000715635.1 Streptomyces violaceus | reverse complement strand
TCAGAGATGTGTATAAGAGACAGGGTGTAGAGCATGGCCGCGTGCTTGCCGGAGCAGTTCTGCGCGAGCCGTGAGGGCATCCGGCCCTCACGCACCCAGGCGTCGCGGACGACCGGGTCGTACGGCAGGTCCGGGACGTTGCGCAGCTGGCCCTCGGTGAGCCCGGCGAGTTCGAGGATGCGCCGGGAGCCGGCGAGGTGACGTTCCTCGCCGGAGTGGCTGGCCGCGGTCAGCGACAGCAGCTCGCCGTCGAGCGGCAGCCCGGCCCGCGCCATGGCCACGGCCTGGAGGGGCTTGAGCGCGGAGCGCGGGTAGAAAGCGACCTCGATGTCGCCGAGCTGGAGCTGTACCTCTCCGTCGGCGCCGAGGACGACGACGGAGCCGTAGTGGATGCCTTCGACGATTCCACCGCGGATGAGGTGGGCGACGGGGGCGTGGACGGGTTCACGGACAAGGGGTGCGTCCGCTGGGGAACTGCTGTACATCACTGCCTGCTTCTCGGGGAGCGGCGCGTGGGTCACGCGTCGGCTCCGGTGGTGGACTTGCGCGCGACACGGCCTCGGACGGCGAACCATCCGGCGACCAGTGCCCCGACGATCAGCGGCAGGCACAGCACGGTGGTGCGTCCCGCGCCGCCGTCGGCGTACATGAGGACCAGGACGGAGGCGAGGAACGCCAGCGTCACGATCTCGGTCCAGGGGGAGCCCGGGAGCCGGTAGTCCGGGCGGGTCAGCTCGCCCTTCTGGGTCTTCTGCCAGAAGAGGAGGTGACAGATCATGATCAGGCCCCAGGTGGCGAGGATGCCGATCGCGGCGAAGTTCAGCACGATCTCGAACGCCTCGGCGGGCACGACGAAGTTGAGGCCGACGCCCAGGACACAGATGCCGCTGGTGAGCAGGATGCCGCCGTAGGGGACCTGGCTGCGGCTCATCACGGAGGTGAACTTGGGCGCGGATCCGGCCATGGCCATGGAGCGCAGGATGCGGCCGGTGGAGTAGAGGCCGGAGTTGAGGGAGGACATCGCCGCGGTGAGGACGACGAGGTTCATCACGTCACCGGCCGCCGGTATGCCGATGTTGCCCAGCACGGTCACGAAGGGGCTCTCGCCGGCGGTGTACTTGTTCCAGGGCAGCAGCATCGACAGCAGGACGACCGAGCCGACGTAGAACAGGCCGACGCGCCACATGATCGAGTTGATCGCCTTCGGCATGATCTTCTCGGGGTTCTCGGTCTCACCGGCGGCGACGCCGACCAGCTCGACGGAGGCGTAGGCGAAGACGACGCCCTGGATGATCAGCAGCATGGGCAGCAGGCCGTGCGGGAAGACGCCGCCGCTGTCGCTGATGAGCGACGGGCCGGGGCTGTGGCCGTCGACGGGGTGCTGGGTGACCAGCAGGAAGATGCCGATGCACATGAAGAGGACGAGCGCGCCGACCTTGATGATCGCGAACCAGAACTCCAGCTCACCGAAGATCTTCACCGAGATCAGGTTCACGGTGAGCACCACGGCCAGCGCGATGAGCGCGATCACCCACTGCGGGATGTCGGAGAACATGCCCCAGTAGTGGGTGTAGGTGGCCACGGCCGTGATGTCGGCGATGCCGGTGGTCGCCCAGTTGAGGAAGTACATCCAGCCCGCGGTGTAGGCCCCCTTCTCCCCCATGAACTCGCGGGCGTACGACACGAAGGCGCCGGAGGAGGGCCGGTACAGCACGAGTTCGCCGAGGGCGCGCACGACGAGGAAGGCGAAGAGGCCGCAGACCGCGTAGGCAATGAAGAGGGACG
>KL569216.1:73793-75850 GCA_000715635.1 Streptomyces violaceus | reverse complement strand
GGAAGAGGCCGGTGCCGATGGCACCGCCGATGGCGATCATGTTGACGTGCCGGGACTTCAGGGACTTGCTGTAGCCCTCGTCTCCGGCATCGACATGGCTGGAACGTTTCTGCACATCGTCGTGCAGGGACTGCTCGCTCACGCCTGGGGTTCGCCTTCCGTGGGGAGGTCCGAGTCCGTGCGCGGGGAACGCACGATGTCGGTGAGGGTGGTCTCGACGCGGTCGAGGTGGTGGGACATGGCCTCCACCGCGTCGTTCTCGGAACCGTCGATCAGCGCCTCGACGATCGCCCGGTGCTCGCGGTTGGACTGCTCGCGGCGGCCGCCCAGCTCGTTGAGAAAGGCCGACTGGCGCGCCAGTGCGTCCCGGATCTCCTCGATGACCCGGCGGAAGACCGGGTTCTGTGCGGCCTCGGCCACGGCGAGGTGGAACAGCGTGTCCATCGCGACCCACGCGGTGGTGTCCGTCTCCCGTTCCATCCGGTCCAGGAGGTGGGCCAGGTGGTCGAGGTTCTCCGGGGTGCGGCGCCGGGCCGCGTACCCGGCGACCGGGATCTCCACGTGGCGGCGCACCTCCAGCAGGTCGCTCGCCGCGTAGTCGCCGAAGGTGGGGTCCTCGACGGTGCTGGCGACGACGAAGGTGCCCTTGCCGGTCCTGGACACGGTCAGGCCCATGGTCTGCAGGGCCCGCAGGGCCTCGCGCAGCACGGGCCGGGAGACCTCCAGGGTGCGGCACAGCTCCGCCTCGGAGGGGAGCTTGTCGCCGATGGCGTACTCGCCTCGTTCGATGGCGCCGCGCAGGTACGCCAGCACCGCTTCCATGGCACTGACGCGACGCACGGGCTGTCCGGCTGTCCGGCTGTCTGACAGGTTCACGGTGGCGATCCTGCGGGGCGGGGGAGGCACCTGTCAAGGGGCCGAAAGGAAACGTTCAGAGGGCCGGAAGCCTGCGTTCAGGCTCCCGGCCCCTCGTCCGTGCGGACGGTCGGCTGTGCTCGCGCGGGCGGTCAGCTGCTGAGCACACCCGTTCCGAGCAGGCCGAACAGCAGCACTCCCACGACGATCCGGTAGATCACGAACGCGTTGAAGGAGTGCTTGGCGACGAACTTCAGCAGCCAGGCGATGGAGGCGTACGCCACGACGAAGGACACGAGCGTGCCGGCCGCGAGCGGGGCCGCGCCCACCCCGGTGCCCAGGGCGTCCTTGAGCTCGTAGAGGCCGGCGCCGGTCAGGGCGGGGATGCCCAGGAAGAACGAGAGCCGGGTGGCGGCGAGGCGGTCCAGGTCGAGGATCAGCGCGGTGGACATGGTGGCGCCGGAGCGGGAGAAGCCGGGGAAGAGCAGGGCGAGGATCTGGGAGCTGCCGACCAGCATGGCGTCCTTGAAGGAGGTGTCGTCCTCGCCACGCTTGTGCCGGCCCAGCTGGTCCGCCGCCCACATCACCCCGCTGCCGGCGATCAGCGAGCCGGCCACCACCCACAGCGAGGCGAGCGGTCCCTGGATGAGTGGCTTGGCGGCGAGTCCGACGGCGACGATCGGGATGGTGGCGTAGATGACCCACCAGGCGAACTTGTAGTCATGGTGGTACCGCTCCTCGCGGTCGCGCAGGCCCCGTCCCCAGGCGGAGACGATCCGCACGATGTCCTTGAAGAAGTACACGAGCACCGCGGCGATCGCGCCGACCTGGATGACGGCCGAGAACCCGACCACGGCGTGGTCGTCGACGGGGATGCCCATGAGCCCCTCGACGATCTTCAGATGGCCGGTGGAGGAGACGGGCAGGAACTCGGTCACCCCCTCGACGGCTCCGAGGACGACGGCCTGACCGACGCTGATGACGCTCATGGGATCCCGTTCTGCTCGGGGGGCGGGAGCGGAGAGGACCGTCTTACTACACGCGGGCGAGAACGGGTCTCATCCACGCGGCTCACCTGCGGGCTGTTCACCTGCGCGCTGTTCACATACGCGCGGCTCACATGCGTGCGAGCGCGGCCCCCGCGAACGCCGCCCCGAGGCCGGCCGCCACACTCGCCGCCACATTGACGGCCGCCTGGAGGC
>KL569216.1:72943-73555 GCA_000715635.1 Streptomyces violaceus | reverse complement strand
GGAGGCGAGCCCCCGTCTCCGCCAGCCGCAGCGTCTCGTAGGAGAACGTCGAGTACGTCGTCAGGGCCCCGCACAGACCGGTGCCGAGCAGCAGCTGGAGGTGCGAGGCGGCACCGGTGAGCAGGCCGAGGACCAGGCAGCCGGTGACGTTCACCGTGAAGGTGCCCCAGGGGAGGCCCGAGCCGTGCCGGGACTGGACCGCCCGGTCGGTGAGGTAGCGGAGCGGTGCGCCGACCATCGCGCCGCCGATGACCAGCAGCCAGTTCACGACGACTTCTTACCCTTCGTGTCCGTCGTGCCCAGGACCCTGCGGGTCGCCCGGGCCGCGAGCCACACCGCAGTGAGTGCCGCGAGCGGGGTCGCGGCGAGGTAGGCCAGGCCGGTGCCGGCGTGGCCGCGGTCGATCATCTTCTGGATGTCGACGGCGTACGTCGAGAAGGTCGTGAAACCGCCGAGGAAGCCGGTGCCGAAAAAGGGCCGGACAAGGGGGTGAACGGCCCGGATCTCGGTGATGATCACCATGAACACGCCGATCACGGCACAGCCGGCGACGTTGACCCAGAGGGTCGTCCAGGGGAAGCCGTCCGCAGGGGCGGGCCACCACAGGTAGGT
>KL569216.1:71570-72716 GCA_000715635.1 Streptomyces violaceus | reverse complement strand
GCCCCCCCGCCGACCGCCACCACGGTGACGACGGGCGCCTGGACACGCCAGGAAGGCGGACGTGGAGGGGAGGCCTGAACGCGGAGGCTCTCGGGGGCTGTCATGGAAGCACGTCTCCTACTCGCCGGAGCCCGGGATCATGCGGGCGTGTGCCGTCGCAAGTAGGGACCGTTGGCGGCGTCCTCGCCGCGGTTCGGGTACGGCGGGCCCCACCGCCGCGCCGCGAGAGGGGATCGCGGCCGGGGTTCAGGTTAACCCCGGGCGGTGTGCCGGTGTCGCTTCCGAGGGGGTGGCTCGGGTCACTTCGGCGCGGGCGGCTCGCAGACGGCCACGCCGGGCTCCCAGAGGCTGCCCAGCACCAGGTGCCCGTCCGCTTCGCACACGCTGGTGACCATGCGGTAGCCGGAGCGGCGGCGGGCGAGGTGGTGGAGGACACGCCCCTCGTCGTCGAGGGCCAGCACGGCGATCGTGCCGGTGGGGCGGAACGGGGCGTGTACGGCCACGCGGGCGGCGGCGCGGCGGACCGAGGGTGCGCTGCGGTGGAGGAGGTCGAGGGGCGGGACGCGGGGTCCGGCCAGGGCGACCCAGACCGGTCCGTCCGGGGCGCCGCGCCAGAGGTTGTCGGGCATGCCCGGGAGGTCCTCGGCGAAGGGCTCGCTCCGTCCGGCCTCGGGCCCGGTGAGCCAGTAGCGGATGAGCCGGCAGGCGCCGGTCTCGGCGACGACGAGGAAGGACTCGTCGGCGCCGACGGCGAGCCCGTTGGCGAACTGCAGGCCGTCCAGCACCACCTCGGGAGTATCGTCGCCCGGCGCCAGGCGCAGCAGCCGTCCCGTTCCGATGTGCTCGACGATGTCGCCGATCCAGTGCTCCAGGGGGTGGCGGCGGCTGGAGACGGTGAAGTAGACGGTGCCGTCGGAGAGGGACACGACGTTGCTGCAGAACCGCAGCGGCTCCCCCGCCACCGAGTCGGCGAGGATGCGGACCGTGCCGTCGCCGGTGTCGACGCGCAGCAGGCCGCGTTCGGCGTCGCACACCAGCAGGTCGCCGTCCGGGAGGAGTTCGAGCCCCAGCGGCCTGCCGCCGGTCTCGGCGATCACCTCGGTACGGGCCGTGACCGGGTCCGCCGGACCGTCCAGACGCAGGATG
>KL569216.1:70831-71371 GCA_000715635.1 Streptomyces violaceus | reverse complement strand
GTCCAGACGCAGGATGCGGCCGTCCGCCACGCCGGCCAGCACACGGCCGCGCGGGTCGGCGACCACGTCCTCGGGGCCGTGGCCCATCGCGATGTAGTGGCGTGGGACAAGTGCCGAGGGATGGTCCATGATGCGCATGCCCTTCGTCCTCAGGGGGAGATACCGCTCTGCCGAGTGGCCTACCAGCCCTTTTCAAACATGCGGGCGACCTCGGCGATCCGCACCTCGTCGCGGTGATAGTGAACACGGCCCGCGGACCGGCTGGTGCGCAGCATGCCGGTGGCTTCGAGCAGCCGGAGGTGGGTGACGGCGACCGGACGGGGCAGCGAGAACTTCTCGGCGACAGCGTCCGCGGTGGCCCCGCCCTCGGCGGGGCCGGGTTCCTTCAGCCAGGCCAGGATGCGCAACCGCGTCTCGTCCGTGGGAGTCCTCAGCATGTCGTGCCCCCGCCTCGCGGCTCTCGCCCTCTTACCGCGTTTCTTCCCACTGTCCCGCGGCTCAAGCCGCCGCGTCCGGCAGTCGGTCTGTCTCTTATACACA
>KL569216.1:69217-70666 GCA_000715635.1 Streptomyces violaceus | reverse complement strand
CCGCGGCTCAAGCCGCCGCGTCCGGCAGTCGGTATCGTTGACCGATACCGACTGCCGGACGCTCTGGCGAAGTTCGGGGCCGTCGCTCTGCCCCGGTGAGATCAGCGGTGGCGGAACCAGGACATCGACGAGAGTGCCCGGTCGTCGTAGCCGAACAGCGCCTGGTTCTCCCAGCCGTTGCCGGAGGAGGCGTCGGTCGGGTCCCAGCCGTTGCCTCCCACCGCGGTCCAGGTGGCCTCCCAGTAGAAGATGCCGAGACCGCGGCCGTTCGGGACGGCCTCCACGATGCTCGCCACGTCGTTCATCCACCGGGTCTGACCGGCCACGCTCGCCGGATAGCCGGAGACCAGCTCGGCACCGGTGTCGATGATGTTCTCGTGCGCGTCCTCGCTGTCCAGGCGGAACGGGTAGGCGGTCTCGGCGACGTACACCGGCTTGCCGTAGCGGGAGGCCGCGTCGTCGAGGGTCGTCTGGAAGTCGGCAAGCGTGCCGTGCCAGTAGCCGTAGTACGACAGGCCGATCACGTCGAACTTCACGCCGTTGGAGCGTGCGCTGTCGAACCACCAGCGGGTGCCGGACAGGTCACCGCCCTCCGCGAGGTGCAGGGCGACGGTGGTGGACGAGTTGACCGCCTTGACGGCGTCGTAGCCGGAGTTGAGCAGACCGGCCAGCTGCGTCCAGTTGGAGGTCGATCCCTCGTTCCACAGCATGCCGCCGTTGATCTCGTTGCCCACCTGGACCATATCGGCGGTGGTGCCCTGCGCCTTCAAGGCGTTCAGCACGTCGTACGTGTGGTTGTACACGTCCGTCCTGAGTTGGCTGTACGAGTGTCCGGCCCAGGCGGCGGGCTTGTCCTGGCGGCCGGGGTCGGCCCAGAAGTCCGAGTAGTGGAAGTCGACCAGCAGCTTCATGCCCTGTGCCTTGACGCGCTTGGCCGTGGCCAGGACTCGTGCCTTGTTGTTGTAGCCGTCGGCCGGGTTGACCCACACCTTGAGGCGCGCGTAGTTCATGCCGGACGACTTGAGGACGGCCAGGGCGTCGCCGGCCGTCCCGGAGCTGTTGCGGTAGACCCCGCCCTTGGCCTCGCTCTTGGCCAGGGACGAGATGTCGGCACCCTTGATCGACGTACCGGACGTGCCCGATGTGAAGGTCAGGTCGTCAACATTGATCCAGTTGCCCGCGTTCGCGTCACTGTTGATGCTGATGGTGCATTGATTGCCGGTCACCTTGACCGGCACGACGATCCGGATCCACCCACTGGCCGAGACCGGCAGATCGGTACGCTGCTCGGCGCCGCCGCAGTTCTTCAGGGCTATGTACGCGGACTTCTGCCCGCCGCCGGAGCGCACCCAGGCGGTGAGCTTGTAATTGCCGTTGGTGAGCCCGGACAGGTACTGCCAGGTCTCCGCCTTGTAGGCGGTGGAGGCCCAGTGGCTCAGGCGGTAGCTC
>KL569216.1:68713-68993 GCA_000715635.1 Streptomyces violaceus | reverse complement strand
AGCTCCCGCCGTGGCCGCCGGACTCGACGAACGAGGCGCCGGTGTCGCCGTACTCGGACCAGCCGCCCGGCGTGGCCGCGCCCGAACCGTCGGTCTCGAAGCCTCCGTTGGTGAGAGTGCTCGCTGCCTGGGCGGTCTGCGCGGGCAGGGCGGTGAGGGCGAGCCCCGCAGCGAGCGGGAGCAGCAGGGCCCTGAGGGTGCGTCTGGGATGGAACATCGTCGTCCGTCGTCCCTTCGACGTCGGGGATGGGGGTGCCCCTCGCCGGGAGGCCGGTGAGGG
>KL569216.1:67319-68495 GCA_000715635.1 Streptomyces violaceus | reverse complement strand
GGCGGAGGGAGTCGGTTCAGCCGTCGAGCCGGACGACCCGGACCGTTCCGGCCGGGACCGCCAGGCGGCCCGCCGCGCGTTCACCCGTCAGCAGCTCGGTGCCCGGGGTCTCCAGCGGCACCTTGGCGTCCGAGCCGGTGTGGTTGACGGCGAACAGGTAGGTGCCCGACTCGCCGGTGCGCCGCACCACTTCGACGTCCCGGGGCAGGTCGGCGCGCGGGGCGAGCCGCGCGTCCTCGATCGCCCATCCGAGCAGCGCGTCGAGGCCGTCGACGCCGAGCCGGGTGGAGACGTACCAGGCGGTCCCCTCGCCGAGGCGGTGCCGGGTGACGGCCGGGTGGCCCGCGGTGAGACCGTCGCCGTAGGTCCAGACGGTCTCGGCGCCGCGCGGCACCACGAACTCGGTCCACACGTCGGCGCCCAGTTCGGATCCGTCGGGTCCTGTGACGCGGACCCGTTCGCCGGGCAGCAGCGGCGAGAACTCCTCGACCGTGAGGCCGAGGACGTCCCGGAGCGGGCCCGGGTAGGCGCCCTCGTGGACGGCGTCGTGCTCGTCGACGATGCCGGAGAAGTACGAGACGACCAGCGTGCCGCCGTTCTCGACGTATGCCTTGAGGTTGTTCCCGGCCGCCTCCGTCATCAGGTACAGGGCCGGTACGACGACAAGGGGATACCTCGACAAGTCGGCTTCCGGGTGGGCGAAGTCGACGGTGAGGTGGCGGTCGTAGAGGGCCTCGTAGAAGGCGTCGGCGCGTTCGCGGGCGTCGTGGTCCCCGCTGGGGCGCCAGTCGAGGTTCTGCGCCCACCAGGAGTGCCAGTCCCACAGCACGGCCACGTCGGCCTCGGTGCGGGTGCCGCGGATCTCGCTCAACGTCTCGACGGCCGCGCCCAGTTCGGTGACCTCGCGCCAGACGCGGGTGTCGGTGCCGCCGTGCGGGAGCATCGCCGAGTGGAACTTCTCGGCGCCGCGCCGGGACTGGCGCCACTGGAAGAACATGGCGCCATCGGAGCCGCGCGCCACATGGGCGAGGGAGTTGCGGGCCATCTGGCCGGGGGCCTTGGCCGGGTTGCGGGGCTGCCAGTTGACGCCCGAGGTGGAGTGCTCCAGGAGCAGCCAGGGGGCGCCGCCCGCCACGGAGCGGGTGAGGTCGGCGGCCATCGCGAGGTTGACGTGGG
>KL569216.1:64416-67154 GCA_000715635.1 Streptomyces violaceus | reverse complement strand
AGATGTGTATAAGAGACAGTCGCGAGGTTGACGTGGGTGCGGCGGCCGTCGGTGATCAGGTAGTGGTCGTTGGTGACGATGTCGACCTCGCGGCCCCAGGCCCAGTAGTCGACGGAGTCGCACTGGCTCAGGGCCGTCATGAAGTTGGTGGTGACCGGGACGCCCGGTGAGAGGCGGTGCAGGATGTCCCGCTCCGTCACGAAGTTCTCGCGCATGGTGGCGTCGGCGAACCGCTTGTAGTCCAGCGCCTGGCCCGGGTTGACGGACGTCGGGGTGAGCCGGGGCGGGTTGATCTGCTCGAGGTCCGCGTAGCGCTGGCCCCAGAAGGCCGTGCCCCAGGCCTCGTTGACGGCGTCGACCGTGCCGTACGTCGTCGTGAGCCAGCGGCGGAAGTGCGCGGCGCACGCGTCGCAGTAGCAGGCCGAGACGGGGACGCCGTACTCGTTGTGCACGTGCCACATCGCCAGAGCCGGGTGGTCGCCGTAGTGCTCGGCGAGCTTGGTGGTGATGGCCGCCGCGGCCGAGCGGTAGTCGGCGTTGCTGTGGCAGATCGCGGCGCGGGAGCCGAACTCGTGGCGCACGCCCTCCGGCGTCACGGGCAGGGCCTCGGGGTGGGCGCGGTAGAACCAGGCCGGCGGGCAGACGGTGGGCGTACCGAGGTCGACGCGGATGCCGTTCTCGTGCAGCAGGTCGATCACGCGGTCGAGCCAGCCGAAGTCGTACACGCCCGGCGACGGCTCCAGCAGAGCCCAGGAGAAGATCCCGACGCTCACCATCGTGACTCCGGCCTCCCGCATCAGCCGGACGTCCTCCTGCCAGACGCTCTCCGGCCACTGCTCCGGGTTGTAGTCCCCGCCGAAGGCGAGCCTGGTGAGGCCCCTGGGGGTGGTCTCCGGCATGGATGGTCTCCCGGTCGATCGATCAATTGGGAACGTGCACACACGGCTTCGCAGTGCGGAGGCCAACATAACCGCACAGCAACAACCATTGACAAGTGTCCGGGATGTTTCTCTACTGTGAACGCTCACAGAAGCATGGCAGGTCCTCGCAGCAAGCGAGGGCCCCAGGTCAGGGGAGAGATCCATGCCGTACACGAAGCGCCGCCGCCTCGTGAGAACCGCCGTCGCCCTAGCGCTCGGCGCCACCACCCTCGCCGCCTGCGGCACGGAGTCCGGGGACAGCGAGACCGAGTCGGGGCCGGCATCGCTGACGTACTGGACCTGGACGCCGGGCATGGACAAGGTCGTGGACCTGTGGAACAAGGGGCCGGGCAAGAAGGACCAGATCACGGTCACGGTGAAGAAGCAGGCGTCCGGCGACACGCTGGTCACCAAGATCCTCACCGCGCACAAGGCGGGCAAGGCCCCCGACCTGGTGCAGGCGGAGTACCAGGCGCTGCCCACCCTGGTCAGCAATGACGCGCTCGCTGACATATCGAAGAACGTGAGCGACGCGAAGGGCCGCTTCGCCGACGGCGTCTGGCAGCAGACGACGCTGGGCACGGACGCGGTCTACGCGGTCCCGCAGGACATCGGGCCGATGATGTTCTACTACCGCGAGGATCTGTTCAAGGAGTACGGCCTGACGGTGCCGACGACCTGGGACGAGTTCGCCGAGACCGCCCGCAAGCTCAAGAAGGCGGCCCCCGACAAGGACCTCACCACCTTCTCCGCCAACGACTCCGGCCTCTTCGCGGGCCTCGCCCAGCAGGCGGGCGCCAAGTGGTGGACGACCTCGGGCGACCAGTGGAAGGTCTCCATCGACGACGCGGCCACGCAGAAGGTCGCGAAGTTCTGGGGCGGCCTGGTCGAGGAGGGCGCGATCGACAACCAGCCGATGTACACCCCGGCCTGGAACAAGGCGCTCAACACCGGCAAGCAGATCGCCTGGGTCAGCGCCGTGTGGGCTCCCGGCACGCTGACCACGGCGGCTCCCGACACCAAGGGCAAGTGGGCCATGGCCCCGCTCCCCCAGTGGTCCGCGAGCGAGAACCGCACCGGCAGCTGGGGCGGCTCCTCCACCGGCGTCACCACGGACTCCAAGCACCAGGCGGCCGCAGCCAAATTCGCCGCCTGGCTGAACACCGACAGCGACGCCCTCAACGCGCTGGCGACGGAGAGCGGCATCTACCCGGCCGCCAAGAACGCCCAGACCAGCGGCGCCTTCCTCAAGCCGCCGGCCTACTTCTCGAACCAGGCCGACTTCTACACCAAGGCCGCCGACATCGCGGAGACCACGGCACCCTCCGCCTGGGGCCCGAACGTCAACGTCGCCTACACCAGCTTCAAGGACGCCTTCGGCGCCGCCGCGAAGAACAAGTCCGACTTCGGCGCCGCCCTGAAGAAGATGCAGGACGACACCGTCGCCGACATGAAGAAGCAGGGCTTCGGGGTCGCTCGGTGAAAAGCACGGCACGCCGGCAGTCGTACGGGGTCAAGGGCGCCCCGTACGCCTTCCTTCTCCCCGCGACGATCCTGTTCGCGCTCTTCTTCGCGCTGCCCATCGGCTACGCGGTCTGGCTCAGCTTCCGCAAGGTGAAGGTCTCGGGCCTCGGCCTCGGCTCCGGCGCCCGCAAGGAGGTCTGGGCCGGTCTGGAGAACTACACCGACGCCCTGACCGACAGCGAGCTGCTGCACGGGGCGCTGCGCGTGCTGGGCTACGGCTGCATCGTCGTACCGGTCATGCTCGGCCTCGCCCTGCTGTTCGCGCTGATGCTCGACTCCGAGAAGGTGCGGCTC
>KL569216.1:62576-64170 GCA_000715635.1 Streptomyces violaceus | reverse complement strand
CGGCTCGCGCCCTTCCCCCGGCTCGCGATCTTCCTGCCGTACGCCATCCCCGGTGTGGTGGCGGCGCTGCTGTGGGGCTTCCTGTACCTGCCGGACGTGAGCCCCTTCTACTTCGTGCTCGACAAGCTGGGCATGCCGCAGCCGGACCTGCTGGACGGTGGGCCGCTGTATCTCGCTCTCTCCAACATCGCGGTGTGGGGCGGCACCGGCTTCAACATGATCGTCATCTACACCTCGCTCCAGGCGATCCCGGCGGAGGTGTACGAGGCGGCGAAGCTGGACGGTGCCACCCCGTCGCAGATCGCGCTGCGGATCAAGATCCCGATGGTGGCTCCCTCACTGGTGCTGACCTTCTTCTTCTCGATCATCGCCACGCTCCAGATGTTCAACGAGCCGACCACTCTCAAGCCGCTCACCAACTCCGTGTCCACGACGTGGAGTCCGCTGATGAAGGTGTACCGGGACGCGTTCGGCGAGGGTGACATCTACGGCGCCGCCGCGCAGGCCGTGATCATCGCCTTCGCCACGCTCCTGCTGTCCTTCGGCTTCCTGCGAGCCGCGAACCGTCGTCAGAAGCAGGAGGCAGCTCGATGAGTTCCCTTGCCGTCCCGAAGGCCGAGCCGGTGGCGGGCAGCACGCCCGGCACCGCCCAGGGCCGCCCGCCGCTGCGCCGCCGGATCGCCCTGATCCCGACGGTCACCCTGCTCCTGGGGGCGCTCTACTGCCTGCTGCCGGTGGCCTGGGTGGTCATCGCGGCCACCAAGTCCGGACGTGAGCTGTTCTCCACGTTCACGTTCCTGCCGGGCTCGGGATTCGCCGACAACGTCCGGGACCTGAGCGCCTACCGCGACGGCGTGTACTGGGCGTGGATGGGCAACTCCGCCCTGTACGCGGGGCTGGGTGCCCTGCTGTCGACCTGCGTGTCCGCGATCAGCGGCTACGCCCTGGCGACCTACCGCTTCCGGGGCCGCGAGACGATCTTCAACGTGCTACTCGCGGGCGTGCTGATGCCGCCGGTGATCCTGGCCGTCCCCCAGTACCTGCTGCTGGCCAAGGTCGACCTCACCGACTCCTACCTGTCCGTACTGCTGCCGCAGATCCTCTTCCCGTACGGCGTCTACCTCGCGCGGATCTACGCCGCCGCCGCTGTGCCCGCCGACGTGGTCGAGGCCGGGCGGATGGACGGGGCGAGCGAGTGGCGGATCTTCACGCGGATCGCGCTGCCGATGATGATCCCCGGCATGGTGACGGTGTTCCTGTTCCAGTTCGTGGCGATCTGGAACAACTTCCTGCTGCCGTACATCATGCTCAGCGACGACGAGAAGTTCCCGATCACACTCGGTCTGTTCACGTTGCTGGAGCAGGGGGCCAACACCCCGGCGCTGTACACACTGGTGATCACGGGCGCGTTTCTCGCGGTGCTCCCGCTGGTCGCGCTCTTCCTGGTCATCCAGCGCTTCTGGAGTCTGGATCTGCTCTCCGGAGCCGTAAAGTCATGACCATGAACGCTGCGGGAGGCAGGCGCAGGCCGCCCACCATCCACGACGTGGCGCGCGAGGCGGGGGTCTCGCGCGGCACCGTCTCGCGCGTGCTC
>KL569216.1:60991-62362 GCA_000715635.1 Streptomyces violaceus | reverse complement strand
GCTCGCGCGTGCTCAACGGCGGCCACTACGTCAGCCCGGCCGCCCAGGAGGCGGTCAACGCGGCCATCCGCAGGACGGGTTACGTCGTCAACCGGCACGCCCGCTCCCTGATCACCGGGCGGTCCGACTCGATCGGCTTCCTGCTCACGGAGCCGCAGGAGCGGTTCTTCGAGGACCCCAACTTCAATGTCCTGCTGCGCGGCTGCACCCAGGCGCTCGCCGCGCACGACATCCCGCTGCTGCTGATGCTGGCGGGCACCGAGGACGAGCGGCGGCGCATAACGCGGTACATCACCGCCGGGCACGTCGATGGAGTGCTGCTGGTCTCCAGCCACTCCGGTGATCCCGTCGCCGAGCAGCTGCGCGGGGCCGGGGTGCCGCTGGTGGCCTGCGGGAAGCCGATCGGGCTGGCCTCCAAGGTGAGCTACGTGGCCGCCGACGACCGCGACGGCGCCCGCGACATGGTGCGTCACCTGCTGTCGCTCGGGCGGCACCGGGTGGGCATGGTGACCGGTCCGCTGGACACGCCGGGCGGTGTCGAGCGCCTCGCCGGCTACAAGGAGGTGCTCGCGGACACGGGCCTGGACTTCGACGAGCGGCTCGTCGTCTCCGGCGACTACAGCCGGGCCAGCGGCGAGGCGGGTGCCGAGCGGCTGCTGGAGCGGGCCCCTGACATGGACGCGGTGTTCGTCGCCTCGGATCTGATGGCGCAGGGGGTGCTGGCGGCGCTGCAGCGGGCGGGGCGGCGGGTGCCGCAGGACGTCGCGGTCGGTGGCTTCGACGACTCACCGGCCGCGCTGGCGTCCAGCCCCGAGCTGACGACCATCCGGCAGCCGTGGGACCGCATCAGCACCGAGATGGTGCGGGTGCTGCTCGCGCAGATCGGGGGCGAGGATCCGGCAGCGGTGATCCTGCCGACGGAGTTGGTGAAGCGGGAGTCGACGTAGGAGCCGGCTCCCCGTAAAAGCCACCACTCCATGCACAGTCATTGAACCTCGGACCGGTGTACCGTTCGGTTATGGCAGCGAAAACGGCTGGTGCGCGGCTCGAGGAACGGTGGCGGGACATCCTGTCGGCGCACGCGCGCACGATGTGCGAGATCGACCGGGCGCTGCATCCGCACGGTCTCGGAGCATCCGATTTCGAGGTCCTGGACATGCTCGCCACCGCGGCGCCCGAGGAGGGCGAGCAGTGCCGGGTGCAGAACCTGGTCGGGCGGGTCCACCTCAGCCAGAGCGCGCTGTCGCGGCTGATCGCCCGGCTGGAGAAGGACGGTCTTGTGACGCGCTCCGTGTGCGTGGAGGACCGGCGCGGAGTGTGGGTCGCTCTGACCTCCAGGGGCCGTGACCTGCACGCCGAGGTGCTGCCGTT
>KL569216.1:60399-60716 GCA_000715635.1 Streptomyces violaceus | reverse complement strand
GCCGTTGCAGCGGGCGGCGCTGGCCCGGACGCTGGGCGCGTAAGCGGCCCAGGCCCGGACCGGGCCGGTCGCCCTACGGACGTGCCAGCAGGGTGCGGACTCCCTCCGAGGTGAGCGTCAGGCGGTGCTCGGAGCTGCCGTCGATGGTGAGCGACAGGTCGTCGGCGGGCCACTGCGCGGCGAGGGCGCCGAGCGGCACCATGCGGTAGCGGGAGACGAACGGCAGCAGCCCGGCCATCTCCACCTCGGAGGTGAACACGGGCACCACCGGTTCGCCGCCCGGCTGCTCCAGCACCGGCAGCGCCACCGCCGAGGGG
>KL569216.1:57811-60226 GCA_000715635.1 Streptomyces violaceus | reverse complement strand
ACCGAGGGGTTGGCGGCGTCGGCATCGTTCGCGTCGTCGGGCACGGGGATGAGCACGTCGCTGTCGGCGAGCGCGTTCAGAGCCGCCGCGTCCTCGGTGTTCTCGGCGAGGACGTCCAGAGCCCGCTGGGCGGGCGTGGGCGTGGGGTTGTTTGCGGGTGTCTCCATGGCAGATTCCCTGGTAGCGGCGGTCTTGCGGCCCACCCGGGACATGATCCGCCCCGGGCACGGTCCTGCTCGCGTACCCGATCGTGCCCGGGGCAATCCTGGTGGATCACTGAGGTTCGGGGGATCAGTGGGATCTGTCCGGAGGGCAGGCCGAGGCGGTCGCAGCCGACTCGCCTGGCCGGGGGTTCGGCCATGCCGGCGCCGATGTGCGTCCAGTAGGTGGCGGCGTCCCGGAAGTAGCGCCGCATCCGCTCGCCGTCACGGGCGTGCCGTGTTGATCTCCGGCGCTCCGATGAGGTCAGGCATCACCTGTCGGCGGACGCCGGATCACCGTCGAGCAGAAAGGCATAGGCCGCATTGATCCCCCTGGAAGGGGACGTTCATGTCCGGTCCGGTCGTACTTGAGGTGGCGCAGTGGCAGGGGTCGGGTGCCTCTACGGCCCGTCGGTTGCCCAGTGGGGCCGCCTGGCTGGCCCAGCTGATACCCGCGGGTCGGCGGCGTACTGTCGCACTCGACAACCGCGTCGGCGACTCGCGGGGCGGCGTAGGGAACGCCGATGTGCTGGAGCGCCATCTGCTGGCGGTGCGCGCGGCATTGGCCGAGGTTCCGTCGGGCGAGCGGGCAGTGATCATCGGCGGCGACTGCTCGGTCGACCTCGCCCCGGTCGAGGCCGCGCTCTCCGCATTCGGGGACCGGCTGGCCCTGGTGTGGTTCGACGCGCACGGAGACCTCAACACTCCGGAGTCGTCGCCTTCCGGAGCCTTCCACGGCATGGTGCTGCGCGCACTCATCGGCGACGGGCCAGAGGGCCTGCGGCCCGCGCGGAGCCTGTCGGCCGACCGCGTGGTACTGGCGGGCGCGCGGTCACTGGACCCGGGTGAACAGGACCTTGTCGAGAGCCGCGGCATCAGGCACCTCAGCGTCGAGCAGCTGACTGAACCAGGGCCACTCCTGGCCGCAGTGCGCGCCACCGGCGCCGAGGCGGTGTACCTCCACATCGACCTCGACGTCCTCGACCCGCAGGTATTCCCGGCCGTCGGCACACCCGAGCCCGGCGGGCGCGGCGTGGATGAGCTGCTCGAAGCCGTGCGGGCACTGAAGGAGGAGTTCACCCTCGCCGGGCTTGCGCTCACCGAGTACGAGCGGACGGAGCCCGCCGGCGGGGATGAGGCGGTACTGCGGCGGATCGTCGAGGGACTGTTCCCGCCCGACTGACACTGAGCAGTCCTTCTGCCGGCCCTCTCCGTCAAGACCGAACACCCCGGAACTCAGTGTGCTGCACCGGTCACGAGTAGGGGATACATAGCCCTCGACACGGACGAAGGCCCGCTGCCACCGCGGCGACGCCGCTTCGGCCGGGGCAGCGGCGCACGGAAGCACCCTGGGGCGTACGGCAATCCCTTGCCGCGCCAGGTTCGTCGTCATGCCGGGCAACGCTGGTCAGGCGTTTGGACAGTGATCAATCCAGTTGCGACGCGAGCAGTTCCGCGAGCCTCCCGAGGCCCTGACTCCAGCCTTCCTCGTGGAGAGCCCGCCGCCGCTCCGTGGCGAAGTCGCCCTGGTCGAGGACCAGCTCGGACCGTGTGGCGTCGATGTCGTGAAGCGACAGCGTCACCACCGTCTCCCGGTCCTCGGGGTCGGGGTCCTCCCAGCGGAAGGTGTACGACAGGCGTTCCGAGGGCTCTACCTCGATGAATTCGCCCATCAGGTAGAACAGCTCGCCTTCCGGGGGCTGCATCGCGATCCGGTAGGCACCACCTGGACGGAGGTCGCTCTCCACGCTCGGGATGGTGAACCCGTCCGGGCCGAACCAGCGAGCCAGTTCCCGGGGTTCGGTCAGCTCTCGGAACACGTCCGGGCACGATCCGTCCAGGGCGCGCTGCAGACGCAGTCTCAGCTCGCCGTCCTGTGTCATCACACACCACCTCCCACCGAGGTGCCGGGAATGACCATCACGCCCATTTTATGTTTCCCGACCGTAGATCACGATCTCACCGCCCCACCAGCACAGTCCGGGGGGGCGAGCACCTACTGTGACGGGGAGCGGGCAGGCCCGAGGACCCGGCAGGGCAGCCCATGCTCACGCACCCCACCACTCCCGTCCGCCTCCACCCGATACACCCCTGCTGCCGGTGCCCGGGTGACGGTCTGGGTCAGCACACCGTCGGTGAAGAGCGCTCCGGCCCCGTCCTCCACCGCCCAGCCCGCCGGCAGGTTCCCCGCCGCCACGGCCGCACGGTACGAAGG
>KL569216.1:56041-57617 GCA_000715635.1 Streptomyces violaceus | reverse complement strand
ATGTGTATAAGAGACAGCAGCAGCCCCAGGCCGTCGGGGAGGAACGTCAGCGGCCCGAAGGAGTCGGTGTGCGAGCCCGCGGCCCAGCAGTTGGCGCCGGCGCTGATGCCGCACAGCAGCGTGCCGAGGTCGTAGGCCTCCCGCAGCAGCCGGTCCACGCCGTGGGTGCGCCAGACCGCGAGGAGGTTGGCCGTGTTGCCGCCGCCCACGTACACGACGTCCTGGGCGAGCAGGAAGGAGCGCAGGGCGTCGTCGTCCAGCTCTCGGCGGAACAAGGGCAGGACGGAGGGAACGCAGGCGGGGCGTGACCGGAATGCCGCGCGGAACTGTTCGACGTATGCCGGTGCGTCTCCGCTGGCCGTGGGCACGAAGCACACCTTGGGGCGGGACACGCGCGCCTGGGCCAGCACCCAGTCGTCCAGCAGACCGTCGTCGTCGGTGGAGAAGCCGCCGCCGAGGAGGGCGAGACGTGGTGGGGGTTCGACAGCCACGGGGTGCCTTCCGGGGGCTAGGCCGTGGGACCACTGTGCAGAACGGCCAGCACCCCCCGGGCGCGGGTGCCGTCCGGCAGTTGCCAGGAGCCGGTGACATGGCCGGTCGCTCCCTGCGCGGGAGTCAACGGGCCGTCCGGGGCGGGCTGGAGGACCCGGTGCAGGTGGAGGGTCGTGCCCTGGGGCGTGGTCAGCCGGGTGCCGTCGCGGTCGTCGGTGGCGGTGAAGTCCGCGGGCAGGGGCCCTTCGCCGGTGTAGGAGGCGGTGACCTCACGGTCGGGGGCGTCGCTGATGTTCTGGTCCTGGGCCTGCACACGTCCTTCGATCAAGGCCGACAACTGGGCGAGCGACACGGGGTCGTGGCAGCCGTCGTAGGCCCAGCGCCGCCCGAGCACGCCGTGCTCCATGGTGCCGACGAGGGCGTGCTCCGCGCCGTCGAGCGGGGCTCCGCGATAGGTGAGCGGCACCAGGTAGCTGGTCGGGCGGGGGCCGGAGGCGTCGGTGACGACGAGGAACTCGACCCCGACCTCGCCCTGCGGGTCGTCCAGCCGGAACCCACCGCCCTTGGCCAACGTCGGTTCGGCCGCGCCCCCGCAGTACCAGGGGCGGGAGGGCAGCCAGGAGGTGAGCAGTTCCAGCTTGGTCGGTTTGAGCGTGGTGCGGTGGATGACGGCCATGCTCGTCATCCTGCCCAGCGCTGACACCGTCGGCAACGGCCAGGTCTCCCACCGGAGCTTCTCGTCCGTGCTGCCGGGGATGTTGACGGGCATCATGTTACCGGTAACATCAAACCGCTTCAGCCGTACGCGACTGTGTCCTCCGCCCACCCCACCCCGGTGGGCCGTCCCCCGGAGTCCGCGTGACCGACCAGCCGACCGCACAGCTCGCCACCCGCAACTCCCCCACTTCGTCCGCCCCGGTCTTCAGCAGGGCCGCCGTGGTGGCGTCCTGCGTCGGCTTCGTGCTCATCGGTGCGTTGCAGGCCCTGTACGGGCCCGCGATCCCCGCCTTCCGTGCGGAGTTCGGGCTGTCGCCCTCCGCCGCGGGGCTGGGGCTGAGCGCCCACTTCGTCGGCGGTGTGGCCG
>KL569216.1:55332-55828 GCA_000715635.1 Streptomyces violaceus | reverse complement strand
CCGGCACATCCTCGGCAGCTCCTATCTACTGATGGCCGTCGGCGCGGCGGGCTTCGCGCTGGCGCCCGGCTGGCCCACCGCCCTCGCGTCGGCCCTGCTCGCGGGGCTCGGTTTCGGTGGCATCGACTACGGCCTCAACCAGCTGTTCGCCGTGGGCTTCGGCCACCGTTCGACCGCGATGCTGAACATCCTCAACGCCCACTTCGGCATCGGCGCCATCCTCGGCCCCGCCCTGATCGGTGTGGTCGGCTCGGAGCACTACCCGGCCGTCTTCCTCTGCTTCGCCCTCGCCGATCTGCCCTTGTTGCTGTGCCTGAGGGGAGTTCGGAACGACGTGCCCCTGCCGGGCGGGACCGAGGACAGTCGTGGGCAGGTTCTGGGCCGCAGCCTCGGCTCCGTGCTCGCCGTCTTCGTCGCGCTGTACGTCCTGCACGTCGCCGTCGAGGCCGGTGTCGGAGGCTGGGAGCCCACGCATCTGGAGCTGTCTCTTATACAC
>KL569216.1:52767-55086 GCA_000715635.1 Streptomyces violaceus | reverse complement strand
TCGGTGTACTGGCTGATGATGACCGTCGGGCGCTTCCTGGTGGCCCCGCTCGCGCTGCGGTTCTCCGCCCAGGCCATCATCACCGTCTCGTGCGCGGGCATGACGGTGTGTCTGCTGGCCGCGTCCGTGCCTGCGCTGGCTCCCTACGCGTACGCCGGTGTCGGTCTGTTCATCGCGCCGGTCTTCCCCACCGGACTGCCCTGGCTGAACCGGGCCGCGCCGCGCGCCCGGCGGGCCGGTGCCGTGGTCATCGCGGCCTCCATGGTCGGCGGTGTCGCCGCCGGGCCGGCGCTGGGCAAGGCCATCGAGTGGTCCGGGATCCGCGCGGTGCCGCTCCTGCTGTGCGGTGTCTCGGCGCTGTGCCTGGCCGCCACGCTCTGGCTGATCCGCGCCACCCGATCCCACTGACTCCCCCTACCTCGAAGGGAAGCCTCCGCATGCCCGCTCTGACGACGACGTCCGACGGATTCCTGCTGCACGGCGAGCCGTTCCGCATCCTCTCCGGCGCGCTGCACTACTTCCGTGTCCACCCCGACCTGTGGGCCGACCGGTTGCGCAAGGCCCGTCTGATGGGCCTCAACACGGTGGAGACGTACCTTCCGTGGAACCACCACCAGCCGGATCCCGACGGGCCCCTCGTGCTCGACGGTTTCCTCGACCTGCCCCGGTTTCTCCGGCTGGCCCAGGACGAGGGGCTGCGCGTGCTGCTGCGTCCCGGTCCGTTCATCTGCGCCGAGTGGGACGGAGGCGGCCTGCCCGACTGGCTGACCTCGGACACCGACATCCGGCTGCGGACCAGCGATCCGCGCTTCACCGGGGCCGTCGACCGCTACCTCGACCTGCTGCTGCCCGCCCTCCGCCCGCATATGGCCGCGGCGGGCGGTCCCGTCATTGCGGTGCAGGTGGAGAACGAGTACGGGGCCTACGGCGACGACAGCGCGTATCTGAAGCACCTGGCCGACGCGTTCCGTTCCCGGGGTGTCGAGGAACTGCTGTTCACCTGCGACCAGGCCGACCCGGAACATCTGGCCGCCGGAAGCGTGCCGGGCGTCCTGGCTGCCAGCACCTTCGGCAGCCGCGTCGAGCAGTGCCTCGGGCGGCTGCGCGAGCACCAGAGCGAAGGACCTCTGTTCTGCGCGGAGTTCTGGATCGGCTGGTTCGACCACTGGGGCGGTCCGCACCATGTGCGGGACGCGGCCGACGCCGCCGCGGACCTGGACCGGCTGCTGTCCGCCGGGGCGTCCGTCAACATCTACATGTTCCACGGCGGCACCAACTTCGGCTTCACCAACGGCGCCAACCACAAGCACGCCTACACACCGACCGTCACGTCCTACGACTACGACGCCGCGCTCACCGAGTGCGGCGACCCGGGGCCGAAGTACCACGCCTTCCGCGAGGTCATCGCCCGCCATGCCGGCGTGCCCGACGAGCCCGTCCCCGGGGCTGGACCCAAACTTCCGCCGACCGGCGTCGAGTTGGACGGGTGTGCAGCTCTGCTTCCCCTGGCCGGCACGCTCGCCGCATCCGTGCACGCCGACGACCCGGTGACCATGGACGAACTCGGGCAGCGCACCGGCTACGCGCTCTACCGCACCACCCTTCCCGCTGGCGGCGACGGCCTGCTGCACTTCTCCGGCGGTGTCGGAGACCGGGCCCAGGTCTTCGTCGACGGCGCCCCGGTCGGTGTGCTGGAGCGCGAACGCCACGACGAGACACTGCCCGTGCGCGTCCCACGCTCCGGCGCGACGCTGGAGGTCCTCGTCGAGAACATGGGCGGCGTCAACTACGGGCCTCGTATCGGCGCGCCCAAGGGCCTGCTCGGGCCCGTCTCCTTCAGCGGCACCGTCCTGCGAGGCTGGGACTGCCGCCCGCTGCCGCTGGACGACCTGGGGACGGTGCCGTTCACACCGGCCGGCGAGGCGGCCGTCACCGTGCCGGCCTTCCACCGCGGCACCTTCGAGGTGGACACGCCCGCCGACGCCTTCCTCGCCCTGCCCGGCTGGACGAAGGGCCAGGCGTGGGTCAACGGCTTCCATCTGGGCCGCTACTGGAACCGGGGCCCGCAGCACACCCTGTACCTCCCCGCCCCGGTGCTGCGGCAGGGCACCAACGAACTGGTCCTGCTGGAGCTGCACGGCACCACCGCCACCCGCGCCCAGCTCACCGACACCCCCGACCTCGGCCCGGAGAACACCTGGTGACCCCGCACCGACTGCGCGTTCCCGCACCCCCCGCTCCCCCGCTCACCGGCCATCTGCCCCTGGCCGACGCGCCGGGCGTGCCCGACCGGATCGACGTGACCAGCCGCTGGCTCAC
>KL569216.1:51795-52578 GCA_000715635.1 Streptomyces violaceus | reverse complement strand
CCAGCCGCTGGCTCACCCGTGGCGGCCGCCCCTGGTTCCCGGTCTCCGGCGAGTTCCACTACTCCCGCTACCCGAACGGGGAGTGGGAGGAGGAGCTGCTGAAGATGAAGGCGGGCGGGGTGACCGCCGTCGCCTCCTACGTCATCTGGATCCACCACGAGGAGGTCGAGGGCCGGGTCCGGTTCGACGGCGACCGCGACCTCCGGCGTTTCGCCGGGCTGTGCGCCCGCCACGGCCTGGACTTCGTCCCGCGCATCGGCCCCTGGTCACACGCGGAGGTGCGCAACGGCGGCCTCCCCGACTGGCTGCTCGCCCGCGCCCGCACGCCGCGTACCGACGACCCGGCCTATCTGGAGCCCGTACGCACCTGGTTCGCGGCCGTCGCGGAGCAACTGCGCGGCCTGGACCGGGCGCACGGCGGCCCGATCGTCGCGATCCAGATCGAGAACGAGCTCTACGACCGGCCCGGCCACCTGCGCACGCTCAAGCGCCTTGCCCAGGAGGCCGGGCTGAGCGCACCGCTGTGGACGTCCACCGCATGGGGCGGGGTGCAACTGCCGGGCGAGGAACTGCTTCCGCTGTACGGCGGCTATCCCGAGGCGTTCTGGACGGAGGCGGACGGCGGCTGGCCCGACACCTGCCGCAAGCACTTCTTCTTCACGCACGAGCGCGATGACGAGGGCATCGGCGCCGATCTGCGGCCCACGACCGTGCGCGGCGCCGACCCGGCCCCGACGGACCGGTTCCCCTGGGCCACCTGCGAGTTGGGAGGGGGTATGGCGG
>KL569216.1:51304-51533 GCA_000715635.1 Streptomyces violaceus | reverse complement strand
GGGCTACTACATGTTCCACGGCGGCACGAACCCGCCGGGAGAGCTGACCACCCTTCAGGAGTCGCACGCCACCGGCTACCCCAACGACCTGCCGGTCCTGAGCTACGACTTCCAGGCCCCGCTCGGCGAGTACGGCCAGGTGCGGCCCTCGTACCACGAACTGCGGCTCCAGCACCTGCTGCTGGCCGAATTCGGGCACCGGATCGCGCCCATGGAGTCCGTGCTGCCC
>KL569216.1:49645-51091 GCA_000715635.1 Streptomyces violaceus | reverse complement strand
GTGACACCCTGCGCTGGGCCGTCCGCACCGACGGCACCTCGGGCTTCCTGTTCGTGACCAACCACCAGCCGCACGAGCCGCTGCCGGACCACCCGGACACGACGTTCAGGGTCGACTTCCCGAGCGCGCCTGCGCTCACCCTGCCGAGCGCTCCCGTCACGGTGCCCTCCGGTGCCTTTTTCTGCTGGCCGCTGCGGCTGGACGTGGCCGGGCTGCGGCTGGAGTGGGCCACCGCGCAGCCGGTGTGCACGGTCGAGGCGGACGGCCGTACGGTCCTGGTGCTGGCCGCGACCGACGGCATCGCGCCCGAACTCGCCCTGGACGCGGACACGGTGACGTCCGTCGTCGTGCCGTCCGGGGACGGGGACTTCACCCCCGTCGCCGGCCGGATCCTGGTCACCGGTCTGCGGCCGGGCACCGACGCCCTGGTCGAGGTGGACGCGGCCGACGGTTCCCGCGTCGGCTGCTGGTCCTGGACGCGGCGACGGCCCGTACCGCCTACCGGGGGGTCGCGTGGGGAGCCGAGCGGCTGGTGCTCTGCGCGGACGGGGTGGTCTTCGACGGTGACGAGGTACGGCTGCACAGCCCGGGCGCCGAGCCGTCGTTCGCGGTGCTGCCCGCGCCCGGTTCCGCCCTGGTGGTGGAGGGGAAACGGGTGCGGGAGGAGGCGGACGGCGTGTGCACGCGCTACACCGTCGGGGCCGGGGCCCTCGGCGACACCGCCGCCCACGTCACCCTGGTCAGGCCCGCCGGCCCGGCCCCCGAGCCCGTGACCGGCGTGCAGGGCCGGGCGAGCAGGCCCGCCGACAAGTACCTGGACACCGTGGCCGCCGAGTACCGGGTCGACGTACCGGAGGAACTGCTGCGGGCGCCCGCCGGTGTGCTGCTGCGGCTGCGCTGGACCGGTGATCTGGCACGGGCCTACGTGGGGGATGTCCTGGTCGCCGACCAGTTCTACTCGGGGCGGGTCTGGGACATCAGCCTGGACCGGCTGCCCGCCGGGGAGTTGCGTGCCCGGGGGCGCGGCTGAGGGTGCTGCCGCTGGCGGCGGAGGCGCCGGTGCATGTGCCGGGGCAGGTGGGTGATGCCTGGCGGGCGGCCGGGGTGGGGCATGCCGAGTGGGTGGTCACGCGCGTGTGGGCGGTCCGGACCGGCTGAGGCCGTTGTGGGCACCACGCGGCCTATGCTGTGCTCCTGCCGGGCGGGTTCAGGACCGCCGTATCCGACGTCGAGGAATCACCCGCCATGACACCGAGCGCCACCGACGGCCCGGTTCCCAAGGGCCGCAGCAGGCGCAACTTCGCGGGGACGCGGCCGGTGATGGCCGACGTGGCCCGGCTGTCCGGCGTCTCCAAGCAGACCGTCTCCCGCGTGCTCAACGACCACCCGGCCGTCCGCCCCGAGACGCGCGAGGCGGTCCTGGACGCCATGCGCACGCTCGGCTAT
>KL569216.1:47715-49405 GCA_000715635.1 Streptomyces violaceus | reverse complement strand
AGCCGCAGCGCGCGGTCCCTGGCCAGCGGCAGGACCCGGATGCTCGGGGTGATCTCCTTCGACGCCGCACGGTACGGGCCCGCCTCCATCCTGACCGCGATCAACACGGCGGCCCAGGAGGCCGGTTACCTCGTCAGCTCCATCGCCCTGGACACGGCCGACCAGAGCACCGTCGTCGAGGCCGTGAACCGGCTGTCGGCCGAGGGCGCGGACGGCGTCATCGCGATCGCCCCGCAGCAGTGGGTGGGCCGGGCACTGGCGGAGACCGACCTCGGCACTCCGCTGGTCGTGCTGGAGAGTGCCCTCGACGCCAGCACTCCCCTGGTCACGGGTGATTCCCGCACCGGCGCCCGCAAGGCCACCGAGCATCTCCTCGGCCTGGGGCACGCCACCGTCTGGCACATCGCGGGCCCGACCGGCTGGACCTCCGCCGACCACCGGCTGGCGAGCTGGCAGGCGACGCTCCAGGCGGCCGGTGCCGACGTCCCGGCACCCCTCGTCGGGAACTGGGGTGCCGACTCCGGTTACGAACTGGGCCGTCGGCTGGCCCGGCGCCCGGAGGTGACGGCCGTGTTCGCCTCCAACGACCAGATGGCGCTGGGCCTGCTGCACGCCCTGCACGAGTCCGGGCGGTCCGTCCCCGGGGAGGTCAGTGTCGTCGGCTACGACGACATCCCCGAGGCCGCGCATCTGCTGCCCCCGCTGACCACCGTCCGCACCGACTTCGCCGAGATCGGCACGCGTTCCCTGCGTCTTCTCCTGGACCGCATCGACGGCCCGGGCGAGCGGCCCCGCGTGGACACCCTCGTCCCCGTGGACCTCGTCGTGCGCGCGAGCAGCGGTCCGCCGCCAGTGCGCTGACGGGCTCAGGCGCTCCCTTCGGCGGCGGCCTTCTGCCAGGCCGTCTCCCTCAGCAGCCGCAGGCCGTTCAGTCCGACGAGGACCGTGGAGCCCTCGTGGCCCGCGACACCCAGGGGCAGCGGCAGGTCGCCTGCCAGGTCCCAGACGACGAGGCCGGCGATGAACACCCCGGCGATCACGAGGTTCTGGACGACCAGCCCGCGGGCGCGGCGGGAGAGGGCGATGGTGGCGGGGACGGCGGCGAGTTCGTCGCGCACGATCACGGCGTCGGCGGTCTCCAGGGCGAGGTCGGAGCCCGCCCGGCCCATGGCGACCCCGGTGTGGGCGGCGGCCAGGGCGGGTGCGTCGTTGACTCCGTCCCCGACGACCAGCACCTTGCGGCCCGCGCTCTCCATCTCCTGGACGGCGGCCAGCTTGTCCTGCGGCAGCAGCCCGGCGCGCACGTCGTCGATGCCGGCCTCGGCGGCGAGGTGTGCGGCGGCCCGGGGGTTGTCGCCGGTGAGGAGTGCCGGGGCGGTGCCGGTGAGCGTGGCGAGGGCGGCGACCGTGGCGGCGGCGTCCGGGCGCAGTCGGTCGGCGATGCCGAGCAGTCCGGCCGGGGCGCCGTCGACGACGACCAGGACGGCGGTGCGGCCTGACTCCTCCAGTTCCGCGACCCTTTCGAGGGCGTCGTCCGTCAGCCGGGCCGGGGCACCCACCGCGACCGCGTGGCCGTCGACGACGGCGGTCACTCCCACGCCCGGCGCGGAGGTGAAGTCCTCCGCATCGGGCAGGTCGAGGCCCCGCTCACGGGCCGCTTCGACGACCGCCCGGGCCAGCGGATGCTCGC
>KL569216.1:46786-47503 GCA_000715635.1 Streptomyces violaceus | reverse complement strand
GGCAGCTGCCGCAAGGGTCAGCAACTCGCCCTCGTCCAAGCCGGATCCCGGCAGCGGCCGGACGTCGGTGACGCGCGGGCTGCCTTCGGTCAGTGTGCCGGTCTTGTCCAGTGCGACCGCGTCCACCTGGCCGAGCCGCTCCATCACCACGGCCGACTTCACCAGCACACCGTGCCGTCCGGCGTTGGCGATGGCCGAGAGCAGGGGCGGCATGGTGGCCAGCACGACCGCGCACGGCGAAGCCACGATCATGAACGTCATGGCGCGCAGCAGCGCGTCGGTGAGCCGGTCGCCGAAGGCGAGCGGCACCAGGAAGACGGCCAGGGTCGCGGCCACCATGCCGAGCGAATAGCGCTGTTCGACCTTCTCGATGAACAGCTGCGTGGGCGCCTTGGTCTCGGACGCCTCCTGCACCATCCGGACGATCCGGGCGATCACCGAGTCGGACGCGTCGCGCTCGACCCGGACCCGCAGGGCTCCGGTGCCGTTGAGGGTGCCCGCGAAGACCTCGTCGCCCGGCTTCTTCGGCACGGGGAGCGGCTCGCCGGTGATGGTCGCCTGGTCCACCTCGCTCGCCCCGTCCAGCACCCGGCCGTCGGCGCCGACGCGCTCTCCGGGACGGACGAGGACGACGTCGCCGACTGTCAGCTCCTCGACGGGGACGACCTGTTCGCCGCCGTCGGGAGAGAGCCGGGTGGCCGTGGCGGGGGCCAGGTC
>KL569216.1:43017-46589 GCA_000715635.1 Streptomyces violaceus | reverse complement strand
GGCCAGGTCGAGCAGGCCGCGGACGGAGTCGGCGGTGCGGGCCGTGGCCAGCGCCTCCAGGGCGCCGGAGGTGGCGAAGATGACGATGAGCAGGGCGCCGTCCATGACCTGCCCGATCGCGGCCGCACCCAGTGCGGCGACCACCATCAGCAGGTCGACGTCGAGGGTGCGGTCCTTGAGCGCCTTCAGCCCCTCCCAGCCCGGCTCCCAGCCGCCCGTGGCGTACGACACCGCGTACAGCGGGCCCCAGGACCAGGCGGGGGCTCCGGTCAGCTGGAGCGGCAGCGCGAGCAGGAAGAAGGCGGTGGCCGCCACGGCCCAGCGCGCCTCGGGAAGCGCGAGGACACGGGTGCGCCGCCGCGGCCCGGTCCCGGGGCGTGCGGGCTTCGCTCCTTGGACCGGCCGCGGCGTGAGGGTGGAAGTCAACAGGGGTCCTTATGGCAGGGGCACGTAGGCACCTCACCATACAGGAACACATGAAGACTCATTCATACCTTCATGTAGCTCGGAACGACGCCCTGACGAGTGTCAGCGCAGCTTGTCCTTGGCCTTGTAGTAGGCGCCGCCGAACGGCAGGAACCAGGGAGTGCCGTTGTAGAAGGGCACCGGGACCTTCGGGAAGCCGAGGCCGCGCAGCGGGTTGGCCTCCGGGTGGCCGTCCATCATCTCGGCGACCGCGCGGCCCATGGAGGTGGCCATCTGGACCCCGTGGCCGCAGTACCCCATCGAGTAGTACAGGCCGTCGGTCTCGCCCGCGTGCGGGAGGCGGTCCCAGGAGAAGCCGACCATGCCGCCCCACACGTAGTCGATCCGCACCCCGGCGAGCTGCGGGAAGATCTCGGTCATCTCCCGCTTCAGGATGTCGCCGCTCTTGACGTCGGAGGCCGGGTTGGAGGGGGCGAAACGGGCCCGGCCGCCGAAGGCGAGGCGGTTGTCCGGTGTGAGGCGGATGTAGTGGCCGATGTTCTTGGAGTCGACCACCAGACGGCCGTTCGGAATGAGCGCCTTGGCGCGCTCCTCGCCGAGCGGCTCGGTGACGATGATGAAGCTGCCGACGTTGATCAGCCGCTTGCGGAACCACGGCATCGCCTTGTCGGTGTAGGCGTCGGTCGCGGCCATCACCTGCTTGGCCCGGATGGTGCCGTGGAGCGTCTCGACCACGAAGCCGCCGCCGGGGAGGCGGGTGAGGCCGGTGGCGGCGTTGCGTTCGTGGATCTCCGCGCCGGCCCGTTCGGCGGCCTCGGCGAGCCCGTGGACGTACTTGCCGACGTGCAGGGCGGCGCTGAGCGGGTCGAGCAGGGCGCCGTGGTAGTAGTCCGAGTTCAGCTCCGACTTCAGCTCACCGCGGGTCAGGAGCCGGGTCTCGTGGCCGAAGTTGTCGGCCAGGTCGCGCTGGGTGGCCCGCATCGACTCGAAGTGCTGCGGTTTGAAGGCGACTCCGAGACGGCCGGCGCGGTGGAAGTCGCAGTCGATCCGCTCGGTCCGCGTGATCTCCTCGACCACGTCGACCGCCTCGCGGAAGGCGTCGTACAGCTCGCGGGCGCGCTCCTGGCCGTAGCGTTTGCGGGCCTCGCCGACGCCGATGGTGAGGCCCTGGGTGCACATGCTGCCGTTGCGTCCGGAGGCGCCCGAGCCGATCTTGTCCTTCTCGACGAGGACGACCCGGGCGCCCTTGCGGGCGGCGTGGTAGGCGGTGGACAGGCCGGTGAGGCCGCCGCCGACGACCACCACGTCCGCCTCGTCGGGCAGGTCCTTTCCGGAGCGGTCGGGCAGGGCGGGGGCGGTGTCGAGCCAGTAGGGGATCTGCTTCATGGCGTGCGTCCTCACATCCGTCCGTCGGGTCAGCAGCCGAGCAGCTTCGGCAGGCCCGTCATGTCAGGCAGCTCGTCGTACGGCTGGTAGTCGGCGCTGCCCGGGCGGCCGAAGCGGTTGATCCATACCCGGCGCTTCAGGCCGAGGTCGCGGGTCGGGATGTGGTCGTACTCCCAGCCCTGGGCGGTGTGGATGACCTGGGACGGCTCGACGCCCATGGTCTTGAAGGCGTGCTCGAAGGTCTGCCGGTCCGGCTTGTAGGCGCCGGCCTGCTGGGCGGTGATGACGTGGTCGAACTCGACACCGATGTTCTCGACGTTCCGCGCGATCAGGTTGTCGTCGGTGTTGGAGATGATGGCGATCTCGTACCGGGTCTTCAGCGCGCGCAGGGCGTCGGGGACCTCCGGGAACGGGCCGAAGGTGGGGACGGCCTCCACGAGGGCCTCGCCGTCGGAGGTGCGGTACTCCAGGCCGTGCAGGCGCATGGCGTTGCGCAGGCTGGAGTGCAGGACCTCATGGTAGGGGCGGTAGGCCTCCAGGACGGCCTGGAAGCGCATGACGCGGAAGTCGTCGAGGAACTCGTCGACGTCCAGGTTGTCCAGGTCCAGCCGGTCCTCAAGGACCTTCAGGGTGGTGGGGCCGAGCTGGAAGTCGACCAGGGTGCCGTAGGCGTCGAAGGTGACGATCTCTCGCATGGTGTCTAGCCTCAATTCGTTTGTGCAAGGGGGCTTGGTGGCTTCAGACGACGCGTTCGCCGGGGGTGACGATCGCGTCCAGGGCGGCCAGGTCGGCCGCGTCGGGGATCCAGGCGGCCGCAGCGGCGTTGGCAGTCACCTGGGCCGGGTTCATGGCGCCGCAGATGACGGATCCGACCGCGGGCAGAGCGGCCAGCCCGCCGACCGCGACCTGAAGGAGGGTCAGGCCGCGCTCGGCGCCGTACGCGGTGAGCGCCTCGACGCGGTCGAGGGCCGCGTCGGTGAGCCAGCCCTGCCGCCAGGACAGCCGACTGCCGGGCGGGGGCTCCTCGCCGCGCCGGTACTTGCCGCTGAGCAGGCCGTTGGCCAGCGGGTAGTACGGCAGCAGCCCCAGTCCGTGGCGCAGACAGACGGGGATCAGATCGGCCTCCGCGCTTCGGTCGAGCAGGTGGTAGCGGGCCTGCGTCGACACGAAGGCGTCGGTGAGCTCCTCGGCCGGGAGGTTGGAGCAGCCGAGGTACCGGATCTTGCCCTCGTCCACGAGCTCTTGCAGGGCGGCGACGGTCTCCTCCAGCGGGGTGAGGCCGTCGGGCTCGTGGTACTGGTACAGGTCGATCCGGTCGGTGCCGAGCCGGCGCAGGGAGGACTCGACGGCGAAGCGGATGTAGGGGCGGGCGCCCCGCCGGCCGTACAGGTCGGCGTCGGGTCCCATCTCCATGCCGAACTTGGTGGCGAGGACGACGTCGTCGCGGCGGCCCTTGAGGGCGGCACCGAGGAGACGTTCGCCGTCGCCGCGTTCCCCGCCCCGCTCGCCGAACCCGCCGTACATGTCGGCCGTGTCGAACAGGGTGATCCCGGCGTCGAGGGCGGCGTGGACGACCGCGTTCGTGCCCTCCTCGTCGAGGCGGGAGCCGAAGTTGTTGCCGCCGACGCCGACCGCCGAGACGACCGGGCCCTGCTCACCGAGCGTGCGATACCTCATGGCCGGTCCCCGAATCCGATGCAGACGTTCTTCGTCTGCGTGTAGCTCGCCAGCGCCTCCAGGCCCTTCTCCCGGCCCCAGCT
>KL569216.1:41661-42789 GCA_000715635.1 Streptomyces violaceus | reverse complement strand
TCCAGGCCCTTCTCCCGGCCCCAGCCGCTGTGCTTGTAGCCGCCGAAGGGCAGCTCGATGCCGGTGCCTGCGCTGGTGACGTTGACGTAGACCTGACCGGCCCGGATGCCCTCGGCCAGGCGCATCGCCTTGTCGAGGTCGCGGCTCCAGACGTAGGAGGACAGTCCGTACGGACTGTCGTTGGCGATCCGCAGCGCCTCGTCGGCGTCGTCGAAGTCGATGACGGTGACGACGGGTCCGAAGATCTCCTCGCGGGCGCACCGGGCCTGGTTGGTCAGGCCGGTGAGGACGGTCGGCTCGATGTAGTAGCCGTCGGCGAGTTCCGGGGCGGAGGGGGCGCCGCCGCCGACCCGGGCCACGGCGCCTTCCTGCCGGGCCAGTTCCAGATAGCCCAGGACGCGCTCGCGCTGCCGGGCGGCGACCAGCGGGCCGATGTCCGGGTCCGTGAGCCCGGGGCCGACGCGCAGGCCGGAGATCTTCTCGACCAGCCGGTCCAGGAACTCCTCGGCGCCGCGCTGGAGAAGCAGCCGTGTGCCGGCCGAGCACATCTGGCCGGCGTTGCTGAACGACCAGCCCAGGATCGCGCTCAGCGCCAGGTCGAAGTCGGCGTCGGCGAAGACGATGAACGGCGACTTGCCGCCCAGCTCCGTGACGGAGGGCACCACGTTGGCGGCGGCGGCCTGGGCGACTTTGATGCCGGTCGGGACCGAGCCGGTGAAGGTGACCTGGTCGATGCCGGGGTGCCCGGCGAGGGCCGCCCCGGTCCCGGCGTCGCCGGGTACGACGTTCAGCACGCCCGGCGGCAGCCCGCACTCCAGCGCGATCCGGCCGACCTCCAGCGGGGTGAGGGGCGCCTCCGGGGAGGGCTTGAGCACCACCGTGCAGCCTGCCGCGAGCGCCGGGGCGGAACCGCGGGCGGTGTTCTGGAGCGGGTAGTTGAACGGGATGATCTGGCCGGAGACGCCGATGGGCTCACGGACGGTGTAGTCGATGAGGCCGGGCCCGAGGGGGATCGTGGAGCCGCCGAGCTTGTCGGCGATGCCCGCGTAGAACTCGAAGTAGCGGGCGGCGGACTCGACATCCGCCCTGGCCTGGCGGAGCGGCTTGCCGACGTCCTGGCTCTCCAGG
>KL569216.1:37566-41457 GCA_000715635.1 Streptomyces violaceus | reverse complement strand
CCGCTCGCCCTCGCGCCGGATCGCCTCCGCGACGCGGTTCAGCAGCCTGCCCCGGTCGGCGGCGCGCATCCGGGCCCACTCGGGTGCCGTGAAGGCCGCGCGGGCCGCCGCCACGGCCTGGTCCACGTCGGCCGGTCCAGCCAGCGCCACCTGGGTGATGGCAGTGCCGTCCGCCGGGTCGAGGACGGTGAAGGCGCGCCCGTCGGCGGCGGGGATCCGCTTGCCGTCGATCAGCAGCAACTGGGGGTCGCCGCTCATGGCTTGATCTCTCCCTGCACCTCGCCGAAGATGACGACCTCGTCGCCGGGCCGGACGGTGCGGATCCGGCGCACCCAGAGCACGATGCCGTCCTGCGGGGCGCGGACCTCCTCCAGCGTGTTGCCGTAGTGGTCGACGATGTGGGCGATCAGGTCGCCTTCCTTGCAGTTCTCGCCCGGAGCGGCGTGGCCGAGGAAGAAGCCGCCGGCGGCGGACCGGGCGAAGGTGCCGGAGACGGCGATGTAGTCGTCCCGCAGCTCCGCATCGCCGTCGGTCATCTTCAGTTGCCGCATGATGTTGTGGACCGAGTCGATGTGCAGCCGGACGTTCTGCTCGCGGTAGGTGCCGCCGCCCGCCTCGATGGTGATGGCCGGCTTGCCCGCCGCGAGGGTGGGGTGGCGGACCGTGCCGCCCCACTTGCCGCCCTTCCAGACCAGCTCGTGGCCGGCCGCGAGGGCGAGGTCGGTCGCCAGTTCCTCGTAGCCGCCCTGGAGGATGACGAGCGGGGCGATCTCGCCGAAGGTGCCGCCGGTGTGCAGGTCGACCAGGGCGTCGATGGCCGGGACGACCTGCTCGACGAATGTGGCGGCCAGGCGCAGCGAGTACGAGCCGTCCGCGTCGCCGGGGAAGATCCGGTTGAGGTTCAGGTGGTCGAGGCCGCTGGTGCGGGCCGCCGCCTCGAAGGCGGGGGTGTTCATGCAGGGGATGCCGACGAGCGTGCCGCGCAGCCCGGCGGGGTCGACCTCGGCGAGGACGCGGCGGATGGCCTCCTGGCCGTCGTACTCGTCGCCGTGCACACCGGCGTCCACGCACAGGACCGGGCCGTCCTCGGTGCCGTTGACGACGATCAGCGGGATGCCGAGCTCCACCCCGTAGGTGCTGGTGCCGACGGGGATCAGACCCTGGGCGCGCTCGCCGGGGGCGACGGTCAGGGGGCCGATGGAGTACATGTGGTTCCTTTCCAGAACAGGTGTCAGATCCAGAACATGTGTCAGAGGCGGGCGGAGGCCTCGTCGAGGGTGGCCGCGATGATGTCGGCGATACGGTCCAGGAGTTCGCGGTCGCTGATCAGCGGGGGCGCGATCTGGACCAGCGGGGCGGCGCGGTTGTAGACGCGGGCGAGCAGCCCGGCCTCGCGCAGCCGGCGCGGGATCAGGTCGGCGACGAGTGCGGCGCGGGCGGTGTCGCTGAAGCCGCCGTCGTCGAGGTCGCCGGTGAGTTCGCAGGCGTAGAAGAAGCCGGCACCGCGGACGTCGCCGACGATCGGCAGGTCCGCGAGTTTCGCCATGCGCCGGGCCAGATGGTCCTGGTGACCGCGGACGTTGTCCAGGATCCGGTCCCGCTCCATGATCTCCAGGCTGCGCAGGGCGATGGCCGCGCTCAGCGGGTGGCCGGCGAAGGTGTAGCCGTGGTTGAGGACCGCGCCGGGCTGGTTGATGACCTCAACCACCCGGTTGCTGACGAGAGTCGCTCCCATGGGGGCGTATCCGGCGGTGATGCCCTTGGCGACGGTGACGATGTCCGGGCGGGCCCCGTACAGGTCGCCGCCGAACCACTCCCCCAGCCGTCCGAAGGCCGTGATGACCTCGTCGGCGACGAGCAGGAAGCCGTACCGGTCGGCCAGGGCGCGCAGTCCCGGCCAGTAGCCCTCGGGCGGGGTGATGCAGCCGCCCCGGTTCTGCACCGGCTCGGCGATCAGCATCGCGATGGTCTCCGGGCCCTCGGCCAGGATCGCGGCCTCCAGCTCGGCGAGCAGTCGGGAGGTGAACGTCTCGTCGTCCGTGCACTCGGGGGCCTCGGGGGCGAGGCCGAAGCGGCTGGTGTTGGACACGAACCGGGTCTCGATCGCGCCCGGCCCGTACGGTTCCCGCAGCCCGGGGTCGTCGGTGAGTGACAGGGCCCCGAGGGTCAGGCCGTGGTAGGCGCCGCTGCGGGCGATGGCCTTGGTGCGGCATGCTTCGCCGCGCAGGGCGTGGTAGCGGCGGGCGATCTTCCAGGCGGTCTCGACGGCTTCGGCGCCGCCGCCGGAGAAGAAGGTGTGCTCGATGTCGACGGGGGCGATGCGCGAGAGGCGCTCGGACAGGTCGATGGCCGTGGGGTGCGCGGAGGAGGACCACAGCGGGCTGAAGCACAGCTCGCGCAGCTGGCGGTCGGCGGCCTCGGCGAACTCGGGGGCGTAGGAGTAGCCGAGCTGGCAGCAGTACAGGCCGGAGAGGCCGTCGATGTAGCGCTTGCCGTCCGCGTCGTCGACGTACGGGCCCTCGCCGCGCCGCACGACGAAGAGGTTCTCGCCGGCGCGGCCGAGCGAGCCGTTGGGGGTCATGTTGAGGAGCAGGTGTCTGGCCGCGGTGGCGGAGAGATCGTCGGCCGGGGCCTGGGCGCTGGTGGTCATCGGGTCTCACTTCCGGCGGGGAGGCTCACGGCGGATTCCGTGGGCAGCAGGCCCGCCTGCTTGCCCGGGCCGCCCAGTCGGCGCACGGCGGCGACCAGGGCGAGGGCGACGACGGCGACCGCGATGAGGATCGCGCTGATGGCGGTCACCGACGGATCGACGTTGTACTGGAGGACGTTGAACACCTGGACGGGCAGCGTCACGGTGTCCACGGAGGACAGGAACTGCGAGATGAAGAACTCGTCGAAGCTGGTGATGAAGGAGAAGATCGCGGCGGCGATCATGCCCGGCGCGGCGAGCGGGAAGGTGATGCGCCGCCAGACGGTCAGCCGGCTCGCGCCCATGCTGGCCGCCGCGTCCTCCAGGCGTTCGTCAATGCCCTTCAGCGTGGCCATGAGGATCATCACCGCGATGGGCGAGGCCAGCACGGTGTGGCCGAAGGCGATGGCGATCGGGCTGCCGAGCATCGCGGCCGGTTCGAAGAGCAGGAACAGGCCGAGGGCGATGACCACCTGAGGGATCACCAGTGGGGCGAGGACCAGGCCGTAGACCGCGGAGCGCAGGGGCAGGTCGCTGCGGACCAGTGCCGTGGCCGCCGTGATGCCGAGGACGAGGGAGAAGACGGTGGTCATGGAGGCGACCAGGACGCTCAGCGAGAGCGCGGCCGGCCACTTGCTGCCGTCGGCGAACAACTGCTCGTACCAGCCGAGGGTCCAGGCCTCCGGCGGGAAGGAGCCGAAGGCGTCCTTGCCGAAGGAGGTGACGACGATGACGATGATCGGCAGCGCCAGGAAGAGCAGGATCAGTGTGGACAGGACGGCCAGGGTGATGCGTCCGGCCAGGGTGGCACGCAGCTCGATCATGACGCCGTCCCCCGGTTCCGGTAGGCCTCGCCCGCCGACTTCAGCAGCCGCAGCAGGATCAGCCCGGCGAAGGTGAAGAGCAGCAGGATGATGCCGAGCGCGGAGGCGCCGTTCCACTGGTTCTGCTTCATGACCTGCTCGTCGATGAGCGAGGCGACCATGGTCTGCTTCTCGCCGCCCATCAGGGCGGGCGTGAGGTAGTAGCCGAGGCAGAGGATGAAGCACAGGACGCCGGCGTTGACGAGGCCGGGTGCCACCAGGGGCACGTAGACGCGGCGGAAGATGGTGATCTTTCCGGCGCCCAGGCTGGCCGCGGCGGCCAGGAGCCGGCGGTCGATGCCCTTCATGACGGCGTACAGCAGCAGCACGGTGTACGGC
>KL569216.1:34785-37413 GCA_000715635.1 Streptomyces violaceus | reverse complement strand
GGTGTACGGCAGCATCACGGCGGTGGTGCCGATGACGACGCCGATCTCGTTGTAGAGCAGCTGGAACGGGGCGCCGGGGAAGTGCGTGTCGGTCAGGGCGTTGTTCACCACGCCGTTGTCACCGAGGAGGATGATCCAGCCGTAGGTGCGCACCAGCGCGCTGATGAAGTGCGGCACGACCACGACCAGCATCGCCAGGCCCGCCCACAGGGGCTTGAGCCGGGAGATCGCGGAGGCCAGCACGAACCCGACGACCAGGCTGATCAGCGAGGTCTCGGCGGAGATCCGCAGGGTGGTGAACAGGATCTCCAGGTTGGCGCCGCGGAAGGCGTCGGCGTACCAGTGGAGGGTGAAGCCGCCGGCCTGGTCCTTGAGGCTCAGCATCAGGGTGCTGAAGATCGGATAGACGAAGAGGATCAGCAGGTAGAGGACGACGGGCGCGGCGTTGAGCAGTCCGAAGCGGGTACGGCGGTCGGACAGCACGCGGGCCGGTCGTTTCTTGCGGGGCACCGGGGCCGCGGGGCGGGGTGCCGGAGCGAGTACGGCCATGGTTCTTCTCACCCCCCGTGTTCCGTGTCGGGGAAGACGCTGACGTTCGCGGGGTCCGCGGTGAGGCCGACGCGCTCGCCGAGGGCAGGGGCACGTCCGGCAGGCAGTTCCAGCCGTACGAGTTCGGTGTCGGCGCCGCCCATGGGGCGGACGGTGACGCGTACGAGGGTCCCGACGTAGGTGACCGTCTCGACGGTCCCGGTACAGAACCCCTGGTCGGGCGGGCACAGGACGAGCCGGCCGGGCTGGACCGCCGCGCGCACCCGCGCTCCGTCCGGGACGGCCTGCGGACGGGCCGTGATCAGACCGCCCGAGTCCAGCCGGACGGTGGTGAGCTCCCCTGTCTGCGCCTCCAGGTGACCCTGGAGGAAGTTGGCAGCGCCGAGGAAGTCGGCGACGAACGGGGTGCGCGGGCGCTCGAAGAGCTCCTGCGGGGTGTCGAACTGGTCGATCCGCCCGTCCCGCATGACCGCGATGCGGTCGGAGAGAACCAGGGCCTCTTCCTGGTCGTGCGTCACATAGATGACGGTCAGGCCGAGTTCCTGCTGGATGCGCTTGATCTCGGTCTGGAGCTGGTCGCGCAGCTTCTTGTCGAGGGCGCCCAGCGGTTCGTCCATCAGGATGACCGGGGGCCGGTAGACCAGAGCCCGGCACAGCGCGACGCGCTGTTGCTGGCCGCCGGACAGTTCGCGCGGCCGGCGGCGGGCCATGGCCGACAGGCCGGCCATCTCCAGGGTCTCGCCGACCCGGCGGCGCTGGTCCGCCTTGGACACGCCGCGCAAGGTCAGCGGGAAGGCGACGTTGTCCCACACCGTCATGTGCGGGAAGAGCAGGTACTGCTGGAAGACGAAGCCCAGTCCGCGCTTCTGCGGGGCGAGGCGGGTGACGTCACGGCCGCCCACGACGATGCTGCCGGAGTCGGGCTCGCAGAACCCGGCGATCATCATCAGGGTGGTGGTCTTGCCGGAGCCGGACGCTCCCAGGAAGGTGACGAACTCCCCCGCCGCGATCTCCATGGAGACCTCGTCGACAGCGGTGACGCCACCGTAGGTCTTGCGAAGTCGCGTGACGGACAGCGGTTTTCCGGTGCCTGCGGGCATCGACGGGGCGGCGAGCGAGGGTTCGGGCATCACGTTCAGGTCAGGCATGCGTCCACTCCTGCCAGCGCTTGGACACGGCGTCCTGGTTCTTGATCCACCACTCGACGTCCAGGTCGAAGCCGCTCTTCAGGTGCTCGGGCGAGCTGCCCAGGTTGGCGGCCGTGGCGGGCTTGAGCTTCTTGTAGGCGGCGGGCACCGAGGGGGCCATGGGGTAGATCTCGGCGTAGGCGGCCTGCACCTCGGGGCGCAGCGAGAAGTCGATGAGCCGGTAGGCGGCGTCGAGGTTGGCGGCTCCCTTGGGGATGCCGAGCCCGTTGCTCTGGCGGCGGGCGCCGTTCCACTGGTAGGCGAGCGGTGCGCCGCCCTTGATCAGGGCGTCCAGCCGGCCGTGCCAGACGCTGGAGGCGTCGACCTCCTTGCGGCCAAGCAGCACGCCGGGCAGGGCGCCGGTGTCCCAGAACTTCCGGACGTGGGACTTGATCTCGCCGAGGGCCTTGAAGGCACGGTCGACGTCGAGCGGGTAGAGCTTGTCGAGGGGCACGCCGTCGGCGAGGAGGGCGAACTCCAGCTCGGGCAGGTCGGCGTCCAGGGCCTGGAGGGCGCGGTTGCCGGGGAACGCCTTGGTGTCCCAGAAGTCGGCCCAGGAGGAAGGTTTCTTCCCTCCGAAGGCGTCCGTGCGGTACGCCATCACGCTGGCCCAGTAGTTCTTGCCGACGGCGTTGGACGTGACGAGGTTCTTCGCGACGCCGGCCTTCTTGAAGTTCTTCAGCCGGTCGTAGTCCAGGGCTTCGGTGCCGCCCTCCTGCTGGAAGAGCACGAAGTCGGCCATCGAGTCGTCGATGACGTCGAACTCGGGGCGGCCCTGCTTGATCTGGGCGAGCATCTGGGCGTACTCGATGTTCACCACCTTGACCTGGATGCCGGTCTCCTTGGTGAACGGCTCGTAGATCGCCTGCTGGTTGGCGTCGCCGTAGGAGCC
>KL569216.1:30148-34551 GCA_000715635.1 Streptomyces violaceus | reverse complement strand
CGGCTGGTGCCGGTGCCGCAGGCGCTGAGCGTGCCGGCGGCGGCGATGCCGGCGGCGACTCCGCCGGCGCCGCGCAGGAACGCTCTGCGGTCGATCCGGGCGCCACGCGGCTGAGCCGCAAGTCGATTCGGCACGGGGGCCTCCTGGGGGTGCTGTTCTGGATGGGGAGCGTGGGGGTGAGGCGTGCTCTGGGGTCTCGTTCTGTGGGGTGCGGTCGTACGTCAGGGGGGTGGGGTCAGGGGGCCGGGTCGCGGGGAGCGGGTGCGGCGATGGCGGCGAGTTCGGTGCCGGGGGCGACGGTCAGCCCGTGCATCCCGTAGAAGACGCGTCCGGAGGCGGGGGTGTGGACCTTGTGCTCCTGGCCGTCGGCCGGGTCGATGACGTGGCCGATGACCTGGCCCTCGGTCACGTCGTCGCCGAGGGAGAACTCGGGGTACCAGAGGCCGGTGGCGTCGGACGTGACGCCCGCGGCCCAGACCCATGCGCGGACGGCGGTGGCGTTGTGGACCTCTGTCTCCAGGGCGCCGAGCCGGGTCAGCACCCCGTACAGGCCGTCGACCAGGCGCCGGGCGATGCCCGGGTCCCGTTCACCGAGCTTGCCCGTCTCGACGAGGATCGCCGGGATGCCCTGGCGGGCGGCGGCCGCGTGGCTGTTGCCGCCGTCGGCGTTCAGACCGAGGATGACGTCCTCGATGCCGGCCGAGCGGGCCATGTCGGCGGTCCTGGCGTCGAGTTCGGGGGTCCCGGTGAGGCGGTAGCCGACGAAGTCGCGCAGGACCTCGTCGATGCCGCCGGAGTGCAGGTCGACATAGGCCTCCGCACCGTCCAGCAGATGCGCGAAGAGCCAGGCGGCGAGCCGCTCCGTGGGGCTGCCCTCGGGATCGCCGGGGAAGACGCGGTTGATGTTGACGCCGTCGACCGGGGAGACGCCGAGCCGGCCCTGGTACACGGCCGGGGGGTTGGCGACCGGGCAGAGGATGATCTGGCCGCGCACCTCGCCGGGCTCCAGCAGGGCCGCGAGCCGGGTGGCGGCGTCGATGCCGGTGAACTCGCCGCCGTGCACGCCCGCCGTGATGACCACGCGGGGGCCGGGCCGGGCTCCGTTGACCAGGGTCAGCGGGATGTCGACGGTGAGGGTGCCGAGGTCGGCGGGGACGGTGCCGCGGGTCTTGGTGCCGGACTCGGCGCTCAGGGAGCCGACGGTCAGCTGCTCGGTCATGGTCGTCAGGCCTCCGTGCGGTCCTGGGTGGAGATGAAGTCGATGGGCCGGGGCGAGGTGCCGTCCAGCGCAAGGTCGGCCGCGATGTCGCCGAAGGCGGGCGAGAGCTTGAAGCCGTGGCCGGAGAAGCCGGCGAGCAGGACGACGTCGCTGTTGCCCGGCAGGGGGCCGACGAGCGGGCGGCTGCTCTCGGTGTAGCCCTCCATGTAGACGGAGAGACGGACCGGGTCGGGGTTCAGGTCCGGCATGTAGCGGCCCATCAGCTCCGTGAAGATCTCCAGCTCTTCGGGCGCCACCGTGCGGTCGAGGTGGTTCGGGTCGCCTGCCGGGCGGTGCAGGGCGCGGGACAGGCCCAGCTTCACGGAGACGCCGTCCGGGGAGGGCAGTCCGTAGCAGTGGGTGGGGGCGGTGCGGATGAACGCCGGGCGCTCCTCGCCGAACCAGGCGTCGCTGGTGGGCACGTACCAGGCGCTCAGCAGCCGGCGGACGTCCACCTCCCACGGCAGGTCGGGCAGCAGGTCGTTCACCCACGGGCCGGGGCTGACCACGGCCGCGTCGAACCGCTCGCCGCCGGCGTCGGTGCGGACCTCCACCCCGCTGCCGGTGGGCACGATCTCGCGGACGGTGGTGTAGCGGTGGATGCGGGCGCCGAGTTCCTCGGCGCGGCGGGCGGCGGTCTGGACGGTCAGCTCGGGCCGGATGAAGCCCGCGCGCCGGTCGAGCACGGCGGCGTCGCCGTCCTCGATCCGGAACTGCCCGAAGCGCTTGGCGAGCGCCTCGGCGTCGAGCACTTCGTGGTCGAGGCCGTGCTCGGCGATCGACTGCAGGACCGTGGCCATCTGCTGGTGCGAGGTGGGCCCCATCAGCAGGCATCCGGTCAGGCGGCGCAGCTCGCGGCCGGTCTCCTGCTGGAGCGTCTCCCACAGCGTGTCGGCGTGCTGGAGCAGCGGGACGTACCGGGAGTCCTCGAAGTGGGCGCTGCGGAAGATCCGGGTCTCGCCGCCGGCGGCACTGCGGTCGTGGCCCGGGGCGAAACGGTCGTAGCCGACGACCTCGGCTCCGCGGGCGGCCAGGCGCCAGGCGGCCTGAGCGCCCATCGTTCCGACGCCGACGACGGCGACGCGCTTCTTGGCAGACACGGGGGTTCCTTTCGTCTCCCGGGGCGTGGATGCTGTTCGCCCGGTATGCGGAGCTTCGAATTCCGGAAGGGACGGCGAAGGCGATGGGCCGAGGGCCAGGGCTCGCACTGTCCGGGGGGAGTGGCTTCGGACTGTTTCTCCGTCAGCCGCCGTGCCACATTGTGGAACGGTGTGCTAGTATCTGGCATGAGAATGGCAGTGGCGAGGAGGGGAGTCAAGGGGTGTACGCAAGGGATTCCGCGAGTTAACGGGGGAAATCAGATGGAAATGAAGAGCGTGACCAGGTCTTTGCGGATCCTGGAGGCGGTCGCGCAGCACCAGCCGGTGACGGTGGGGGAACTGACCAAGCTCTTCGGGCTGCCCAAGTCGACCGTGCAGCGCACGCTGGTCACTCTGAACGAGGCCGGGTGGCTCCGGGCGAACCGCAAGGACACCACGCGCTGGGAGATCGGCGCGCGCGTGCTCGCCGTGCGGCCGGCGGCGCTTCAGGGGTCGAGTCTGTTCGCGGCCGCGCGGGAACCCATGATCCGGCTGCGGGACGCGCTGAACGAGACGATCCACCTGTCGGTGCCGGACGCGCTCCAGTGCATGGTGGTCGTGGACCGGGTGGACTGCCATCACGCGGTGCGGACGTTCCACGCGATCGGCGACACCTCGCCGCTGCACGCGACCGCCACCGGTCGCACGGTCCTGGCCCACCTGCCGCCCGCCGACGTCGAGGAGCTGGTGGAGCGCGGGCTGGAGAGCTACAGCGACGCGACGCTCGTCGATCCGGCCGAGCTGCGCGCCGAGCTGAAGCGGGTGCGCACCGACGGCTACGCGCTCAACCGCAACCAGTACCGCCCGGACGTCTGCGCGATCGCCGCGCCCGTCCTCGACGAGGACGGCACACCGCTCGCCTCCGTGGCCGTCTCCCTGCCCGACTCACGCTACGACGAGTCCCGGCTGCCCGAGTGGGGCCGTCTGGTGGCCGACACAGCGACGGAGATCACCAACCGCCGCCTGGGCGCGTAGCGACCCGGGAATGCGCGTGCCTCGCCCCTTGGTGCCGACAGGCACCAAGGGGCGAGGCACATCACGGAGTCAGGCGTCCGTGCGCCCGGACGCGTCGGGCGGGAACGCCCTCATCGCACGGGCACCGCGACGTACTGGTACTCCAGGAACTCGTCGATGCCGACCCGGCCGCCCTCACGGCCGAGCCCGGACTGCTTAACCCCACCGAACGGCGCGGCCGGGTTGGAGACGAGGCCGGTGTTCAGGCCCACCATGCCCACCTCCAGGCCCTCGCTGACGCGCAGGCCGCGGTCCAGCCCCTGGGTGAAGACGTAGCCGACGAGACCCCAGGGCGTGTCGTTGGCCCGGCGCAGGACCTCGTCCTCGTCGTCGAAGGTGAGGATCGCGGCGACCGGGCCGAAGATCTCCGTGTCCATGAGACGGCTCTCGGGGGAGACATCCGCGAGCACGGTCGGCGGGTAGAAACAGCCGGGCCCTTCCGGCGTACGGCCGCCGACCAGCACCTGGGCGCCGCGCTCCACCGCATCGGCGACCAGCTCCTCGACCTTGGCACGCCCGACGGTGTCGATCAGCGGGCCGACGTCCACGCCGTCCCGGGTGCCGGGGCCCACGACGAGTGCGCCCATGCGTTCGGCGAGCCGCCGTCCGAACTCGTCGGCGACCGAACGGTGGACGAAGAAGCGGTTCGCGGCGGTGCACGCCTCGCCCATGTTGCGCATCTTGGCGACCATCGCGCCGTCGACGGCCACGTCCAGGTCGGCGTCGTCGAAGACGATGAACGGCGCGTTGCCGCCCAGCTCCATCGACGTCCGTACGACGGTGTCGGCGCACTGCGCGAGCAGCAGCCGGCCGACGGCCGTGGAGCCGGTGAAGGACAGCTTGCGGATCCGGCCGCCGCGCAGCAGGGGTTCGCAGACCTCTCCTGCGCGGGAGGTGGTGACGACGTTCAGCACGCCGTCCGGCAGGCCCGCTTCCTTGAGGATCCCCGCCAGCGCGAGGCTGGACAGCGGGGTCTGCGGGGCCGGCTTGAG
>KL569216.1:28375-29896 GCA_000715635.1 Streptomyces violaceus | reverse complement strand
TGCCGTAGCCGCCGTCGATACGGACGGCCTCTTCGGAGAACCAGCGGAAGAACTCGGCTGCGTAGGCCACCTCTCCCCTGGCCTCGGCGAGCGGCTTGCCCATCTCGGACGTCATCAGGTGGGCGAGCTCGTCGGTGCGCTCCAGGATGATCTCGTGCGCGCGGCGCAGGATCTCGCTGCGCGACCGGGGAGAGGTACGGGCCCACTCCTGCTGCGCCTGGACGGCCGCCTCCTCCGCGAGCCGGGCGTCCTTCGCGCCGGCGTCGGCGACATGGCAGAGGATCTCGCCGGTGGCGGGGTCGTCGACAGGCATGGTGGCGCCGTCCGCGGCGTCCGCCCAGGCACCGCCGATGAACAACTGGTTCAGTACCTCGGTCATGATGTCTCTCCTGGTTGATCGGCGGCGGGGTCGAGGAGCTCCGCGAGGTGCAGGGCGCGGATGCTCCGGTCACCGGCGAGGTGGTCGATCTGGGTGGCGCAGCTGAAGCCGTCGGCCACGACGGGTCGTCCGTCGAGGGCGTCGAGGCGGGGCTTGAGGGCCAGGTCCGCGACGGCCATCGAGGTGTCGTAGTGCTCCGCCTCGAAGCCGAAGTTCCCGGCGAGTCCGCAGCAGCCCTCGGCCTCGTCGACCGTGCGTACGCCGAGGCGGCGCAGCAGGTCGGCGGGGCGGCGGCCCTTGAAGGTGGCGTACTCGTGGCAGTGGGTCTGCAGGACGACGTTCTCGGGCAGCGGTGGCGGGGTCCAGCCCTGCTCCGCGAGGTCGGTGAGGGCCCCGGTGAAGGTGTGGACGCGGTCCGCGACGCGCTGTGCGGCCTCGGTGCCGAGGAGTTCGGGCACGTCGCGTTTGAGGGCGGCGGCGCAGCTGGGCTCGGCGACGATGATCGGCCGGTCGTCGCCGTCGTCGAGGTGGGCGACCGTCCGGGCCATGATCCTGCGGGCCACGGACAGCTGCCCGGTGCTGACCCAGGTCAGTCCGCAGCACAGGCCGTCCCGCGGGGTGCAGGGAACACCGGCGTCGGCGAGCACCCGGCTCGCCGCTCCCGCGACCTGAGGGCGGAAGGCGCGGGTGAAACTGTCGACGAAGAGCAGGGCCTTCGCCGGCACCGGGGTCTTCGCCGCACGCAGGGTCTTCCGCAGGGCGCGCCGGGAGGCGAAGACGGGGATCCTGCGCTTCGTGGTCACGCCGCCGAGGCGGGCGAGGAGCCTGCCGAGCGGCCCGCGCAGCAGCAGATTGACCGGTCGGGCCGCGTATCCCGCGAGGGCGGACGTCTTGGGCAGCCAGCCGAGCGAGTAGTGGGAACGGGGCCTGAGCCTGCCCTTGTAGTGCTGGTGCAGGAACTCCGCCTTGTACGTCGCCATGTCGACGCCGACCGGGCAGTCGCTGGAGCACGCCTTGCAGGACAGGCACAGATCGAGGGCGTCCTTGACCTCGGTCGAGCGCCAGCCGTCCTGGACGGCCTCGCCGCGCACCATCTCCTGGAGCATGCGGGCCCGGCCGCGGGTGGAGTCGTTCTCCTCCCC
>KL569216.1:27616-28125 GCA_000715635.1 Streptomyces violaceus | reverse complement strand
ATCAGAGATGTGTATAAGAGACAGCGGCGCACCGCGCCCGTGAAGCCGTCCGTGTCGTGCGGGAAGGTGAACGACGTGTCGAGGAGCGGGAGTTCACGCAGCGCGAGGTCGGCGTCCAGCGGGGCCGGCTCGACGATGACCCCGGGGTTGAGCAGCCCGTCCGGATCGAAGATCTGCTTGAACGCGGCGAACGCCCGGATCATGCGATGGCTGTACATGACCTCCAGCAGTTCGCTGCGGGCCCGTCCGTCACCGTGCTCGCCCGACAGGGTGCCGCCGTGCGAGACGACGAGCGTGGCCGCCTCGGAGAGGAACCGTCGCATGACGGCCCGGCCGGTGTCCGTGGCCGGGTCGAAGTCGACCCGTACGTGGACGCAGCCCGCGCCGAAGTGCCCGTACAGCACACCGGTCAGCCCGTGCGAGGTCAGCAGCTTACGGAAGTCGCGCAGGTAGGCGGCGAGATTCTCGGGGGCGACGGCCGCGTCCTCCCAGCCGGGCCAGGACTCCCC
>KL569216.1:25375-27446 GCA_000715635.1 Streptomyces violaceus | reverse complement strand
AGCCCGGCCCCGTCCTCGCGGACCCGCCACAGCGAGCGCCGCTCGGCCGGGCTCTCGACGACACGTCCGCCGGTCAGCCGGCCCTGTGCCTTCAGTACGTCGAGCAGTTCGGCGGCACGGCCGTCGACCGCGGCCTGGTCCTCGCCTTCGAGTTCGACGTAGAGCCAGGCACGGCCCTCGGGCAGGCCGGTGACGGAGTCGGGGCCGCGGCGGGCGCGCATGGTGGCGACGATCGCCTCGTCCATGCCCTCCACAGCGCTGGGCGAGAAGCGCAGGATCTCCGGCACGTCCTCGGCCGCCTCGACGACGTCGTCGTAGCCGAGGGTCAGCAGCGCGGATGCCTGTGCGGTCGCCACCAGGCGGACCGTCGCGGCGGTGACGACCGCACAGGTACCTTCGGTGCCCACGAGCGCGCGGGCCATGTCGAAGCCGTTCTCCGGCAGCAGGCGATGCAGCTGGTAGCCGGAGACCTGGCGCGGGATCCGGCCCAGTTCGGTACGGATCGGCTCCAGGTTGTCGGCGATCAGACGGCGTACGTCCCCCTCCAGGCGGGCGACGAGTCCGGCGTCCTGAGGATCGACCGGATGCAGTCCGGAACGGTCGGCGACGGCCCGCACGCCGTCGGCCGTCACGATCTCCAGGGCCTCGACGTGGCCGCTGGTCCGCCCGTCGCGCACCGACCGGTTGCCGCACGCGTCGTTGCCGATCATGCCGCCGAGGGTGCAGCGGCTGTGCGAGGACGGGTCGGGGCCGAAGTCGAGCCCGTGCAACGCGGTCGCGCCGCGCAGCGCGTCGAGGACGACACCGGTCTCGACCCGCGCGGTGCGGGCCTCGGGGTCGATGTCCAGGATCCGGTTCATGTGCCGGGAGAAGTCCAGGACGACACCGAGTCCGACGGCGTTGCCCGCCATGCTGGTGCCGCCGCCCCGGGCCGTGACCGGGACGCCCGCCTCGCGGCAGGCCCGCAGCACCGCGACCACGTCGTCGGCGGTTCGCGGGAACGCCACGGCCCACGGCAGCACCCGGTAGTTGGAGGCGTCGTAGGCGTACGGGCCCGTCGCCCCCGGGCCGGTCTCCACCCGCAGGCCGGGCGCGATCTCGGCCATCCGGGCCGTCAGACCCGCCAGGTCGCGGGTGGCGGTGGTCATCGGTCCCCGGCCCCCGACGTACCGGCCTCGACCGCGTTCGCCCAGGCCTGGAGGCCCTCGTCCACGCCAGCCTCGTCGATGACGAGCGCCGGGATCATACGGACCACCTGGTTCCAGGCGCCGCACAGCAGCAGGAGCAGCCCCTCGTCGACGGCGGCGCGCTGCACCCGTGCGGCGGTCTCGGGGTCGGGGCCGCCGTCCTCGGTGACGAACTCGGTGGCGAGCATGAGGCCGAGGCCGCGGACGTCGCCGATGCCCGGGGTCCGGTCGGCCACCGCCTCCAGGCCCTGGCGCAGCCGCTTGCCCATCGCCTCGGCGTTCTCGACGAGCTTCTCGTCGCGTACGACGTCGAGGGTGGCGCAGGCCGCGGCGCAGGCGACGGCGTTGGCGCCGTAGGTGCCGCCCTGCGAGCCGGGCCACGCCTTCGCCATCAGCTCCTCGGAGGCGGCGATGCCGGAGATCGGGAAGCCGCTGGCCAGGCCCTTGGCGGTGACGAGGATGTCCGGGGTGACGCCGAAGTGGTCGTGGCCCCAGAAGCGTCCGGTGCGGCCGACGCCGGTCTGCACCTCGTCGAAGATCAGCAAGAAGCCGTGCCGGTCCGCCCGCTCGCGCAGCCCTTCCAGGAAGGCGCGGTTCGCGGGCACGTACCCGCCCTCGCCGAGCACCGGCTCGACGATGATCGCGGCCGTGTCGGCGGGCGACGAGATCGTCTGGAGGGTGTAGTCGAGTTCCTTCAGCGCGAAGCGGGTGGCGGTCTCCTCGTCCCAGCCGTACCGGTAGGCCGTCGGGAACGGCGTGACGACCACACCACTCATCAGCGGCGAGAAACCGGACCGGAAGCGGATCCCGGAGGTCGTCATGGAGGCGGCGGCGACCGTACGGCCGTGGAAACCGCCGTGGCAGACCAGGACGTTGGGCCGGCT
>KL569216.1:23218-25173 GCA_000715635.1 Streptomyces violaceus | reverse complement strand
GACGGCCTCGCTGCCGGAGTTCGAGAAGAACAGGCTGTCCAGGTCGGCCGGCAGCACCTCGCCGAGCTTGTCGACGAGGCGGCGCAGCGGCTGGTGCATGACGGTGGTGTACTGGCCGTGGATCAGCGTGCCCACCTGCTCCTGCGCCGCCGCCACGACCTTGGGGTGGCAGTGCCCGGTGCTGGTGACGCCGATTCCGGCGGTGAAGTCGAGGTAGCGGCGGCCGTCCTCACCGTAGAGGTGGACGCCCTCGCCCCGGGCAGCCACCACGGGCGTGGCCTGGCGAAGGTGCGGCGACAGTGCGGTCATGTTCGTCTCCCGGCCGTACGTCGAGTTCTGCTTGCGGTGATCCGCGGTAGTGGTCCGACACCCCGAGCATCCGGGCCGCCGAGCCACGCGACAACGCGTGATCTGTCCAGCCGGAACGCGTTGTTCGGACGTTGTGTCAACCACCGGACCCCCTTGGTACCGCCCGTCCCTCCCGTGGACAGCTCTTGCGCAGGTCAGTGCCGCTTGTCAGAGTGACCAGGCATGCAGGGAGCCACCGTGAACCCACACCCGCCGAGCGTCGCCGATGTCCTGGCCCTGCCCGTCCTGGCCGCCGGGCAGCCCCAGGTCGTCACCGGACTGGCCGAGCTGGACCGGCCGGTGCGCTGGGTGCACATCACCGAGCTGACGGACCCGGCGTCCTTCCTCAAGGGCGGCGAGCTGGTCCTGACCACGGGCATGCCCCTGCCCGACGACACCGCGGGTGTCCGCCGGTACGTCGACGAACTCACCGAGGTCGGCGCTGCCGCCCTGGTCATCGAACTGGTACGGCGGTACCACCGGCCGCCCGACGCCCTCGTCCAGGCCTGCCGCGCCCGGGGTCTGCCCCTGATCACCCTCGCGCGGGACGTCAACTTCCTGGAGGTCACGCAGGTCGTCCACGCCCTCATCCTCGGCAGCCAGGCCGACGCGATGCGCCGGACCCAGCGGATCCACGAGGCGTTCACCGCGCTGACGCTGCGCGGCGCGGGACCCGAGGACGTGGTGCGCGCGGCGGCGGAGATGAGCGGCCGCACGGTCGTCCTGGAGAACCTGGTGCATCAGGCGCTGATCTGCGAACCGTCGGGGAGCACGGTGGAGGAGGCGCTCGGCGACTGGGAACAGCGCTCCCGGGCCACCGAGCCCGGTGACCACACCGAGGCGGGCGGCCCGGAGGGCTGGCTCACGGCGCCCGTCTCCTACCAGGGCGAACGCTGGGGCCGCCTGGCCATGCTCCGGGCCCCCGCCGACGGCCCGGCCTTCGGGCCGGAGCACATCACCGTCCTGGAGCGGACCGCGATGGCCCTGACCGTCGCCCGGCTCATCCACTCCACGCCCTGGGAACACACGGCCCACCGCACCGCCCTGCGAGAGCTGGCCGAGCAGCGCCACCACTCCCCCGAGGACGCCCGCGCCCGCTGCGCCGCGCTGGGCCTGCCCACGGAGGGCAGCCGCTACCTGGCGATCCTCGTCGACCTGGGCCCGGGTGCCGAGGGAGGCGAGCTGGAGACCCGGCTGCACGGCGAGCTCCGATCGGCGGGGGTCCCGGCCCTCGTCGGCGAGCTCTCCCCCGGCCGCCTCGGCATCCTGCCGGCCCTGCGTCCTGACCGGCCCTGGCGCCCCGTGGCGGAACGGCTGTGCCGCATCGCGCTGGGGCTGGTCCCGGGGGCGATCGTCGGCGTCGGCTCGGAGGTGGCGGACCTCGCCGACACGGCTCGCTCCTTCCGGGAGGCGGCCCGTGTCATAGAGGCCACCCCACCCGCCCAGCCCCTTCCCCCGGACCGCTCCTTTCACGAGCTGCCGGACATCGATCTTCGCCGCCTGCTGTACGCCCTGCGCGAGGACACGCGCATCCAGGACTACACCGAGCGCCGGCTCGGCCGGCTCATCGACCACGACACCCGGCACGGCACCGACCTGCTCACGAT
>KL569216.1:21696-23026 GCA_000715635.1 Streptomyces violaceus | reverse complement strand
ACACCGACCTGCTCACGACGCTGGGCCACTACCTCGACGCCGCCGGCAACAAGACCACCGCGGCCCGTCGCGGCGGTCTGTCCAGGGAGACCATGTACCAGCGCCTGCGCACCATCGAACGTCTCCTGGACTCCGACCTCGAGTCGGGCGAACGACGCACCGAACTCCACGTGGCACTCACGGCGTTGCGTGTCCTGCGCGAGGGGTGACGGGGCCTCAGCCGCGGACCAGCCGCCACTCCTGTGAGCCGTCCGCGACCTCGTTCTGCAGGGTCAGCGGCGCCCCCTGGGAAGCTCCCGTCAGATACAGGTCCGTGTTCTTCACTGCCTGGAGCCTGTAGTACCCACCGGTGGTTCTGATGAGTTTCCAGCTGCCCGCGGCGCTGTCGTCGACCCACTGGCCGATCCGCTGCCCGGCGGAAGCGGTCCCGGTCCAGATCGCCGCCGCCCGGCCGCCCGACTTGTTCAGCAGGGTCGTACCGCCCCGCGGTTCGCTCACCACGTGCCAGTACTGGGTGTCCTTGTTCGCGGCCGAACCGGCGTCCTCCAGTCGGACGTCGGGGACGTCGCCGTTGCCGATGTTCGCGTCGTTGGTCCTGCCCCCGGTGCCGATCACCTGCCCGGTCCTGCGGTTCACGAGCCGGTGGTAGGCGCCGTCCGAGCGGCCGAGGTCGACCTCGGCGTGGGCGATCACCGACGTGTCCTGGTTGTTGAGGATCACGATGCGGCCGGTGCCCTCGACGTACTGCAGGTTGCGGCTGTATCCGGCCCGCGAGGTCGTCTGGTACTCCTTCCACACGCCGTCACCGCGTCCGCTCTCGTTGACCCAGACGTTGCCGCTGCCCGCCGCGTTGTAGACCAGGCGCCCGTCGGGGAGCCGGATGACCACGGGGCTGCCGTTCGTGCCGAGCGGGCGGGAACCGGTGTCGACCGGCAGGGAGGTGACGCCCTCTCCGATGGGTGAGCCGCGGTAGAACCTCAGCGGGTCGTCGGCGAGCACATACCTGGTGTTGGTTCCGCCGCCCCAGTACTCGAAGGTGAGCAGCCACTTGCCGTCCGAGGTCCGGACGACGTTCGTCATGCCCGGCCGTCCACCTCCGATCTCCGTCTTTCCGCCGCCCATGTCCTGCGTGTGCCCGGCGATATCGACGACCGGGTCGCTCCACCTGGCGCCGCGGCCGTCCCAGGTCTTGTGGACGAGGATCTGACCGTGCGAATCCGGGGCCGTGCCGTTCGCCGGGTCCGGTGTCGGCACTCCGGTGACGGGATCAAAGCCGAGGTAGTCGTTCTCGTCGGAGTAGTAGCAGACGAGCCGGCCCTTGTGGACCATC
>KL569216.1:20935-21476 GCA_000715635.1 Streptomyces violaceus | reverse complement strand
GCCGGTGTGTGTTCGCGGCTGCGACGTTCCGGCCGACCGCGCCCGCGCTGCCGCCCTGCCAGCCGCCGGTCGCGATGACGTTGACGACCTTCCACGTGCGGCCCTCGTCGGTGCTGGAGTACAGGGCGATCGCCAGGTCCTCGCGGTCCCCGTCGTTGGACGGCGTCCAGTTCGGGTCGGCTGCCTTGTGCTCCTTGTAGTAGTGGTCGTCGCCCGACACGACGCTCGCGAGGAGCAGCGTGCCCTTCTTCAGCTTCCCGACGGCCTGCGGCAGCACGTAGAGGTACGGGTTGGTCCAATTGCTCGTGTACTTGGCGTACTTGGGGTCGCTGGAGAGGTATGCCGGGGCCTTGACCTCCGACAGCGGCTGCCAGGACGTGCCGTGGTCGTCGCTCCTGTAGACCGGGAGCGTCTCGCCATCGGCGCTGCCCGTCTCCGGTACGACCGTGGCCTTCTCGAACGAGGCGATGAGACGTCCGCTCGGCAGTTGCGCCGACTTCGGATAGACCGCGCAGTTGCCCCGGCCCTTCAGGCACGGCTC
>KL569216.1:20232-20673 GCA_000715635.1 Streptomyces violaceus | reverse complement strand
GCCTGGGCGGTGGCCATGGGTATCGCCAGCAGCGCGGCGGCCGCTGTGATGCTGCCCAGCACCCTGGCCAGTCTTCCTCCGTACATGGCCCCTCCACCTTCGGCGTTGTCGTATGACTGCGCAGTCAGAGGGGAGTCTGTGGGGGGCGTGACGCCGCAGTCAAGACTCCGGCGACATCTGGTGAGGGAGAGCTCCGATGACGGTCGTGTGCGGTGAAGGGGGCGGCTCTTGAACGCCCGTGGGCGGATCGTCGCCGTATGGGCGGGGCTGTGCCTGGCCGGTCTCGGTGCCACCCTCGCCCTCAATGCCCCTGCGTCCACGGACGAGTCGGAGTCCCCCGCCGGCGAACCGATGCCGACCGGCACACAGGCCTTCGACTGCCAGGAGATCGCCGCCTCCATCGAAGAAGCCCGTGCCGAGGCCGGTCGCGAGCGGCGGGAA
>KL569216.1:19186-20032 GCA_000715635.1 Streptomyces violaceus | reverse complement strand
CGAGCGGCGGGAAGCGGTCGACTCGTCGCCGACCGCGGCGTACCAGTCGGTCATCGTGGGGGACGTGGCCGTGCCGGAGGAGTGCGCGGACGAACTCGAGGACCTCGGCGTGGAAACGCCCTGAGCGCGGGCGCCGAGGAGCAGATCGCCGCCGCGGAGCTCAGGTGTCGAAGTCCACCGTCAGGGCGTCGGAGACCGGGAACGACTGGCAGGTGAGGACGTAGCCGGCGTCGACCTCGGCCGGTTCGAGGGCGAAGTTGCGGCGCATGTCGGCCTTGCCGTCGGTGACCAGGGCGCGGCAGGTGCCGCAGACGCCGCCCTTGCAGGCGAACGGCAGGTCCGGGCGGGTCTGCTGGGCGCCTTCGAGGATGCTCCGCTCCCGGGGGAGGGCGGAGGTGGTGGAGCGGCCGTCGAGGGTGACGGTGACCTGGCTGACCGGGCCGGTCGGGCCGGTCTCGGCGTGGTGGACCTCGCGTACGGGCTCGTCGTCGGCGTAGAACAGCTCCTGGTGGACGCGGTCGGCGGGTACGCCGAGTCCGGCCAGGACCTGCTGGGCGGCGCGGACCATGCCGTGCGGGCCGCACAGCCACCAGTGGTCGGCGGAGGGCGCGTCCACCAACGCGTCGATGAGGGCCGACAGCCGGTCGGCGTCGAGGCGGCCGGAGAGCACCTCGGCCTCACGGGGCTCGCGGGAGAGGACGTGGGCGAGCTGGAACCGCGTCGGGTAAAGGTCCTTCAGGTCGGCGAGCTCGTCGGCGAACATCACGGTGCCGGTGCGGCGGTTGCCGTAGAGGAGGGTGACCGTCGAGCGGGAGTCGGCGGCCAGGACGGACTCGGCGATGGAGA
>KL569216.1:18659-18955 GCA_000715635.1 Streptomyces violaceus | reverse complement strand
GATGCCGGAGCCGGCCGCGATCAGGACGTGGTGGCCGGGGGCGCTGAGGTCGGGTGTGAAGGCGCCGGTGGGTGTCATCACCTCGACGGTGTCGCCGGGGCGTACGTCGCGCACCAGCCAGGAGGAGAACAGGCCGCCCGGTACGACGCGTACGCCGATGCGCGGGGCGGTGCCGGCGGGTGAGCAGATCGAGTACGAGCGGCGCTCGTCCCGGCCGTCGATCTCGCGCCGCAGGGTGAGCGACTGGCCGGGCTCGAAGGCGAACTCCTCGGCCAGCTCGGCCGGGATGTCGAAGC
>KL569216.1:18113-18451 GCA_000715635.1 Streptomyces violaceus | reverse complement strand
GGGGAGCCGCAGGGGGTGGAAGACCGGACGTCGGCGGGCACGGGCGCGTGCCGCCGGGGCGGGGGGCGGCTCCATCAGGTCGTCCATCAGATCTCCTTGACGTACTCGAACGGCTCGCGGCAGGCGAGGCAGCGCCACAGGGACTTGCAGGACGTGGCGGCGAAGCGGGAGGTCTCCTCGGTGTCGTGGAAACCGCAGCGGGGGCAGGGCACCGAGCGGCGGATCGGCGACAGCACGAGCGGGACCGGGCCGGCGGTGCGCGCAGGCGCGGCCCCGGGCGGGGCGATGCCGTGCTCGGCGAGCTTGCGCCGGTCTGTCTCTTATACACATCTCTGAGC
>KL569216.1:12215-17901 GCA_000715635.1 Streptomyces violaceus | reverse complement strand
CCAGTCGCTGGTCCACGGCGGGTCGAGGACGGTGCGGATCTCCACGCGCGCGTAGCCCGCGTCCCGGAGCCGGGCGGCCACTCCGGCGCGCATCTCCGCCATCGCCGGGCAGCCCGAGTAGGTCGGGGTCAGGCTCGCGACCACCGTCCCGTCCGGGGTCAGGGACACGTCGCGCAGCACTCCGAGGTCGGCCAGGGTGAGCATGGGCAGCTCGGGGTCGGGCACCTGCTCGGCGATGTGCCGGGCCCGCCGCGCGTCCAGGAGCGTCGTCACCATGTCGCCTCCGGGTGAGCGCGGGCGATGCCCTGCAACTCGGCCAGCAGTGGGGCGAGATGCTCGGTGTGTTCCCCGGTGCGGCCCGAGCCGGGCAGCGGCCGGTAGACGGGCATGGGCAGTCCGGCCGCGTCGGTGACCTGGCGCAGGACGGCGACGACCTCGTCCCGTACGTCGTACGCCGTGAACAGCTCGCCCAGATAGGGTGCCGCCTGTTCAAGCGCCCTGCGCGTCCGGCGGCGCGACTCCTCGGTGCCGTCGCCGAGACGCACCACCCACTCGGCCGCGTACTGCCGGTGGTACGCCAGCTCCTTCACGCCCTTGGCGGCGATCGCCGCGAGCACCGGGTCCCGGTGGGCGGTGAGCCGCTCGAAGTACGCGAGGCGCCAGCTGGAGAACACCAGCAGCCGTACGGTCGAGAACGCGAAGTCGCCGTTGGGCAGTTCGGCCAGGCGTACGTTGCGGAAGTCGCCGGCGTCCCGGAAGTAGGCGTAGGCATCCTCGCCGCGGCCGGTGCCGTCGATCTGGCCCGCGCGGGCGTAGAGCAGGCGGGCCTGGCCCAGCAGATCGAGTCCGATGTTGGCCAGCGCCACCTCCTCCTCCAGCTCGGGGGCCCGGGTGGTCCACTCGGCGAGGCGTTGGGCCGAGACCAGGGCGTCGTCGGCCAGGGTGACGCAGAGGGCGGCCAGTTCACCGGCGTCGACGCCGTCGGGCACGGCCGTGTCCACGCCGTGCAGGGGGTCCTCGAAGCCGGTGCCGTAGGCCCAGCGGGTGTCGTCCTCGTGTCCCTCGGCGAGGGTCATGTAGACGTGGTCGTCACTCATGCCCTCTCCTTCAGATGTGCGGGACGTCGGCGGGGATGTCGTAGAAGGTCGGGTGCCGGTAGACCTTGTCGGCGCTGGGCGCGAAGAACGGGTCCTTCTCGTCGCGGGTGGAGGCGGCGATGTGCTCCGAGCGCACCACCCAGATGCTCACACCCTCGTTGCGCCGCGTGTACAGGTCGCGTGCGTGGGTGAGCGCCATGCGGTCGTCGGCGGCGTGCAGCGAGCCCACGTGTACGTGGTTCAGGCCGCGCTTGCCGCGCACGAACACCTCGTACAGCGGCCAGTCCTGCTTCTCGGACTGCTTCTCGGACGGCTTGTCGGTCGGCTTCTCGGGGGTCATGCCACCGCTCCCTTCTGTGCGCGGGCCGCCTGTTTGGCGGCGTGGGCGGTGGCCGCCTCGCGCACCCAGGTGCCTTCCTCGTGGGCCGTGCGGCGTCGCTCCGTCCGCTGGGCGTTGCACGGGCCGTCGCCCTTGATGACCCGCATCAGCTCGTCCCAGTCGGGGGTGCCGAAGTCGTGGTGTCCCCGCTCGTCGTTCCAGCGCAGCTCCGGGTCCGGGAGCGTCACGCCGAGCTTCTCGGCCTGCGGGACGGTCATGTCGACGAAGCGCTGACGCAGTTCGTCGTTGCTGTGCCGCTTGATCTTCCAGGCCATCGACTGCGCGGAGTTGGGCGAGGCGTCGTCGGGCGGGCCGAACATCATCAGGGACGGCCACCACCAGCGGTCCACCGCGTCCTGCACCATCTCCCGCTGGGCCGCGGTGCCGCGCATCATCGTCATCAGCAGCTCGTAGCCCTGCCGCTGGTGGAACGACTCCTCCTTGCAGATCCGCACCATCGCGCGCGCGTACGGGCCGTACGACGACCTGCACAGCGGCACCTGGTTGCAGATCGCGGCACCGTCCACGAACCAGCCGATCACCCCGACGTCCGCGAAGCTCAGTGTGGGGTAATTGAAGATCGACGAGTACTTCTGGCGGCCCTCGATCAGCCGGTCCGTGAGATCCGCGCGGTCCGCGCCCAGCGTCTCCGCCGCCGAGTACAGATACAGGCCGTGACCGGCCTCGTCCTGGACCTTCGCGAACAGAATGGCCTTGCGGCGCAGCGACGGGGCACGCGTGATCCACTCGCCCTCCGGCTGCATGCCGATGATCTCCGAGTGCGCGTGCTGCGCGATCTGACGGATCAGTGTCTTCCGGTAGCCCTCCGGCATCCAGTCGCGCGGCTCGATCCGCTGGTCCCGCGCGATCGTCGCGTCGAAGTGCTGCTGGAGAACCGGCTCGGCGCCGTCCGCCCCTGCGGGGCTGGAGCGTGTCGTATCCATCCGTCCCACTTCCCAACCGACCATTCGTTCGGTCCATGATATGACAGGCCCGGGCGCCTTGGTAAGCCCTCGACTCTTGACATGCACGGAGACGGTGGGATTACTTGGCAACGTCGAAGCTAACCGAATGTTCGGTCGGTAGACAAGGTGGTGTGAGAGGTGACCCATACCGCTGACGCGACGCCGGCCGCGGAGGCGATGTTCGCCGCGGACAAGGCCTCACGCGGGCTCGGTGTCGAGCTCGCGGACAGCGCCTTCGCCTGCGCCCGCAACAGCCACGGCCCGGTGATCGTCGCGGCAGGGGCCGACGTCGCCTTCGTGGCCCCGGCACACGAAGGCGACGTGCTCGTGGCGCGGGCCGAGGAACGCACCCGATTCGGCCACAGCGGCCTCTACGACGTGAGTGTGCTGCGGGATGATGAGGTGATCGCGGAGTTCCGGGGCCGCAGTCGCACCAACGCGAGTACGACGTCGAAGGAGTCGCGATGACCGGGCAGCGGCGGGGTGAGCCCCTCCCCCACGATCTGCTGGACGACGCCGAGCGCCTTACCCGCGAGCAGCTGCGCGAGCTCCAGCTCGACCGGCTGCGCCGGAGTCTGCGGCACGCCTACGACAACGTGGAGACGTACCGGAAGAGGTTCGACGCCGCCGGGGTCACGCCCGAGGACTGCCGCTCGCTGGAGGACCTGTCCCGGTTCCCCTTCACGACCAAGGCCGATCTGCGCGACACCTACCCGTTCGGCATGTTCGCCGTCCCCATGGACCGGGTCCGCCGCGTGCACGCCTCCAGCGGCACCACCGGCCGCCCCACGGTCGTCGGCTACACGGAGAACGACGTGTCGATGTGGGCGGACCTGGTGGCCCGTTCGATCCGGGCCGCCGGCGGGCGACCGGGGCACAAGGTACACATCTCCTACGGCTACGGGCTGTTCACCGGAGGCCTCGGCGCGCACTACGGGGCGGAGCGCGCCGGGTGTCTGGTGATCCCGGCCTCCGGAGGCATGACCGCACGCCAGGTGCAGATCATCCAGGACTTCGAGCCCGAGGTCATCATGGTCACGCCGTCCTACATGCTGACGCTCCTCGACGAGTTCGAGCGTCAGGGCGCCGACCCGCGCTCCACCTCCCTGCGGGTGGGCATCTTCGGCGCCGAACCGTGGACGGAGGAGATGCGCCGCGAGATCGAGGAGCGCATGGACATCCACGCGGTCGACATATACGGCCTGTCCGAGGTGATCGGCCCGGGGGTCGCGCAGGAGTGCGTGGAGACCAAGGACGGGCTGCACGTGTGGGAGGACCACTTCTACCCCGAGGTCGTCGACCCGATCACGGGTGAGGTGCTGCCCGAGGGCGCGGAGGGCGAGCTGGTCTTCACATCCCTGACCAAAGAGGCGTTGCCGGTCGTCCGCTACCGCACCCGCGACCTGACCCGGCTGCTGCCCGGCACGGCCCGGCCCGCCTTCCGCCGCATCCAGAAGATCACCGGCCGCTGCGACGACATGATCATCCTGCGCGGGGTGAACGTCTTCCCCAGTCAGATCGAGGAGATCGTCCTGCGCACGCCCGGCGTCGCCCCGCACTTCCAGATCCAGCTGACCCGGCGTGGCCGCATGGACCATATGACCGTCCACGTCGAAAGCCGCCCGGGCACGCCCGCCGACCGGCACGAGGCCGCCGCCCGCGCGATCGCGCAGGCCGTCAAGGACGGCGTCGGCGTCACCGTCGACGTGGCGATCGTCGAGCCGGAGACGCTGGAGCGGTCCGTCGGCAAGCTCCGCCGGGTGAAGGACCTGCGGTGAAGTCCTACCGCTCGGCCGCGGGGCAGCCGGTTTCAGCGGACTGGTCGTGCAGATAGCGGGACTGTTCCAGCGGGGTGAGTGTGGTGTCGATGGCCCTGCAGATGTCGCGGATCGCACGGGCCGGGGCGGGCAGATCGACGTTCCACAGCTCTACGGAGCTGCCCGCGCTGATGGCCAGGGTCCGGCCGTCCGGGCCGAACGTCACCGCTGCTGCGGGCGAGCGGGTCGGAAGAGTGCGTCTGATCTGGTTGGTGGCGAGGTCCCAGAGGTGGACTCCTCGTTCGTTGCTCGCGGCCAGGGTGCGTCCATCGGAGCTGAAGGCCAGCGCCCTGACCTCACCGCTGACACTGAAGCTGTCCTGGAGCTGACCGGTGCGTGCGTTCCACGTCTTCACGGCTCCCTTGGGGCTGCCTGTGGTGGCCAGGGTGTGGCCGTCCGGACTGAAGGCGAGGGACAGGAGGCTTCCGGCGCTCGGCTTGATGGTGCGCTGGGTCCGGCCACTGGCGGCGTCGAGCAGCTTGACCTGTTCGTGGCCCGTCCTGACGTGCGCGACGGCGAGTGTGCGGCCGTCCGGGGCGAATGCCAGCGTCCTGACGGGGTCGCCGTGGCCCGGGTGGGCCGTGTGCAGTGCACCGGTCGAAAGGTGCCAGATCCGAACCGATCCGTCATGGCCGACGAGGGCGAGTCGTGTCCCGTCGGGGCTGAACACCGCCGTGTCGATGTTGCGCAGGGCACGGCTTCGAAGAAGACGCCCCGTGGTGACCTCCCGGACTTCGATCATCTCGTTCTTGGTGGCCCGGGCGGCCAGGGCGCGTCCGGTCTGGCTGAACCCCACCGTTCCGAAGCGGTGAACCATGAACGGCAGTTGCCCTCCCCGGGGTGCCGGTTCGGTGTCGAGCGTCAGTGTGTCGTCGCGGTCGCCGATCCTGGCATCCCACAGCTCTACCGCCCCACGGCCGGGCGGTGCTTGGCGAACCATCGCCGCCGTGTGTCCGTCCGGACTGAAGTCGATGTCGGAGATGAACGTGGCGGCATCGCCTGGCAGCGTGAGTTGCGGGCGATCGGCGGACAGGCGGTGGATACGGATGGCGGGGTCCCGGCTGCTGCTGGTGACCAGGGTGCGGCCGTCCACACCGAGGGCCACGTTCGTCAGCCCCCGAACACGATGACCGGCGGCCACGGTGCCTCGCGCCGCGCCGGACGCGGTGTCCCACAGTCGCACCGTGTCCGCACCGCCCCGGATGGCGAGGGTGCGCCCGTCCGGCGCGAAGGCCACGTCGTTCACGCCGATGGGACTGTCACTGATGGTGCGCCGGACCTTGCCGGTGGCTACCTCCCGCAATTGCACCCATGACCTGTCGGGACGGACTACAGCGTAGGTCCGGCCATCAGGGCTGATGGCAACGGCATAGCCATCGATCGGGGTCTCGTGGGCGGTCCGGATGCGGCCTGTCTCTTATACACATC
>KL569216.1:10886-12003 GCA_000715635.1 Streptomyces violaceus | reverse complement strand
TCCCCCACCCGCACCTGTCCGTTGTAGCTTGCCGCGACGACCGTGCGTCCGTCGGGGCCGAAGGCGACCGCCCGTGAGGCGTCGCTGGTGAAGCTGTGCCGCGTGCGGCCGGTGGCCACGTCCCACACGCGTACAGCCGACGCGGATGCGGCTGCCACGGTACGCCCGTCAGGGCTGAAGGCCATTGCCCTCACCGCACCGTCGGGGACGGTGAAGGTACTGGTTCTCCTGCCGGTGGCCGGATCCCACAGGCCGATCACCGCGTCGGCGTCACCGGAGGTCGCGGCTGCGAGGGTGCGTCCGTCGGTGCTGAGCGCCACGACTTCACTGGTTCTCGGGCCAGTGAACGTATGCCGGAGCCGTCCCCCGGGCAGTTCCCAGATCCGAATCCTGCCGTCTTTGCTGTGGGTGGCGACGGTGTGTCCGTCCGGGCTGACGGCAAGGGAATGCACTGGTTCCTTTCCGCTGACCAAACGCTTGTTGAGCGGCAACGCCGCGGCGTCATACAGAGCGGCGGCGGCCTCGCGCGTCGGACTGGTGCGGTAGGCATGGACTGCGAGCAGCGAGGCGAGATCGGGCTCGGAGTCCAGCAGCGCGCTGGACTGCGCGGCCAACTGCCGTGACTGTGCCACGTGCTGGGCACTCACCGCGCTCTGCCACTGCCCCACGGCAAGACCCGCGGCGACGAGCGCGAGGCAGAGCGCGGCGGTGACCGCGGTGAACACCAGCCGGTACCGGCGACGGCCCTTCTGCTCGTGGTCGCGGCTGGCGTCGAGGAAGGCGTGCTCCAGGTCGGTCAGCTCCTCACGCGGTGCGCCGCCGAAGTGTTCCCGGGCGGCCTCGAGCCGGCTCCCCCGGCACAACGCGCCCTCTTCGCGCCCCAGCTCCTGCCAGGCGTGGGCCGCTTCGGTCAGGTCCCGGTGCACACGAAGGCGTTCACGGTCGTCCTCGATCCACCCGCGCAGCCGGGGCCAGGCCGTGATCAGGGCCTCGTGGGCCATCTCGACCGTGTCGCCGTCGAGGGTGAGCAGCCGCGCCGCGGCGAGTGCGTCGACCACCCGGGCGGTGTCGTCCCGGCCGGTGCCGGGCAGTTCCGCGCGGTCGACGGGACGGCGGG
>KL569216.1:10345-10568 GCA_000715635.1 Streptomyces violaceus | reverse complement strand
AGTCCGCCCGGCGCGTCGGCGACCTCCTTGACCAGCCGGGCGGTGAGGGCGCGTTGCACGGTCAGTCCGGCGGCCTTGGCCGGTTTGACGACGGCGGCCCGCAGTTCGGCCTGGCTCATCGCTCCGGCCAGGAGGTTGGCATCGCGCAGTGCGTCGGCCAGGTCGCGGTGCTCGGCGCAGCGGCCGTAGAAGTCGCCGCGTACCGCCAGCAGCACCCGCAGGC
>KL569216.1:9570-10111 GCA_000715635.1 Streptomyces violaceus | reverse complement strand
GCACCCGCGGGCGGCTCTCCGGCTGCCGGGCTGTCAGCAACAGGTCGATGAAGCGGGCGCGTTCGGCCGCGTCGTGGCAGAGCGTGAAGACCTCCTCGAACTGGTCGACGATCAAGAACGTGTCCGCTCCGGCGCTGCCGTCGTGGGGCGTGGCGGGGGTGAAAAGGGGTGCGTGGTTGCGGGCGGGGCGTTCGCCCGGTGTCAGGATCCGGATCGCGGCCGGGCGCAGGTCCGGTTCCTGAGCGTGCTGGAGCACGGCTATCAGGCCGGCCCGTAACAGGGAGGACTTGCCGCTGCCGGAGGGCCCGAAGACCGCCGCGAACCGCCGTCGGCGCAACAGGCCGACCAGGTCGGCGGTGAGCTGTTCCCGGCCGAAGAACAGACCGCTGTCCCCGGTCTCGAACCGTGCCAGGCCCCGGTACGGCGGGAGGGATCCGTCGTCGTCCCGGGAGTCGTCACCGGCGACCTCCTTCACCGCCTCCTTCCACCGGGCCTCCCATTCCGCCGGGTCTCCGCCGCACGCTCCCGCGTAGGCGAGGGC
>KL569216.1:6961-9347 GCA_000715635.1 Streptomyces violaceus | reverse complement strand
GTCGGCAACCGCTCGCCTCCCGCCGCCTGCGCCAGCGTCGTCACCGAGTAGCCCGCCCGCTGGGCCAGCGACCGGTAGGTGATCCCGTCCGCCTGCGCCCTCAGCTTGCGCAACTCGAACGCGAACCGCTGCACCGGACCCGCCGCCGGATCCACCGGCACCTCATGACGCCCCGCCACGCCCGCACCCCCTCCGGCCCGCCTCATTGTCAGGCCGCCAGAACGGTACTGCCGAACAATGCTCCAGCCGCTGAACTCGGCCGCATGGAATCCCCATCCCCCAGCCCCGCCTCACCAGCGTATTCGCGCTCCATCACGGCACGTTGGCTCCATGGCATCGCGACGGCCGGTCCCTCGCGGCTGGCCTGGCTGGACGCGTTGCGCGGCATCGCCGCACTCGTCGTGGTGTTCGACCACTCGTCGTACACCTTCATGCCGGAGTTCCGGCGTGAGCTGATGCCGGAGTTCAACACCAGCCGCTACGGCATCGTGGTGTTCTTCCTGGTGAGTGGCTACATCATCCCCGCCTCGCTGGAGCGCCGGGGCTGCGTCCGGACGTTCTGGGCCGGACGGATCTTCCGCGTGTACCCGCTGTGGGCGGCTGTGGTCACCGTGCTTCTCGTCCTTGACTTCGCAGGCGTCGCGGAGCTGCGTGACTTCGGTGGGCAGAGCGCCGTCGCCGTGGCGGTCGCCCACGCCACGATGCTCCAGGAGTTACTGGGGACGCCCAATCTCCTGCTCGTCCTGTGGACGCTCTCGTACGAGATGTCCTTCTACCTGCTGGTCGTCGCCCTGTTCACGGTCCGCCTGCACCAGCGGTCCGCGGCGGTCTCGGTCGTCCTGGCCGGGCTCGCCGCTCTGAGCGTGACGGCAAGGGTGGTGCTGCCGGTCTCCGCTCTCTCCTGCCTGGTCGGCACCGGCCCGCTGATCGCGTTCGCGTTGATCGCCATGGCGGTGGCCATCTGTTGCGCGAGCGCCGGGTCACCCGTGCTGCGGGTGTTCGGGGGTGTGCTGGGCGGGTTGCTGGCGCTCGTCCTGGTCCCGTTCAACGGCACGGTCCCGCTGTGGGAGGGCCTGGTGATTCTCGCCGTCATGTTCCTCGGCAGCGCCGTCTACCGTGCCGAGAACGGCCAGATCGCCTGGCGCGACGCGGCCGGCACTGCCGTCCTGGTGGTCGCCTGTGCCGTGGGGAGTGCGTACGGGTACGGCGACGGTGACCATTTCACGCGGCGAGGCTGGATCGCCGCGTTCCTGCTGGCTGTGCTCACCTTCGGCGCCGGACTGTGGTCGCGCCGCCTGCGCATACCCCGGGTGCCGGCCGGACTGGGAACGATCAGCTACTCGGTCTATCTGGTGCATCCGGTGCTGCTGGCGGTGATCGACAGCACGATCGGCCGACGGCGGCAGGACAGTCTCGTGCTGGAAGTGGCGTTCTTCGCCGTGCTGCTGCCCCTGTGCCTGCTGACCTACCGATGCGTCGAAGTACCCGGCCAGACCTGGGGCCGCCGGTGGGCACGCCGCGTGCGGCCACGCGACGAGCGTCAGCGGCACCCCGCCTCGCAGGCCGGAGCGTGAGCCGCGGCGCCGGGATCGATCGCCGGTGCAACGCCTGCCTCGGATGCGGCCGGCTTGCGGATCAAGAGCAGGGCCGCGTCGTCGTGCAGTCGGCCGCCGACGTGGGCCAGCAGCTCGTCGTGGAGTGCGCCGAGGGTGCGGGCCGGCTCGTGGGAGACGTGGCGCTCCAGTCCTTCGGCGAGCGGGTAGAAGGCCCGGCCGTGGTCGCGGGCCTCGGTGACTCCGTCGGTGTAGAGCAGCAGCTGGTCGCCTTCGGCGAACGGGAGCGCCTGGAGGCCGGGCGCGTGGCCGGCCAGGGCGCGCAGTCCGAGGGGCGGGGACGGCAGGTCGGGCTCGACCGGTGTGACGCTGCCCGAGGCGCTCACCAGGAGCGGAGGCGTGTGCCCGCAGTTCACCACCTCCAGATGCCCGCCCGGCGGATATCCGGCGACCACGGCGGTGACGAAGTCGTCGTGGCCGAGATTGCGCGTCAGGCTGCGCTCGATCCTTTCGACCACGGCGAGCAGGTCGGGCTCGTCATGGGCGGCCTCGCGGAAGACACCCAGCACCAGCGCGGCCGTCCCCACGGCGGGCAGGCCCTTGCCGCGCACATCGCCGACGATCAGCCGCACCCCGTGCCGGGTGGGTATCAGCGCGTAGAGATCCCCGCCGATGCGGGCCTCGGCCGCCGCGGCGCTGTAGCGGACGGCCACCTGGAAGGGACCGACGTTCGCCGGTACGGGCCTGAGCAGCGCGTGCTGGGCGGTCTCCGCGACCGAGCGGACGGCCGCGAGCACCCGTTCACGGCGCCCGCGCAGGACACTGGCCAGGCT
>KL569216.1:5185-6742 GCA_000715635.1 Streptomyces violaceus | reverse complement strand
CACTGGCCAGGCCGCTCGCGAGCGTGACGGCCATCAGGGCCGACAGCACGGCGGCCAGTTCACGGCCCGGAGCGCCGTCCCGGATCCCGAGCAGCGCGCCGAGCACCGCGGCGAGGAGGCCCACGCAGACGACGCCTCGCGGCCCGTTGGTCGTGGCCGCGAGGGCGGGCCCGGCGGCGAGCAGCGGCAGCCAGATCATCCCCGCGCCGTCGGCGAGGTCGGCCAGCAGGACGGCTGTGACGACCAGTACGGGCAGGACGGGCATACCGGCGGCAAGCTGCGCGAGGGCGCGTCTGCGGGCCGAATCCCCGGCACCGGCCACTCGGCTCGTGGACGGCCCCGAGGGCCGGTGGTCGGCACCAAGGTCACGCGCATGGCTCATGTCGGTATCCGGGTCCCTTACCTGTGCGCGGGGCGCGAGTCTGGGAAGCGCACCCCTGGAATGTCCGTTTCATCCAGATAAAGGGGTGACCTGGGGCACCGGCAAGAAGCGGATTTTCAGATAGTGAGCGAGAGGCTCCGGGTCACCCGGCTCGCGGTCGGGAGCAGCCGCTCCCGGGCCTCCTGGAGCCGGGAGAGCCGGTTCACCGGCAGGGAGACGCCGAGGGAACCGAGCATGTTGCCGCTGTAGACCGGAACGGCGACGCAGACCGTGCCGAGGGCGTACTCCTCGAGGTCCGTGACGGCCGGGGCCATGGGCGCGGTGTCCAGCCGCCGGAGCAGTTCCGGCAGGGTGGTGATCGTCCGCGGGGTGAGGTCGGCGAGCTGGTGACGGGAGAGGTAGTCCTTGCGGGCCTCTTCGTCCAGTTCCCGCAGCACGGTCTTGCCCAATGCGGTCGCGTGTCCCGCGTCCTCGAAGCCCACCCAGAGATCGACGCGGGGCGCCCCGGGGCCGTCGACGATCTCGGCGACCCGGATCTCGCCCTCCTCGTAGAAGGTGAGGTAGGCGGCGGACGCGAGCTCGTCCCGCAGCGCGCCGAGCGTGGGCCGGACACGGCTGAGCAGCGCCTGCGCCCGGCCGGTGGTCCGCAGCGTCTGCAGCTTGTCACCGAGGACGAACCCGCCGTCGTCCAGCTTCCGCAGGTACCCGTCGTGGACGAGTGTCCGCAGCAGGTGATAGGCGGTGGCCAGGGGCAGGCCCGTCTCCCGTGCCAGCTGCTTCGCCGGCGCGCCGTTCTCGTGCGCGCTGACCGCCTCCAGCAGGCGCATGGCCCGCTGGACGGACGTGATCAGCGTAGGGCCGGCTTGCTCAGCCATAGGACCAGCGTGCGTCAGCCGTACGGAGGGGGCAAGGCGGCCGGCCGTCCCGCCCCGACCCACCCTCGGCCCCGAGCCCTCATTGCGTTTGTAACGACTTCTTCACAGCCGAAGGGTTGGCTTGAAACCGCCTGCTCGCTATCGTTCACGGACTTCACTCAATCGTTCAGTGAACGAATAGCGACAGGGAAGGTCGGTTCATGTCCGGGATGCACTCCCCAGGGCGCCGCTCGGTGCTCGCCGCGGGCACCGCCTGTGCGGCCTCGCTCGGCGCGTCCTGGCTGCTGTCCGGCTGCTCGG
>KL569216.1:2290-4919 GCA_000715635.1 Streptomyces violaceus | reverse complement strand
CCCGCCTCCGATGCCGAGACCCTCGACCCGGCGAGCTCCCTGTCCGCCTACGAGTACCTGGGCGCCCTCTACAACCGGCTGGTCCGCATCGGCGCCGACGGCGAGGTGGCTGAAGACCTCGCCGAGTCCTGGGAGCCGGACAGCGCGGCGCGCACCTGGACCTTCCGGCTCCGCAAGGGCGTCACGTTCCACAACGGCCGGGCCTTCACCTCCGCCGACGCCGCCTACACGCTGCGGCACATCCTGGACAAGGCGACGGCGTCCCCGCAGGCCGGCGTCCTCGCCCCGCTCGTCGACCCCGGGCGGCTGCGCACACCCGACGCCCACACCCTCGTCGTGCCGCTGAAGGCACCGAACGCCGAGTTCCCGAGCCTGCTCACGCACTACAACTGCTACGTCGTCCCCGAGGGCAGCGGGAAGTCCATCGGCCGCACCGGCATAGGCACCGGTCCGTTCCGGCTGGAGTCCTTCGCACCGGCCGGCCCCGGCCGCGTCACCGCGTACAAGGACCACTGGGCGGGCCGCCCCGTGCTCGACGCGATCGCCTTCTACTCGGTCGCGGACATGTCCGCCCGCTCGAACGCCCTGCTCGCCGGGCAGGTCGACCTGCTGTCCCAGACCAACCTGGACTTCGCCACCGCCCGTGTCGTGGCCGCCTCCGACCGCGCCACCATCGCCCGGGTGAAGAACGCCCAGTGGTACGTGCTGCCGATGCTCACCACCGACAAGCCCTTCACCGACGTCCGCGTCCGCCGGGCCATGAAGCTGGCCTACGACCCCGAGCACATCGTGAAGGCCGCACTGCAGGGCGCGGGCAAGGCCGGCTGGGACAACCCGGTGCCCCCGGACGACCCGGCGCACATCTCCACGCACCCCGAGCACGATCCGGAACAGGCGCGGTTCCTGCTGAAGAAGGCGGGCCACGAGAACCTGGCCGTCGACCTCTACACCTCCGCGTACGACCCCCTCTTCACACCCATGGCGCTCGCCTACCAGGAGTCGGCGAAGCGGGCGGGCGTCCGGATCCGCGTCAAGACGGCTTCGGCGGACTCGTACTACACGCAGATCTGGATGAAGCAGCCGCTGATGGCCACCTACTGGTACACCGGCCGGCCCGTCGACCAGCTCTTCAACCAGGTCTTCCGCAGCGGCTCCTCGTACAACGAGACCGCCTGGTCCGACAAGGGCTTCGACGCCCTGCTCGACCGGGCGCGTGCCGAGACCGACGACACCAGGCGCCGTGACCTCTACGGCGAGGCGCAGAGCTGGGTGATCGACAAGGGCGGCGCGATGACACCGATGTTCGCCGACCGGCTCGTGGGCATCTCGCGCAAGGTGCGCGGCTACGCCGAGCACGGCTTCGAGTTCGACTACCTCGGCATCGGCCTGAAGGGGGCCTGACCATGCTCTCCTTCGTCGCCCGCCGGATCGCGGCCGCGCTCGGCACGCTGCTGCTCTCCTCGCTGCTGGTCTTCCTCGCCGTCCAGGCCCTGCCCGGGGACGTCGCCACCCAGGTCCTCGGCAAGGACGCGACCCCGCAGGCGGTGGCCGAGCTGCGCGGCAGCCTCGGACTGGACCGGCCCGCCTTCGAACGCTACGGCGACTGGATGTGGGGCGCCCTGCACGGCGACTTCGGCACGTCCCTGGTCTCCGGGCAGGCGGTCGGCGGTGACGTCGCCCAGTACCTGGGCAATTCCGCGCTGATCGCCGCCATCACGATCCTGTTCGCGGTGACCGGTTCGCTGCTGCTGGGCATCCTCGCCGGGCTCTACCGCGAGCGCTGGCCCGACCACCTCATCTCGACGGTCAGCCTCGTCGGCATGAGCGTCCCCGAGTTCGTCGTGGCCACCGTCCTCGTGCTGTGCTTCTCGGTCGCGCTGCCGTGGTTCCCCGCGGTCGTCCTCTACGGCCCCGACGCCACCGTGGGCCAGCTCCTGCCCGCCGTCTGGCTCCCGGCGCTCGCTCTCGCGGTGGTGATGGCCGCCTACATCGTCCGCATGGCCCGCACCTCGGTGATCGACGTGATGGCGAGCGAGTACGTCACCAACGCCCGGCTCAAGGGCCTGTCCACCTGGCGTGTCGTCACCCGGCACGCCCTGCCCAGCGCCCTGCTGCCCGTCCTGCACGTGATCGCGCTCAACGTGGCCTGGCTGCTGGGCGGCGTCGCCGTCGTCGAGAACGTCTTCAACTACCCGGGCATCGGCAAGCTGATGCTCTCCTCGGTGCAGAACCGGGACCTGCCCGTCATCCAGGCCATCGCCCTGATCAGCGCCGTCGTCTACGTCGTGTGCAACCTCGCCGCCGACCTCGGCGCCATGGCCCTCAATCCCAGGCTCCGCACCCGAGGGAGGACCCGATGACCACGGTCGACACCGTCCGGGCCGACGCCCCGGCCCCGCGCGCCGCCCGTGCGTGGCGCACCCTGTGCTCCTCGCGCGCGGCCGTCGTGGGGCTCGCGATCGTCGCCGTCCATGTCGTGATCGCGCTGCTGGCCCCCCTGCTCACCTCGTACGACCCGATCGCGGGCAACGCCTCGCAGGCCCTGCTCGGTCCGGGCGGGGAACACTGGGCGGGCACCGACCAGTACGGCCGTGACGTCCTCGCGCGTGTCCTGTACGGCGGGCGGGAC
>KL569216.1:1056-2048 GCA_000715635.1 Streptomyces violaceus | reverse complement strand
GGTCATCGGCTGCGCGACGGCCCTGCGCGGCGGCTGGTTCGACGACCTGATCGGGCGGGTGCTGGACGCCATGCTGGCCATTCCGGCGGTGCTGGCGCTGCTCGTGGTCGTGACCGCGCTCGGCACCGGACCGGCCGTCATCGTCCTCGCCGTCGCGGTCGTCTTCGTCCCCCAGGTGGTACGGGTGGTGCGCGGCGCCGCCCTGGCCGTGGTGCCGGCCGACTACGTGACCGCCGCCCGGGCCCGCGGGGAGGGCACCTGGTCGATCCTGCGCCGGGAGGTCCTGCCGAACATCGTCGACGTGGTGTGTGTCGAGTTCGCGATGCGCGCCTCCTGGGTCGTACTGCTGATCTCCTCGCTGTCCTTCCTCGGCTTCGGCGCCGACCCGCCGACGCCGGACTGGGGCCTGATGGTCGCCGAGAACCGCACCGCCATCACCGTCGTGCCGATGGCGAGCGTCGCGCCGATCGTCGCCCTGGCCACGCTCGTGATCGGACTCAACCTCGCGGCCGACGGCCTCTCCAAGGCCTGGGGTGTCGACCGGATCAGGGAGGGCCTGTGATGACCCCGCTCGTCTCCGTCGACTCCCTGTCCGTGGCGTACCGCTCCGGTGGTCGTCGGATACCCGTGGTGCACGAGGTGTCGGTCGAGGCCGCCGCGGGCCGGACGCTCGCGCTGGTCGGCGAGTCCGGCAGCGGCAAGTCGACCCTCGCCGCGGCCCTGCTCGGGCATCTGCGGCACGGCTCCCACGTCACCGGCGGTTCGGTGACGGTGGACGGCCGGGACGTCTTCGCCCTGTCCGCGCCCGAGCTGCGGCGGCTGCGCGGCCGGACGGTCGCCATGGTCGCCCAGAACGCGGGCCAGGCGCTGACCCCCTCCCTGCGCGTCGGCCGGCAGATCGCGGAGGCGGGCGGCGACATCCCCGTCACCGATCTGCTCGACCAGGTCCGGCTGCCGCGCCCCGCCGAGCTGGCCCTGTCTCTTATACACAT
>KL569216.1:0-890 GCA_000715635.1 Streptomyces violaceus | reverse complement strand
CTTGCCAGCCCGCTCAGAGATGTGTATAAGAGACAGGAGCTGTCCGGCGGCCAGCAGCAGCGCGTCGCCCTCGCCATGGCCATCGCCGCCCGCCCCAAGGTGCTGGTCCTCGACGAGCCGACGACCGGCCTGGACGTCGTCACCCAGCGGGGCGTGCTGGACCTGATCGCCGCCCTGCGCGACGAACTGGGCCTGGCGGCCGTGCTGGTGAGTCACGACCTCGGCGTCGTCGCGCACCTGGCCGACGAGGTGTGTGTGCTGAAGTCGGGCCGCGTGGTGGAGTCGGCGCCCACCCGGCGGTTGTTCGCGACGCCCCAGGAGCCGTACACGAAGCGGCTGCTGTCGAGCGTGCCGCGGCTGGACGACACCGGTCTCGCCCTCGTACGCGAGACGGGCGAGCGCGAGATCCGCCCGAGGGCCGTCGTGCCCGAGGACGCGCCGGTCGCCGTCTCGGCCCGCGACGTCACCGTCGACTACGGCAGCTCCCGTGCCGTGGACGGGGTCTCCTTCGAGGTCCGGCGCGGCGAGGTCCTCGCCCTCGTCGGCGAGTCGGGCAGCGGCAAGTCCACGCTGGCCTGGACCCTCGCGGGGCTGCGCACCCCGTCCGGCGGCGCCATGACCCACGAGTCGGGCGATCTGGCCCGGCCCGCCCAGCGGCGGCCGATGTCCCTGCGGCGGCGGGTGCAGCTGGTCTTCCAGAACGCGGACACCTCGCTCAACCCCCGGCGCTCGGTGGGCGACGCCATCCGGCGTCCGCTGCGGTTCTTCGGCACGGCCGGCGGCCGAGCGGAGTCGGCCGAGCGCGCCCGGCGGCTCATCGCCGACGTGCGCCTGGACCCGGCTTTCGCCGACCGGCTGCCCGCCCAGCTCTCCGGCGGCCAGCGGCAGCG
>KL569215.1:61136-61722 GCA_000715635.1 Streptomyces violaceus | reverse complement strand
GGACCGGGCCGTGGTGGAGCAGGCCGTCGAGGCGGCGAAGGCCGCGCCGCCGCCCGACCCGCGGGAGGCACTGACCGACGTGTGGGCGGACGGAGGTGCCGCATGGCGGACGTGATCACCTACCGGGAGGCGGTCGCCGAGGGCATCGCACGCGAGATGCGCCGGGACGCGTCGGTGGTGTGCCTCGGGGAGGACATCGGCGCGGCCGGCGGGGTGTTCAAGACGACCGTGGGGCTGCACAAGGAGTTCGGGCCCGAACGGGTGTGGGACACGCCCATATCCGAACAGGCCATCGTGGGCGCGGCGATGGGTGCCGCCATGACCGGGATGCGGCCCGTCGCGGAGATCATGTTCTCCGACTTCCTGGCCTGCTGCTGGGACTACCTCGCCAACGAGATCCCCAAGGTCCGCTACATGACCGGCGGCCAGGTGACCGTGCCCCTCGTGGTGCGCACCGCCAACGGCGGCGGACTCGGCTTCGGCGCCCAGCATTCCCAGGCCACCGAGAACTGGGCGCTGACCGTCCCCGGCCTGAAGATCGCGGCACCGTCGACGCCCGCCGACGTCATCGGCATGATGGCGGCGG
>KL569215.1:60545-60983 GCA_000715635.1 Streptomyces violaceus | reverse complement strand
GATCTACACGCCTCCCTCGCGCCATCAGAGATGTGTATAAGAGACAGACCCCGTGGTCTTCTTCGAGCACAAGGCGCTCCTGGCCACCAAGGGGGCCCCGCCACCGCCCGGTCACGTCGTCGAGCTGGGGCGGGCCGCCGTCGTGCGCGAGGGCGCGGACGTCACGCTCGTCGCGCTGGCCTCGATGGTGCCGCTGGCCCTGCGGGCCGCCGACGCGCTGTCGGAGGAGGGGATCGAGGCGGAGGTGATCGACCTGCGCTGTCTGGTCCCGCTGGACACCGCGACCGTCCTGGCCTCACTGGGCAGGACCTCGCGGCTCGTCACCGTCGAGGAGAACCCGTACCAGGGCGGCTGGGGCGCCACCGTCGTCTCGGTCGTCGCCGACGAGGGCTTCGGCCTGCTGGACGCGCCCGTGCGGCGGGTGGCGGGGGAGTGCGT
>KL569215.1:57116-60322 GCA_000715635.1 Streptomyces violaceus | reverse complement strand
AGTGCGTCCCGCTGCCGTTCGCCGACGCGCTGGAGGAACAGGTCATCCCCACCGTCGACAAGGTCGTCACGGCGGTCCGAAGACTCGCCGCCTACTGAGCTGTTCGCTGGTCCCCGTACCGCACACCCATGGGAGGAAGCGCGATGACCACAAGGACACTGTTGCGCTCCGGTCACGTGATCTCGATGGACCCCGGCATCGGGGACCTGCCCCAGGGGGACGTCCTCGTCGAGGACGGCAGGATCGCGGCCGTGCGGCCCGAGATCAGCGCCGACGCCGAGGTCCTCGACATGACCGGCCGCATCGTCATCCCCGGCTTCGTCGACACCCACCGCCACACCTGGGAGGCCCCCATCCGGGGCGTCGCACCCGACGCCACCCTCGACGACTACTTCGTCGACATCCTCGACAGCTTCGCACCCCTCTACACCCCGGAGGACGTCTACGCCGGCAACCTCGCCGGCGCGCTCGAATGCCTCAACGCCGGCATCACCACGCTCGTCGACTGGTCGCACATCAACAACACCCCTGAGCACCCGGACGCCGCGATCCAGGGCCTGGCGGAGTCCGGCATCCGGGCGCAGTACGCGTACGGCAGCGCCAACACCTCCCTCGCCGATTACTGGTTCGAGAGCACGATCGCGATCCCGGCGGACGACGTACGGCGGATCCGCGCCCGGCACTTCGCGTCCGACGACGGTCTGCTGACCATGGGCCTCGCCACACGCGGCCCCGGCTTCTGTGTCAACGAGGTCGTCGCCGCCGAGTGGGCCATGGCGCGCGAGCTGGGCATCCCGATCACCGTGCACGTCGCCATGGGGCGCCTCGCCGGCCGCTTCGGCATGGTCAAGCAGCTCCACGGCATGGGGCTCCTCGGCCCGGACACCACCTATGTCCACTGCTGCTATCTCAGCGAGGAGGAGTGGCGGATGGTCGCCGACAGCGGCGGCACGGTGTCCGTCGCGCCGCAGGTGGAGCTCCAGATGGGGCACGGCTGGCCGCCCGTGATGCTGGCGATCGAGCACGGCCTGCGGCCCTCGCTCAGCATCGACGTCGTCACCACCGTGCCCGGCGACATGTTCACCCAGATCCGCGCCGCCTTCGGCGCCGAACGCGCCCGCGTCAACGCCGACTGCTGGCAGGCCAACATGCCGGTGCCCGGCACCATGCTGACAGCACGCCGGATGCTGGAGATCGCCACCCTCAACGGCGCCCATGTCGCCGGGCTCGAGGACCGCACCGGCTCCCTGACCCCCGGCAAGCGTGCCGACATCGTCGCGATCGACGCCACCGCGCCGAACACCGCCCCCGTGCACGACGCGGCAGCCGCGGTGACCCTGTGCGCGGACGTGTCCAACGTGGACACCGTCCTGGTCGACGGTGTGGTCCACAAGCGCGACGGGAGGCTGCTCGCCGACACCGGGCGTGCCCGCCGGCTCGTCGAGGAGTCCCGCGACCGGCTCCTCGCGGCGAAGGAGGCGAAGGGGGAGAGGGCCACCGCATGACGAACCACGTGGTGCGCCGCGCCGCCGACCAGCCCGATCCGCCGTACGACGGCCACGGCCACCGGCGGCGGACGCTGGTCGGCGAGGACGACGGCAGTGTGCACACCGGCTTCGGCCTCTGCGAACTGCGGCCGGACGGCCGCGTGCCCGCCCATGTGCACTCGTACGAGGAGACCTTCCACATCCTCGACGGGGCGGTGATCCTCGACGTGCCCGAGGGGTCGTACCTCCTGGAGGAGGGCGACTACGGCCTCCTGCCGACCGGCGTTGCGCACGCCTGGCGTGGGGCAGGGGACACCGGCGGGCGCTGGGCGGACATGCTGGCCCCCGTGCCGCGGGCGCGCTACGGGCACGACACCCAGGCGGTGCCCGAGCTGCCCGCTCGCGCCCCGGTCCGGATCGACGTCCGCGACCCGCGCACCCGGACCTTCGGGCACTTCGAGCCCGACCACATGGATCCCGGCAAACAGTCCCAGGACCTGCTGGCCGCCACGGCGAGCATGCGGACCGCGCTGCTGGTCTACAGCGGCATCACCGTGAAGATGATGGTCGACGGTGACCTGGGCGCGGTCGCCTCGACGATGTTCATGGTGCGGTACGCGTCCGACGGCGTCATCGGCACGCACGACCACCCCTTCGAGGAGACGTATCTGATCCTCGAGGGCGTGGCGGAGACCACCCTCGACGGCGAGCGGTACCGGCTGGAACCCGGGGACCTCGCGTGGGCGGGCGCCGGTTGTATGCATGGGTTCGTCAACGCCGGGCAGGGGCCCCTGCGGTGGCTGGAGACACAGGCGCCGCAGCCGCCGTCACGGCACTCCTACCGGTTCACCCGGGACTGGGACTACCTGCGCCAGGCGCTTCAGGAGGAGTCATGAGCAGTGTCCTTGTCGTCGGCGGCACATCGGGGATGGGCCGCGAGTTCGCGCGGGTACGCGCCGAGCGCGGGGACGACGTCGTCCTGACCGGCCGCGACGCCCAGCGCGCCGACACGGTCGCCAAGGAGATCGGCGCCCGGGGCCTCGCCCTCGACCTGGGCCGGCCGCTGGAGATCACCGCGGCCCTGGCCGATGTCGGACGCGTCGACCATCTGGTGCTCGCGGGTGTCTCCCGGGACGACAACAAGGTGACCGAGTACGACATCGACGCCGCCCTGCGGCTGGTCACCCTCAAGCTCGTCGGCTACACCGAGGTCGTGCACACACTGCGCACCCGGCTGTGCGACGACAGCGCCATCGTGCTGTTCGGCGGACAGGCCAAGGAGCGCCCCTACCCGGGCGCCACGACGGTGGCGACGGTCAACGCGGGCGTGCGGGGCCTGATGCACTCCCTCGCCGTCGAGCTGGCCCCCGTCCGGGTCAACGCCGTGCATCCCGGTGTCGTCGGCGACAGCCCGTACTGGCAGGCCAAGCCGGAGAAGGTGCTCGACGTGCTGCGCACCGAGACGCCCACGGGGAATCTCGCCACGATGGCCGACGTGGCGGACGCGGTCGACTTCCTGCTGCGCAACCGCTCGGTCAACGCGGTGGAACTGAGCGTGGACGGGGGCTGGTTGCTCGGGTGAGTGCGGGGCCCGCGTAGGTCACCCGGCCCGCCGCAGCGTGTCCTCGGCCACTTCCTTGTCCACCGCCGCCCGCACCAACGCGGCGGCGAGGACGGCCGGGTCGGTTTTCCCCGCCAGTTCGGCGAGCCGCTCCGGGT
>KL569215.1:56669-56932 GCA_000715635.1 Streptomyces violaceus | reverse complement strand
GCCATCAGAGATGTGTATAAGAGACAGGCTCCGGGTCCTTCGGCAGCTTCAGTCGCTCGGCGCCCTGGAGGGCCTTGCTGTCCAGGTAGGGGGCCGCCTCGGGCCAGACGCCCTGCGCCTCGCGCAGGAAGATGTCGGTGCCGGCCGGCCCCATCCCGGGGAAGTCCTGGAGGAGATGGCGCAGTTCGGACACCTTGCCGTCCGCCTCCCGGCGCAGCCGCCGCAGGTCGCCGCCCCACCGTTCGGTCAACAGCTCGGCTGCT
>KL569215.1:50723-56438 GCA_000715635.1 Streptomyces violaceus | reverse complement strand
GTCAACAGCTCGGCTGCTTCGCCGAGTTGGGTGGCCGTGCGCTCGTCGTAGCGCCGATAGCCGCCTCGCCCGAGCGCGTCCACCCGTTCCTGCCAGTCGGCCTCGGCCATACGGCGCGGATCGCGCAGCCCCGCCTCGTGCAGGGCACGGGCGGTGGCCAGCGCGATCGAGCCGCGGATGCGGGCACTGAGCAGATGGGACAGCACCAGCAGCCGGTACAGCGGCTGCGGGGTGTCCTTCAGCCGGATGCCCGCCTCGTCCGCGTACGTCCGGCCGTGAGCGCCGACGAGTTCGCGTATGACGCGCTCGTGGCGGCTCATGGCTACGCCTTCAGCGGGTCGTGGCCGACCGTCATCAGCCGGTGCCGGCGGCGCGTGTCCTCGGCCGTCACCTCGGGCATCGGCTCGTTCTCCAGGTCCACCTGCGAGGTGACCCTGTCCACGACGTTCCGCATCACCCGCAGATCGTCCTCGGTCAGGTCGGTGCGCCGCTTCTGGAGGATCGCCAGGACGTGCTGTCCGGTCTCGCTTCCCGCCTGGTCGGGCAGCGGCTCCGCGTTCTCGTCGGCGTCGCGCATCCGCAACCAGGCCGCGAGTTCCTGCGAGGTCATGTTCACCACGCGGTGGAAGTCCTCCCACAGCGCGTCGAGTTCAAGGGCGTCGGTCATGGGGAGCCCCTTTCGTACGTATGTGCGCGCCGGTCAGCCCTCACGGGGGAAGTTCTCGGCGTCGAACATCCACCGCTGCTTCTCCAGTTCCGCGGTGATGCTGATCAGCAGGTCCTGGGTGACCAGGTCCGCCTTCTCGGTCGCGTCGATGCGCTCGCGCAGCCGCCTGATGGCGTCCTGGAGCGACTCCACCAGCACCTGAACGGCGTCCGAGTCACGCACCCAGCCCTCCTTGGGGGCGGGCAGCGTGAAGGTCTTGGCGATGGTCTCCGGCCGGCCGTCCGGCGGGACACCGAGCGCCGCGGACCGCTCCGCGACCGTGTCGGCGAAGTTCCGCGCGGCCGTCACCACCTCGTCGAGCTGGAGGTGGATGGACCGGAAGCGCGGTCCGACGATGTTCCAGTGGGCCTGCTTCCCGATCAGTGAGAGTCCGAGCAGATCGACCAGGGTGTCCTGGAGTGCCTCGCAGGAGACCCGGCGGGCCTCGTCGGGCAGTGTGCTCCTCACGGCCGTCATAGGGCGCTTCTCCTCCTCGTGTCGTTCTTCGTCCTCCGGAGCAGTGCGTCGCGCTCCTCCTCGCAGGTCCCGCCCCACACGCCCGCGGCCTGGCCGCTGCTCAGCGCGAAGCTCAGGCACTGGTCGGTCACCGGGCAGCGCGAGCAGATCCGCTTCGCGGCCGTGACGTCCCGCAGGGCCGGGCCCGCAGTGCCCACGGGAAAGAACAACTCGGGGTCCTCGTCCACGCAGGCGGCGCTCCGCAACCACTCCATGAACGCGCGGGTGCCCCGGGCGCACTGGTGCAAACGCGACCCGTCACGCTCGCTGATCGGCCCCGGAGCCACGTGCCGACCTGCGGCAATGCCCGCCCCGAACCGGTGTGCCCGCGGAATCTTCACAGGCAGCGGGACGAGGGTCTATAGTCCGAAACTAGCAGTGCTAATTAATGCGCGGTGTGAGGAGCCTCTCGTGCGTCCCGTCCACTTCGCGGCCGCCCGCCGCACCCCCATCGGCAAGCTCAGGGGAGCCCTCTCCTCGGTGCGGCCCGACGACCTCGCCGCGACCGTGGTCCGCGCCCTGGCCGGCGACGTGCCCGCGCTGGACCCGGCCCGCGTCGACGACGTCTACTGGGGCGCCGCCAACCAGGCCGGCGAGGACAACCGCAACGTCGCCCGCATGGCCGCCCTGCTCGCAGGCCTCCCCGAGTCCGTCCCCGGCGCCACGGTCAACCGCCTCTGCGCGTCGGGCCTGGAGGCCGTGACCACGGCCGCCCGCACCATCGCCGCCGGCGAGGCCGACATCGTGATCGCGGGCGGCTCCGAGTCGATGAGCCGCGCCCCCTTCGTCCTGCCCCGCCCCGACGATGCCCTGCCGCACCGCATCGAGACCGTCGACACCCGCCTCGGCTGGCGCCTGGTCAACCCCGCGATGCGGGATCTGCACGGCCTGCTGTCCATGGGCGAGACGGCGGAGGAGGTCGCCGCGCGGTACGGCATCGCACGCGAACGCCAGGACGACTTCGCCCTGCGCAGCCACCAGCGGGCCGCCCTCGCCCGCAAGAACGGCCACTTCGACGACGAACTCCTGCCCGTGGAACGCCCCGACGGCGTGGTCGTCGACACCGACGAGTGCGTCCGCGAGGACACCTCCTACGAGAAGCTGTCCCGGCTGAAGCCGGTCTTCCGGGACGGCGGCACGGTCACCGCCGGCAACGCCTCGCCGATGAACGACGGCGCCGCCGGTCTCCTCCTGGTCAGCGAGGAGGCCCTGAACGAACTGGGCCTTCAGTCCATGGGCCGCTACGTCGCCGGCGCCTCCGCCGGTGTCCACCCCGACGTCATGGGCATCGGCCCGGTCCCCGCCACCCGCAAGGCGCTGACCCGCGCCGGCTGGAGAGTCGGCGACCTCGAGGAGGCCGAGTTCAACGAGGCCTTCGCGGCCCAGGCCCTGGCCTGCGTGGACCAGCTCGGCATCGACCCCGAGCTGGTCAACCCGAGCGGCGGCGCCATCGCCCTCGGTCACCCCCTGGGCTGCTCGGGCGCCCGGATCCTGACGACGCTGCTCCACCGGATGCGGCGCACGGGGGCGGAGCGCGGGCTGGCGACGATGTGCGTGGGGGTCGGGCAGGGGAGTGCGCTTCTGGTCGAGCGGGGATAGGCCAACGCCCCCCGGGCCACCAGGCGAGACGGCACTGCGGCGCCCGGTTCGTTGCACATAGCATCAGTGTTCGCATGAACACGATGACGCTCTGGAACATCACCGGCTGGGAGTTCGCCGCACTCGCCTTCGCGGCCCTCCTGGTCGGTTTCTCGAAGACCGCCGTGAGCGGGGCCAACACGGTCAGCCTCGCCATCTTCGCCGCGGTGCTGCCCGCCCGCGCCTCCACCGGCGTCCTGCTGCCGGTCCTGATCGCCGGCGACCTGCTCGCCGTCGCCACCTACCGGCGGCACGCCCACTGGCCCACCCTGTGGCGGCTGTTCCCGGCGGTCGCCGCGGGCGTCGTCGTCGGCACGGTGTTCCTGGTGTGGGCGGACGACGCGATCGTAAGGACCTCGATCGGCGCGATCCTGCTGCTGATGGCCGGGGTGACGGTCTGGCGCCGGCGTACGGCGGACGCGGAGCAGGAACCGGACTCGGTCACCAGCCGGGCGGGCCGGGTCAAAGCCCGCTCCTACGGCGTCCTCGGTGGCTTCACCACCATGGTCGCCAACGCGGGCGGCCCGGTGATGTCGATGTACCTGCTGTCCGCGGGCTTCCGCAAGCTCGGATTCCTCGGCACGTCGGCCTTCTTCTTCCTGATCGTCAACGTCTCCAAGCTGCCCTTCAGCGCCGGCCTCGGCCTGATCGACGGCCGCTCGCTGCTCCTCGACCTGGCGCTCGTGGTGTTCGTCGTGCCCGGCGCGCTCTTCGGCAAGTGGGCGGTGCACAAGATCAACCAGCGGCTGTTCGAGCAGCTGGTCATCGCGGCGACGATCGTGGGCGGACTGCAACTCCTGCTGCGCTGACGGTTGCCTACCGCTGCGTGCGGCTCCGCAGCATTGCCGGGAGGTCCGCGAAGGAGTCGATCACGTGGTCGGGCGTGCCGTCGGCGGCCCGGAGCGCCTCCGGCTGGAACTTGCCGGTCCGCACGAGGACGCCGGTGACACCGGCCCGCTGCGCCGCGAGCACGTCGGACTCGACGTCGTCACCCACCATCACGGCCTCGCCCGCACCGGCGCCCACCCGGGCGAGCGCCGCCTCGAAGAACGCCCGCGCCGGCTTGCCGGTGATCTCGGCCTCCACCCGGGCGGCCTGCTCGAGACCGGCCAGGAACGCACCGGAGTCCAGCCGCAGCCCCTCGTCCGTACGCCAGTACAGGTTGCGGTGCATCGCCACCAGCCGGGCCCCGCGCTGCAGCTGCCCGAAGGCCCGGTCGAGCGCCGCCCAGCCGAACTCGGGACCGGCCCCGCCGACCAGCACGACATCCGGCACGGTCCCGGTGTCCGCCGCGTCCACGAGGGTCACACCGTCGAGGTCCTCCTCGATGTCGCCGCTGTTCAGCAGGGCGCACCGGGCGCCGGGACAGTGCTCGGCGAGATATGCGGCGGTGGCCGCGGGGGCGGTCAGGATCTCCTCGGCGGACACCGGGAACCCCGCGTCCGCCAGAGTCCCGGCGATCGAAGCCCGCGTACGGGAGGTCGTGTTCGTGACCAGCAGGACGGCGAGCCCGGCTTCCCGGATCTCCCGCAGTGCCTCCACGGCCCCGGGCAAGGGCCGCCACGACACGGTGAGCACCCCGTCGATGTCGATCAGTACGGCACGCACGGACTCCATGTCCGGACGATAGCCGCCGGTGGCGGGCACCACCGCAGGACTGTCCGGCAGCCGCAGGAATACCCGCCCGGTCGTGTCAGTCCCGAGGGTGCCGGCGCAGCAGATACGTGTCCATGATCCAGCCCTTGCGCTCACGGGCCTCGGCACGCAACCGCTCGATGCGGGGCGCGGCCTCGGCGATCGGGCCGGAGACGAGGATCTCGTCCGGAGTGCCGATGTAGGCGCCCCAGTAGATGTCGACGTCCTCCCGCGCGTACTGCCGGAAGGTCTGCTGGGCGTCGAGCATCACCACCACGTCGTCCACGCCCTCCGGGAAGCCCTCCGCGAGCCGCCGCCCGGTGGTGATCTGCACGGGCCGGGCGATGCGGTTGAGCCCCGTCCGGTGCCGGGCGACGAGCGACGAGACGCTGCTGATGCCGGGGACGACGTCGTACTCGAACGCCACCGCGTCCCGCTCCAGCACCTCCTCCAGGATCCCCAGCGTGCTGTCGTAGAGCGAAGGGTCTCCCCACACCAGGAACGCGCCGGTCTCCTCCTCGCCGAGTTCCTCCGCGATCAGCCGCTCGTAGATGCCGGCGCGGGCGCTGCGCCAGTCCCCGACGGCGGGGGAGTAGGCCGCCCCGTCGGCGGCCCGGTCCCGCTCCGGGTCACGCGCCTCGACGACGCGGTACGTCCCCTGCGGCAGGTGCGTGTCGAGCATGTCCCGGCGCAGCCGGGTGAGGTCAGCCTTCACCTCGCCCTTGTCCAGGACGAAGAACACGTCCGTGCTCCGCAGCGCCCTGACCGCCTGCAGGGTCAGCTGCTCGGGGTCGCCCGCGCCGATACCGATGACATGAATCTTTCGCACACCCCGAGTCTGCCGCACACCACTGACAGCGCCCGCACCACGCTCCGCCTCAGCACGCCTGGTCAGGGCCCCGCGCCCGCTCCCCGAAGCCGAGGCGCCCGTGCCCCCGCGTCCACGGCGCGGCCGTCCCGTTCCACGTCCTGGGCCAGTTCCCGGGCCCAGGTGGCGATGCCCTCGAGGTCGATGCCGTGCGGCAGCGGCCGTCCGGAGCCGGAGGCCCACGTCTCGGTCGCGCCCGCCCCACGTCGCAGCAGCCGTGCCCCGCCCGTGAGGTTGCCGCGGGCGGCGTGGGTGAGGCCCACGGCGAGCTGGGCGAGACCGCGCCACAGCTCCCGCTCCGCGTCGGGGCCCGACTTCCAGGCGTCCTCGAAGACCTGTCTCTTATACACAT
>KL569215.1:50173-50508 GCA_000715635.1 Streptomyces violaceus | reverse complement strand
CCCCTCGTCCAGCAGCCGCTGTGCCTCGGCGACGGTCTCCTCCGGCGTGCGGACCACGCCCTCGGGCTGCCGGGGAACGCCGTCCGCGTCGTACGGCAGGGGCCGCCCGAGACCGTCCCGCGGCCGGGCGTTGCGTGCCCGCCCCTCGCTGTCGCGGTCCCGGGCGTCGCCCGACCGGTCCGCGGAGGTGCTTCCCGTCTGTCCCGTGCTTCCTGTGCTGCCCATACGCCGATTGTCCCGCCCGGGCCGTTTTCGGCGCCGGCAGGGGTGTGGGGTAAGGTGCTGTTCGCGCGATCACGCGGTTTTACCGCGAGTGGGCGCGCATCGGGACGTGG
>KL569215.1:48169-49937 GCA_000715635.1 Streptomyces violaceus | reverse complement strand
ACAGAGTGCCTGGGAATTCTCCCCGGGCAGGGCCTTGCCTCACTTCGGTGGGGCGGGGCCCTTCGTCATTTCGGGGCCGTGTTCCGCACTCCCCGCTCACCCTTGACTGCCTGCTCACCCTCCCCGGCGGGCAGAGCGGGCCGGCGGTCACTGGCGGCGATCTTCGTGACCATCTCGGCGAGCTGTCCGCACGCCAGCGCGATCTCCCGCTCGGTCCGGGCGCGTTCGTTGACCGCCGCTCCGAGCAGGAGGGCGGTCAGCGAGACGGAACCGTTGAACGCCTGCAGGGTGATCATGTTGGTGAAGAGGTCATGACCGGCGAAGGGGCCCGTGTTCTGCGCGGCCGCGATGATCGCGAAGATCGACACGGCGAGGGCGCAGGGCGCGGCCCCGGCCAGCCCGAAGCGGAAGGCCGCCCAGATCAGCAGCGGGAAGCCGAGGGAACAGCAGCGGCGTGGTGCCGGTCTCGACGAAGCCGACGCAGATCGTGACCGCCACGAGCAGGATCCCCTCGACCCATCGGGACAGCGGGGCGCCCCGGGGCCGGCGTGCCGAGCGGAGAATCAGCAGGACCGGGGTGACCGTCAGGACGCCCACCGCGTCGCCGGTCCACCAGACCGACCACGTCGGCCAGAAGTCGCCGGCGTCCAGCACCCCGGTGAGGACGAGTGTCCCGGTGCCCACCGTGGCGCTGACCAGCATGCCGATGAACGCGCCGAGAAAGATCAGTGCGAGGGCGTCCCGCAGGCGGTTCATCTCGCTGCGGAACCCGGCACGGCGGAGCAGGGCGTACGAGCAGACAGGCGCGAGCGTGTTGCCCGCCGCGATCGCGAGTACGGCCAGGAACGACGGCCCCAGCGAGATGTTGACCAGGAACGCCCCGAGGGCGATCCCCGGCCAGACCCGCGGCCCGCGCAGAAGCAGGCTGGCCAGCGCGATACCGCTCGGTGGCCACAGCGGGGTGACCTGGCCACGCACCTGCTCCTGGAGCAGTCCGATCTCGGCCGAGCCCCAGTACAGCGCGGCAACGGCGCAGATCTCCAGGGCAACCGTGCCAAAGCGCCGGGCCCCGGAATGTCGCGCGACAGCCATCGGGGACCTCCGCATCGACATCCCCCGACCATCATCCGTCGGATCCCCCGGAACTTCAGGCGGGCGGGGTGCGCAGCGCGAGGACGGCCATGTCGTCGTGACCGTCGCTCGGGTGATGGTCGGCCAGCGCCCGCACGAACTCGTGCAGGGGCCGATGCGCATGGACGGTGGCGAGCTCGGCGAGCTCGTTCAGGCTCTCGTCGATGGGATGGGCGGGATGCTCGATCAGCCCGTCGGTGAAGAAGACGACGGTGGCGTCCGGGGGGAGGAACCGTGAGTGGTCGGGGCGGGGTTCCCCGACATCGACCCCGAGCGGCAGTCCGGGCTCGGCGGACAGGTATTCCGCTCGTCCTCCAGGAGTGATCAGCAGGGGCGGGACGTGTCCCGCAGTGGTCCAGCGCATGCGCCAGGCCACTCCCTCCGGTTCGATGCGGGCCAGGGCGGTGGTGGTGACGGGGTTGGTCGTGATGGCCTGGAGCGTGTGATCGAGCCGGGTGAGGACCTCGCCGGGCGTACTGCCCTGGTCGAACAGCAGAGCCCGCAGCATGTTGCGTGTGGAGGCCATGGCGGCCGCGGCCTCCAGATCGTGGCCCGCCACGTCACCGATGACGACCGCCACGACGTCGCCGGACAGGGGGATCGCGTCGTACCAGTCCCCTCCGAGCTGGCTGGGCTC
>KL569215.1:45807-47964 GCA_000715635.1 Streptomyces violaceus | reverse complement strand
CGGTGAAGGGCCGCAGGTCGGGCAGCGCGGGCAGGAGAAGCCGCTGGAACTGCTCGGCCCCGACCCGCACCTGTTCGAACAGGCGGACGTTCTCGATGGCGATGCCGGCGGCGCTGGCCAGGGCGGTGACGACGTTCTCGTCATGGATGTCGAAGGGCTGTCCGTCACGCCGCTCGGCGAGGTACAGATCGCCGTAGATCTCGCCGCGGACGCTGATGGCGACTCCGAGCAGCGTCCGCAGACGCGGATGGCCGGGCGGGAAGCCGACGGCGGACGGATGGGCCGGGATGTCGTCGAGCCGCAGGGGTTCGGGGTGGCTGATCAAGTGGCCGAGGACGCCCAGACCGCGAGGCAGCTCGGCGCCCGCCAGGTCGTCGAGTTCCCGCTCGGACAGCCCGGCGGTGATGAACTCGTCCAGGCGCTCACCGGACGCGTTGAGGACGCCCAGCGCGCCGTAGCGGGCGCCGACCAGGTCCATGGCGGTGGTCACGATGCGGTGCAGCACCGCGGTCAGCTCCACCTCCCGGCTGATGGCCACCACCGCGCCCAGCAGGCCCTGCATCCGGTCCATGGCGTCCAGCAGGGCGCGCAACTGCTCGTCGATCCGGCCCAGCTCGGTACGCAGGCGCACCTGCAGGTCGGGCAGCTGAGGCTGCCTGGGATGCTGCCCTGGCCTCTCACTTGCCATCACGAGCGCCTCGTGGCCTGATGTCGGGTCTCTCCAGCTTAGTGCGGCTTTCCCGCCCGGCTCGGCGCCGTCCCCCGCGACCGTGGAACCGTGGAGGGGAACGGACATCCGGACCTCCCCGAGGAGCACCGGCCATGACCACACGCCCGGCCCACCCCGCCGCACCGTCGATCAGGACCACCCCCGAAGGCCTCCTGTGGGAACCCAGCGAGCGCTGGGTGCGCGGCCGCAAGGGCGACGTCACCGTCGTCGACAGCCGGCACCCCGTGCTCGTCTGGGAGCCCCACCTGCCCGTGCCGCAGTACGTCTTCCCGCACGCGGACGTCCGCACCGACCTCCTCCGCCCGGCGAAGAACCCGCCGACCGGCAAGCACACCGGCTCCCGGATCTTCTACGACCTCGACGCGGACGGCGAGGTGCGCGAGAACGCGGCCTGGACGTTCCCCGCCGACGACCTGGCCGGTCACATCGCCTTCGAGTGGTTCCTGCGCACCGACACGGGCCTCGACCACTGGTACGAGGAGGACGAGGAGATCTTCATCCACCCCCGTGACGCGCACAAACGCGTGGACGCGCTGCCGAGCAGCCGCCATGTCCGGGTCGAGATCGACGGGCAGCTCGTCGCGGACACCCGCGATCCCGTCCTGCTCTTCGAGACCTCCCTGCCGACCCGGTACTACCTCCCCCGCGAGGATGTCCGCCTCGACCTGTTCGACGCCACCGATCACAGCACCGGCTGCCCCTACAAGGGCACCGCCGAGTACTGGTCCTGGCGCGGCGAGGGCGAGGTGCCGCCCAACATCCTCTGGAGCTACGCCGCCCCGCTGCCCGCGGTGGCGGCGGTCCAGGGGCGCCTCGCCTTCTTCAACGAGGCCGTGGACATCACACTGGACGGCGAGCGTCTGGACCGCCCGGACACACCGTTCAGCCGGATGCTGCGCAAGGGCCGCTCGTAAGACCGTCTCTCAAGGCCTCACCAGCAGCTGGAAGTCAAACGTGTAGCGCGACGCCCGGTAGATGTGCGTCGCGTACTCGACCGGGCGCCCGGTGTCGTCGTACGCCGTCCGCTGCATGGTGAGCAGCGCCGCGCCCTCCCGCTCGTCCAGGCGGGCGGCCTCCTCCGCGGTCGCGGCGCGGGCGCCGACGGTCTGGCGGGCGCTGTGCAGGGTGATACCCGCCGAGCGCATCATCCGGTAGAGGCCCGTCGACTCCAGACGGGCGCTGTCGAGGCCCAGCAGGGCGGACGGCAGGTAGTTGCACAGCAGGGCGACCGGCTGGCCGTGTGTGCGGCGCAGCCGTTCCAGGGCCGTGACCTCGCTGCCCTCCGCGACGCCGAGCGCGGCCGCCACGTCGCAGGACGCCTGGACGACCTCGTTGCGCATGACCTCGGTGGTGGGCCCCTGCTTGGCTGCCTCCAGGTCGTCGTAGAGGCTGCTCAGCTCCAGCGGGCGCTTGACCTGGCTGTGCAC
>KL569215.1:45113-45602 GCA_000715635.1 Streptomyces violaceus | reverse complement strand
AGCTCCAGCGGGCGCTTGACCTGGCTGTGCACCACCTGCGTGCCCACCCCTCGCCGCCGGACCAGCAGCCCCTTGTCGACGAGGGACTGGATGGCCTGGCGGACGGTGGGGCGGGACAGGCCGAGGCGCACGGAGAGGTCGACCTCGTTGCCCAGCAGGTTGCCCGGGGTGAGGACCCCGTGCTCGATCGCCGCCTCCAGCTGCTGCGCGAGCTGGTGGTACAGCGGCACCGGACTGCCCCGGTCCAGGGCGAAGTCCAGTGAGCTGAGCGCCGGGGCGGCCGTGGTGCGGGCCCGGTCACCGGCCTTCGCCATGGATGAACCCCCCTTTGGGTGTCAGGAGTTGCTCGGGAAGCCGAGGTTGATGCCGCCGTCGGACGGATCCGGCCAGCGGGTGGTGATGACCTTGCCCTGGGTGTAGAAGGCGATGCCGTCGTTGCCGTAGATGTGCAGGTCGCCGAAGAGCGAGTCCTTCCAGCCGCCGAAGGAG
>KL569215.1:43277-44889 GCA_000715635.1 Streptomyces violaceus | reverse complement strand
GTGGTAGCCGACCGGGACCGGGATCGGCACGTTGACGCCGACCATGCCCGCCTTGACCTCGAGCTGGAAGCGGCGCGCGGCGCCGCCGTCCCGGGTGAAGATCGCGGTGCCGTTGCCCCAGCGGGAGTCGTTGATCAGCTTGATGGCCTCTTCGTACGTCTCGGCCCGGACCACGGCCAGCACCGGACCGAAGATCTCGTCGCGATACGCGTCCGCCGTCAGCGGCACCCGGTCCAGCAGCGAGACGCCGAGGAAGAAGCCGTCCTCGTGGCCCTCGACCGAGTAGCCGGTGCCGTCCACGACGACCTCGGCGCCCTGCTCGGCCGCGCTCGCCACGTACGAGGCCACCTTGTCGCGGTGCTCGCGGGTGATCAGCGGGCCCATCTCGGAGGCGGGGTCGTTACCCGGACCGATCTTGAGGTTCTTCGCCCGCTCGGTGATCTTGCCGACCAGCTCGTCACCGATGTCGCCGACCGCGACCACGACCGACACGGCCATGCAGCGCTCGCCCGCCGAACCGTACGCCGCGTTGATCGCCTGGTCGGCGGCGAGGTCCAGGTCGGCGTCGGGCAGGACCAGCATGTGGTTCTTGGCGCCGCCCAGGGCCTGCACCCGCTTGCCGTGCTCGACGGCCTTCAGCTGGATGTACTTGGCGATGGGGGTCGAGCCGACGAAGGAGACCGCCTCGATGTCCGGGTGCTCCAGGATGCGGTCCACCGCGACCTTGTCGCCCTGCACGATGTTCAGGACGCCCTCGGGCAGCCCGGCCTCGGTGGCGAGTTCGGCGAGCTTGAAGGAGGCCGACGGGTCCTTCTCGGACGGCTTCAGCACGAAGGTGTTGCCGCAGGCGATGGCCAGCGGGAACATCCACATCGGCACCATCGCCGGGAAGTTGAACGGCGTGATGCCCGCGACCACACCCAGCGGCTGGCGGATCGAGGCCACGTCGACCCGGTTGGAGACCTGGGTGGACAGCTCGCCCTTGAGCTGGACGGAGATCCCGCACGCGAGCTCGACGATCTCCATGCCGCGCGCGACCTCGCCGAGCGCGTCGGAGTGCACCTTGCCGTGCTCGCCGGTGATCAGCTCGGCGATCTCGTCGCGGTGGGCGTCCAGCAGCTCGCGGTACTTGAACAGGATCGCCGTGCGCTTGGCGAGCGAGGACTCCCCCCAGGACTCGAAGGCGGCCTTGGCGGAGGCGACCGCGGCGTCCACCTCGTCGACGGTCGCGAAAGCGACCTGCTTCTCCTGGGCGCCGGTGGCCGGGTTGTAGACGGGGCCGAAGCGGCCGGAGGTGCCCTCGACGGGCTTGCCGTCGATCCAGTGGGTGATGGTGTTCATCGTGTGCACGGGCCTTTCGTGGAGCCTGATGTCAGCGGGGAGTTCAGAGGTGGCGGCGGCGTCCGGCGACCTGGCGGTCGTAGCGCTCGCGGGCCTCTACGGCGGCCTCGCGGGAGGCGGTCTCGGCCACCGGCACGTCCCACCAGGCCTCGGCCGGGGGAGCGGTCGGGGCCTGGTCGGTCTCGACGTAGACGCACGTCGGCCGGTCGGAGGCGCGGGCCGCGGCCAGTGCCTCACGCAGCTCGCGCACGGTCTTGGCGCGCCGCACGTC
>KL569215.1:42186-43035 GCA_000715635.1 Streptomyces violaceus | reverse complement strand
GCCGAAGCGTTCACCGCCGGTCTCCTGCGACAGACCGCCGATGGAGGCGTAGCCGTGGTTCTGGATGAGGACGATGTTGACGGGCAGGCCCTCTTGGACGGCCGTGACGATCTCCGTCGGCATCATCAGGTAGGTGCCGTCGCCGACCAGCGCCCAGACCGGGGTGCCCGGGGCGGCCTGCTGGACGCCGATGCCGGCCGGGATCTCGTAGCCCATGCAGGAGTAGCCGTACTCCAGGTGGTACTGGCGCGGGCTGCGGGAGCGCCACAGCTTGTGGAGGTCGCCGGGGAGCGAGCCGGCGGCGTTGATCACCACGTCGTCGTCGCCGACGGCCGCGTCCAGTGCGCCGAGCACCTGTGTCTGGGTCGGCACGGCGTTCTCGTCGTCGGCGCGGTAGGCGGCCTCGACGATCTCCTCCCAGCGGTCCTTGCCGGAGCGGTACTCCGCCTCGTACTCCTGGCCCACCCGGTGGCCGGAGAGCGCCTCCAGCAGCTTCTCCAGGCCGGACTTCGCGTCGCAGACCAGTGTGCGCGCGGCCAGCTTGTGCGCGTCGAAGCCGGTGATGTTGAGGTTGAGGAACCGTACCTGCGGGTTCTGGAAGAGCGTGCCGGAGGCCGTGGTGAAGTCCGTGTAGCGGGTGCCCACGCCGATCACGAGGTCGGCGGTCCGGGCGAGGTCGTCGCTGACCGCCGTGCCGGTGTGGCCGATGCCGCCGAGGTCGGCGGGGTGGTCGTGGCGCAGCGAGCCCTTGCCGGCCTGGGTGGAGGCGACGGGGATGCCCGTGGCGTCGGCGAACGCCTTCAGGGCCTCCTCGGCCTCGCTGTGGTGGACGCCGCCGCCCGCGACGAT
>KL569215.1:37069-41886 GCA_000715635.1 Streptomyces violaceus | reverse complement strand
AGAACTCCTCCGGCCAGTCGTACGCCTCCGCCTGCACGTCCTGGGGCAGGGCCAGGGTGACGGCGCCGGTCTCGGCCGGGTCGGCCAGCACGCGCATGGCCTGGAGCGCCGAGGGGATCAGCGCCTCGGGGCGGGTGATCCGGTCGAAGTACCGCGACACCGGGCGCAGCGTGTCGTTGACCGACACATCCGCCTCGACCGGGTGCTCCAGCTGCTGGAGCAGCGGGTCGGGGGCGTGCGACGCGAAGTAGTCGCCGGGCAGCAGCAGCACCGGCAGCCGGTTGATCGTCGCCAGGGCCGCACCCGTGACCAGGTTGGTGGCGCCCGGGCCGATCGACGTCGTCACCGCCTGCGCGGACAGGCGGTTCAGCTGCCGGGCGTAGCCGACCGCCGCGTGCACCATGGACTGCTCGTTGCGGCCCTGGTGGAACGGCATGACGTCCTCACCGGCCTCCACCAGCGCCTGGCCGACGCCCGCCACGTTGCCGTGGCCGAAGATGCCCCAGGTCCCGGCGATCAGCCGGCGCCGCACGCCGTCCCGCTCGGTGTACTGGGCGGACAGGAACCGCACCAGTGCCTGGGCGGTCGTCAGTCGGCGGGTGCGGGCGTTCATGCGGAGGTCTCCGGGGCGGTGTAGAGGGGGAGCCGGGGATCGACCGGCTGGTCCGGCCAGGTGTCGCGGACCCAGGCGTGGTCGGGGTGGTCGCAGATCAGCCAGGCGCGATCGGCCTCCGGGCCCGCCATGACGTTGAGGTAGTACATGTGGTGGCCGGGTGTGGCCATCGACGGGCCGTGCCAGCCGTCCGGGATGAGGACCACGTCACCGTCGCGGACCTCGGCCAGCACATCCGTGCCCTGGCCCTGCCCGGACGGCGAGACCCGCTGGTAGCCGAGGCCCGGCGTGCCGTCGTGACCGGCGAACTCGAAGTAGTAGATCTCCTCCAGCACGGACTCCTCGCCCGGCCGGTGCTCGTCGTGCTTGTGCGGCGGGAACGACGACCAGTTGCCGCCCGGCGTGATCACCTCTACCGCGATGAGCTTGTCGCACTCGAACACGCCCGCCGCGCCGAAGTTGTTGACCTGCCGGGAGCAGTTCCCGGTGCCCCGCAGCTCCACGGGCACGTCGGAGGCCGGCCCGTAGCGGGCGGGCAGGCGGCGGGAGCAGCGCGCGCCGGTCAGCGCGAACCGCCCGCCGGCGGCGGAGGTCACGGTCGCCCGGGCGTCGCGCGGCACGTAGGCGAAGTCGCTGACGCCGCTGAAGACGTCCCGGCGGCCTCGGAGTTCGAAGGTGTCCTCGCTGAAGTCGTCCGCCGCGGCGACCGTGCAGCCGCCGCTCAGCGGGACGACGATCCACTCGCTGTCGCCGGTCTCGAACGAGTGCGTGCCGCCCGGCGGCAGCTCGAGGATCCGCAGGCTCGAGTGGCCCCAGCCGGCCTTCTCGGGCGTGATGTCGACGATGTAGGGCCCGCCGAGGGCCTTACCCGCGGGAAGGTGATACGTCATCGTGTGCCTTTCGGATCACAGCAGGTGCCACTTGAATCACAGCAGGCCGACGGCCGTGTCCACTGCCTGTTCCACGCTGCCCTCGGCCGGGTAGAGCAGCGAACGCCCGACGACCAGGCCCTGGACGGTGGGCAGACGCAGGGACTTGCGCCAGCGTTCGTAGGCGCCGTCCTGGTCCTCGCCCACCTCGCCGCCGAGCAGGACGACGGGCAGCGTGGAGGTCTCCAGCACCTCGGCCATGTCGTCCGGGTCGTCGGTGACGGGCAGCTTCAGCCAGGTGTAGGCGGAGGTGCCGCCCAGACCCGAGGCGATGGCGACGGACCGGGTGACCGCGTCGGCGGACAGGTCGTTGCGGACCCTTCCGTCGACCCGCCGGGAGATGAACGGTTCGACGAACAGGGGGAGCCGGTGTGCCGCCATGGCGTCGACGGCACGGGCCGTGGACTCCAGGGTGGTCAGCGAGCCCGGGTCGTCGTAGTCGATGCGCACCAGGAGCTTGCCCGCGTCGAAGCGGAGCCGGGCGATGTCCTCGGCGCGGTGACCGGTGAAACGGTCGTCCATCTCGAAGGAGGCCCCGGCGAGTCCGCCCCGGTTCATCGAGCCCATGACGACCTTGTTCTCCAGCACCCCCAGCAGGAGCAGGTCCTCCAGGATGTCGGCGGTGGCGAGTACCCCGTCGACGCCGGGCCGGGAGAGCGCGACGCACAGCCGTTCCAGCAGATCGGCACGGTTGGCCATGGCCAGGCGCCGGTCACCGACCCCGAGGGCGCCGCGCGCCGGGTGGTCGGCGGCCACGATCATCAGCCGGCCGCTGTCGCCGATCAGCGGGCGGCGCACCCGGCGGGCGGCCGCTTCGGCGACCGCCTCGGGGTTGCGGGCTCTGACCGTGGTGAGGTCGGGGATGCCGATGTTCAATGCGGGCTCCGTTTCAGAGGCTTGTGCTCGGCGACGGCGCCTCGGCGAGGAGGTCCGCGACCTCGGACTCGGTCGGCATCGCGGAGGAGCAGGCGAGGCGGGATGCGACGAGGGCGCCGGCGGCGTTGGCGTGGCGCATGATCTTCTCCAGGTCCCAGCCGGAGAGCAGACCGTGGCAGAGCGAGCCGCCGAAGGCGTCGCCCGCACCCAGGCCGTTGACCACCTCGACCGGCACCGGAGGCACCTCGGCCCGGGTGCCGTCACGGTGCACGGCGAGCACGCCCTTGGGGCCCTGCTTGACGACGGCCAGTTCCACGCCCGCCTCCAGCAGCGCGTCGGCGCAGGCCTGCGGTTCGCGCACGCCGGTGGCGATCTCGCACTCGTCGAGGTTGCCGACCGCGACGGTCGCGTGGCTCAGCGCCTCGCGGTAGTACGGGCGGGCCTCGTCGGGGTCGCGCCAGAACATCGGCCGCCAGTCGAGGTCGAAGACGGTGATGCCGGACTTGTCGCGGGCCTTGAGGGCGGCGAGCGTGGCGGAGCGGCTCGGCTCCTCGCTCAGGCCGGTGCCGGTGATCCAGAAGATGCGGGCCCCGCGGATCGCGAAGAAGTCCAGCTCGTCGGTGTGGATCTCCAGATCCGGGGCCTTGGGGCGGCGGTAGAAGTACAGCGGGAAGTCGTCCGGCGGGAAGATCTCGCAGAACGTGATGGGAGTGGGGTACGCCTCGACCGGGGTGACCCAGCGGTCGTCGACGCCGAAGGACTTCAGCTCCTCGTGCAGGTAGGTGCCGAAGGGGTCGTCGCCGGTGCGGGTGATCACCGCCGTACGGCGTCCCAGGCGGGCCGCCGCGACCGACACATTGGCCGCCGAACCTCCCAGAAATTTCCCGAACGTCTCCACACGGTCCAGGGAGACGCCGGTCTGCAGGGGATAGAGGTCGACTCCGATGCGGCCCATCGTGATCAAGTCGAAATACTGGGCTGGCCCGGCCATGCGCGACCTCCTCGGGAAGCTGGGGATGCGGGTCCCGGGGCGCCCTGACACGGTAGGGGCGTGGATCCATGGGACCTGCCGCCCCTCAGGTGTAGGTCTCGGAGGGCGGCGCTGTCAATAGTTTGTACTTACATTCGGACCTACTTGTGAAATGATGTCTTAACAAAGTATTGACAGCGGGCGCGGCAGGGACTTGTATCCCGTGGCATCGCCACAGTCTGTTTGCGGCATCATGATCCGGACTCCGTAAGGCTCCGGGACCACGGATCCCTTCGTGATCCCTCCCCTTTCCCCCGCAGTAGCACAGTGAGGTGCCAGGAAAGATGGACCGCTCTTCTCACCCCCGCTCCCGCAGAATCGCGCCCGTCGTCGCCGTGGCCGCGGCAGCGGCCCTGGCTCTCGCCGGCTGCTCCAGCAGTTCCGGGGGCAAGGGTGCCGAGGAAGGCGCAGCGAACGCCTCCGCCGGCAAGGCGACCACGCCGCGCATGACCGTCGCCCTCGTCACCCACCAGGCACCCGGCGACACCTTCTGGGACACCGTCCGCAAGGGTGCCGAGGCCGCGGCGGCCAAGGACAACATCAAGCTCGTCTACTCGGCCGACCCGAACGCGGGCAACCAGGCCAACCTGGTCCAGAACGCGATCGACCAGAAGGTCGACGGCATCGCCGTCACCCTCGCCAAGCCGGACGCGCTCAAGGGCGTCATAGGCAAGGCCGAGAAGTCCGGCATACCCGTCGTCGGCCTCAACTCCGGCCTGAGCGACTGGAAGAAGCTCAACATGCTGGAGTTCTTCGGCCAGGACGAGTCCGTCGCCGGCGAGGCCTTCGGCAAGAAGCTCAACGAGGTCGGCGCCAAGCACGCCCTCTGTGTCGTCCAGGAGCAGGGCAACGTCGGCCTGACCCAGCGCTGCGACGGCGTGGAGAAGACCTTCGACGGCAAGCTCGACACTCAGAACGTCAACGGCACCGACATGCCCGCCGTGAAGTCGACGATCACCGCCAAGCTCAAGCAGGACCCCTCCATCGACTACATCGTCACCCTCGGCGCCCCCTTCGCGCTGACCGCGGTGCAGTCGGCCGGTGACGCCGGCAGCAAGGCGAAGGTCGCCACCTTCGACCTCAACAAGGACCTCATCAAGTCCATCAAGGGCGGCGACATCCAGTTCGCCGTCGACCAGCAGCCCTACCTCCAGGGCTACCTGGCGGTGGACGGCCTGTGGCTCTACAAGAACAACGGCAACTACAGCGGTGGCGGTGAGCAGCCCGTGCTGACCGGCCCGGCCTTCGTCGACAAGTCCAACGTCGACAAGATCGGGGAGTTCGCCGCGAAGGGCAACCGGTGATGAGCATGACCCAGCAGGCCACGCCGGCGGTGGACACACCGCCGGCCCCCGGCCAGAAGCAGTCC
>KL569215.1:36063-36889 GCA_000715635.1 Streptomyces violaceus | reverse complement strand
GGCCCCCGGCCAGAAGCAGTCCGACGGCCGGACGCGACAGCGCCCGCTGGCGCTGCGGCTGCTCGCCCGGCCCGAGGTCGGCGTCTTCCTCGGCGCCGTCGCCGTGCTCGTGTTCTTCCTGTTCACGGCGCCGCCGGTGCGCGACGGCAGCTCGATGGCCAACATCCTGTACCAGTCGTCGACCATCGGGATCATGGCGCTGCCCGTGGCCCTGCTGATGATCGGCGGCGAGTTCGACCTGTCGGCCGGTGTCGCCGTGATCACCTCGGCGCTGACCGCGTCGATGCTCAGCTACCAGCTGACCCTGAACGTCTGGGTGGGCGTGATCGTCGCCCTGCTCGTGTCGCTCGCGATCGGCGCGTTCAACGGCTGGCTGCTGGTCAAGACCGGCCTGCCGAGCTTCCTGGTCACCCTGGGCACCTTCCTGATCCTGCAGGGCGTGAACCTCGCGGTCACCAAGCTGGTCACCGAGAACGTGGCCACCGACGACATCAGCGACATGGACGGCTTCGCCCAGGCGCAGAAGCTCTTCGCCTCGACCTTCAACGTCGGCGGGGTCAACGTCAAGATCACCGTGGTGTGGTGGCTGGTCTTCGCTGCCCTGGCCACCTGGGTGCTGCTGCGCACCAAGTACGGCAACTGGATCTTCGCCGTCGGCGGCAACAAGCACTCCGCGCGGGCCGTCGGTGTGCCCGTGACCTTCACCAAGATCTCCCTGTTCATGCTGGTCGGCTTCGGCGCCTGGTTCGTCGGCATGCACCAGCTGTTCTCCTTCAACACCGTGCAGTCCGGTGAGGGCGTGGGCCAGGAGCTCATCTACATCGCC
>KL569215.1:35563-35826 GCA_000715635.1 Streptomyces violaceus | reverse complement strand
TCATCGGCGGCTGTCTGCTCACCGGTGGCTACGGCTCCGCGATCGGCCCGGTCTTCGGTGCCTTCATGTTCGGCATGGTGCAGCAGGGCATCGTCTACGCCGGCTGGAACCCCGACTGGTTCAAGGCCTTCCTCGGCGTGATGCTCCTCGGTGCCGTCCTCATCAATCTGTGGGTCCAGCGCACGGCGACCCGGAGGTGACCGCAATGACCAGCGAAGCAACCGCCACCGACGAGGCCGCCACCAAGGACGCTCCTCTCGTCG
>KL569215.1:33378-35377 GCA_000715635.1 Streptomyces violaceus | reverse complement strand
CGAAGCAACCGCCACCGACGAGGCCGCCACCAAGGACGCTCCTCTCGTCGAACTCAAGGGCGCCGGCAAGTCCTACGGCAACATCCGCGCCCTGCACGGCGTCGACCTCACCGTCCACCCCGGCAAGGTGACCTGCGTCCTCGGCGACAACGGCGCCGGCAAGTCCACCCTCATCAAGATCATCTCCGGGCTGCACCAGCACACCGAGGGCCAGTTCCTCGTCGACGGCGCACCGGTGCGCTTCTCCACCCCGCGCGAGGCCCTCGACAGGGGCATCGCCACGGTGTACCAGGACCTCGCGGTCGTCCCGCTGATGCCGGTCTGGCGCAACTTCTTCCTCGGCTCCGAGATGACCAAGGGCCCCTGGCCGGTCCGCCGTCTCGACATCGAGAAGATGAAGAAGACCGCGGACGAAGAGCTGCGCAACATGGGCATCGTCCTGGACGACATGGAGCAGCCCATCGGCACGCTCTCCGGCGGCCAGCGCCAGTGCGTGGCCATCGCCCGCGCCGTCTACTTCGGTGCCCGGGTCCTCATCCTGGACGAGCCGACCGCCGCCCTCGGCGTCAAGCAGTCCGGTGTCGTGCTGAAGTACATCGCCGCCGCCCGCGAGAAGGGCCTGGGCGTCATCTTCATCACCCACAACCCGCACCACGCCTACATGGTCGGCGACCACTTCAGCGTGCTGCGCCTCGGCACCATGGAACTGTCCGCCTCCCGCAGCGAGGTCAGCCTCGAGGAGCTGACCAACCACATGGCCGGCGGTACCGAACTGGCCTCCCTCAAGCACGAGTTGGCGCAGGTACGCGGCGTCGACGTCGAAGAGCTCCCCGAGGCGGGAGACCTCACCGCCCCCGTAGCCTCGTCTTCGGAAGGAAAGTCCTGACATGGCCCTCGCGCTCGACCGCATCCGGGTCGGCTCCGCCCCCGACTCCTGGGGCGTCTGGTTCCCCGACGACCCCCAGCAGGTGCCCTGGGTGCGCTTCCTCGACGAGGTCGCCGAAGCCGGCTACTCGTGGATCGAACTCGGCCCGTACGGCTACCTGCCGACCGACCCGGCCCGGCTCACCGACGAGGTGACCAAGCGGAACCTCAAGGTCTCCGCCGGCACGATCTTCTGCGGTCTGCACCGCGGCCCCTCCGAGTGGGACTCCACCTGGGAGCAGGTCAGCAACGTGGCCGCTCTCACCCAGGCGATGAACGCCGAGCACCTCGTCGTCATCCCGTCCTTCTGGCGCGACGACAAGACCGCCGAGATCCTGGAGCCCCCGGAGCTCACCACCGAGCAGTGGCGCAACCTCACCACGGGCATGGAGCGCCTCGGCCGTGAGGTGAAGGACAAGTACGGCCTCGACATCGTCGTCCACCCGCACGCCGACACCCACATCGACACCGAGGAACACGTCGAGCAGTTCCTCGACTCGACCGACTCCGACGTGGTCAACCTCTGCCTGGACACCGGGCACTACGCCTACTGCGGCGGCGACAGCGTCAAGCTGATCGAGACGTACGGCGAGCGCATCGGCTATCTGCACCTCAAGCAGGTCGACCCGGACATCCTCGCCGACGTCGTCAAGAACGAGATCCCGTTCGGCCCCGCCGTGCAGCGCGGCGTGATGTGCGAACCGCCCGCCGGTGTCCCCGAGCTGGGCCCGGTCCTGACGGCCGCGCAGAAGCTCGGCGTGGACCTCTTCGCCATCGTCGAGCAGGACATGTACCCCTGCGAGCCGGACAAGCCGCTGCCGATCGCGGTGCGCACCCGTAAGTTCCTGAGGTCCTGCGGCGCCTGACGACCCGAAAGGACGGCCATGACTGAGCGCGCCACCACCCTTGGAGTCGCGGTCATCGGTACCGGAAGGATGGGCGCCGACCATGTGCGCCGCATCCACGAAGTCACCAGCGGAGCACGGGTGACAGCCGTCGTGGACGTCGACGCGGAGCGCGCGAAAACCGTCGCCGCCCGCGTCGACGGCTGCACCGCCTACACGGACCCGGCCGC
>KL569215.1:31845-33235 GCA_000715635.1 Streptomyces violaceus | reverse complement strand
GCCAGCCCGCTCAGAGATGTGTATAAGAGACAGCCACGAGGCCACACTCCTCGCCGCCTTCGAGCACGACCTGCCCGTCCTGTGCGAGAAGCCGCTCACCCCCGACGCGGCCTCCGCCCTGCGCGTCCTCGAAGCCGAACTGCGCCTCGGCCACCGCCGCGTCCAGGTCGGCTTCATGCGCCGCTACGACCCCGAGTACGCGAAGCTGAAGGCCCTGCTGGCGACGGGCCAGCTGGGCCGCCCGCTGATGGTGCACAACCGGCACCGCAACGCGGCCAGCCCGCCCTTCTTCACCAGCTCCATGCTCGTCACCGACTCCGTCGCCCACGAGGCCGACGCGACCCGCTGGCTGCTGGACCACGAGATCACGGCGGTCACGGTGCTGCGCCCGACCCCGTCCGCCAACGCCCCCGACGGGCTGCGCGATCCGCAGTTCGTCGTCTTCGAGACCGACGGCGGCGCCCTCTCCGACGTGGAGATCTTCGTCAACTGCGGCTTCGGTTACCAGGTCCAGGCCGAGGTGGTCTGCGAACGCGGCACCGCCCGCATCGGCGACGGCCATGCCCTGGTCACCAACATGGCCGGCCGCTGGGGCGGCACCATCGCCCAGGACTGGACCGAGCGCTTCGAGACGGCCTACGACCACGAGATCCAGGCCTGGGTCGACGCCACCCGGCGCGGAGAGGTCACCGGCCCGGGTGTCTGGGACGGCTACGCCGCCGCGGCCGTGTGCGAGGCGGGCGTACGGGCGCTCGAGGACGGCGGCCGGGTCGAGGTCGAACTGGTGGAGAAGCCCGCGCTGTACGCGTGAGCGCATGTGCCGAAGCCGTGCCGCCGTGAGGCGGCACGGCTTCAGTGCTGTCAGATCCGGGTACGCGGCCTCGGCTCGAACCCGGCCGCGCGGTAGCAGTCGTCGATGAGCGCCATCGTCGTCACCGCGTCGTCCGCGTCCAGCGGCAACGCCGCACCGTCCCGCACCGCGGCGGCGAACGCCTCCAGCTGGTAGGTGTACGACGAGCGCGTCCCGAGCCGTTCCGTGCGCTCGCCCTCCGGGGTGCGGACCACGATCCGGTCGTCCAGCTGGGGCAGCACGAAGTTCGGGGCCGTCGCCTCGCCCCGGGAGCCGACGATCCGGATGCTCATCTCCAGCCCGTCGCAGGCCATGTGGCAGCGGGCGGAGCCCGTCGCACCGCCGGGGAACTCCAGATCGGCGTCCAGCCACTCGTCGACCCCGGCCGCGCCCGCCCGCTCCCCGCCCCGGGCCCCGGCCAGACGCGGTGCGCCGCCCGCCCAGGGGCCCAGCATCCGCAGCGCGTGCAGGCTGTAGCAGCCCAGGTCCATCAGGGCGCCGCCGGCCAGCGGCAGCGACCAGCGCGGGTCGGTGTCCGGC
>KL569215.1:31227-31641 GCA_000715635.1 Streptomyces violaceus | reverse complement strand
ACGCGGGTCGGTGTCCGGCGGCGCGGCGATGGCGACCATGGCCTCCACGTGCCGGAGTTCGCCGAGTTCGCCCGAGTCCAGCAGCTCGTGCAGGCGGCGGGTGACGGGATGGAAGAGATAGTGGAAGGCCTCCATGAAGACCGTCCCGGCCTCCTGGGCGGCCTTCCGCACCTCCGTCGCCTCCTGTGTGTTGCTCGCCGACGGCTTCTCCGACAGGACGTGCTTGCCCGCCGCGAGGGCGGCCAGGTTCCACGGACCGTGCAGGCCGTTGGCCAGCGGGTTGTAGACGACGTCGATCTCGGGATCGGCCACCAGCTCGGCGTACGACCCCGCCACCCGCTCCACGCCGTGCCCGGCGGCGAACGCCTCGGCGCGGGCGCGGTCGCGGGCGGCCACCGCGACGAGGCGGTGGCC
>KL569215.1:29484-30985 GCA_000715635.1 Streptomyces violaceus | reverse complement strand
TGGCCGGTCGCCCGGGCCGGGTCGATCAGGGAGCGTTCGGTGATCCGCGCGGCTCCCAGCAGTCCTATGCGCAGGGGTTCCCGGCCTGGTTCGCTCATGCCTGCTATTCCTCCTCGTTCGTCACGGGACGGTGCTCGTGCGTCGACAGTGTGACCAAATTCCTGGTCGCCCCGCGGGCGGCAGCGGCGTAGCGTGATCAGTGCCTTCGAGGGGAGCTGCGATGGGCACAGCACGCGACCTGATGATCGTGGCGATGGACGCGGCCACCGGCCGGCCGGTGACGCAGGGCGACCTGTCGCTGGGGCTGGCCGGTGCCGAGGTGATCGACCTGCTCGGTGCCGAAGTGGTGACGCTGGACGGGGACCGCATCGTGTCCCGCCCGGCGCCGCCCCTCGACGACCCTCTGCTGGAGCAGGCCGTGACGGCGCTCGTGCGCGACGCGCCGTACGAGCCGATCGAGGACTGGCTGTGGCGCAGGGGCCGGGGACTGGCGGAGGAGTACATGACCGTCCTCCAGGAAGAGGGGATCGTCGCACGGCCCCGGGCCTCCTGGCTCCCCTTCCGCAGCACCACCTGGCCGACACCGGTCGAGTCCCCTGCCCGGCAGCGCGCCCGGCACCGCCGGGCGACCGACGAGCCGGTGCTCGCCACACTCGCGGCCGCCGTCGGGGTGCGCGACGAGGTGCCCGAGGACCTCCCGGTGCCCGACGACGCGGCCCAGGCCGTGTTCGCCGCGGTGGTCGACGCCGTGACGGAGCTGGACGCCGTCCGCCGTCGGCGGACCATCGAGGACGAGGCGTTCGCCAACGTCTGGCGCGGTGTGTGAGCCGCGGCGACCTCCATGTCAGACCGCCCGTGCCTCCTCGATGGTCACGGGACGGTGCTCGTGCAGCGACAGGGTGCACGCGTCGGCGATCCAGCCCGCCTCCAGGGCGTCCTCGATCGTGCAGGGGGAGGGACGGGTGCCGGCGACGACCTCGGTGAACGCGGTCAGTTCGGCGCGGTAGGCCTCGGTGAAGCGGTCCATGAAGAAGTCGTGCGGGGTCCCCGCCGGGAACGTCACGCCCGGCTCGACCGAGCGCAGCGGCAGCTTGTCCTCCAGGCCGACGGCGATCGAGTCCGTGAAGCCGTGGATCTCCATGCGCACGTCGTAACCACGGGCGTTGTGGCGGGAGTTGGAGACCACCGCGATCGTGCCGTCGTCGAGGGTGAGGATCGCGCCGGTGGTGTCGGCGTCGCCGGCCTCCTTGATGTAGTCGGCGCCGCGGTTGCCGCCCACGGCGTACACCTCCGTCACCTCACGGCCGGTCACCCAGCGGATGATGTCGAAGTCGTGCACCGAGCAGTCGCGGAAGATGCCGCCGGAGGCGGCGATGTACGCGGCCGGCGGCGGCGCCGGGTCCAGCGTGGTCGACCGCACGGTGTGCAGCTTGCCCAGCTCACCGGCCTGGACGGCGGCCCGCGCGGCGACGAACCCGGCGTCGAAACGGCGGTTGTAGCC
>KL569215.1:26331-29261 GCA_000715635.1 Streptomyces violaceus | reverse complement strand
GATCTGGATCGGCCCGTTGCTGCCCCGGACGGCCTTGAGCACCTCGACCCCCTCGCTCATGGTCCTGGCGACGGGCTTCTCGCAGAAGACCGGGACACCGGCCTCCACCCCGGCCAGGATCAGGGCCGGGTGGGCGTCGGTCGCCGCCGCGACGACGATGCCGTCCACGCCGGCGGCCAGCAGGGCCTCGGGCGAGTCCACGACCTCGGCGCCGAACCGCTCGGCCGCGGCCTTGGCGGCACCCGCGAACGGGTCGGTGACGACGAGCGACTCAACGGCATCGAGCCCGGAGAGGGTCTCGGCGTGAAAGGCGCCGATACGGCCGAGGCCGAGGATTCCGATACGCATGGGTATTGCTCCTATTTGTCAACAGGGGGTGGTGCTACGCCCTTTTTTTTGGGGGCGCGGGAACTGCGCGACCAGCCACAACGACGCCGCACACGACCAACGGCAATGCGCGGCACATCCTTAGTCGAGTCCGCCCAACACGTTCTGATCCCAATCGATAACCGACCCGGTGACCACCCCGGACCGCTCCGACAGCAGGAACACAACAAAGTCGGCGATCTCATCCGGCTGGCCCAACTTGCCCATCGGCAACTTCGCGGCAGCCTCATCACGCCAGCCGTCCCCGGCCCCGTGGAACGCCTTCTGCGTCGCGTCCTCCCCCTCCGTCGCCGTCCAGCCGATGTTCAACCCGTTGATCCGGACCCGATCCCACCGGTGCGCGTGCGCGGCGTTGCGAGTCAGGCCGACCAGGCCGGCCTTCGCGGCGACGTACGGCGCCAGGAACGGCTGCCCGCCGTGCGCCGACGAGGTGATGATGTTGACGACGGTGCCGGGCGCCTCCCGCGCGACCATGTCCGCGACCGCCGCCTGCATGGCGAAGAACGGCCCCTTGAGGTTGATCGCGATGTGCTGGTCGAACAGCTCGGGCGTGGTGTCCAGCAGCGTCCCCCGGGAGGTCAGTCCGGCGGAGTTCACGAGGCAGTCGACCCGGCCGTACTCCTCCACGACCCGGGCCACGGCGGCTTTCGCCTGCCCGGCGTCCGACAGGTCGGCCCGCACGTACAGGGCCTTCCCGCCCGCGGCGGTCAGCTCCTCCACCAGGGCCTCGCCGGGTTCGGGGCGCCGCCCGGTGACGGCCACGACCGCCCCCTCGCGGACCGCGGCCCGCGCGATGGCGGCGCCGACACCCTGACTGCCGCCGTTGACCAGGACGATCTTGTCGTCGAGAAGTCCCACGAGGTTCCTCAGCTCTCTCGTCGTTCGGTACCGGCCCGCAGCTCCGCACGGAGCGCCTCCGGCGTCCACCCCTCGTACAGGGCCCGCCGTACGAGATCCGCCTGCGAGGGCGGAGCCAGGCCGTCGACGGGCGGGTCGCTGTCGAGGTTGGTCGGGAAGGGGTAGCCCTCGGCGCTCGCCGCGATGACGTTGGCCAGCCACGCGTCGCTCGCGCCCTCGGCCTTCCGCTTCAGCAGCACGGGGTACACGGCGTTCGCCATGGCCTCCAGGTCCACCGTCTCCATCGCGCGCCCGAACGCGGACGACACCTGCAGCAGGTTGGCCATGCGCCGGATGTCCGCCGAGCGGTTGGTGCCGGCGGCGTGGAAGAGGGCCGGGTTGAAGAACACCGCGTCGCCCTTCGCGAGCGGCAGCTGCACCTGGTGCGCCTCGAAGTACGCCCGGAACCGCGGAAGCCGCCAGGCGAGATACCCCGGCTCGTACTTCTGCGAGTGCGGCAGGTACATCGTCGGCCCGGACTCCACCGGCATGTCGCAGTGTGCGACCGCGCCCTGGAGGGTCAGCACGGGGGAGAGGCGGTGCACGTGCGCGGGGTAGGCGGCGGCCACCTCGTTCGACAGGAAGCCCAGGTGGTAGTCGCGGTGCACGCTCTGCGCGGCGCCGCCCGGGTTGACCACGTTGAGCTGGGAGGTGACCTGGTAGCCGGGGCCCAGCCAGGCCGTGGCGACCAGCGCGAGCACCTCGTTGGCGTAGTAGTCGGCGAAGGCCTCCGCGTCGTACAGGGCCGCCTTCTCCAGCGCGTTCCACACCCGGTCGTTGGCGCCGGGCTTCGCGAAATGGTCACCGGCCGTCGCGCCCGAGGCGCGCTGCTCGGCGATCAGGGCGTCGAACACGGCGGTGGCCCGGTCCACGACCTCCGGGTCGGGAAAGGCACCGCGGAAGACGACGATGCCGGGACCGTCGGCGAGCGCGCGCACCAGCTCGGCCTGGACCACCCGGTCGCCCTCGAGCAGGCCGGTTTCGTAGACCGGCACGTTCCGCTCCACGGCGGAGGCGTGCGGATAGTCGGCGGGGTCCGTCGAGTGCTCGACCAGCGCGCGGAACGCGTCGAGATCGCAGTCGTGCTCGGACAGCCAGGCACGGGGGTGTACGGAAGTGAAGGACATCGTCGTCCCTTCGGGGTCACGGAGCGACGCAGCCCTGTCATTCTTGTCAGTACAAACCCCTCGAACAACCAGCAGGCAGCCATCAAAAACCCCTCAAGGAGCCGGCGCATGGGCCACCCCTTCCCGATCCGGGAGATCGCTCGTCAGGCGGGGCTGAGCGAGGCGACCGTCGACCGGGTGCTCAACGGCCGGGGCGGGGTGCGGGAGAGCACCGCGCGGGAGGTACGCCGTGCGATAGCCGACCTGGACCGGCAGCGCACGCAGGTCCGGCTCGTCGGCCGGACGTTCATGGTCGACATCGTGATGCAGGCACCCGAGCGCTTCACCACGGCGATCCGCGCCGCACTGGAGGCCGAGCTGCCGTCCCTGCACCCGGCGGTGCTGCGCTCCCGCTTCCACTTCCGCGAGACCGGCCCGGTCGGGGAACTGGTGCGGACCCTGGACCGGATCGCCCGGCGCGGCTCGCAGGGCGTCATCCTCAAGGCCCCGGACGTCCCCGAGATCACCGCGGCCGTCGGC
>KL569215.1:25079-26035 GCA_000715635.1 Streptomyces violaceus | reverse complement strand
ATCCTCACCAGCCTCAGCAGCGGCTTCTTCCGCAACGAGGAGGAGCGCGAGATGGGCTTCCGCGGTGGGATGCGCGCCCGGCACCCCGAGCGCACGCTGGTCGAGATCGCCGAGGGGCAGGGCCTTGACGCCACCCAGTACGACCTCGTGCGGGCCGCGCTGGAACGCGACCCGGACATCCGCGCGGTGTACTCGATCGGCGGCGGCAACATCGCCACGCTCAGGGCGTTCGAGGACCTCGGCCGCGAGTGCGCCGTGTTCGTCGCGCACGACCTCGACCACGACAACACCCGGCTGCTGCGCGAGCACCGCCTGTCCGCCGTGCTCCACCACGACCTGCGCCAGGACGTACGCGAGGCCTGCCACACCGTCATGCGGGCGCACGACGCGCTGCCGCCGGCGGGACCGACCCTGCCGTCCGCGATCCAGGTGGTGACGCCGTACAACATGCCGCCGCAGGCCGCGGGTGTGTGAGGTGGGGTGAGGCCGGCGCATGGCCGGGCGTGGATGCCGAACGTGACGCGACGCGGCCCTTACCGTCGTCCTCATGTGGACATCGCGCCCCGACGGCGGGCCCGACCGGTTGCTGACACTCGCCGACGGCGTGTTCGCCATCGCCATCACGCTGCTGGTTCTGGACCTCTACGTCCCGCGGGGACTGGACGCGGACCGGTACAACGCGGCCCTGAACCGGCTGCTCCCGGACCTCGGGGCCTACGCGCTCAGCGTCGGGGTGCTCGGCAGTTTCTGGCGCGACCACCGCAGGATCTTCCGTGATGTGCGGGCGGTGGACGGACAGGTGATCGTCCTGTCCCTCACCGGCTTGGGTGTCGCGGCCCTGGTGCCCTTCCCGACCAGACTGCTCGCCGAGTACGGCGACGAGCCCGTGTCGGTCGCCGTCTACGCGGCGGCGGTCGCCGCGCTCGGCGCCTGCCATCTGGCACTGGCCGCCGTCC
>KL569215.1:23085-24867 GCA_000715635.1 Streptomyces violaceus | reverse complement strand
ATCTGGCACTGGCCGCCGTCCTGGCGAAGCGCCCCTGGCTCCGTGACGGCACCCCCTCCGATACCGGCAGCACGCCCTACCTCCTCGAGAGCGCCACGATGGTGGTGGTGTTCGCCGTGACCGTCCCGCTGGCCCTGGTGATGGGGTCCCACGCCATGTGGCTGTGGCTCGTCCTCGTCCCGGTGAGGTTCCTCCTCGGCCGCCGCCTCCAGAAGCAGGCCTGAGACGTCATGCCCCAGCGGACACGTCCGCCCACGCACCACTGGCCGCCGACCGCGCCATCGCGTCCAGCGCGGCCGCGCTGTGCACGGCGTCCGTGAGCGTCGCCCCGTGCGGAGTGCCCTCCGCGACCGACCGGAGGAAGCGGTACGCCTCGATGACCTTCAGGTCGTCGTACCCCATCGAGTTCGCCGCACCGGGCTGGAACGCGGCGAACTCGCCGTGGCCCGGGCCGACGTACACCGTGGTGACGGACTGGTCCTGGTACGTGGTGCCGCGGCTGATGCCCAGTTCGTTCATGCGGCGGAAGTCCCAGAACACCGCCCCCTTCGTGCCGTGCACCTCGAAGCCGTAGTTGTTCTGCTCGCCGACCGAGACCCGGCAGGCTTCCAGGACACCCCGCGCCCCGGAGGCGAAGCGCAGCAGACAGCTGACGTAGTCCTCGTTCTCGACGGGGCCGAGTTCCCCGCCGGAGGCGCGGCTGTGGCCCGCCGTGGCGCCGGTCGGGCGGGCCCGCTCGGGCAGGAAGATCGCGGTGTCGGCGGTGAGGGACGTGATGTCCCCGAGCAGATGCCGGGCCAGGTCGGTGCCGTGCGAGGCCAGGTCGCCCAGCACCCCGCTGCCGCCCCGCTCCCGCTCGTACCGCCAGGTCAGCGCACCCTCGGGATGAGCCGCGTAGTCGCTGAACAACCGGATGCGGACATGCGTGACCGTGCCGATCTCCCCGGAGGCGATCAGCTCGCGGGCCGCTTCGACGGCTGGCGCGTTGCGGTAGTTGAAGCCGACGGTGCCCTGCACGCCCGCCTTGGCCACCGCGTCCGCCACCGCACCGGCGTCCTCGGCGGTCAGACCCACCGGCTTCTCGATCCAGATGTGCTTGCCCGCCTCGGCCATGGCGACGCCGATCTCGCGGTGCAGGAAGTTCGGTGCGGTGATGCTGACCGCCTTGATACGCGGGTCGGCCACCACCTCGCGCCAGTCCCGCGTCGTCGAGGCGAACCCGAACTGCGCGGCGGCCTCCTCCGCCCGGCCCGGCACCTCCTCGGCGACCGTCACCAGCTCCGGAACGAGGGACAGCCGCGGATAGTGGTGCCGCACGCGCGCGTACGCCTGGGTGTGCACCCGTCCCATCCAGCCGAATCCGATGACGGCGACGCCGAGCGTGTCCACCATGAGAGCCCCTCTTTGGACCGTTCCAGAACCTGTCCAGCCCACCCTGAGCGCGGTTTCCCGTGGATGTCAAGCCTTTGACAAGCCGCCTACCCGCATGGAACGGTCCATGTCATGAGACCGCCGACGATCCGTGACGTGGCCGAACGGGCCGGCGTCTCCAAGTCTCTGGTCTCCCTGGTGCTGCGCGGCTCCGACCAGGTACGACCCGAGAAGCGGGAAGCCGTGCTCCGGGCCGCCCGGGAGCTCGGCTACCGGCCCAACGCCGCCGCCCGCAGTCTCAGCGAACAGCGCACCCGCACGGTCGGTGTCCTCCTCAACGACCTGCGCAACCCCTGGTTCGTCGATCTCCTAGACGGCCTGAACTCCCTGCTGCACGCCCACGGCCTGCAC
>KL569215.1:19418-22767 GCA_000715635.1 Streptomyces violaceus | reverse complement strand
GTGGACCAGGTCGCGGGCGACGACGAGAAGGGTGCCCGGCTGGTCACCGAGCACCTCATCGGCCTCGGCCACCGCCGCATCGCACACCTCGCCGGCTACGGCGCCGTCGGCGAACTGCGCCGCCGCAGCTTCGAGGCGACGATGCGGGAGCACGGCCTGGCGGACCCGGTCGTCGTCGAGACCGGCGACATGACCGAGGAGGGCGGCTACCGCGCCGCCGTCCGCCTCCTCAGCCGCCCCGACCGGCCCACGGCCGTCTTCGCCGTCAACGACATCACCTGCGTGGGCGCCCTCTCGGCGGCGGAGGAACTGGGCCTGCGCGTCCCGCACGACGTGTCCCTCGTCGGCTACGACAACACGAGCATCTCCCGGCTGCGTCATCTCTGGCTCACCACCGTCGACAACGCCGGCCACGAGGTCGGCCGCCGCGCCGCCCGCTTCCTCCTCGACCGTTTCGAACGGCCCGGGGGAGAGGGGCGCGTGCACCTGGCGACGCCGACGCTGGAAGTCCGGGGGACGACGTTTCGTTTTCAACGAGGCTGATTCCCGCGGGATTTCCCAAGTCGCCGCCCCTGGTACGCGGGACTAGAATTTATCCCGACACCCCAAATCCGAGAGTGCCAAGGCGGCTTGGCGTTTTCTTCTCCTTCCCTCCACGTTCGCTGGAGGAGGCATCTCATGAATGCGCATCACACCGGACAGCAGAGGAACATGCCGGGCCCGGAGGCCGACAAGCCGCTGAGAATGGTTCCGGATGTGGGTGAACACGCGGACGTCGACGGTGTTCTGCGGGCCTACGTGGATCCCGGGGCGACCCTGTCCCGCGCGCCGACGGCTCGCAAGGCCATCGATCGTTTCATGAAGGCGCGGTCCAACGACCTCAAGACCGACAGCATGGACCTGCGCGAGGTGGATTCCGCCGAAGGCGCGGCCACCCTGCGCGTGCGCTACCAGCAGTTCCACCACGACCTGCCGATCGTGGGCGCCACCGTTCAGGCCGTCGCCGATGTGAAACAGGCCGCCGTCATCCAGGTCGATCACGCGGCGGAGGTCGATGTCACGGATGCCCCCGACCCCGGCACGGCCCAGCCGCTCGACGCGGTGCGGAAGAACGCCCTCGCACCGTTCCAGGGCGATTTCGCGTCCGCCGGCATCGTCAGGGACGAGCTGGTGTATCTGCGGGACACGGCCAGGCCCCCATTGCCGGAGACCGACTATCCCACCGCGTCGATCGCCCTGCTGAAAAAGGGGCAGAAGTCCGACGGCGCCCTCCATCTCGTGCACGATCTGCTCGTCGAGACCACCGGCCCCTTCGAGCATTTCCGGGTCGTCATGGACGCCGTGTCCGGCAAACTGCTCTGGCTCGCCCTCGCGGGGAAATACGTGACGGCCGGCCTCAGAGTCTTCATGCCCGACCCCGTGACCGAGTCCGACGACGGCACCGTGCACGGCGCTTCCAGCACGGCCACCCTCGATGCCCTCTGCCACGACGCCCAGGCGGAGGTCGCTCCGGCCGCCGGGGGCAGGTTCCGGCTCGACGGGGACTGGTTCCGCTGCACCGACTGGGACACCCCGGCCTTCCCCCAGCCGGAGGAGACGTCGCCGGAATTCACCTACCGGCCCTACCCCGCCGACCGTGCCTTCCTGAGCGCCAACGCCTACTACTGGCTCGACTCCTTCGCGCGCTATCTGCGCACCCTGGGCAATACGACGCTCAACACCAACATGGTCAAGGTCGAGGTCGACGCCCAGGCCTATGACGGCCAGGACCAGAGCGAGTGGCACGGCACGTTGACACCCCCGCGGATCCGCTTCGGCGAGGGCGGCGCACCCGACGCGGGCGACCTCGGCGTCATCGGCCACGAGTACACCCACGGCGTGTTCGACTGGCTCGACGCCCAGCACGGCGGCTCCGGCTCGTACGAGCACAGCGTCTGCGACGCGCTGCCCGCGATCTACCGCGACCGGTTCAACCCCGACGGGCACCGGCGCACCGAGACGTTCCCCTTCGACAACAACGCGACCGACCGGTGGAGCACCGAGCGACGGCTCGATGTCCCCCAGCGCTTCGACGCTCCGGCGTTCAACGGCTTCGGCGTCAACCTGCGCAACTCGATGCTCGGCACGGCGCTGTGGCGGTGCTACCTGGGTATGGGTGGCGACTCGCCCGATCCCGCCGTAAGGGTCGCTGCGGCCGACGTGATCAACAGGACGATGCTGGAGATGCTGCTCATCGTGCCGGACGACACCTCCTCGGCGCGCAGCCATGCCGTGAGCATGGCCAGGGGCTGCATCACCGCCGACTCCACGCTCACCGGCGGCCTCTACAGCAAGGTGATGGACGAGGCCTTCGTGAACCAGGGGCTGTGGGCGCCGCGGCCGGTGGACGTCTACATCGGGGACAACCCCGCCGACCTCGGCACAGTGCCGAGCGGCGTCCCGTACTGGACGTCGCCGGACATCTGGGTCCGCAACAACGACATCAGCACCGGTGACAATCCCGAGCTCGGCCACGAGCCGCCCGTCAACGACCGGCCCAACTACCTCTATGTGCGGGTGCACAACCGAGGGACCCAGGAGGCCGCGAGCGGAGCGTTCCAGGTGGAGGCGTTCCGGTGCGATCCGGGCACGGGGATGCTCTGGCCGACGCACTTCCGGTCGCTGGGCACTCTGGTGATCGACCAGCCGATCCCCGCGGGCGGGGCGGTGCGGGTGGGACCGCTGGCGTGGACTCCGCAGATCGCCGACCACGAATGCCTGGTCGCCGTCGTGCACGGAGCCCCCGACCCCGCCATCACCGCCACCCTCAACGGCCCTGTGCCGCACGGTCTCCTGGTGCGGTTCGACAACAACGTGGCGCAGCGGAACGTGGCGCCACAGCTGGCCGCACCGGGCGGCAAGACCCACATGTCGATCACGCTGCGCGGCGGTCTCGCCAAGACCACCGGTTCCTGGCAGCTGGACGCGACCGCCCTGCCGGACGACACCCGGGTCTCGATCCGCACGCTGACCCGCCTCACGCAGGACGCGGAGCTGACCGGCTGCACCGTGACCGAGACGGGCGCCGTGCGCTCCACGCTGGAGATGCCCGGTGGTGGGACGGCCGTCGTCGACGGGTTCACGCTGGAGCCCGACGACCGGGTGGCGGCCGACATCACGATCGACTTCTCCCAGCACGCGGAGCACCTCCGGCTCTATCCCTTCGTGGCCACCCAGTACCAGGACGGGCTGATCGCGGGGCGGATGACCATCCAGATCACGGCCGTGAGGGAACTCGAGGACTTCTTCTTCGGCAACCCGCGCAGCGGCGAACTGCACGTCTCCACCTGCCCGCACTGGTCCAGGCTCG
>KL569215.1:18858-19155 GCA_000715635.1 Streptomyces violaceus | reverse complement strand
CTACAACGGCTGTGCCTACTGCCAGCCCGCCCCCCACGCGGGCTGAGGAGGCAGGAGATGGACCGCGACGTACTCGAGGGCCTGCCGCTGGCGCCACCGCTCAAGGGCCATCCGCCCAGCCCCGCCGAACCCTTCGTGCCGGCGGAACGCGGGGTGGCGGGCAAGCGGGCGGACGAGTCCATCGCCCCGCTCGTCGCGTCGGTGTCGGCGGACGCGCTGCGCGACACCGTGGAGGCACTGGCGAACTTCCCGACGCGGCACACGTTCTCGCCGTTCATCGGACCGGCGGCCGACGAG
>KL569215.1:17438-18660 GCA_000715635.1 Streptomyces violaceus | reverse complement strand
GGCCGACGAGGTCGCCGGCCGGCTGTCGGCGGCGGGATACCCGGAGGTGACCAGACGCACCTGGACCAACGCCGGTCACAGCGCCGACAACGTGATCTGCACCAAGCCCGGCACGACGGCCGACGGGCCCGTCATCATCCTGTGCGCCCACTACGACTGCCGCATGCAGGACCCGGACGACGCCACGGCCCGCGCGCCGGGCGCGGACGACAACGCCAGCGGGGTGGCCGCGACACTCGAGATCGCCCGCCTGCTCGCCCCGGTCGCCCTGGCCGGGACGGTCCGGTTCGTGGCCTTCTCGGGCGAGGAACAGGGACTGTGGGGGGCCACGGCGTACGCGGCGGCGCTGCGGGCCGCGGGGGCCTCGGCCTGCCGGGTGGTGAACCTGGACATGGTGGGCAGACCTCCCGCGGACGGCACCGTGACGGTGGAGCGCGACCTGGGGAACGCCGTGCCGGGCAATGACGCCGCCTCGCACGCCTTCGGCGCGGTCATGGCGCAGGCGGCGGCGGACCACACGGCGCTGCCGGTGCGCCTCGGGCCCATCTACGCCAGTGACTACATGCCTTTCGAGGCGCGGGGCGATGTGGCGATCGGTGCCTACGAGGGGGATGGCAACCCGCACTACCACCGGACCTCCGACGCTCCGGACACGCTCGACTACGGCTATCTCGCCGACATCACGAGGTTCACCCTGGCGACCGTGCTCACCGAAGCCCTCCTTGACTGAGTACCTGCCCGGTGTCCGTCTCAACCTGTATGCCCTGGTACGGAGTTGCCGTCGACTTAGCGTATTGTTTGCGGCATATGCCCGGGAGTTGAGCTTCCCAGGGCGCGCGATCGCGCAGGCGAAGGGGGACCACGACGTGGACGAGACGCGGCACCGGCCCGTCCGGCGTGCCGGACTGATCGGGGGTGCCGTCCCGGCACTCCTGGCCGTCGCGGCCTGCGCCGGACACGCGACCAAAGCGGAGATCCCCTGGTGGGCCGTCCTCGCCGTCGCCGTCTCGACCGCGGGCCTCGCCGGCCGGACCGGGGCCCAGATCGGCCGCGGCCCCCGGGACGAGCCCCCGGACCCCGGTGAGCACATGCTCGGCACGCACCCGCACCGCACGCCCCACCCCGAGCACCTGCCGGTGCGAGGGCGGCGAGGCTGAGCCCCCTCCCCAGGTGCGGTAGGGTTGATCTGCGTGATCACGCGGTTCACCCGCGCGAGACGCAT
>KL569215.1:14686-17194 GCA_000715635.1 Streptomyces violaceus | reverse complement strand
TCGTAAGAGTCGCAGGTCAGAGGTCGTATCGGAGGAATCCGGCACGACCTCTTGATCGTTCCTGCATCTGTTCTTCGCGTCTTCGCGCTGAGCCGTGACCAGCCGAACGGCCGCGATCACGCCGAGAGGAACGGCTCCGTCAAATGCGGCGTCGCCAGGTGCAGCGTGGTGCCGGTTTCGCGGCCGAGCATGCGCTCCCTCGAGTGCCTGGCCTGCTCGAAGTCGGACTCGTGCGCGTATGCGAGCTCGGGGTGGAGCAGTTGGAGCGCGTGCACCAGGAGGTCGCCCGTGACGAGCGCCAGCTCACGCCCGTCGGCGACCAGCACGCTCTGGTGTCCGGGCGTATGACCGGGCGTGGCGACCGCGCGCCCGGCGCGCAGCGGCGTGTCCCCGTCGAGGAGTCGGAGCCGCCCGGCGGCCGCGAGCGGGTCGGTGAGGGTCTCGCGAAGCTGCGGGTTGAGCGCGTCGAGGGCGTCGAACTCGGCCCGCTGGAGCAGGTATTCGGCGTTCGGGAAGTAAGGGCGGCGGCCGCTGGTCGAAGTGTTTCCGTCCACCGTGCCGCCCGCTGACGGGACGGCCGCCTCGGTCACGACCGCCCACCCGACGTGGTCGGTGTGCAGATGGGTGAGCACCACGGTGTCGACTTCGGCCGGGTCGATGCCCGCGGCGGCGAGCGACTCGGGGAGCACACCGGGCACGGGCGCCCACGAGCCGGCCGGGCTGTCCGCCGGACCGATCCCGGCGTCCACGACGGTGAGGCCCTTGTCACCGCGGATCGCGTACGCGCGGAACTGGAGCCGCCAGCGGCCCTCGGCGTCGACCGAGCCCGGGTCGTAGCGGTCGGCCTCGGCCCACTGAGCGGCCGTGGCCTCGGGGAAGGCCTCGGCGCGCGGGGAGAAGAACGGGCCCTCGCCGTCGGCGAGGGCGATGATCTCGGTCGAGCCGATCCAGAGACGCGGAACGCTGAGAGACATGGCCGCGATCCTGCCATGCCTTCCACACGGGTGGCGACCGGCCCCATGCCCTGATGATCTCGATGCGGGGCGAGGCGATCTCCCAGCCGAACCATTCGGACAGCACCGAGCTCCGCCGCACCCCGACGACGACTCGAGCAGTGGCGCGGCCTGGCCCCTCGCTACGACATGACCGCGCCGTCCACCTTGCTGAAATCGGCGTAGCGGCCGCCGCGGCGCAGCAACTCGTCGTGGGTGCCCTGCTCCACGATCCGGCCGCCGTCCAGAAAGACGATGTGATCGGCGCGTTGGACGGTTCGCATCCGGTGCGCGACCATCACCACCGTCCGGCCGGACATCAGGCGCTCGATGCCCTCGTGGATGGCTGCCTCGTTCACCGGGTCCAGTGCGGAGGTCACCTCGTCCAGCAGCACGATGGGCGCGTTCTTCAGCAGTGCTCGCGCGATCGAGACACGCTGCCGTTCACCGCCCGACAGCAGTGCGCCGCCCTCGCCGACATGCGCCGCCCATCCGCCGGGCAGCCGCTCGATCACCTCGTCCAGCCGCGCCGCGGTCGCCGCCGCCCGCACCTCGGCTTCGTCGGCGTCGGGACGGCCGAGGCGTACGTTCTCCTCGATCGTGCCGTCGAAGAGATAGACGTCCTGGAAGACGATGGCGATCCGCGCCATCAACACCTCCGTGTCGATGGCGCGCACGTCCACCCCTCCCACGCGCACAGCACCCGAGGTCACGTCGTAGAACCGCGCGATCAGTTGCAGCAATGTGCTCTTGCCCGCCCCCGACGGTCCGACAACGGCAAGCCGCTGTCCCTCCGGCACGGACAACGACGCGTTGTCGATCACCGTGCGGTCGCCCTGCCGGAAGGCGACGGACTCGAACTCCAGGTCATGGCACACCGGTTGGATCGGTTCGGCTGGTTCCGGCAGCGGCTCGGTGCGCAATACCGTGTCGAGCCGCGCCAACTCGTAGCGGGCACCGCGGAGTCGGCCGCCGATGTCCGACAGCGACAGCAGCGGATCCGCGCAGCGGGCGGCCAGCACCAGGATCGCCAGGACCTCCGCCGCACCGATGTTCCCGCCGAGTGCGAGACAGGCGCCCAGGGCCAGCACGATGGTGAACATCGTCTGCACCGCGAGTGCCAGACCCACCACGCCGGGCAGCGCCGACAGCGCGGTTCGGCGGGAGGCGCGCTGGACCTCTTGCAGCGAGTCGTCGAGCACCCGGAAGCGTTCGACGGTCCGGCCGCCGGCGCGCAGCACCGGCTGGGCCTGGAGATATTCGATGACTCGCCCGGTGGCCTCGTGGTCGCGTTCGTGGCGCTCCATGTCCGTGGCGGCCATCGAGCGTCCCGTCCGCATCTGGATCGCCGCCACGACCGGAACGGCGGCCAACGCGGCCAGGCCCAGCTGCCAGTTGAAGGCGAGCATGACGGCGACAATCGTCAGGGGCGTCACACAGGCGGAGATGAATGGTGCCAACAGATGCGCGATCACGCTCATCGCCTGGAGGACGCCACGGCTGGCCAGGACGGATA
>KL569215.1:13151-14432 GCA_000715635.1 Streptomyces violaceus | reverse complement strand
TCGTACCAGCCGATGGGCAGTCGGGCCAGATGGTCGCCGAGTCGGTGGTACGTGCCGCGCAACAGCGTGGTCCCGGCCAGGAAGCCGAATCGATCGCTGACATAGCGCAGCACCGCGTAGACGGCGACCGCGGCCCCGAACGCGACCAGCCAGGGCCAGGCGTCTTCGGGTGTGCTCCCGAACAGCGCCCGCAGCACGGGAACCAGCAGGGCGTAGGACAAACCCTCGACGAGGGCGGTCGTCGTCATCAGGGCCACGGTGCGACGCACCGGCCGGGCGTACTCGTGCCCCAGCACGCGCAACAGCATGCGAATCATCGGGGCTCACCTCCTCGCTGTACGCCACTGTGGGCTTCGGTCCGGTCGGCGATCGCCGACCGTTGGGCTTGCCAGAACGCGGCGAACCTTCCGTTCCGTGCCAGCAGTTCGGCGGGCTTGCCGCGCTCGACGATCGACCCGTTGTCCAGCATCACGACGGTGTCGGCCTCAGCGATCGTCTCCAGGCGGTGGGCGATGACCAGGATCGTCCGGGTTCCCTCCAGCGTCGCCAGCGCGCGGCGCACCGCCTGTTCGGTTTGCGGGTCGGCGAAGGCGGTCGCCTCGTCGAGCACGAGAACCGGCGCGTCGGCGAGCAGTGCGCGTGCGAGGGAGATCCGCTGTGCCTCGCCCCCCGACAGCCTGGCGTCCTCACCGATCACCGACTCGTATCCGCGGGGCAACCCGAGAATCCGATCGTGAACGTGCGCCAGCCGGGCGGCGCGCACCACGTCGTCGAAGTCGGCGTGCGGTACTGCCAGCGCGATGTTGTCCGCGACCGACGCGCGCAGCAGCCGGACGTCCTGGAAGACGAAGGAGACCTTCCGGTAGAGCTCCCGGCTGCCGAGCTCGCGCAGATCGACGCCGCCGAGGGCGACCGAACCGTGGGTCGGGTCGAAGAACCGCGGCAACAGCTGCACCAGCGTGGACTTCCCGCTTCCCGACGGCCCGACGATCGCGGTGACCGTCCCCGGTTCGAGCACCAGGTCGATCCCGCGCAGCACCTCGTGACCGGCTTCGTAGCCGAATCGGACGTCACGCAACTCCACGCGGTACCCCTGGGGCGTGGCCGGGTGCGTGGGCTCGGGCAGCGGCCGCACCTCGAGCACGTCCCGGATCCGGCCGATCGCGCGCCGGGCGGCCTGCATGTCGTCGAAGCCGTGGCCCAGGGCCGCCACGGGAGCGGTCAGGCCCAATCCGAGCAGCAGGAAGGGCAGCAGATCGGCCGCGGCCATGTCACCGGCGG
>KL569215.1:8179-12961 GCA_000715635.1 Streptomyces violaceus | reverse complement strand
AACCGTGCCGCCGATCAGCACGACCAGCAGCACGAACGGCGGCGACAGCGCCACCTGCATCCCGGCGGCGATCCCGGCGAGCCCGCGCACCATCCGGAAGAAGCTGCCGACGAAATCGTCCACGGCCGTGAGGAACCTACGGTGGACCCGCTCACTTCCGCCGAACGCCTTGACCACCGAGATGCCCTGGACGAACTCGACGACCGAACTCGCGATCCGCCCCATGCCGGCGTCGAACTCCTCCTGTTCACGCAGCCGGGCCGGGGTCATCATCAGGGGGACCAGCGCCACTGCCAGCACGACCGGTATCAGCGTGATCAGTGTGAGCCGCCAGTCGATGGTGAACAGGTAGATCAGCGACACCAGCGGCACCACGAAGGCGGAGACGAGCTCGCCGGGGGTGTGGGCGATGAACGGATGCACGGCGCTGACGTCCTCGCCCACCACCTTTGCCAGCTCGCCGGTCCCGCGCCGGGAGAACCAGCCGATCGGTACGCGCCCCAGCTGCGCGGCCAGTTGCCGGCGGAACGTCAGTTGCACCTGACCGTCGAGGATGTGCCCGATTCCCGACGACGCGGCCGTGAACAGCAGTCGGAGGAACAAGCCGACCGCACCCGCGATCACGACGAACCAGACGTGACCGTGATCGATCGGGCCGGGCGCCAGCAGAGCGCGCCCCAGTTCGACGACCGCCAGCAGCGGCATCAGACCCGCGAGGGCGCCTATGACCTGAAGGGTCACCACGGCAGCGAAGCGTAAGTAATAGGGGCGCAGCAGCCCCGCCATGTTCCGTCCCACCGTGGAATCGGTGTCGGGTGGTGATGTCATGATCCTCCTGTCTTCGTCTCTCTCGTCGCGACGGGGCCCGGAGCCGAGCCGAGGTCATCGGTCCGCTCGACCCGTGACGGTGGACTGGTGCGAGGCAGGACGGCGAGGGCGACGATGACCGCGGCGACCAGGAGCGCGGCGCTGAGGGTCAGCCCGAGCGCGTATCCGTCGTTGAGTGCCTCGGGTGTGGCGGTCCGGCCGGTGCGGTGGTGCGCCGCGGCGCCGAGGGCGGCGAGTCCGAGTGAGGCGCCGATCTGGCGTGAGCTGTTGAGCAGGCCTGAGGCGGTGCCGGTCTCGTGGGGTGCGACGCCGGCGGTGGCGAGGGAGGCGACCGGTCCGAGGCAGAGCCCGAAGGCGCCGCCGGTGACGACCGAGGGCCCGAGCACGTCGGTGCTGAAGGCGCCATCGTGGCTGATCAGGCCGAACCAGGCGAGCCCGGTCGCAGCCAGGAGTCCGCCGATGACCAGAAGGGTGCGGGGGGCGAGACGGTAGCCGAATGTGACGGCGAGCACGGAGCCGGCGACCACTGCGAGGGCGAACGGCAGGAACATGATCCCGGTCCGGGCCGGCCCCCTCCCGAGGACGTGTTGGAGGTAGAGGGACGCGAAGTAGAAGCAGGGGGTCATGGCCGCGCCGATCAGGAGCGTGTATGCGTTCGCGCCGGTGACCGAGCGGTTGGCGAACAGGCCGAGCCGGACCAGAGGTTCGCGGGCGGTGGTCAGTTCGACATGGATGAACGCGGCCAGCAGGGCGGCGGCGGCCGCCAGAGTCGTCAGGGTGACCGGCGAGGTCCACGCGTACTGATCCGTGCGGACGACACCGAACACCAGCAGGGTCATGCCCGCCGTGACCAGGACGGCACCGAGCACGTCCGGACGGCCACCGCGAGCGGCCGACGGGCCGGTGGCGACGCCGCGCCAGGCCAGGACCAGCGCACAAGCGGCCATCGGCACGTTCACGAACATGACCCATCGCCAGTTGGCGTACTCGGTGAGCAGGCCGCCCAACAGGACGCCGAGGGCGCCTCCGGCGGCGTTCGTCGCACTCCATACCCCGAAGGCCCGGATGCGGGCCCTGCCCGTGGGGAACGTCGCGGTCAGCAGCGCCAGTGCGGCCGGAGCCAGCGCGGCGGCCCCGATGCCCTGTGCCGCTCGGGCGGCGACAAGGTGGCCGGGCTCCTGGGCGAAGCCGCCGACGAGGGAGGCGAGCCCGAACAGGCCGAGTCCGAGCAGCAGGATCCGCTTACGGCCGTACCGGTCGGCGGCCTTGCCACCCAGCAGGAGCAGCCCGCCGAAGGTGAGGGCGTAGGCGTGGATCACCCAGGTCAGGCCCACCGCGCTGAAGCCGAGGCCGGCGGCGATCTGCGGGAGTCCGACGTTCACGACCGACAGGTCCAGCGACACCATGAACTGCACGAGGGCCACCGCGCCGAGCGTGAGACCTGGCCGAGCACCGGAACTGTTCGTCATCACGAACTCCCCTCCTGACGCTGCCTTTTGACTTTTCGAACACGTTCCGAAAGTAGCATGAGACAGGCCGCCGTGAACACGAAAGCTGAACCGCACCCGTTTCGAGACGCAGGGCGGTGGGGCGGCATGATGGGACGATGTCCCGATCGCCCGCACCGCACGGCCGCACCGGCCGGCCACCCCTGACCTCCCGTGCGCAGATCCTGGTGGCCGCCCGTCGGCTCATCGACCAGGACGGCTGGGAGAAGCTGACGATCCGCCGCCTGGCCGCCGAGATCGGCATCGGGACGACGACCCTCTACCACCACATCCGGAACAAGGACGACCTGCTGCTCCTCCTGCTCAATCACCACATCGAGCAGATCGAACGCCCGCAACTGCCCGGTGACCCACGGGAGCGCGTCATCACGGCCGCCACCGCGCTGCACGACGCCCTCACGGCGTGGCCATGGGCCGCGGAGGTTCTCTCGGCCGACGGGTTCGTCGGCCTCCTCGACGAATCGGCGATGTGGATGGTCGAAGCGATCGTGGCCGGCGCCGGCGACCACGGATGCACACCCGAACAGAGCGTCGACGTCTTCCGCAACATCTGGTACTACACCGTCGGTGAGGTCCTCGTCCGCGCCCACTCCGCCCGCCGACTGGGCGAGGGCCGGCCCTTCGCCTACCGCGACGACCTGGACCCGTCCCATGTGCCCCACTTGGCCGCCATCGGCGTCCGATGGGCCGCGCTGGCCGCACGGGACATCTACCCCGAGGGACTCCGCACCTTCGTCGACGGCCTGCTCGCACAGGCCACCCCCCGTGGCGCCGGCTGAGCACGGACAACGGGCCGGGCCCCACTGGCGGGTCTATGAACGATTAGCTGCGATATGTCCTTGATGTTGCTTTATGAGGTCTTTAGTGTTCGCCGGGAGGGAAACGCTGCGAGGTCCGAGTCCGTGCCACCGTCCGGAAGCGAGGTGTGGAGCGCGTGCACGCGAGGTGCGGCTGCCGGCCCGTTTCGGGTCAGAAAGGACGTCCCGGAGGGACGCGATGGCTGCGGGCGTTCGCCGTACTGCCGTTGCTGGCGTCCGTGCTCGCCGCGTGTGGCGGTGACGAGGGCTCCGGCAGGCCCACCCTCAACTGGTACAACTTCCCGGACGACTCCGGTGCGCTCCAGAAGGCGGCCGACCGCTGCGGTCAGGCGTCGGGCGGCCGCTACCGGATCAGCTACAACAAGCTTCCGCGCGCCGCCGACGGCCAGCGTCAGCAGATGGTCCGCAGGCTCGCCGCCGAGGACGACTCGCTCGACATCCTGGGCCTGGACGTCACCTGGGCCGCGGAGTTCGCCGAGGCGCGCTGGATCCGGGAATGGACGGGGACGGCGAAGCGGCAGGCCGTCGAGGGCACCCTGCGCGTACCGCTGCGGACCTCGACCTGGAAGGGCAAGCTGTACGCCGTCCCGTACAACACCAACACCCAGCTCCTGTGGTATCGCAAGGACCTGGTGCCCACCCCGCCCAGGACCTGGGCCGAGATGCTGGACATGGCCGGCGCCCTCGCGCGGCAGGGCAAACCGCACTTCGTGGAGATCCAGGGCGCCCAGTACGAGGGCCTGACCGCCTGGTTCAACACGCTGATCAACAGCGCGGGCGGCTCCATCCTCAACGCGAGCGCGACCGAGCCCTCCCTCGGTCCTCCTGCTGTGCGGGCCGCCGGGATCATGCGTGATCTGGCGAAGTCCCCGGCCGCGGACCCCTCCCTGCCCAACCAGATGGAGGACCAGAACCGCCTCGCCATGGAGTCGGGGGTGGCTGCGTTCGAACTCAACTACCCGTTCGTCTTTCCGTCGATGAAGGCGAACAACCCCGAGCTGTTCAAGAACTTCCGCTGGGCGCCGTACCCCCGGGTCGACGCGAACCGCCCGGCACGGCCCACCATCGGCGGCATCGATCTGGCGGTGAGCGCCTACTCGCGCTACCCCGACCTGGCCTTCGAGGCGGCGCTGTGCCTGCGCAACCGGGAGAACCAGCTCACCGCCGCGCTCGAGGGCGGTCTGCCGCCCACCCTGCGCGCCCTGTACGACGAGCCCGCGTTCATGAAGGAGTACCCCTTCTCCAAGGACGTGCTGGCCGCCCTGGAGTCGGCGAGCGTGCGCCCGATCACTCCGGTCTACCAGAACGTGTCGATCGCGGTCTCCCACACGCTGTCTCCGCCGTCCGGGATCAAACCGGAGAGCTCCGTCGACACCATCAGGGAGCAGATCGACGATGCCCTGCGATCCGAGGGTGTGATCCCGTGAGCCGTCTCTTCCCGCAGCACCCCGTCGGCCGGCGCCGTAGCGCGCGGGCCTCGTCCTCGGGCGGCCCGAGATGAGCACGCGGGCGCAGGCGGCCGGAGCCCCGCCGCCCCCCGAGCCGGAGACGGAGACGGGGCCGGACCGGGCGGCACTCTCGGCGGGCGCCAGGCAGGAGCGGCGGCTCGGCTGGCGGCTCTGCGCGCC
>KL569215.1:4094-8019 GCA_000715635.1 Streptomyces violaceus | reverse complement strand
GCTCTGCGCGCCCGCCGTCGTCGTCATGATCGCCGTGACCGCCTACCCCATCGGGTACGCCGTCTATCTGTCCCTCCAGCGGTACGACCTGCGCTTTCCCGGACGGGCGGAGTTCGTGGGCCTGAGCAACTACGGGGCGGTGCTGTCCTCCCCGTTCTGGTGGGACGCGTTCTGGGTCACGCTCTTCATCACCGCCGTGTCCGTGGCGATCGAGCTGGTCCTCGGGATGGGGCTCGCCCTGGTGATGCACCGCACGATCTTCTGGCGCGGCGTCGTCCGCACGTCGGTCCTCATTCCGTACGGGATCGTCACCGTGGTCGCGGCCTTCTCCTGGCAGTACGCCTGGACCCCGGATCTCGGATACCTCGCCGAGTTGCTGCCCAGCGGGGAGGCTCCGCTGACCGAGCAGTGGCCCGCCCTCTGGCTGATCATCCTCGCCGAGGTGTGGAAGACGACGCCGTTCATGGCCCTGTTGCTGCTCGCCGGCCTCGCGCTGGTCCCCGAGGAGACCCTGAAGGCGGCCATGGTGGACGGTGCCACCGCCTGGCAGCGCTTCACCAAGATCATGCTGCCGTTGATGAAGCCGGCTGTCCTAGTGGCACTGCTCTTCCGCACCCTGGACGCGTTCCGGATCTTCGACAACATCTACATCCTGACCGCGGGCGCCCAGGGGACCGGCTCTCTGTCGATCCTCGGGTACGACAACCTGTTCACCGCGCTGAACCTGGGCATCGGGTCGGCGATCTCGGTCCTGATCTTCATCTGCGTGGGGATCATCGCCTTCACCTTCGTCAAACTGTTCGGCACCGCCGCACCCGGCGCGGAGGTGAAGCGCTGATGGCCGCGGTGGGAAAGACACATGCCGCCCGATGGGGTGTCCTGAACGTGGTGGTGGTGCTGTACGCCCTGTTCCCGGTGTGGTGGATCGCCGCGCTGTCGTTCAAGGACCCCGGCACCCTCACGGACGGCGACTACATCCCCAGGGACTGGACCTGGGAGAACTACCGGGGCATCTTCGAGACCGCCGAGTTCACCCGCGCGCTGATCAACTCGATCGGCATCGCCCTGATCGCCACGGTGATCGCGGTGGCACTGGGCACCATGGCCGCCTACGCGGTGGCCCGGCTGCGGTTCCCCGGCAAGCGGGTACTCATCGGCATGTCACTGCTGATCGCCATGTTCCCGCCGATCTCCCTGGTGTCACCGCTGTTCAACATCGAGCGGATCATCGGGATCTTCGACACCTGGATCGGGCTGATCATCCCGTACATGACCTTCTCCCTGCCGCTTGCGATCTACACCCTGTCGGCGTTCTTCCGGGAGATCCCCTGGGATCTGGAGAAGGCCGCCAAGGTCGACGGGGCGACACCCGCGCAGGCTTTTCGTCTGGTCATCGCGCCGCTGGCCGCGCCGGGCGTGTTCACCACGGCCATTCTCGTGTTCATCTTCTGCTGGAACGACTTCCTGTTCGCGATCTCGCTGACGTCCACCGAGTCCGCGCGCACCGTGCCGGCCGCTATCGCGTTCTTCACCGGGAGCTCCCAGTTCCAGCAGCCCACAGGGTCGATCGCCGCCGCCGCTGTGGTGATCACCATCCCGATCATCGTTTTCGTCCTGCTCTTCCAGCGGCGGATCGTCGCCGGACTGACCTCCGGGGCAGTCAAGGGCTGAACGGGGAAGGCAAGGAGGCACCACCCATGGCCGAGATCATCCTCGAGGGAGTCACCAAGCGTTTTCCCGACGGGGCCCTCGCCGTGAAGGACGTGGACCTCGACATCGCAGACGGCGAGTTCGTGATCCTGGTCGGTCCGTCCGGATGCGGCAAGTCCACCACCCTGAACATGATCGCCGGACTCGAGGACATCACCGAGGGCACCCTGCGCATCGGCGACCGAGTCGTCAACGACCTCGCTCCCAAGGAACGCGACGTCGCCATGGTGTTCCAGAGCTACGCCCTGTATCCGCACATGAACGTCCGGGAGAACATGGGCTTCCCGCTGCGCCTGGCCAAGGTGGACAAGGACACCATCGACGCCAAGGTGACGCACGCCGCCCGGATCCTCGATCTCACCGAGCACCTGGACCGCAAGCCCGCCAACCTCTCGGGCGGTCAGCGCCAGCGGGTGGCCATGGGGCGGGCGATCGTCCGTGATCCCAAGGCGTTCCTGATGGACGAGCCGCTGTCCAACCTGGACGCCAAACTCCGGGTGCAGATGCGCACCCAGATCTCCCGGCTGCAGCGGAGCCTCGGCACGACCACCGTGTACGTCACCCACGACCAGACCGAGGCGATGACGCTGGGCGACCGCGTCGTGGTCATGAGACAGGGCCTGGTCCAGCAGATCGGCACACCTGCCGAGCTGTACGACCTGCCGCGCAACATCTTCGTCGCCGGCTTCATCGGCTCCCCGGCGATGAATTTCCTGAACGCCACTCTGGAGGGCGGTGCCCTGCGCTCGTCCCTGGGCGACCTGACTCTCGACGACCGTACGAGGCAGGCGCTGGAACGCCAGAACGCGCCCCGTGAGGTCATCGTCGGGCTGCGGCCGGAGGCGTTCGAGGACGTGGCCCTGTCACATGACAGGGGCCGGACGGGCCCGGTCTTCACCGCCACCGTGGAGGTACTGGAGTCGCTGGGCTCCGATGCGTATGTCTACTTCGCCGCGGAGGGCGGGCCCGCGACGACCACCGAACTGGAGGAGCTCGCCAAGGAGTCGGGCCTGCGCGACACCGGCGCCGACACCAGTCACCTCGTGGCCCGCCTGGACGCCGCCACGCGTGCCCGCGAGGGAGAACCGGTCGAGCTGCGGGTCGACATGGCCAAGGCTCACGTGTTCGACCCGGCGACCGGAGCGAACCTCACGCATCCAGTGCGGGCGGACTGACGAGGCACCGACAGGGCACGATCCCACCCCACGCCACCACCGTGACGTAGGCCACCCATGTGCATGCGCAGCGGGTGTGTTTGCCGTAGTGACGGCTGGAAAGGCGCTCTGTGATCACCGGATGCGACAATCCGGTGGATAGTGACCGAGAAGCCAGAAAGAGGAGGTTCGATGTCCTCGAAGCGACGTCGCAAGAAGAAGGCCCGCCGCAAGAACGGCGCGAACCACGGCAGCCGTCCGCAGTCCTGAGGAAGCCCTGCGGGCGCGCCGGCGAAAGCAGGTCGGAGAGGCCGTATCGGAAAGCTCCGATACGGCCTCTTGGTCGTTCCGTCAGATCAGCAGCGCCTCCGGCACCTCGTGCGTCTTCCGGTACGGCCGTGACCCAGGACATGGCGTGGTCGAGGACGTCACCCACCCCCATGGGCGACGTCCTCGACCGCTCCCCCGGTGCCGGACTGTGGCTCAGGTGTCCGCGCGGCGCGTCGGTGCTGTCACCAGCACATCACCGCCGTCTCGCCGGAAGCCCAGGCGGAGTACAGGCGTACGCGGACGTGGTAGCGGCGGCCCTTGACGAGCCGGGCGCTGATCGTGGCGTTCTGCGGTGTCCCTCCGTCGTCCTGCCCGGCGAGGTAACGGGGCTCCCCGTCCCGCTCCTCGAAGACCACGACGACGGCGTCGCTGTCGCCGAAGGTGCCCAGCGTGTAGCTGCGGGTCTCCGGCGGATCGATGACGAAGTCGGCCTGTTCCCCCGGGCCGAGACCGAGCGGGGCCGAGCGGAACGGCACCAGTTCGCACGGTCCATGGGCGTCCCTCCGGTCGAGTCCTTTCGAGACCGGGGGAGGATCCGCCGGCGGATACCAGCGGAGCACGAACTCCTTGTCGGCGGCGGACAGGGTGCCGGGCGGATTCAGACCCGCGCGGTACTGCTCCGGCTCCAGGACCAGCCCCGACGAGAACGGGTACTCCATGATCGACTGCGGGTCCCATACGGAGCCGTTGACCTCGTCCGGATCGAGCTTGCGCAGAATGTTGTAGTGCGT
>KL569215.1:3354-3815 GCA_000715635.1 Streptomyces violaceus | reverse complement strand
CCCCGCCAGTTCGGCGTACACCGCCTCGTCGTCCCAGTGGATGCCGGCGAACGGGCTCTGGTGCTCGTGCAGCATGCCGAGCGCGTGCCCGATCTCGTGCAGGGCCGTCCAGCGCTCCCCGGGCGCGGTCAGGTCCCAGCCGAAGTTCATGGTGCGCTCGTGCCGGCCGGCCAGGAGCGCGTCGCGTCCCACAGCCGACCAGGAGCCGTCGCCGAGCTGGAACCCGATGCGCAGTTCGGCCTCCGAGCGGTCGTCGACCTCGGCGAAGGAGATCCCGGCGCCGAGGCCCTGCCACTCCCGGAAGCACGCGCGCACCACGTCCCGCTGCTCCTCGGCGCCGGCCCACGACACGCGTCGCGTCATCCCCCTCCCCGGCACGGGGATGACGGACGCGTCGGTGTCGCCGTCGAAGAACCAGTAGTGCAGAACAGTGCCGTTGACCCACATCCGCCGCCCGCTCG
>KL569215.1:2869-3082 GCA_000715635.1 Streptomyces violaceus | reverse complement strand
GGCCACAGCCTGCCTCGCGGACCCTCCCGGGCGCCTGAGTCGGGGGCTACTCAAGTCGCCCTGTATCAGAAGTGAGTAGCCGCGCTCATGTCTGTGTGACGACTTACGAGAGGGACGCGACGCCCCTGGAGCTGCCCTGGCCGTTCGCCGGGCGGGAGGACGAACTGGAGCTGGTCCGCAGCTGTCTCTTATACACATCTCTGAGCGGGCTGG
>KL569215.1:1761-2635 GCA_000715635.1 Streptomyces violaceus | reverse complement strand
CGGCAAGACCCGCCTCGTCACCGAGGCGGTCCGCGGCACCGACTGCGCCCGGGCGGCCGGTACGCCCGAGAGCCGCGCCCTTCCCTTCGCCGCGTTCGCCCATCTGCTGCCCGAGACGGTCACCCTGCACGGCGCGGTCCAGCTTCTGGCCGGCGTACGTACGTTGGTCGTGGACGACGCACACCTCCTCGACGACGCCTCCGCCGCCCTGCTCCACCAACTCGCCGTACACGGCCGTACCCGTCTGCTGGTCGTCGCCACGGACGGCACCCCGGCGCCCGGCGCGATCTCCCGGCTGTGGACCGGGGAGCTCCTGCCGCGCCTCACCCTGGAGCCGCCGGCCGAGGAGGAGATCGCACAGCTCCTCACGGCCGGTGCCGGCCCTCTCGACCCGCTCACCACCGGCCGGCTGCACCGCCTGAGCCAGGGCGATCTGCGGCTGCTGCGCGATCTGCTGGGCGCGGTGCGGGGGCGGCTCACCCACGTCCCGGGCACCGGCGAACGCGCGTGGCGGGGCCCGGTGCCGCTGACCACGGCCGTGCGTGAGCGCACCGCCCGCGTCCTCGGCCGCGCCTGCCCCCGCGAACGCGAGACCCTGGACCGCCTCGCCTTCGCCGAACCCCTGCCGCTGCATCTGGACGACGCGGACACCGGGGCCCTGGAAGTCCTGGAGTCCGACGGCCTGATCCGCGTCGACGACGCGGGCACCGTCCGCCTCGCGCACCCCCTGCACGGCCCGGTGCTCAGGGCCGCGGCCGGCCGGCTGCGGGCGCGCCGGCTGGCCCGGACACCGGACGTGTACGCCGCCGCCCTCGACGCCGAGTCGGCCGCACTGACGCACCGGATCGACCTGGCCGACGTACGGGCCGTGCCC
>KL569215.1:647-1551 GCA_000715635.1 Streptomyces violaceus | reverse complement strand
CGCACGGTTCGCCCGGCTGCGCGGGGAGTTGCGGGACGCGGCGGCCTGGGCGAGAGAGGGGCTGCGCGGCACCCCCTCGGACGCGTCGTGCCAGGACGAACTCGACCGCGCCTCCGCCTGGTTGGGAGAACCGGCAGTCGACATCCGGGGTGACCTCGACGCCCTCGCGAACCTCGCCGACCCCTACGACGCCGTCCGCCTCGGTGCCCCCGAGAAGGTCATCGACCGGCTCACCGGCGTGTTCGCCCGGCACGCCGACGCGCTCACCCGCGCCGACGGCCCGGCCCTGGACGAGGTCGCCGAGGAGCTGGAGCGGCGCGGCTTCACGCTGTTCGCCGCCGAGGCGCACGCCCAGGCCGTGGGGGCACACCGTGATCCCCGTGCCGCCCGGCACTCCCGCACCCGGGCCGTGGCCCTGGCCCGGCGCTGCCAGGGCGCCCGCACACCGGCGCTGTCCGGGCTGGTTCTCGGCGAACTCACCGCCCGCCAGCGGCAGATCGTCACCCTCGCGGCTGCGGGACTGAGCAACCGGCAGATCGCCGAACGCCTCACCCTGTCGATCCGCACCGTCGGCAACCACCTGTACAGCGCCTACGCCCGGCTCGGCGCGAACGACCGCGGCGCCCTGCCGTGGCTGACCGAAATGCCGGTGGCCCAGCCCGCCTGAGCCGTCCCGGACCGGCGGCCTGACCCGCACAGGGGACGGGTCAGGCCGCCCCGAACGCCGAGAACGCCCACCCCGTGGCCTGGTGCAGCGCGTCGCCCGGCAGGGCGGAGCGGGCGTCGCGCAGTGCCTCCGCCAGGGACAGGCCGGCGTCGAGGCCCTTGTGCAGCGCGAGCATCAGCGGCACCACCGCGGCGTCGTTGACGGGCGCGCTGCACGCCACCACCCCGGCCGTGCCCA
>KL569215.1:0-427 GCA_000715635.1 Streptomyces violaceus | reverse complement strand
CCAGCGGCAGCAACGCGGTGACCAGGCCGAGCAGTTCGTCGGCGCCGACGGAGGCGAGGCGGGCGGTGTCGCAGCAGGACAGGATGATCCGGTACGGGCTGCGGTCCAGACGCTCGAAGTCGTGCACGACGATCGGCCCGTCGGCCATCCGCAGGGAGGAGAACAGCGGGCTGTCCGCGCGGAACGTGCCGTGCGCGGCGATATGCGCCAGCGCGGCCCCGTCCAGCTCCTCCAGCACCCGCGGTACGCGCGCCTCGCCGTCCTCCAGGACCGTCGCGCAGCCGTACCGCCCGGCCAGTTCGGGCACCTCGGCGCCACCGGTCGCCAGGCCCGGGCCGCGTACCAGCACATGGCAGCCGTCGGGCGGGGGCGCGGTCTCCCCGGCACGCAGCCAACTGCCCGCCGACGGCGACACGCTGAGCACCCG
>KL569214.1:26583-31206 GCA_000715635.1 Streptomyces violaceus | reverse complement strand
CCACGAAGCCGCCCGGCCCCTCCCGCACGGCCCCCGCCCGCGCCACCGCCTCCGGAGAGGTCAAGAGCTACGACACCGACGGCGGCCGGGTCGTCTTCGACCTCGGGCGGACCTCCGCCTCCCTGGTCTCGGCGACCCCCGGGGCGGGCTGGTCGATGCAGGTGTGGAAGACGGAGTCATGGATCCGCGTGGAGTTCTCCTCGGGCGCGGACCGGGTGTCGGTGTTCTGCACCTGGCACGACGGACCACCGCGCGTGGAGATCGGGAACTACTGAGAGAAGTACGGAGTGCCGTACGGGGTCACCGGAACACCGACGCGGGCGGCGCCGGGGACGCCACCGCCGCGAGGTCCGTCACGGGCACGGCCCCGCCGGTGAAGTCGGTGAGCGTCCTGCCGTGCTCGACCCGGCCGGGATGCGGGTCGGAGGCGGCGCGGCGGGTCAGTTCGGCGACGGGCAGCGGGTGGTCGGAGGCGACCAGGACGGCGTTCCCGAAGCGCTTGCCGCGCAGCACCGCCGGGTCGGCGATCAGCGCGAGCTGCTCGAAACGGGCGGCGGCGGTGGCGATCTGGCCGCGCAGGTGGGTCAGCGGCGGCCCGTCGGCGAGGTTGGCGGCGTAGACACCGCCGGGCTTGAGGGCCCTGCGGACGTCGTCGAGGAACTCGGTCGAGGTCAGGTGGGCCGGTGTCCGGGCACCGCTGAACACATCGGTGATGACCAGGTCGGCCCAGCCGTCCGGCACCTTGGCGAGCCCTTCGCGGGCATCGACGGAGCGCACCCGGATCCGCGCACTCGGGTCCAACGGCAGCTCTCGGCGGACCAGTTGCACTAGGGCGGCGTCCCGTTCGACGGCCTGCTGGGTGGAGCGGGGCCGGGTGGCGGCGACGTAGCGGGCGAGGGTGAGCGCGCCGCCGCCGAGGTGCACCGCGTGCACGGGTCGGCCCGGCGGGGCGACGAGGTCGATGACGTGCCCGAGCCGGCGCTGGTACTCGAAGGACAGGTACGCCGGGTCGTCCAGGTCGACGTGCGACTGCGGGGCTCCGTCGATCACCAGGCTCCAGGCGCGAGCCCGCTCACGGTCGGGGATCAGCTCGGCGAGCCCGCCGTCGACGCTCTCGACGACGGCCTCCGCGTCGGCCTGCCTGCGCCGGCCGCTCCTCGACTTTCCCATGGGTTCATTATCGGGGTCGGGTCGGTGAGCGGGGCGTACGCTCCGGGGCAGCCGCTCGGGCTCCTCAGCGGCAGCTGTCCGCCGCCTTGATCATCCGGGCCGCCTCCCCCAGGGCCTGGCGCAGTACCGCGGGGTCCGTCGCGAGCTCCGCCTCCCCGGGCGGCAGCAGCCAGTCCGATCCCTCCACCGGCGGCTCGGGGGCCAGGGTCATGCCGCGCCCGTCGGTCCCGGTGCAGGTGCTCCCCGGCACGTCCCACGCCGCGGCCGTCCCCGGCGGCACAAGGAAGCCCAGTGTGCCGCCCCCGTCGTCGTGCAGGACGGGCCCGACCGCTTCCGCGGTGCCGCGCCGCAGGATGTCGACCGCCTCCAGCCCCTGCCGGGCCGGCACCGTCACGACATCGCAGCAGGCCGCCTGCGTACTCGGCGGCGTACAAGGATCGTTGATCCGGTCGATCCGGCTGATCTCCATCCCGGCCTCCACCACGGAACCCCTGCTTGCACGAGTGGTCGGAAGTCGGGGGCCTCCCGGTCCGTGGGGTTCAACGCGGCTGCCTGTCAACGGCTACGGAGGAAGTCAGCCGCAAAGGATGGCAGTTCATGGCAGATCACGTATGAGATATCCGGTTTGTAGCCAAACCCAGCGTGACTACTCCGGCACAGCAGGTACGTTCTTGCTCGCCGGACGCAAGGCGAGGCCTTACGGGCAATACGTATAAGTCTCCCCATTTCCGGCATGGTTCGACGGTTCGCACGAGAGGACCCGGCCATGGCGTCGTCAACAGTGACCTCGTCCCGACCCGATCGGCCGCCACGGCCGAACCTCGCCTTCCGGAAGCTGCGCGGACAGCGCTCGCCGGCCGAGTTCGCCGCGGTGATCCGCCGGGCCGCCCTCGAGATCGGGGAGCAGGTCAGCTGTGACGCCCGGTACATCGGCCGGGTCGAGGCGGGCGAGATCCGCTGCCCCAACTACGCGTACGAACGGGTGTTCCTGCATATGTTCCCAGGCCGCACGCTCACCGACCTGGGATTCGCGCCCCGCTCGTCGGTACGCGGACGCCGGGCGCGCGACACCGAGGACGCGCCCCTGACGTGCACCACGAACCCGGCGAACGCCACGAGTGAGACCAGCGGGGCGTGCGAGCCGTATGAAACGCAGAACCCGTACGACCCGTACCACCCGCACGACACCTACGAGGAGAGCGACGTGCTACGTCGCGCATTCATGACCAGCGGGGGCGCCACCGTGGCCGCCGCCTCGCTGGGACCCGTCGGCCTCGCCCTCGACGCCTCGGCGGCACAGCGCCCCGTGCGCCGCGCCGGGACGAGTGACGCGGGTGCCCTGGAAGAAGCCGTCCGCCGCATCCGGCTGCTCGACGACCGGCACGGAGCCGACGGCCTCTACCGCCGCGCGGCCGCCCCGCTGCGTACCGCCTACGCCCTGCTGGACGCCGGCGCGACCCGGCAGACCACAGCGGACCGGCTCTACTCCGGCGCCGGTGAACTGGCCATCTCCGTGGGCTGGCTGGCCCACGACTCGGGACGCTTCGACGACGCCCGCTCCCACTACGCGGAGGCGCTGGCGACCGCCCGGATGACCGGCGACCCGGGCCTGGAGGCGCACGCCTTCTGCAACACGGCGTTCCTCGCGCGCGACGCCGGCCGGCCGCGCGAGGCGGTCCGGGCGGCCCAGGCCGCGCAGCGCGTCGCCCGGCCCGTGGGCTCGGCCCGGCTGATGTCGCTGCTCGCGCTGCGCGAGGCGGGCGGCTGGGCGGGACTCGCCGACCGCGTCGGCTGCGAGCAGGCACTGGCCCGGGCGCAGGCCCTCTTCGAACGGGGCACCTCGGAGGCCGACCCCGAGTGGATGAGCTTCTACGGAGAGGCCGAACTGGAGGGCCTGGAGGCGCAGTGCTGGTCCGCGCTCGGCGACTGGCGCCGGGCGGCACGGCACGCGCGGCGGGCGGCGGACCTCCAGGATCCGCACTTCACGCGGAACATCGCGCTGTACACGGCGGAGCTGGCGGACGACCTCGCGCGAGGCGGACGGCCCGACGAGGCGGCGACGGCGGGGATGCGGGTGCTGGATCTGCTGGAGGAGGTCCAGTCGTCCCGGATCCAGACGATGCTGGCGGCCACGGCACGCGTGCTGCTGCCGCATCGCAGGGCTTCGGGGGTGTCGGCGTTCCTGGAGCGGCACGCGTCGGTGCCGAGGGTCACCTAGGGCCTGTCGTCTGGGCCCCGCGTCTGCGACCTGATCCAGACGACAGGCCCTGGCTACCCGAGGTGCCCGAGGTCGTTCCAGCTCTCGATCGCCGGCTCACCGTACGCCCACCCCAGTACCGACAAGGACGTCGGATTCAGCCGTATCCGCGCCGCGAAGTCGATCGGCAGGCCCAGCCATCGCGCCCCGAGGGTGCGCAGGATGTGCCCATGGGCGAAGACCAGGACGTCACGGTCCTCGGAGCGGACCCAGGAGACCACCTCGTCCGCCCGGGCCGTCACCTCGGCGAGCGTCTCGCCCTCGGGGACGCCGTCGCGCCAGATCAGCCAGCCGGGCCGGACGGCCTGGATGTCCGCCGGGGTCATGCCCTCGTAGGCCCCGTAGTCGACCTCCAGCAACGCGTCCCAGGCACGCGCGCGGTCGCCGAAACCGGCCAGTTCACATGTTTCACGCGCGCGTGCCAGCGGGCTGGTGCGCACCTCGACACCGGGCAGGCCGTCGTACGGGGCCCGGTGCAGGCGCTCGCCGAGCAGCTTGGCACCGCGCCGGCCCTCCTCCAGGAGAGGGACGTCGGTCCTGCCGGTGTGCTTGCCGGACAGGGACCACTCGGTCTGTCCGTGCCGGGCCAGCAGGATGCGCGGAGCCATGGGGGACCTTTCCGGGAGAAAAACGCGAGCGGAACTCCTCCATCATCGCGCACGCTGGTGACGGGCAACCCGGGGGGCGATCTCTGCGTCTTTGAGGTCCGGAGGGCGCCCCCAAGGCGCCCACACGCGCCGTAAGGTGGCACGACCGGCCGGCGGGGAGCCGTGACGACGAAGGGGGAGGGCGATCGGATGCCGCACACCGAGACACCGGGCACCGAGGCAGCCCCTGTGCCCCGGCTGCGCTGGTGGACGGAGCTGCCGCTCATCCTGCTGGTGTACGCGTGCTACTCGGCGGGCCGGCTCCTCGTGCGGGGCGACGTCTCCGGGGCGGTCGACAACGGTCTGGCGATCCTGCGGTTCGAGAAGGCGCTGTTCCTCAACGCCGAGCACCCGCTCAACCGCGTCTTCACGCGCGAGGCGTGGATAGGCATACCGGCGGACTTCTGGTACGCGTCGCTGCACTACCTCGTCACGCCGGCGATCCTCATATGGCTCTTCCGCTCCCGGACCGTGCGCTACCGAGCCGCGCGCACCTGGCTGTGGACGTCGACGTTCGTCGGCCTGATCGGCTTCACCCTGCTGCCGACC
>KL569214.1:25520-26347 GCA_000715635.1 Streptomyces violaceus | reverse complement strand
GCTTCACCCTGCTGCCGACCTGCCCGCCCCGGCTGCTCGACGCGAGCCACGGCTTCGTGGACACGATGGCCCAGTACAGCTCCTACGGCTGGTGGGGCGGCGAGGCCAGCGCCCCGCGGGGCCTGGGGGGTATGACCAACCAGTACGCGGCCATGCCGAGTCTGCACGTGGGCTGGGCCCTGTGGTGCGGAGTGATGCTGTGGCGCTACGGCGGTACGCGCACGGCGAAGGCGGCCGCTGTCGCCTACCCGCTGATCACCACGATCGTGGTCATGGGCACGGCCAACCACTACTTCCTCGACGCGCTCGCGGGCGCGGCCGTCATGGGCGTCGGACTGCTGCTGGCGCCGTTGGTCATGCGCACGGCGGACCGGGTCCGGGCACGGTTCGTGCCGCCTGTCGCACCGGTCGCGGCGGACACTTCCGCCGTGGGTTCCTCGAATGTCAGTGCCGGATGCCAGACTTCCGCGGGTGAGCGAATTCCACGGCAGCGCGATGCGCGGTTCCCAGCGGGAGCCGACCCGAGTGCCTCTCCCAAGGACGCGGGGGACGGCGCTCCGGCACCGGCTCGCTGAGCTGCGCGGCCCCGACGTCCCCGCGAAGGCACTGGACGCGCGCGCTCTGGCGGCACTTGCCGCCAACCCCGGTTGTGCGCGGCGCGCGATCCTCGACGGTGCCGGGGTGAACAAGGCGGCGCTGGCGAGCGCGCTGGGTGCGCCGTCGGCCTTCGGGCAGTCCCAGTTCGCGCTCACGCGGGGCAACGCGTTCGAGGCGCGGGTCAAGGCCGACGGCGGCACGGAGCTGCTGCGGCTGGTGCACGAGAAGCC
>KL569214.1:21374-25360 GCA_000715635.1 Streptomyces violaceus | reverse complement strand
ATGCACGAGAAGCTGGACCGGGCCGCCGAGCCGCCCGCCGAGGCGCGCGTGCCCGACCTGACCGCGACCGGCCCCCAGGGGCGTACCGCCCGTACGGCGCTGGAGCTGCGCGAGGCCACCGAGCACCCCGGCGCGTGGACGCTGCTCGACCACCCGATGCTCGCGCTCGACGTAGCTGGCTCCCCGGCGTTCCTGGAGCCGGATGCGGTCGTGGTCCATCCCGACGGCAGCTGGACCGTGGTCGAGATCAAGTCCTTCCCGTTGCTGGACGGTTCGGCGGACCCGGCGAAGGTCGGGGCGGCGGCCCGGCAGGCGGCGGTGTACGTGCTGGCGCTGGAGGAGGTCGCGGCCCGTCTGGATCCCTCCCCGCGCGTGCGGCACCGGATCCTGCTCGTCTGCCCCCGGGACTTCTCCAACCTGCCGGCCGCGTCCGCCGTCGACGTCCGCAAGCAGCGCGCGGTGACGGCCCGCCAGCTGGCCCGGCTGACCCGCATCGAGGACATCGCCGATGAGCTGCCCGAGGGCACGTGCTTCTCCCCCGAGCTGCCCGCCGACGAGCTGACGGCCGCCGTGGAGTCCGTTCCCGCGACGTACGCGCCCGAGTGCCTGTCCGCGTGCGAGCTGGCCTTCCACTGCCGGGGCCGGTCGCGGGAGGCGGGTGCGGTGACGACGCTCGGCCGCCCGGCACGGGCGGAACTGGGCGGCCTCGCGACCGTCGAGGACGTCCTCGCGGCGGCCCGCGGGGAGGCCGGGGATCCCGGCGACCCGGCGGTGGCGGCGCTGCGGCGGGCGGCGGCCCTGCGCGCCGAGGCACTGGAGGCGGCGTGTCGCTGATCTCCACCCTGGCCCGGCTCGAGGCCGTCAGCACCGGGCGCGCCCAACCCGCCGCCACCGTCCGGCACCGGCATCTCGGCGACCGCCCGCTGGTGTTCGTGCCGCTCATCACCGCCGGTGAGGCCGGCGCCCCGCTCGGCGCTCTGGTCGGCACCGACCGGGACGCGCCGCGCCTGCTGGCCGTCCCGCAGCCCCGCGACCGCGACCTCAGATTCGCGTTCCTGGCCGAACTGGCCGACGTGGTGCTGCCGTACGTCGACGCGTACGCCGAGGTCGTGGAGGCCGCCGAGCGCACCGAGACCGACCCGGAGAGCGGCAAGCGCGTCAAGGTCGAGGTCGAGCTGTGCGCGGACGCCCCGCAGCTGATCGTGCCGAGCCGTGCGGGCATCGACCTGGTGCGGCTGCTCGGGCGCTCCACGCGCTTCAGGCGTACGGCGGAACAGGATCCGGAAGCCCCGTATCCGGCACCGCCCCGGGTGCCGTTGCTCGGGCGGTGGCTGACGCACTTCGGGGAGCGGGCCCGGGTTCCCGGCTCCTCACTGCTGCTGGCGATGACCGACGTCCTGGGCCGGCACTGGGCGACCGGACAGTCCACCCTGGAGGACCAGCACCTGGGGGCGTTGCTGGCCTGGATCGACCCGCCGGAGGGCCTGTCCGGCGCCGAGGCGGCGCTGCGGGCCGAGCTGGAGCGGGACGACCGGGGCCAGCTGACGTGTCCCCCGGCCGGTCCGGCCACCGACCCGGCGTTCGACAACAAGCTGCTCGCCCCGGCCATCGAGCGCTACGACCGGGCCCGCACCGCCCACGCCGTCGCCGAGGACGGTCTGGAGGCCGACGACCGGCTCGGCTCGCTGACCGCCGCGGAGCGGGAGATCCGCGACCTGGTGCTCAGCCGCACCCGCCCCACCTGGGACGCGATCTGGCGCGGCCTGGACCTGCTGCGGGAGCTGCCCGCGGGCGCGCATACCGAGGAGCGGTGGACGCGCGACCGCTGGTCCTTCACCGGCCACCGCGACCGGGTCCTGGCGGGCGAACCCCCGCAGCCGCGCCGCGACGACGCGGTCACCGCGGCGAACAAGCTCGCCACGCGCGAGCGCGAACAGGCCCGGCTGGAGGCGCAGGAGGCCCTAGACGATCCGCTGGTGATGGCCGGACGGCGGCTGTCCGGGGAGGCGTTCGCGGGCGAGGTCACCGACGTCGTGATGGCGTACAGCGAGAGCAAGCGACCCAGCCCGCGCCCCCTGGTCACGGTCCGCACGGACGACCGGCCGCATCTCGGGGAGCGGACGAAGGTGTACCGGTCGCTGGGCGGGAAGCCGCAGTCGGCGGAGTTCGTCGGGGACGAGGAGGACGGCGCGTACGTCGTGCTGCGGGTCCTCGACAAGATGGGCCGCGGCAAGGAGCCCGAGCCGGGGTCGGTGCCGGAGAAGGGCGACCGGATCTGCTTCACGCTCTTCGAGCACGAGCAGCGGGGCGGCGCGAAGCTGCCCGACCCGGAGGAGACGCCGTGGACGCACGGCGGGCCGCCCGGCGAGCTGACCCTGGAGACCGCCGACCCGGTGACCGAGGAGGACGTTCTGTGACGACGGTCTTCGACCCTTCCGCCGCCGCGACACAGGCCACCGACGCGATCCTCCACGACACGCTGCACGGCACCGCGCGCGGTGTGGTCGTGGACTCCCCGCCCGGCGCCGGCAAGTCCACGCTCGTCGTCCGCGCGGCCCTGGAACTCGCCGAGGCCGGCCACCCGCTGATGGTCGTCGCGCAGACCAACGCCCAGGTCGACGACCTCGTCCTGCGGCTCGCCGAGAAGAACCCCGAGCTGCCCGTGGGCCGGCTGCACAGCAGCGACGCCGACCCCTACGACAAGGCGCTCGACGACCTGCCGAACGTCCGCAAGTCGGCGAAGGCGGGCGACCTCGCGGGGCTGGCCGTGGTGCTCTCGACGGCGGCGAAGTGGGCGCATGTGAAGGTCGACGAACCGTGGCGGCACGCGATCGTCGACGAGGCGTACCAGATGCGCTCGGACGCGCTGCTCGCGGTGGCCGGGCTGTTCGAGCGTGCGCTGTTCGTGGGTGACCCGGGGCAGCTGGACCCGTTCGCGATCGTGGGCAGCGAGCAGTGGGCGGGCCTCGCGTACGACCCGTCGGCCTCGGCGGTGACCACCCTGCTCGCGCACAACCCGGATCTGCCCCAGCACCGCCTGCCGGTCTCCTGGCGGCTTCCGGCCTCCGCCGCTCCCCTGGTCTCGGACGCGTTCTACCCGTACACGCCGTTCCGCAGCGGTACCGGCCCGGGCGACCGCGCCCTGTCCTTCGCCGTCCCCTCCGACGGATCGGGCCCGGACCGGGTGATCGACGAGACGGCCGTGTCGGGCTGGGGCCTGCTGGAACTGCCCGCGCGGCACACCCCGCGCACGGACCCGGAGGCGGTACGGGCGGTGGCGACGGTCGTACGGCGCCTGCTGGACCGGGGCGGCGCGGCGACGTCGGAACGCTCACCGGACCCCTCGCCCCTGACCGCCGACCGCATCGCCGTCGGCACGGCACACCGGGACCAGGCGGCGGCGGTACGTGCCGCCCTGGCCGACCTCGGCGTCACCGACGTGGTCGTGGACACGGCGAACCGGCTGCAGGGCCGTGAGTACGACGTCACGGTGGTCCTGCACCCCCTCTCCGGCCGCCCCGACGCCACGGCCTTCCACCTGGAGACGGGCCGCCTCTGCGTCCTGGCCTCCCGGCACCGGCACGCGTGCATCGTGGTGTGCCGGGCGGGAGTGAGCGACCTGCTGGACGACTATCCGTCGACGGAGCCGGTGCAGCTGGGGACGCTGGTGAAGTTTCCTGATGGGTGGGAGGCGAATCACGCGGTGCTGGCACACCTGGCGGAGCACCGGGTCGAGTACCGGCCGTGATCCACACACCCATCTCCACCCACCCCTCCACCGGCCGGAGGCCGGAACGCCGCCGGAGGCGGCCGATGAATACAGCCCTGATGGGTGGGAGGCGAATCACGCGGTGCTGGCACACCTGGCGGAGCACCGGGTGGTGTGGCGCCCGTAGCCTGCACAGGCAGAGACACCCCGCTGGCACATTTGGCCGAACATCGTGTGTCCTGGCGGTCCTGACGAACGCCGGGTGGTGTGGCAGGCG
>KL569214.1:20259-21157 GCA_000715635.1 Streptomyces violaceus | reverse complement strand
GCCGTACCCACTCCTGCGATGCCCACTTGCGCGCCCGCGAGACAATGGACGGTGGCCCACTCCACCGGGAGGGCCGTGCGCGACGTACGAGGAGGAGAAGACATGGCGGAGCCCACGCCGCGTCGGAACGAACCGCGGCTACGCCCCGCGCCCCTGCTCTTCGAGCCCGCGGAGGCGGCCTCCGACCCTGAGCACTTCTTCGACCTCGAGTCGATCGACGATCCACGGGCACTTCTGGCCCGGTCCACGGAGCTGACACTGGCGTTCCGGGCCGCCGCGGACCGGGCCGTGGAGTTCCAGGCGATCGCGGCGGCGCAGCTGGCCGATCCACGGCGGTTCGACCGGCTGACGACCGCGGACATCGCCGAGCGGGCCGAGTGGACCGAGGACTACGCCAAGAAGATGGTCGAGTTCGGCCGGGACCTGCTGCGGGGCGGTGTCGAGGGCCGGGGTCCTGTCGACCCGGTGTGATCTACGTGGCATATGCCAGGCGGGCAAGATACTCCCTCCCACCCCCTCCTGTCCCGGTTTCCCGCAACCCTCGGGAACCGCACGCTCACGGCCGGTAGATGTAGATGTCATGAGCAGCGGATGGAACGCCTCCCATGTCACCCCGGACGGAGCCGCCTGGCTCGCTTCGGCAGGAACGTATCCGCGAAGCACGCTCGCCCTCTGGGAGGAGCGGCCGGACGCGCCGATCGTGCTGCCCTGCGGGGCGGTCTTCGACGTGGTCAGCGCGCCCTCGATGTTCGGGCGGCGGATGCTCGACCGGCTCTGGGACGACGGACCCGGCTCGGGCCCGGTCGCGGAGTTCCGCGGCCGCATGCTGCTGTTCGCCGCACCGGGCACGGCCCAGCGGCTGCCGGCGCTGCTGGAGTGGGAGGAGTGGGGCGCACAC
>KL569214.1:19870-20006 GCA_000715635.1 Streptomyces violaceus | reverse complement strand
ACCCCCGACACCCGGCAGCCCTGGCTTCCGGGCCCGGAAGTGCTGCTGTGGGCGGCCGTGCGGGCGGCCCGTTCGGCGGTGCGGATTTCGATTTTTCCTCCCGCCGACCAGGGTGCTAAGGTCTACGACGTCAGCA
>KL569214.1:16646-19561 GCA_000715635.1 Streptomyces violaceus | reverse complement strand
CGCACAGACGGTGAAAGACCCCCTCGCGAGAGCGAGGGGGTCTTTCACATGTCCGCACCGCCCTCAGCGGACCATGATCTTCACCGTCCACGCCCCCGAAGCCGTACGCCCCTCCACCTCCACCCGCACCCCCTCCCCCGGCACCGTGAAGCTCTCCCCGACGGCGATCGGCGCGTCCGCGAGGGGCGGGTACACCGAGTCCTCCCAGCACGCCTCGGTCCGCGGATGGGCGTCGATCACCTCGATGGGACCGCCCCCGGACTGCGCCTCGCCCCGCACCCGGTACACGAGCACCCCCTGCCGGCACGCGGCCGTGTCGTTGCCCACCGGCCCCCGCGCCTCGAAGGCGAGCACGCTGTCGGGGCCCGTGCGCACCACCGCGAGCTTGGTGCCCCGCCCGAGACCGAGGACCGGCGCGCCGGCGGCACCCGGGACCGGCATTCCGGGCGCCGCCGCAAGCGGCTCCAGGGTCAGCCGGGCGGGCCCGGCGTCCTGCACACACCGCACCTGCCGCGGATTCAGCCAGCCCAGCTTCCACTTGTGCCAGCCGAACAGGTCGGGGGCGAGTCCGAACTGGCTGCCCATCAGGTCCCAGTCGCCGACGTGCGTGTCCCAGTCGCCCTTGCCGTCGGCGGGCCGGTGGTAGAGGTCGGGCAGATCGAAGACGTGCCCGGTCTCGTGGGCGAGGACGAGCCGGTCCGGCGGATGCTGCTCGAACACCGTGACGACCCGGCGCAGGTCGGTGCCGTCGGCCCGCATCGGGCTGGTGAGGTTGACGACCTTGGTCGCGTCGGAGTCCACGCCGGGCGCGTCCGGGTCGGCGACGAAGTACACGACGTCGTAGCGCGAGAAGTCGACCTGCGGGTCGGCCGCGGAGAGCGCGTCCCGCAGGTACGCGGCCCGGTGCTCGGCGCTCCAGTCGCGCTGTATGGCGTACGCCGTGGAGGGCCGCGGCATCTGGATCCAGTGCCCGAGCGGGTGCGGGCGCAGGGTGAAACGGCCGTAGGAAGCCCGTTCGAAGAACCGGGTGGTGTCCGGGAAGTGGTCGGCGGTCAGCTCCTGCGGTGTGGTCAGCGGACGGGCGTCCGGGAAGGACAGGAAGACCATGACCGCGTCCAGGGACCGGGCCGGGCGCGGATAGGCGGCGTTCCAGGTGTCCAGGCCCTCCGAGTGGTGGGCGTCGGTGCGGGTCAGGGCGCAGGGCTCGGCCGAGTCGGGCCCTGCGGCCGAGTGGCCGGTGCCGAGGGAGGTGGCGGCGAGGGCCGACATGGTGGTGAACACGGCCGCGGTACTGCGCAGTCGGGCGCGCGAGAACTGACGCGGCACGGATACCTCCGGGTACGGTTCGCGGGACACCGCACCCAGCCTGTGGCGATTTGTAGTACTGCGCCCTGTTTGCCTGCACCAGTCGGGTGAAGGAGCCGAAAAATCGCGGAAGCCGACACCCCAGAAGCACTCACGGAATGTCACAACTGGTCGGGGGCCTGAAGAAGCCGTCCAGGTGCGAGCAGAAACGATCTGGCAGAAGGGCCGGTTGGTCGGGAACACTGGACACCGGCTGGAAGGCCCTGGGGCCAGCCTCTATGATCGGCACACTTTCCTGACCTTTCCTGCACGGACAGAGATCGAATACATGCGGGAGCGAGCGGTGAGCGGAACCTCCGAAGGGCCGGCGCCCGCGGCAGACCTCGACCGGCCGGTCGTCACAGAGAGTGAGATCGATACGTCCCCCCGTACCGAGCACGTGTCGCAGCCGCCCTATCGCTCCGTCTTCACGGCCGCCCCGCTCGCCATGGCCGTCGTGGACCGCGAGGGCACGGTCGTCAGCGCCAACGACTCACTCGCCGCGCTGCTCGGCACCGCCCCGGACGAACTCGCCGGGGCCGTCGCCGCCGATCTGGTCGACCTCACCTCCGACGCCCGCACCTGGCACGCCTACCGCGAGGTGCTGCGCGGCCGGCAGTCCCGGCTGCGCTGCACACGCCGCCTCAAGCACCCCGACGGGCACTCGCTGTGGGTGCAGGTGACGGTCGCCCCGCTGCCCGCCGACGACCGGGGCGTGCTCATGTCCGTCGCGGACATCAGCTCCCGCCGGGAACTCCAGGCCCGGCTGCGGCACTTGCAGATGCACGACGCGGTGACCCGGCTGCCCAACCGCACGCTGTTCTTCGAACGCCTGTCGGCCGCGCTGGAGGCGGAGTCGTACGAGCAGAGCGGCACGGGCCGGATCGGGCTGTGCTACCTGGATCTGGACGGCTTCAAGGCCATCAACGACACCCTCGGCCACCGCGTCGGCGACCGGCTGCTGGCCGCCGTCGCCGAGCGTCTGAGGCGCTGCGCGGACGAGACGGGTTTCGCCCGCACCAGCACCCCGCTGGTGGCCCGGCTCGGCGGCGACGAGTTCGCGCTGCTCGTCGAGGACTCCACGGGCACCGAACAACTGGCCGAGCTGGCCGAAGCCGTGCTGCGGGCGATCCAGGCCCCCTTCGACATCTCCGGCCAGCGGCTGTCGGTGTCGGCGTCGATCGGTGTCGTGGAGCGGCACGCGGCCGGCACCACGCCCACCGCCCTGGTGCAGGCGGCGGACACGACGCTGTACTGGGCGAAGGCCGACGGCAAGGCCCGCTGGACGCTGTTCGACCCGGAGCGCAACGCCCACCGCATGACCCGCCAGGCCCTCGCCTCCACGCTCCGGCCGGCCATCGACCGGGGCGAGTTCCGGCTGGAGTACCAGCCGCTGGTCGGCATGGAGGACGACCGGCTGCACGGGGTCGAGGCGCTCGTCCGCTGGAATCATCCCCAGTTCGGCGTACTGACGCCGAATCGGTTCATCGGACTTGCCGAAGAGGACGGTTCGATCGTCCCGCTGGGCCGCTGGGTGCTGCGTACGGCCTGCCGGCAGGCCCGCAGCTGGT
>KL569214.1:15620-16408 GCA_000715635.1 Streptomyces violaceus | reverse complement strand
GAGATGTGTATAAGAGACAGGACCTGGTCGCCGACGTGGCCGAGACCCTGGCCGAGACGGGCCTGGCGCCGCACCTGCTCCAGCTGGAGCTGACCGAGTCGGCGGTGATGGGCTCGGGCGGCCGGCCACTGCAGGCCCTGAAGGCCCTCAGCGACATGGGCGTGCGCATCGCCATCGACGACTTCGGCACGGGCTACTCGAACCTCGCGTACCTGAGCCGGCTGCCGGTGTCGGTGCTGAAGCTGGACGGTTCCTTCGTGCGGGGCTTCCAGTACGACGACCGGGACGCGGCAGCGCGCCCGAACCCCGCCGACGAGGTCGTGGTCGAGGCGATGATCCAGCTCGCCCACCGGCTCGGGCTGACCGTGACGGCCGAGTGCGTGGAGACCTCGGCCCAGGCGGTGCGGCTGCGGCGCATCGGCTGCGACACCGGACAGGGCTGGCTGTACTCCCGTCCGGTGTCGCCGGACCGTATCTCCGAGCTGCTGGGCACGCCGGATGTTCAGGCGGGCGTCGGCAACCCGTAGGCGTCGGCGATGAGTTCGTAGCTGCGGACGCGGACGTCACCGCCGTGCGCGTTGGCCGTGATCATCAACTCGTCGGCGCCGGTGCGCTTGGCGAGGTCGTCCAGTCCGGAGCGGACCTCGTCCGGGGTGCCGTGGATGACGTTGGCGTTCCAGGAGTCGACGAAGTCGCGCTCCATGGGGCTGAACTCGTAGGCCGCCGCCTCCTCGGGGCTGGGCACGAGGCCCGGGCGGCCGGTGCGCAGCCGGACCATGCTGAGGGCC
>KL569214.1:15239-15405 GCA_000715635.1 Streptomyces violaceus | reverse complement strand
AGAGATGTGTATAAGAGACAGGGCGGAGACGCCGATGAGGGCGTAGGGCCGGTCGAGCACGGCGGACGGCTGGAAGGACTCCCGGTACAGGTCCAGGGCGGGGACGGTGTTCTGCGCCGAGAAGTGGTGCGCGAAGGCGAAGGGCAGCCCGAGGACACCGGCGAGG
>KL569214.1:14540-14972 GCA_000715635.1 Streptomyces violaceus | reverse complement strand
GATGTGTATAAGAGACAGGGACTGGACGCCGCCGGGGGACGTGGCCTGGACCGGACCCGGTACGGCGTGGATACGGCGGTACCGATGCCCGTCGGGGAAGTCGTCGTCGAGGAAGCGGATCAGCTCGGCGAGCTGCTCGGGGAAGTCGTCGGCGCCCTCGTTCAGCCGGTCGGTGCGGCGCAGGGCGGCGGCCGTGGCGCCGTCCGTGCCGGGGGCGCGGCCGAGGCCGAGGTCGACACGCCCCGGGGCCATCGCCTCCAGCGTGCCGAACTGCTCGGCGATCACGAGCGGGGCGTGGTTGGGCAGCATCACGCCGCCCGAGCCGAGCCGGATGCGGTCGGTGTGGGCGGCGAGGTGGGCCAGGATCACAGCGGGGGACGACGAGGCCACGCCCGGCATGGAGTGGTGCCTGTCTCTTATACACATCTCTGA
>KL569214.1:8599-14318 GCA_000715635.1 Streptomyces violaceus | reverse complement strand
GCGGGCCTCCGCGAGGCGGGCCAGGTCGACGCTGGTGCGCAGCGCGTCGGAGGCGGTGCGGCCGGCCCCGACGGTGACCAGGTCCAGTACGGAGAGGGGGACGGGGGCGCTGCCCTGTGCCGCGCCGCGTATCTCGTCGCCGCGTATCTCGTCTGCCGCCACGGTGGGGTGCCTCCTGCTGTGGGCCGTGTGCTGTCGTTCCGGCTCTAACAGGGGACTGTCTCCGGTTATTCCCCGGGACGTCAGGCGGCCTGCGCCCAGTCGCTCCGCGCTCCGCCGCGCGGCGGTCGCCGCCTGGCCTTCTCACGGGCCCGCAGGGCGATCCACGCGAGGGCGGCTCCGCCGGCGAGCCACCAGGGCAGCGACCACAGGGCATCCCACCAGCGCGCACGCGGATCGAGGACGACGTCCAGCGCGGCGGCGATCATGGCCGCGGCCAGGCTCCAGCACAACAGACGGCCGGAGAGCTGGACAGCGCTTACACGGAATCTGAGCGGGCCCGTTTCGGCCATCGGGGACCGTCCTTCACGGCACGACTGGCTGTGGATGTGGCCAGTGTGCACGGAATGAACGACAGAAAGGGAACGCGCTTTCGGTCAACTCAAGCGCCCTGCGAGGCAGCGGAGTTGAACGTTCCTCACCTCTTGACGGGGCACCCATCCCCCTATGCCCTGAAATGCCCTGACGAAGAGGTGGGACCGATTCCGGCCCGCATGGGGCATGAGTTGGAGGGCATGGCCCTGCCCGGTGTGGTCGCCGGGCAGGGCCCGCTCTCACGCCTGGACGATCGGCTCCCTCGTGAACAGCGCCCCCAGCTCCGGCGCGTTCACTCGGCGGTCCGCCAGGCGCAGGCACTCCCAGACCGTGACCTGGTTGGCGGTGAGGATCGGCTTGCCGAGTTCCTTCTCCAGGGCCGGGATGTGCGCGGCCGTGTGCAGGGCCGTGTCGGGGAGGAGGAGGGCCTGGGCGTCGGGGTGGTCGGAGTTCCGGGCCAGGGCCAGGAGTTCCGCCTCGCCCCAGGTGCCGACCTCGGCGGCCGTGATGATGCCTGAGCTGTTGACCGACACGACCTCCACGCCGTCCGACCGCAGGAACTCGGCGAAGAGCCGCGCCACGTCGTCCGGGTACGTCGCGCCGATCGCGACCCGCTGTGCTCCCAGCTCCTTCACCGCGTGCGCGAAGGCGAAGGACGTCGAGGAGGCGGGCATGCCGGCCGTCTGTGCCAGGGAGCGGACCTGCTCCTGGGCGCCGTCCCAGCCGTAGACGAAGCTGCCGCTCGTGCAGGCCCACACGACGGCCTCCGCGCCCGCGTGCCGCAGCTCCTGGACGCCCGCCGCCAGCCGCCCGGCGGAGCCCATCTCCAGCAGCGCGTCCACCCGGTGCGCGTCCTCACCGATATCGGTGTGCACCAGGTCCACCCGGATGTCGCTGCCCAGCAACTGCTCGATGCGCGGATAGTCGTCCTCTGCGGAGTGGCCCGGGTAGAGAAATCCCAGTGCTGTCATGTCCAGCCTTCCTGCTGCTGCTCTTCTTCCGGCACTACAGGGCCGGGGTCGGCCCCCGGCGATACCAGACCGGAACGCGCCTCCGGATTGATCAGCGCTTGATACGGTCCCACCGCACGGGTACCCAGTCGGCGCAGCGCAGCCCACATCGTCACTTGGTTGGCCGAGATCACCGGGATCCGCAGCTCGGCCTCCAGCTGGGGGATCACGTCGTAGGTGGGCAGGTTGGTACAGCTGATGAACAGGGCGTCGGCGTCGCCGCGTACGGCCTCCCGCGCCATGTCCACCACCTCCCGGTAGGGGACCTTCCAGATGTGCCGGGTCAGGCCCATGAAGGCGCATCCGGAGATCGTGACGCCGGCCTGGGCGACGTACGCCTCCAGCGACTGGGTCACCGACACCGTGTACGGCGTCACCAGCGCCACCCGCCGTACGTCCAGCTCCACCAGGGCCTCCAGCAGCCCGCCCGAGGTGGTGATCGCCGGTACGGCACCCGCCCGGCTCATCGCCTCGCACATCGCGCGCTCGCCCATGACGCCGCCGACGAAGCTGCCCGACGTACAGGCGTAGGCGATGACCTCGGGGGCGACCGCGTTGATCGTGCGGACCGCCTCGCTCAGCGTCTCGTGCTCGCTGACCAGGCGGGCGAGATCGAGGCTCACCTCGACCGGCACGAACGGTGTTCGTGTCATGTGCAGGGAGACCTCGTCCGGCACCCAGCGCCACAGCTCGCGGTCGAGTGCGAAGTCGAAGGGTGCGACAACGCCGACCCCGCGCTGCGGGCTGGGCCCGCCGAGAAAAGAGACGTCCATGGCAGGCACCGGCCTCACGCTGGGCAACTAGTGTGCAACGGATCGTGGGAACGCCCGTGTTGACGACGGTAGGTTCGGGTGCGAGCGTGGTCAATCCGCCCGGATCACTCCTTGGTCAACACCCGGTTAACTCGTCGTCACCGGCCGGCGCCCGAAACCCGGCCTGCACCGCCGCACGGCTGGAGAAACGGCTGCTCATGCCCACTCCCACCCTTCTCATCCTGGACGCCGAACCCCTCCCCCGCCTCGGCCGCCTCACCGGCCGCGCCCGTATCGAACACACCGACGCGGAGGGTCTCGCCGAGCGCCTGCCGCGTGCGGACGCGTTGCTCGTGTGGGACTTCACCTCGCGCGCCGTGCGGGACGCGTGGCCGGGCGAGGGTCCGCGGCCACGCTGGGTGCATACGGCGAGCGCCGGTGTGGACCATCTGATGTGTCCGGAACTCGCCGCTTCCGACACGGTGGTGACGAACGCGCGCGGCATCTTCGACCAGCCGATCGCCGAGTACGTCGCCGCGCTCGTGCTGGCGATGGCCAAGGATCTGCCGCGCACGCTGGAGTTGCAGCGGGAGCGGACCTGGCGGCACCGCGAGTCGCACAAGGTCGCCGGCGGCCGGGCCGTCGTGGTGGGCTCCGGGCCGATCGGCCGGGCGATCGCCCGCACGCTCGGGGCGCTGGACATCACGACCGCGCTCGTGGGCCGCGCCCCGCGCACCGGCGTGCACGGCCCGGAGGACCTGGACCGGCTGCTGGCGCGCGCCGACTGGGTGATCGCGGCGGCGCCGCTCACCGAGCAGACGCACGGCATGTTCGACGCCCGCCGCTTCGGCGTGATGCAGCCGTCCGCCCGGTTCGTCAACATCGGCCGTGGCCAGCTGGTCGTCGAGGACGCGCTTGCCGACGCCCTGGCCAAGCACTGGATCGCGGGGGCGGCGCTGGATGTCTTCGAGGCCGAACCCCTGACCCCCGACAGCCCGTTGTGGCAGCTCCCGGGCCTGATCGTGTCCCCGCACATGAGCGGCGACATCGTCGGCTGGCGGGACGAACTCGGCGCCCAGTTCGTGGACCTGTACGAACTCTGGGCGAACGGGGAGCCACTGAGGAACGTGGTCGACAAGCAGCGTGGGTACGTACCTGGTCACTGACGTTCCTTGGAGGGTGGATGACCGAGCTCACCGACCTGACCGCCGTACGGCTCCTCGACGGGTACCGCAAGGGCGAGTGGAGTCCCGTGGAGGCGACCCGGGCGGCGCTGGAGCGGGCCGAGGCGATCCAGCCGGAGGTGAACGCCTTCGTCCGGCTGACCGCCGAGGACGCGCTGGCCCGGGCCCGGGAGTCGGAGGAGCGATGGCGGCGCGGTGAGCCGCACGGGCTGCTGGACGGGGTGCCCGTCACGGTGAAGGACATCCTGCTGCAGCGCGGCGCTCCGACCCTGCGCGGCTCGAAGGCCGTGGATCCGGCGGGGCGCTGGGACGAGGACGCCCCGTCCGTGGCGCGGCTGCGGGAGCACGGGGCGGTCTTCATCGGCAAGACGACGACCCCCGAGTACGGCTGGAAGGGCGTCACGGACTCGCCGCTGAGCGGCGTGACCCGCAACCCGTACGACCCGTCGCGCACCGCGGGCGGGTCGAGTGGCGGCAGCGCGGCGGCCGTGGCGCTCGGCGCGGGACCGCTGTCGCTGGGCACGGACGGCGGCGGCAGTGTCCGTATCCCGGCGTCGTTCTGCGGGATCTTCGCGCTGAAGCCGACCTACGGGCGGGTGCCGCTCTACCCGGCGAGCGCGTTCGGCACGCTGGCGCACGTCGGGCCGATGACCCGGGACGCGGCGGACTCGGCGCTGCTGATGGACGTGATCGGCCACCCGGACTCCCGCGACTGGTCGGCGCTCGCCCCGCCGCCGGGTGCGTACACGGAGGGCCTGACGGGCGGGGTGCGCGGGCTGCGCGTGGCGTACTCGCCCTCGTTGGGCGGGCAGGTGGCGGTGCGTCCGGGGGTCGCGACGGCGGTGCGGCACGCGGTGGAGCGGCTGGCGGAGCTCGGCGCGTACGTCACGGAGACCGACCCGGATCTCACCGACCCGGTGGAGGCCTTCCACACCCTGTGGTTCAGCGGGGCGGCCCGGGTGACCGAGCACCTGGGCCCGCACCAGCGCGAGTTGCTGGACCCGGGCCTGCGCGAGATCTGCACACAGGGCGCCCGCTACTCGGCGCTGGACTATCTGGCCGCGGTGGACGTCCGGATGAACCTGGGCCGCCGGATGGGCGACTTCCACGACACCTACGACCTGCTCGTCACCCCGACCCTGCCGATTACGGCGTTCGAGGCGGGCGCCGAGGTACCGAAGGGATCAGGCCACCGGCGCTGGACGGGCTGGACCCCGTTCACGTACCCGTTCAACATGACGCAGCAGCCCGCGGCGAGCGTGCCGGTCGGCGCGGACGGGGACGGTCTGCCGATCGGTCTGCAGCTCGTGGCCGCCCGGCACCGGGACGATCTGGTGCTGCGGGCGGCCCACGCGCTGTACGAGGCGGGGGTGGCGTCCGCCGGCCGGCTCAGGCCCTCCGGAAGCTGAGCGTCTCCCCCGCCGCTCCCGACCTCCACAGGTCGTTGCACGCCTCGGCCATGTTCTGCAGGCCTTCGACGACCTGGCCCCAGACGATGCCGGGTACCCAGCCGACATCGCCGTTCAGCAGCAGGTTGTTGCGCTCGTAGAACAGGGCCAGGTCGACGAGCGTGGTCCCGGCGCGGACCTCGCGGTCGTAGCCGTAAGACTTGGTCCCCAACTCCGCACCCGTGAAGGTGAAATAACACAGGTCACCCGGAATAGGCGTAACAGTCGGATTTTCCAGAGGTGGCTCGGCTTGGGCGAAAGGCTGGAAAAGGGCGTAGATCTCGTTGCGTGCGTACTTTGCGTGGTAGACGTCACCGGCCAGCGGAAGAGAGTCCCAGACGGCCGCGCAGGTGATCGGCGCGCGGTCGTCCAGCAGCTTGGCCGTGCAGGTCACGTCGCGCTTGACCAGCGAGAGTTCGATGTAGCGATCAGCCATGCCCTCCATGGGAGTGCCCCTCGGCTCCGCGGTCAAGGGCGCATCGGCAGAGTGCGGGGCTTGAAAAGATCGGCATAACTCAGGTGCGGTCGGGTAGCCGCGCGCCCATGGCTCCACCACAGAGAAGCCCACTCAGAGGTTACGAACCCATAGCCCGGTCCGTATCCGGGCCCACACGCCGGTCGCTGCTCGCGGGGGTCGCGGCGCTCGGCGCGCTGGGCGCCGCGGGATGCAGCCGGGTCGCCACCGCGTCGGACGTCAAGGGCGGTGACCTGCTCGACCGGCTCCGGGCCGCGGGCGTCGTCCGCCTCGGCATCGCAGGCGAGATCCCGTTCGGGTTCATCGACAAGAACGG
>KL569214.1:4527-8443 GCA_000715635.1 Streptomyces violaceus | reverse complement strand
TCGGCATCGCAGGCGAGATCCCGTTCGGGTTCATCGACAAGAACGGCGAGCTCACCGGCGAGGCACCGGAGCTGGCCAAGGTGATCTTCAAGCGTCTCGGCGTCGACCGGGTGCAGCCCGTGCCGACCGAGTTCGGCTCGCTCATCCCGGGCCTGAACTCCCAGCAGTTCGATGTCGTCGCGGCCGGGATGTACGTCAATCCCGAGCGCTGCGAGCAGGTCATCTTCTCCGACCCCGACTACCAGATGCTCGACGCGTTCATCGTGCGCAAGGGCAACCCGAAGGGGCTGCACAGCTACAAGGACGTCGTCGCGAAGAAGGCGAAGTTCGCCACCGGGACCGGCTACGCCGAGATCCAGTACGCCGTGGAAGCGGGGTACAAGGAGAGCGACATCCTCATCGTCCCGGACCAGGTCGCGGGCCTGAACGCCGTCGAGGCCGGACGCGTGGACGTGTTCGCCGGTACCGCGCTCACGGCCCGTGAGGTGGTGAAGAAGTCCGCCAAGGCGGAGGCGACCAAGCCGTTCGCGCCGCTCGTGGGAGGCAAGCCGCACGTCGACGGAGGCGCCTTCGCGTTCCGGCCCACCGAGACGAAGCTGCGGGACGCCTTCAACGTCGAGCTGCGCAAGCTCAAGAAGAGCGGCGAGCTGTTCCGCATCCTCGAGCCTTTCGGTTTCACCAAGGCCGAGATGACGGATCTGACCGCGAAGGAGCTGTGCGGCGGATGACCTCGGGACTCTGGGAACTCGTACTCAAGGGCATCTGGGTCACGATCCAGCTGCTCGTCTGCAGCACCCTGCTGGCCGCCGCGGTGTCCTTCGTGGTCGGCGTCGCGCGCACCCACCGGCTGTGGATCGTCCGCTTCCTGGCGGGCTTCTACACCGAGGTGTTCCGCGGGACCTCGGCCCTGGTGATGATCTTCTGGGTGTTCTTCGTGCTGCCCCCGGCCTTCGGCTGGCAGCTGGTGCCGCTGTGGGCGGGCACGCTCGCGCTCGGCCTGACCTACGGGGCGTACGGCTCGGAGATCGTGCGCGGCGCGCTGAGCGCGGTCGACCCGGCGCAGAAGGAGGGCGGGATCGCCCTCAGCTTCACGCCCTGGCAGCGGATGCGGCTGATCCTGCTGCCGCAGGCGGTGCCGGAGATGATCCCGCCGTTCTCCAACCTGCTCATCGAGCTGCTCAAGGGCACCGCACTGGTGTCGATCATGGGCATGGGCGACCTGGCGTTCAGCGGCAACCTGGTGCGCCTCGCGCTCCAGGAGAGCGCGGAGATCTACACGTACATCCTGCTCATCTACTTCGTGATCGCCTTCCTGCTCACCCGGGTCATGCGCGGGCTGGAGAAGAAACTCAAGGCCGGCACGGGCAAGCCGGTCGGGTCGACCGCCGACCAGGAACTGAGCCGGCCGGAGACGACCGGTGTGGGTGGAGGTGCTGTCGCGTGAACTGGGACTGGAGCGCGGTCTCCGACTTCATGCCGGACTTCTGGGAGGGCCTGCTGGTCACTCTCCAGATCCTGCTCTTCGGCTCGCTGATCTCGTTCGCGCTGGGCCTGGTGTGGGCGCTGCTCATGCGGGTGCCGTCGCGGTGGGTGACCTGGCCGGTCGGGGCGGTAACGGAGTTCGTCCGCAACACCCCGCTGCTGGTGCAGCTGTTCTTCCTCTTCTACGTGCTGCCCGAGTGGGGCCTGACCTTCTCGGCGCTGACCACCGGTGTCGTCGCGATCGGGCTGCACTACTCGACGTACACGATGCAGGTCTACCGGGCCGGCATCGAGGCCGTGCCGGTCGGCCAGTGGGAGGCGGCGACGGCGCTGAACCTGCCGCTGCGGAAGACGTGGACCGCGGTGATCCTGCCGCAGGCGGTGCGCCGGGTGGTCCCCGCGCTCGGCAACTACGTCATCGCGATGCTCAAGGACACGCCGATGCTGATGGCGATCACCGTCCTGGAGATGCTCGGCCACGCGCGCCTGTTCTCTCAGGAGCACTTCCAGTTCACCGAGCCCCTCACGGTGATCGGCGTGGCCTTCATCGTCATTTCCTACCTGGCCTCCCTTGCCCTGCGAGCCCTGGAGCGACGCCTTGCCCACTGACACTCTCCCCAATCCCGAGAAGAACCCCGCCAAGAGCACCGGCGAGCTGATCCGGCTGGAACAGGTCACCAAGCGGTTCGGCCAGAACACCGTTCTGGACCATCTGGACTTCTCGGTCGACGCCGGCAAGCACGTCACCCTGATCGGGCCGTCCGGCTCCGGCAAGACCACGATCCTGCGGCTGCTGATGACCCTGCTCAAGCCCGACGAGGGCACGATCACGGTCGACGGGCAGAAGCTGTTCCCCGCCTCCGACAAGGAGGTCCGTGAGGTCCGCAAGAAGATCGGGATGGTGTTCCAGCAGTTCAACCTGTTCCCGAACATGACCGTGCTGCGCAACCTCACCGAGGCGCCGGTCACCGTCCTCGGCATGTCGAAGGACGAGGCGGTGGAGCGGGCCAAGGGCCTGCTGGACATGGTGGGCCTGGCCGACCGGTGCGACGCCCACCCCGCCCAGCTCTCCGGCGGTCAGCAGCAGCGTGTGGCGATCGCCCGGGCCCTGGCGATGCAGCCCAAGGTGCTGCTGCTGGACGAGGTGACCTCCGCGCTCGACCCGGAGCTGGTCGCGGGCGTGCTGGACCTGCTGCGGGACATCGCCCGCAGCACGGACATCACCATGCTCTGCGTGACCCACGAGATGAATTTCGCCCGGGACATCTCCGACCAGGTGCTGATGTTCGACTCGGGCCGGGTCATCGAGTCTGGTCCGCCGGAGAAGATCTTCAGCGACCCGGAGCTGGACCGGACGAGGGAGTTCCTCAGCGCGGTGCTGTGATTACGGCCCGTGAACCGGGCCGACGCCGGGCCCTCGGATCGGGGCATGCTTCTGGCATATGCCAGAGGGTCAATGCCCCAGCCCGAGGGCCCGAAATCTTGTCAACCCCCGCTCTCCACAACCCCTTTGCCGGTTATCGTGGAGGTGATTCGCTGTCCGGATTACGGCCCAACAGCAAGCGCAGGGGGAGACCACCGTGGCGCTGAGGAACGAGCCGACCACCCCGTACCACTCGGCCCAGGAAGCCCTGCGCGTCCTGGAGACGGTGGCGCGAAACAGTTCCGGCGTCACCGACACCGAGCTCGCCCGGCGTACCGGCATCGGACCGGAGCGGCTCACCGCGCTGCTGCGCATGCTGCGCCGCGAGGGCTACGTCGAGCAGATCGCCGACGGCGCGTACGTCACGGGCGAGGCCCTGGCCCGCCTCGGCTCCGCCCGCCATCGCGAGCAAGCCCTGCGCGACAAGCTCCAGCACACCCTCGACCGGCTGCGCGACTCGGTCGGCGCCGCCGTCTACATGAGCCGCTACGTCGACGGCGAGATCAGCATCACCCAGTACGCCGACAGCCCGGCCACGCCCAAGGTCAACGAGTGGGTCGACTTCCGCTCCTCGGCCCACGCCACCGCCATCGGCAAGAGCCTGCTCACCCAGCTCGACCACGCCGGCCGCCGCGACCACCTAGCCCGGCACAAGATGGCCCGCCTCACCTCGCGCACCATCACCAGCGACCGCCTGCTGCTCTCCCGGCTCGAGGCCCAGCCAGCCACCGTGCCCGTCCTGGACCTCCAGGAGTACGCGGTCGGCACGGTCTGCGCGGCCGTCCCCATCACCGCCGGCTCCTCCGTCGGCTGCCTGGCCCTGTCCCTCCCGGTCGAGCACGCCCACCGCCTCCGCCAGGCCGCGGACGCCCTCAACCGCAACGCGGCGCCGGTCCTGCTGTCCATGGCGATCTAGCACGACGCCGGGTGGTCCGGAGCACCCCTGGAGACCGGGTATTATTTTCCCGTCGCCCACCGCGGAACGTGGTTCCGCCGGTCGGCGCGAGTCAT
>KL569214.1:1824-4262 GCA_000715635.1 Streptomyces violaceus | reverse complement strand
CGGGTCCGGGGTTCGAGTCCCTGGCGGCGCACCGGTGAAGGGCCTCTCGTGGGAGCGAGAGGCCCTTCGGCGTGTTCGAGGTCCTCCCCGGTCAGCCTGCGGTAAGTGCCCTTCCCCGGCGGCCGCCACCACACCGGATCGGTGCAGTGGAAGCCCTCCCCGCGTAACGCCGCCCGGTGGATCTTGTTCGTGGCCGTGACCGGCATGCGGTCCGTCACCCGGACGAACCGAGGGGCCATCTTCGTCCCCAGGTCGGGCTGGGCGAGCAGGAACTCCGCGAAGGACAGCGGGTCGAAGGTGCCGGCGATCGTCGCCATCACCTGGTCGCCGGTCACCGGGTCGGGCACCGCGTACACGCAGACCGCCGCCGCCCCCTCGTAGCGCGCGAGGATGTTCTCGATCATCGCGGCGGCCAGGTTCTCGCCGTCGACCCGGAGGCGGTCGTCGGTACGGCCGGCGAAGTGGAGGTAGCCGTCGGCGTCGCGGCAGAAGAGGTCGCCCGTCCAGTACCAGCCTCCCCCACTCGCGGCTTCGCCCGAGCGGGGGGAGCCCCACTTGCGGCGCTCCGCCTCCGCCGCCGGGTTGCGCCAGTAGCCCTCGAAGGGGCTGGGTCCCTGGTTGACCAGTTCGCCGATCGCCTCGTCCCCGTTGAGCAGCCGGCCCGCCGCGTCGAAGCGGGCCGGTGGGCACTCCCGGCCCGTCTCCGGGTTCAGGACCACCAGCCCGGGTGCCGCCCGCCCGACCGCTCCCGCCGGCGTGCCCGGCGACCACTGCACGGCCGCCCCGCCCTCCGACGAGCCGTATCCCTCGACCAGCCGCACCCCGAACCGCCGCTCGAAGGCCGCCGCGTCCACCGCGCCCGCCTCCGTGCCGAAGCCCAGGCGGAGGGGGTTGTCGCGGTCCCCGGGGTGGGGGGCGGTGGCCAGGACGTACTGGATCGCCCGGCCGACGTAGGTGAAGTAGGTCGCCCCGTAACGGCGTACGTCCGGCAGGAAGCGGGACGCCGAGAAGCGGCGGCGCAGAGCGACGGCCGCCCCGGTGACCAGCGCGGGTGCCCAGTCGGCGATCACCGCGTTGCCGTGGAACATCGGCATGCAGATGTAGTGGACGTCGTCCGGACCCAGGGAGAACTGGCCGGCCAGGGAGCGGCCTGCGGCTGCCAGGCGGCCCTGGGAGCAGAGCGCGGCCTTGGGCGCGCCGGTCGAGCCGGAGGTGAAGTAGAGCAGGAAGCGGTCGGCCGGGGTCGCGCGGGACGCGTCCGGCCGGGCGTCCGCGTAGGGGGCCAGGAGGTCGGCGTAGTCCGCCGTGTCCGTCACCAGCAGGCGTACCCCGGGCAGGTCCAGGTCCCGGACCAACGGCAGGTGGGCCCGCTCGGTGACCAGGACGCGGCACTCGGTGTGCAGGATGTCGCGGGCCAGTTCGGCGCCGCGGCGGGTGGGGTTGACGCCGGCGACCGCCGCCCCGGCCAGGGCAGCCGCGCCCAGCCAGAGCGGGAACTCGGGGGTGTTGTCGAGCAGCACCCCGATGTGGGGTTCGGCGCCGGGCGGCAGAAGGTCGGACAGCAGCGCGGCCCGGGCTGCGGCGCCCGCCGCCACCTCGTGGTGGGTCAGTACCCCGTCCTCGTACCACAGCCCCGGCCGGTGGTCGCCCCACCCGCCGGCCATGAGTTCCGCGACCGTACCCGCTGACGTCGCCCTGGAGTCCATGGGCGGGCACGGTAGTTGACGTGCCGTCAGATGTGGAGGGTCACGGCATCACGGTCGCGTCGGTGATGCCGCCGAAGACGAAGTCGCCGTACGGGGCGAAGATCTGCGCGTACGTGACGACGAAGCCGGCGCAGAACACGACGACGACGCTGAGGAACGCCAGGATGCCGACGACGGCCATCGCGTGCCTCGCCCGGCTCGGCGCCTGGGCCGTGGCCACGACCTGGCGGCCTGCGGTGTAGTACACGGTGACGTAGTCGCCCTCGAGGTTCGTCCCGGGGCCGCCGTCCTCCTCGAAGCGGATGACCCGGCCGTCGTGTGTGATGAACTCGTACACATGGTGGAGCGTGGTGCGCACGGAGGTGTCGCCGTGCCCGCCGCTCACCGTCGTGTACGCCCGCAGGCACCGGCCCTCGGCCGTCAGTCCGCTGTTCCAGGCGCCCCGGATCTGCAGCCATCGCCGCACGACCCGGTAGGCCATGAAGAGCGCCAGAGCCATGATCAGACCGGGCCCGACGTAGAAGATCACGTCCATCGCGCGTCCCCCGAGGTCGATGCGCCGGCCCCGATCGGCCGGCGTGGGAGGAACCTACCCACCCCGGCCGCACCGGTGACTCAAGAGAACCTCAGAAGGTTCAGAAGGTGACGTCCGAACAGGCGTAGAACGCGTTGGCCGTGTCGGCGATCGTCCATACGGCGACGATGACGTGACGGCCGCTCAGCCCGGACGGC
>KL569214.1:496-1621 GCA_000715635.1 Streptomyces violaceus | reverse complement strand
GCCCGGACGGCAGCCTGCCGCTGTGGGACAGCGTCGACGGTGGCCGCTGGCCGTTGTACGGGACCGTGAAGAACGGCGTGAGGTTGAGGTCGGACCGGGCCAGGTTGTGGTTCTGGTTCCAGCCCGGCTTGGTGACGTAGTACCGGAAGTCGGTCGTGGCGTGCATGGCCGTGAACTGCCAGCGGAACGTGTAGTTCTGGCCGCCCGTCACCTTCGTGGCGGGCCAGGCGCCGCCGGACGGTGTCCGCGGTGCGCTGAGCTGGCCGAAGTGGCCGAGGCCGGCGTTGCATATCTGCCCGTCTGCCGGACCGGACGCCGGGAAGCCCTTCGGGCCCTCGACGCTCTGCGGCTCCCACTGGATGGATCCGCAGTTGGTCACGGTGCCGTTCTGGCAGAGCTTCTGCCGGCTGATGGGGAGGTCGGTGTAGCCGTGGCCGCTGGCGCCGCCGGAGGAGAGTACGAGGGCTCCGGTCGTGGCCAGTCCCACCGCGGCTGCGGACAACTTGGTCCTTGTGCGCATGCTGCCGCTCCTGGAGAACGTGGGGGATGTTCAGTGAGCCGTGCAGGTAGGTCTAGACCAAGTCTGAATGTAGGAGGGTTAGTTGAACATGTCCATACCAATCACGGGCCCGTTTCTCCGCGCCCCGCGCAGAACGCCACCGTCAGGTCCTTCACCAGCACCTTCCGCTCGTAGTCGTCGAGTTCGACCAGCCCCCGCATGGTCAGCCGGGTCACCGTGTCCTCCACCGAGTCCACGACCGAGGTGAGCACGCTCGCCCGGTGCTGGGCGTCCAGCGCGGCGATCCGGCGGCGGTGCAGCGCGGCGGCGATCTCGGGGTCGTACTCCGCCCGGAGCGGCTGCACCGAGAACACCTCCAGGCCGACCGGGGCCGCCTCCGCCGTCACCAGCCGGGTCAGCGCCTCGGCCGCCGCGTCCCCGGCTCCCCTCGGGCCGCCCGGCATCACCACCGGCACCCGGGCCAGCGCCGCCTCGACACACTCGCGCAGGTACGACTCGTAGTCCTCGACGCCCAGCGTGGCCCGCGCGGTGTCCAGCACCCGCCACACCACCAGGACGACCACCCGCAGCGCGACCCCGTGCGCGTCGGTCGCGGGCACCGGCTC
>KL569214.1:0-220 GCA_000715635.1 Streptomyces violaceus | reverse complement strand
TGCCGCAGCCGTACGTCCACCCGGCGGCGCAGCAGCAGCGGGTTGACCCACAGCAGGCCGGAGCGCCGGACGGTCCCCCGGTAGCGGCCGAACAGACCCAGCACCGAGGCCCGCCCGGTCCGGCCCCGGGCCAGCCCGCCGAACCCGAACAGCGCGAGCGCCCCGGCTCCCGCGTACGCCGCCCACTGCGCCATGCCCAGCCCCTGTCTCTTATACACAT
>KL569213.1:17602-23328 GCA_000715635.1 Streptomyces violaceus | reverse complement strand
GTCCAGGACAGCGCGCAGCGCCGCGTCCCCGACGGAGCCGGAGAAGGCCGTGAGGGCGGCGAGCACCGAGGTGGTCAGCAGTACGGTGAGCAGGGCGGCCACGAGGAGCAGCCGGTGCGCACGCAGGCGCAGCAGCAGTAAGCCCGTCACGCTTCCCCCACCCGATGGCCGAACCGCTCTTCCCCCAACCCGGCATGCATATCACGGAGTTACCGGCCCTGCGCATGAGTTCGAATGCGGGTTGTTCCGCTCTTGACCATCCGGACCGGTTCCGTATGGGATGCGGTGATGACCGAGAACACCAGCCCGGGGTCCGGTGCCGCCCTCGCCGACGACGCGTCCGACGAGCCGATGCTTCGGGTGGCTGACCTGCACCACTCCTACGGCACGGGTGCCGCGACCGTGCACGCGCTGCGCGGGGCCTCCTTCGCCGTCCGGCGCGGGGAACTGGTCGCCCTCAAAGGCCGTTCGGGCTCCGGCAAGACGACGCTGCTCCATATGATCGGCGGGCTCGACTCCCCGCAGAGCGGCCGTGTCGTCGTGGGCGGCACCGACTTGTCGGCGCTGAGCGGGAGCGAGCTGCTGGAACTGCGCCGCGACCGGATCGGTTTCGTCTTCCAGTCCTTCGGGCTGATCCCCATCCTCACCGCCGCCGAGAACGTGGGTGTGCCGCTGCGGCTGCGCCGGGCCGAGCCGCGCGAACGCGAGGAGCGGGTGGCGCTGCTCCTGGCCCTGGTGGGCCTCGCCGGCCACGAGACACAGCGGCCCGCCGAGCTCTCCGGCGGACAGCAGCAGCGGGTCGCCATCGCCCGGGCCCTCGCCAACCGCCCGGCCCTGCTGCTCGCCGACGAGCCGACCGGCCAGCTCGACGCCGCGACCGGCCTGGCGGTGATGGAACTGCTGAAGGCCGTGGTCCGCAGCGAGGGCGTCACGGCCCTCGTCGCCACCCACGACCCCCAACTCCTCGGCCTGGCCGACCGGGTGCTGGAACTGAGCGACGGAGTGGTCGTCGAGGAGTGAGAGGGTGAGGGCCATGGTCGCGATCAGTCTGAGCAAGGTCCAGGAGACCGCTCCCGCGCTGGTGAACCTCTACAAGAGCGCCGGGGTGTCCCTCACGAAACACGGCCTCGACGGGCTGCGGGCCGCGGTCTACGTCGTGGTCGATCACTCCGGCTCGATGAGGCCGTACTACCGGGACGGCAGCGTGCAGGCGCTCGCCGACCGGGTGCTCGGACTGTCGGCGCACCTGGACGACGACGGCACCGTGCCGGTCGTGTTCTTCTCCACCGACGTCGACGCCGAGACCGGGATCGCCCTGGCCGACCACCAGGGGCGGATCGACCGGATCGTGGCCGGGCTCGGGCACATGGGCAAGACCAGCTACCACCTGGCCATGGACGCCGTCATCGACCACTACCTCGACAGCGGTGCGGCCGAGCCCGCCCTCGTGATCTTCCAGACCGACGGCGGCCCCATCAACAAGCTCGCCGCCGAGCGGTATCTGTGCAAGGCGGCGAGGCTGCCGATGTTCTGGCAGTTCATCGGCTTCGGCGACCCGGGCAGCAAGCAGTTCGACTTCCTGCGCAGGCTGGACGAGCTGGCCGTGCCGGGCAAGCGGATCGTCGACAACGCCGGGTTCTTCCACGCGGGTGAGGATCCACGGAGGGTGCCGGACGCCGAGCTGTACGACCGGCTGGTGGGCGAGTTCCCGAAGTGGCTGGTGGCCGCCCGGGCCCAAGGGATCGTGCGGCCGGCCTGAGACCGGCCCGGTCACCCGCTCGTCCCCTTGGCCTATCCGTCCTTACGCCCCATTTGCACCGCCGCGATGCCGTGCCACGCTGGGAAGGATCCGACGGGGAGGCGACGACGCATGGGCGACGACGGCGCACGACGGGTGTACGGGACGGACTCCGCTCGCCGGAGCCCCCCTCCCGGCAAGGGCGAGAGGCTCGCCGACTGGGCGGACGGGCGGCTCGGGCTCTTCGGGCTGGCCAAGGCCAACATGCGCAAGGTCTTCCCTGACCACTGGTCCTTCATGCTGGGCGAGGTCACCCTCTACAGCTTCATCGTGCTGATCCTCACGGGCGTCTACCTCACCCTGTTCTTCGAGCCGAGCATGCAGGAGGTCGTCTACAACGGCTCCTACACGGAGCTCAACGGCGTGCTCATGAGCAAGGCCTTCGAGTCCACGCTGGACATCAGCTTCGACGTGCGCGGGGGGCTGCTGATCCGGCAGATCCACCACTGGGCGGCGCTGGTCTTCATCACCGGCATGATGGTGCACATGATGCGGGTGTTCTTCACCGGCGCCTTCCGCAAGCCGCGCGAACTCAACTGGGTCTTCGGCTGGACCCTGCTGATGCTCGGCATCATCACCGGCCTGACCGGCTACTCCCTCCCCGACGACCTGCTGTCCGGCACCGGCATCCGCTTCGCGCAGGGCGCGATCCTGTCGATCCCGATCGTCGGAACGTATCTGTCGTTCTTCCTCTTCGGCGGGGAGTTCCCCGGCGAGGACATCATCTCGCGGCTGTACCCCGTCCACGTTCTGCTGCTGCCCGGGATCATGCTGGGCCTGGTCGCCGCCCATCTGATCCTGGTCTTCTACCACAAGCACACCCAGTTCCCGGGCCCCGGACGCAAGGAGCGGTCGGTCGTCGGGATGCCCTTCCTGCCGGTCTACATGGCCAAGGCGGGCGGCTTCTTCTTCCTCGTCTTCGGCATCCTGACGGTGATGGGCGCGGTCGCCCAGATCAACCCCGTGTGGGCCTTCGGCCCCTACCGCCCCGACCTGGTCACCACGGGCGCCCAGCCCGACTGGTACCTGGGGTTCTCCGAGGGCCTGATCCGGGTGATGCCGGGATGGGAGATCAACCTCTGGGGCCACACGCTCGTCCTGGGTGTGTTCATCCCCTTCTCGCTCTTCCCCCTGATCCTGCTCGCCCTCGGCGTCTATCCCTTCATCGAGGCGTGGATCACGGGTGACAAACGCGAGCACCACATCCTGGACCGGCCGCGCAACGCGCCCGTGCGCACCGGCCTGGGCGTGGCCTGGCTGACCCTGTACGCGGTGCTGCTGATCGGCGGCGGAAACGACATCGTGGCCACCCATCTGCATCTGTCCATCAACGCGATCACCTGGTTCGTGCGGATCGGTGTCTTCGTGCTGCCGGTCGCCGCCTTCATCGTCACGAAGAAGATCTGCATGGGCCTCCAGCGCCGCGACCGCGCCAAGGTGCTGCACGGCATGGAGACGGGCACGATCAAGCGGCTGGCCAACGGCGAGTACATCGAGATCCACGAGCCCCTCTCGCAGGCCCGGCTGTTCACCCTCACCCAGCACGAGCAGCGGCCGCCGTACGAGGCCGGGCGCGAGATCGACGCGGGGGGTGTCCGCCGCAAGGTCAAGCGGTCCGAGCGGCTGCGGGCCCGGCTCGCGAACGCCATGTTCGGGCCCGATGCGCGGATCGAGAAGCCGACGGCGGAGGAGTACCGGGAGATCACCAGCGGCGATCACCAGCCGCACTGACGACCAGGGCCCGGCACTCCTGGGGGCCGCCCCAGGCGGTGCGCAGGGCCCGGGCCTTGGTCAGCCACAGCGACAGGTTGTACTCCGCCGTGTAGCCGATCGCGCCGTGCAACTGCAGCGCGGTACGCGCGGTGCCGTACGCCGCCTCGCACGCGGCGACCTTGGCGGCGGCGACGTCGGCCGGACGCATGGTCAGCGCGGCGCCGAACACCAGCGGGCGCGCGAACTCCAGGGCGATCTTCGCGTCGGCCAGCCGGTGCCTGACCGCCTGGAACGAGCCGACGGGCACCCCGAACTGGCTGCGCTGCTTGACGTACGCGACGGTTCTGTCGAGCAGCGCGAGGCCCACGCCGAGAGCCTGGGCGGCGGTGGCGAGCCGGGCCCAGACGAGGGCTTGTTCCGTGGTGGTGTCGACGACGTCGCCGCCGGGGGTGAGGGGGGTGAGGCGACGGGCGGGGTCGAGGGAGGGCCGGACGGGGCCGTGGCCGGGGGAGAGGCGGATGCCGTCGGGCGCCCAGGAGAGCCTGAGGCCGGCCGCGTCGCCGTCCAGGGCGTACGACGCCCCCTCGGGTGCCACCGTCGCCATCGTCCCGCCGGACGCCAGCGAAGGCAGCAGCCGCTCGGCGATGCCCGGGTCTGCCCCCGACAGCAGCACCGCCGCCGTGATCGTCTCGACCAGCGGGCCCGGTACCGCATGGCGGCCGAACTCGACGAACGCGAAGGCCAGTTCGACGGGGTGCCGGCCCAGACCCTCGTACGCCTCAGGGACCGCCAGCGCGAACACGCCCGCCTGCGCGACACGGGACCACAGCGCCCGCCCGCTCGTATGGTCGCCCCGGCTCCAGTCTCGCACCACCACCGGTGTGCCGGCCGCCGTCAGCAGGGCGTCCAGGGAGGCGGCGAAGGCCCGCTGCTCGGCGTCGGGGAGGAAACGCATCAGCGGCGTCCCTTCGGCAGGCCGAGCAGGCGCTCGGCGATGATGTCGCGCTGGATCTCGTTCGTGCCCGCGTAGAGGGGACCGGCGAGCGCGAAGACGTACCGCTCCGCCCAGTCGGTGTCCGCCATCTCGCCCTCCGGGCCGAGAAGATCGAGGGCCGTCTCCTGCAGGGCGATGTCCAGTTCGGACCAGAAGACCTTGTTGAGACTCGACTCCGGGCCGACCGCCTCGCCGTCCAGGAAACGGGAGGCCGCCGCGTACGTGAAGAGCTGGTAGGCCCGCGCGCCGATCAGGGCGTCGGCCACCCGGTCCCGCACGGCCACCGGACCGCCCCGCTCCCGCCACAGCCCGTTAAGCCGCCGCGCGGTGGCGAGGAACCGGCCGGGCGAGCGGAGCATCAGCCCGCGTTCGTTGCCCGCTGTCGACATGGCGATCCGCCAGCCCTGGCCGGGCTCGCCGATCACGTCCTCGTCGGGCACGAAGACCTCGTCAAGGAACAGCTCCGCGAACGCCGGCTTGCCGTCGAGACGGGCGACCGGGCGGACCGTGACGCCGGGGGCGCGCAGGCCGAACATGAGATACGTCAGGCCCTGGTGGGGTTTCGGGGCCTCCGGGTCGCTGCGGAACAGGCCGAACGCGCGGTCGGCGAACGCGGCGCGCGAGGACCACGTCTTCTGGCCGCTCAGCAACCAGCCGCCGTCCGTGCGCACGGCCTTCGCCCGCAGCGACGCCAGGTCCGAACCGGCATCGGGCTCCGACCAGGCCTGCGCCCAGATCACCTCGCCGGAAGCCATCGCGGGCAGCACCCGGGCCCGCTGCTCCTCGGTGCCGTGGTCGAGGAGGGTCGGGGCGAGCAGATGGATGCCGTTCTGACTGACACGTCCCGGGGCGCCCGCCGCGTAGTACTCCTCCTCGAAGAGCAGCCACCGCAGCAGACCGGAGTTCCGTCCGCCGTACGCCGACGGCCAGTTGACCACCGACCACCGGTCCGCGGCCAGCTCCGCCTCCCAGGCGCGGTGCGCGGCGAAACCCTCCGCCGTCTCCAGGGAGGGCAGCGGCGCGCACGGCACATGCGTGTGCAGCCACTCCCGCACCTCGGTGCGGAACTCCTCGTCCGCCGGGGAAAACGCGAGGTCCACGACCGCCCTCCTTCCCTAACAAGTGTTTGGTAGGTTAGCGTGAGCCCATGACAGACGTCGAGAGTCCGTCGTACGTGCCCGGTCACGGCCTGCTGACGGGCCGGACCGCCGTCGTCACCGC
>KL569213.1:15748-17383 GCA_000715635.1 Streptomyces violaceus | reverse complement strand
ACCGCGGCAGCCGGCGCGGGGATCGGCGGGGCCACGGCGCGGCGCCTCCTGGAGGAGGGCGCACGCGTGCTGATCAGCGACGCGCACGTGCGGCGGCTCAAGGAACACGAGGCGGAGCTGGCCGCCGAGTTCGGGGAGGCCTCGGTCACCGCCGTGCCCTGCGACGTCACCGACGAGACGCAGGTACGCACGCTCTTCGAGACGGCCGCGCGGGAACACGGACGCCTCGACGTCGTGGTCAACAACGCCGGGCTTGGCGGCACCGCGCATCTCGTCGACATGACCGACGACCAGTGGTCCCGCGTCCTGGACGTCACGCTGAACGGCACGTTCCGGTGTGTGCGGGCCGCACTCCGTCATATGAAGGACACCCGTGGCGGCGTGATCGTCAACAACGCCTCGGTCGTCGGCTGGCGCGCCCAGGCCGGACAGGCCCACTACGCCGCCGCGAAGGCCGGCGTGATGGCGCTGACCCGCTGCGCGGCGGTCGAGGCGGCCGACTACGGGGTGCGGGTCAACGCCGTGGCACCCAGCCTCGCCATGCATCCCCACCTCGTGAAGGTGACCACCCCCGGGCTGCTCGCCGAACTGACCGCACACGAGGCCTACGGGCGGTACGCCGAGCCCTGGGAGGTGGCCAACGTGATCGTGTTCCTCGCGTCCGGCTACTCCTCGTACATGACGGGAGAAGTGGTGTCCGTCAGCAGCCGGCATGCCTAGGACGACAATGGACCTGTGCCTCCTACGAAGAAGAAACCCCAGGTGACCGTCCCCGCCCGGCGCAGCGAACTCCTCGGCACCGCCGCCGAGGTCTTCGCCGAGCAGGGCTACAACGCCACCACCGTCCGCAAGATCGCGGACCACGCGGGCATGCTCGCGGGCAGCCTCTACTACCACTTCGACTCCAAGGAGTCGATGCTGGAGGAGATCCTGCGGACCTTCCTCGACGAGCTGTGGGACGGCTACGACGCCGTACTGGGCGCCGGGCTCGGCCCGCGCGAGACGCTTCAGGCCCTGGTCACCGAGTCGTTCCGGGAGATCGACCGGCATCGCGCGGCCGTCGCGATCTACCAGAAGGAGAGCAAGCAGCTCGTGGCGCAGGAGCGGTTCGCGTTCCTGGCCGAGTCGCAGCGCAGATTCGAGAAGGCGTGGCTGTCCACCCTGGAGCGCGGCGTCGCCGAGCGGGCCTTCCGCGCCGACCTCGACGTCCGGCTCACCTACCGGTTCGTGCGCGACACGGTCTGGGTCGCCGCGTCCTGGTACCGCCCGGGCGGACAGCACAGCCCGGAGGAGATCGCCCGGCAGTACCTGTCGATGGTGCTGGACGGGATCGCCGTACGCGAATAGCCCTTATCTGTGAGGGAGTTGTCATGGCCGAGGCCTACATCGTCGAAGCGGTCCGCACGCCCGTCGGGCGGCGCGGGGGAGGACTGAGCGCGGTCCATCCCGCCGACCTCGGCGCGCACGCGCTGGGGGAGCTGATGCGCCGCTCGGGCGTCGACCCGGCCGCCGTGGAGGACGTCGTCCTCGGCTGTCTGGACACCGTGGGGCCGCAGGCCGGGGACATCGCGCGGACCTGCTGGCTGGCGGCCGGGCTGCCCGAGGAGGTGCCGGGCGTGACCGTCGACCGGCAGT
>KL569213.1:13104-15523 GCA_000715635.1 Streptomyces violaceus | reverse complement strand
GCAGCAGGCCGTGCACTTCGCGGCGCAGGCCGTGCTGTCCGGCACGCAGGACCTCGTCGTCGCCGGCGGTGTGCAGAACATGTCGATGATCCCCATCGCCTTCGCCACCCGGCAGGCCGCCGAACCCCTGGGGCTGACCCAGGGGCCGTTCGCCGGCAGTGCGGGCTGGCGGGCGCGGTACGGGGACAAGCCCGTGAACCAGTTCGTGGGCGCCGAGATGATCGCCGCGAAGTGGGGGATCAGCCGGCGGGACCAGGAGGAGTTCGCCCTGCGCTCCCATCAGCGCGCGGCGCGGGCGATCGACGAGGGCCGCTTCGACCGCGAGACCGTGCCGTACGAGCGGGTGACGGCCGACGAGGGCCCGCGCCGGGACACCTCCCTGGAGAAGATGGCCGGGCTCAAGCCGGTCCTCGACGGCGGCACGATCACCGCCGCCTGCTCCTCGCAGGTCTCCGACGGGGCGGCGGCGATGCTGCTGGCCTCCGAGCGGGCGGTGCGCGACCACGGCCTCACCCCACGCGCACGCGTGCACCATCTCTCGGTGCGCGGCGAGGACCCGATCCGGATGCTCACCGCCCCGATCCCGGCGACCGCCCACGCCCTGAAGAAGACCGGCATGGCCATCGACGACATCGACCTCGTCGAGATCAACGAGGCCTTCGCCCCGGTCGTCCTGGCCTGGCTGAAGGAGACCGGAGCGGACCCGGACAAGGTCAACGTCAACGGCGGTGCCATCGCCCTGGGCCATCCGCTCGGCGCCACGGGCGTGAAGCTGATGACCACTCTGCTGCACGAACTGGAGCGCTCCGGCGGCCGGTTCGGCCTGCAGACCATGTGCGAGGGCGGCGGACAGGCCAATGTGACGATCATCGAGAGGCTGTGAGACGCCGGCAGGTGTCCTCGGCCTCCTTCACGATCCGTTCCACCAGTTCCGCGCAGGAGGGCAGGTCGTCGATCACCCCGGCGACCTGCCCGGACGCCATCACCCCCAGATCCGTACGGCCGTCCACCATGGATGCCCTGAGCAGCATCGGGGTGTTCGCGGCCAGCAGGACCTGGCTCCAGGTCAGGTCCTTGCCGTGCTTGAGCGCCCGGCCGTCCCGGAGCATGCGCCGCCAGCTCGTGCCGGACAGCTTCCGGTAGCCCGCCGCCCTGCGGACCGCGTGGAGGGCACCCCGCACCCGGCCGGAGCGCTCCAGCGCGTCGACCAGTTCCGTCCGCAGCATGCGGTGCGGCAGTCCGTCCACGGCCCTGGTGACCGTGACGTCCCGTACGGTCGCCGCCAGATAGCGCGCCTTCACCGCGTCCGGCACGGTCGAGTCCGAGGTGAGCAGGAACCGCGTCCCCATCGCCACACCCGCCGCCCCGTAGGCGAGGGCCGCGACCAGCCCGCGTCCGTCGAAGAAACCGCCCGCCGCCACGATCGGTATGTCCACGGCGTCGGCCACCTGCGGCAGCAGCACCGTCGTGGCCACCTCGCCGGTGTGCCCGCCGCCCTCCGTGCCCTGCACGAGCACCGCGTCCGCGCCCCACGCCGCCACCTTCTCGGCGTGCCGCCGCGCCCCCACGGTCGGCATGACGACCACACCGGCCTCCTTGAGCTCGCCGATCAGCTCCCGGGAGGGGGCCAGGGCGAAGGAGGCGACCCGGACGCCCTCCTCGACCAGGATCCGGACGCGGTCGCCCGCGTCCGCCGCGTCGGCCCGCAGGTTCACCCCGAACGGCGCGTCGGTACGGGCCCGGACCTCCCGTACGGCCGCGCGCAACTGGTCGAGCGTCATCGTCGCGGAGGCCAGGATGCCGAGGGCGCCCGCGTTCGCCGTGGCGGAGACCAGGCGCGGGCCCGCCACCCAGCCCATCCCGGTCTGCACGATGGGGTGGCGGACTCCGGTCAGCCGGGTCAGCGCCGTCTCCATCACGAGGCGACCTCCCGGGCACGGGTGCCGGCCGGGTCGACGACCTCGCGGATCAGCCGCAGCTCCTCGGCGCTCGGTTCACGCGTCGGCGGCACCTCGTCCGGGACGGTCAGCTCGAAGCCCGTCGCCTCCCTGACCTGCTCCACCGTGACACCCGGGTGCAGCGAGGCCAGCCGCATCGAGCGGTCGGGGGTGGCGAAGTCGAAGACGCCCAGGTCGGATACGACCCGTGGGATGCGGTGGTGCCGCGCTCCGGCCGCATGGTCGTACCCGATGCCGCAGACCATGTCGACCCGCTCGACGAAGACCCGCCGGGAGTGCCTCGGGATCCAGTAACTGGTCGGGTTGTTGAGGGTGTTGACCGGTGCGCCGCGCACCCCGAGAAGCTGCCGTTTCGGTCGCTCCCAGTCGCCGATGCAGGAGATGTTCTGGTTGCCGTACCGGTCGATCTGGCTCGCGCCCATCATCACGTGCCGTCGGCCGCCGGTGACCCAGGCCAGGTG
>KL569213.1:12174-12911 GCA_000715635.1 Streptomyces violaceus | reverse complement strand
AGCCAGCCCTCCGCCGTCCCGTCCGGGCGGACGAGCAACGCCTCGCCGTCGGTCAGCAGCAGGTCCGGCGCGAAGGTGAGCCGGGCGAGCCGGGCGCCGACGGAGGGGATCAGCCCCATCGGGCTGGCGAGCACCTCGCCGTCGTCCCGCCAGGCCTCGGCGCAGGCGATCACGCAGTACTCGGCGCGAGTGATCACGCGGTGATCGGCGCGGCCGGCCCCCGTCATGTCCCCTCCTCGACGGCCGGCCGGCAGGCCCGCTCGTCCTCGACGGCCGACCGGTACGCCTGCTCGTCCCCGGCGAGGAACCTGGCCGCGAACTCCGGCCAGGGAGTGGTCGCGTAGGTCTTCTGGAAGGCCTCGTCCCGGCCGTAGTCGGGCGCGCAGGACGTGAAGTGCGCCCCGTTCGGGGCCTCGACGACGCCGGTCACCCGGTGCCGTTTGACCAGCAGGGTCTGCGGTGCCGCCGCCTTCGTCAACTCGGCCGTGTCGACGATCCGTTCGCAGCTGACGTACGCCGTGTCGGCCGCCTCGCAGAACAGGTCGTCGAAGTAGGGGTCGGGGCCCAGGCACTGGCCGTTGCCCAGCCGGTCGGTGCGGCTCATGTGCACCAGAGCCGCGTCGAGCCGCAGGGCGGGCATCGCGACGAACGTCTCCCCGTCCTCGTACGGCGAAGCGACCGTCCGCAGGCCCGGGTTGACTCGCATCACGTCCGAGCCGAGCCCGGCCCGCACCGGC
>KL569213.1:11727-11977 GCA_000715635.1 Streptomyces violaceus | reverse complement strand
AACGGCAGCCGGTTCGCCGCGGCGTGCAGCCCCCACATGAACATCGCCTCGTCGACCTCCGTCAGTTCGAAGGCGCCCCGCTCGCGGGCCGCGCGGTAGTGCGGCTCCAGGGGGATCGAGTCGAGGGTGACGAAGGCCGTGACCAGCCTCCGGATGCGCCCGGCGGCGGCCAGCATGCCCACGTCCGGGCCGCCGTACGAGACGACGGTCAGATCGGTGATCCCGGACCGGAGCAGTGCTCTCACCAGGG
>KL569213.1:11114-11431 GCA_000715635.1 Streptomyces violaceus | reverse complement strand
CCCCAGCCACCAATGCCGATGGTCATGCCGCTGTGCAGACGGGAGACGACCTCGTCGGCGGTCATCGTCTTGTCGCTCACCTACGCACCCTCCTTCTCCTTCCCGAAGCCGGCCCGCACCCGGTCGGCCACCCCGCTGAGGCCAGCCTCGAAGGTGAAGCCCTGCTCGAAGCGGTAGCTGCGGCGCACGTCGACCGGATCGATGCCGTTGATGGCGGCCTTGGCCAGGCGCAGCAGCCGCCCGTCCTTCGCCGCGATCTCGCGCGCCAACTCCATCGCGGCGGCCGGCAGTTCCTCGCGCGGCACGACCCGCCACAC
>KL569213.1:9068-10883 GCA_000715635.1 Streptomyces violaceus | reverse complement strand
CGGCACGACCCGCCACACCGAGCCGTGCGCGTGCAACTCGGCCGCGCTCGCCGTGCGCGAGGTGTAGTACAGGGCGCGCATCAGGTGCTGCGGGACCAGCCGCGCCAGATGCGTGGCCGCACCCAGGGCGCCCCGGTCCAGCTCGGGCAGTCCGAACACCGCGTCCTCGCTCGCCACGATCGCGTCCGCGTTCCCCACCAGGCCGATACCGCCGCCCAGGCAGAAGCCCCGCACCGCCGCCACGACCGGCACCGCGCACTCGTACACCGCCGCGAAGGCCTCCGCGCAGCCGCGGTTGGCGCCGATCAGCGCGCCGTTCCCGTCCCGCTGTATCTCCTTGATGTCCACGCCCGCGTTGAACCCGCGCCCCTCGGCCGCCAGCACCACGCACCGCACCTCCGGGTCGCGTCCGGCCGCGCGCACCGCGTCGGCCAGGGCGAACCAGCCGGCCACCGGCAGGGCGTTCACCGGCGGGAAGTCGACCGTGACGACCGCGATGGCCTTTTCCGCGTCGAGACTTTTTTCCGGGAACGAGGTGGAGACACCCATGGCCGCATCAGCTACCTTTCCACCAAACGTTTGTTAGGTGGAAAGGTAGCAGCGCATGGAGCTGGACGGGAAGGTCGCCGTCGTCACGGGCGGCACCCGGGGCGTCGGTGCCGGCATCGCGCGTGCCTTGGCGCGGGCGGGTGCTCAGGTCGTGGTCTGCGCGCGCCGGCCCCCGGAAGTACCGCGGCCCGGGACCGAGTTCGTGCCGCTGGACGTCCGTGACCCCGAGGCGGTCCGCCGTGTCCTCGCCGACCTGCCCCGGATGGACATCCTGGTCAACAACGCGGGCGGCGCACCGCACCGGCTGCTCACCGCGGCCGACGCCGAGCGGCACGCGCGCGTGGTGGAGCTCAACCTGGTGGCTCCCCTGACCGTGTCCCTCGCCGCGTACGACCACCTGCGGCGCGCCAAGGGCTCGATCGTCATGATCGGCAGTGTCAGCGGGGGCCGCCCCTCGCCCGGCACCGCCGCCTACGGTGCCGCCAAGGCGGGCCTGGAAAGCCTCGCCCGCTCGATGGCCGTGGAGTGGGCGCCCGACATCCGGGTCAACACCCTCGTCGTGGGCATGGTCCGCACCGAACTGTCCCACCTCCACTACGGCGACCGGGACGGCATCGCCGCCGTCTCCCGCACCGTCCCGCTCGGCCGTCTCGCCGAGCCGTCCGACATCGGCGCGGCCGCGGTGTTCCTCGCCTCCGACGCGGCCGCCTACATCAGCGGGGCGAGCCTGCTCGTCCACGGGGGCGGGGAGCGCCCCGTCTTCCTGGACGCCGCGACCGCGAACAAGGAGCTGTGAGATGAGCGCACTCTGCGACGGACGGGTCGTCGTCGTCACCGGCGCCGGGCGGGGACTCGGCCGCGCGCACGCCCTCACGTTCGCCGCCGAGGGCGCGCGGCTCGTCGTCAACGACCTCGGCGTCGGCCTCGACGGCACACCCGGAGCCGACGGCGCACCCGGCCCCGGCAGCCCGGCCGCCCGGGTCGCCGAGGAGATCCGCGCGGCGGGCGGCGAGGCGGTGCCGCACGGCGGCGACATCGCCACGACCGAGGGCGCCGCCTCGCTGATCCGGACGGCCCTGGAGGCCTACGGCCGGCTCGACACGCTCGTCAACAACGCGGGCTTCCTGCGCGACCGGATGCTGGTCAACCTCGACGAGGACGACTTCGACGCCGTCGTACGCGTCCACCTCAAGGGTCACTTCCTGCCCCTGCGGCACGCGGCCGCGCACTGGCGGGCCGAGGCCAAGGCCTGTCTCTTATACACAT
>KL569213.1:8005-8852 GCA_000715635.1 Streptomyces violaceus | reverse complement strand
CCAAGGCGGGCCGCCGGCCCGAGGCCCGCATCGTCAACACCAGCAGCGGCGCCGGCCTGCTGGGCTCCGTCGGACAGGGCAACTACAGCGCCGCGAAGGCCGGGATCGTCGCCCTGACGCTGGTCGCCGCGGCCGAACTGCACCGCTACGGCGTCCAGGTCAACGCGATCGCCCCCGCCGCCCGGACCCGGATGACGGAGCGCACCTTCGCCGACACCATGGCGGCACCCGGCGCGGGCTTCGACACGATGGCCCCGGAGAACGTCTCCCCCCTGGTCGTCTGGCTGGGCTCGGCGGCGAGCGCGGGGGTGACGGGCCGGGTCTTCGAGGCGGAGGGCGGCCGGATCACGGTGATGGAGGGGTGGAGGCCGGGGCCGACCGCGGACAAGGGCGGGCGGTGGGAGCCGGCGGAGGCGGGGGAGGCGGCACGGAAGCTGCTGGCGGAGGCCGGGGCGCCAGGGGCCGTCTACGGGGCCTAGGGGACGCGAGGGCGCCTCCTGCTCGGGTGCTTCGGGCCTGGCGAGAGTTCCGCTTGCCCGACCGATTCGGGCGGCGGGTGGGCATAGGCCCGGGGGTCTGGGGGCGGAGCCCCCAGCACACCCCCACCCACCCCTACGTGTCGCACTCCAACACGCTCCTGCACAACGCACACCGCGCCCGGACCCGCCCCCGAACCGGCACCCTGATCCGCTGATGACAGGTCGGACAGGGAAAAGAAACCCGCAACCGACCGCCCCCGTCGGGAGTGAACGCGTACCGCACACCCGACTGCGGCCCGGAAGACGCATGCCGCCGGTCCCGGGCGTACCGCCGCCGCCCCGCCCACCCCGCCGCGGTCAGCGGCGGG
>KL569213.1:7199-7788 GCA_000715635.1 Streptomyces violaceus | reverse complement strand
CCCCCCCCGCCGCGGTCAGCGGCGGCTGCTGCTCATCGCGCCGGGCCAGCTCCATCCCCTTCACATACGCCGTGTACGCCTGAGCACTGGTGAACCACACCGACGGGTCCTCCCCGAAGACCAGCGCCCGCTTGGCCAGCACGTACCCGAACTCCTCCGGCGTCAGATAGCCCAGCTTCTGCGACGACGCCCCGTCCTCCCGGAACGCGTCCAGCAGCAGCCAGCCCGCCCCCAGGTACGTCGTCGCCGTGTCCGTCAGGATCTCGTTGTCCCGCACGCCGGGGAAGGACAGGTCCAGGCGGTGCAGGTACACATGCATCACCTCGTGGGCGAGGGCCGCCCCGATGTCCCGCCGATGAGTACGGAACCGGTCGTTCAGCTCCACGAAGTACTCCGGCCCGGCCGCGAGCTCGACGTTCGCCGCGTGCCGCATCTCCCGGAAGCTCACGATCATCCGGGCGTCCGGAAGCCGGTAGTGCCGCACCAGCTCGTGCGCCACCCGCTGCGCCCCCAGATGCAGGTCGTCGGTGTCGCAGAACGCCACATCGGCGGGGACCACGCTGGTCGCGAACGTCTGGATCGTGTCGTA
>KL569213.1:2713-7058 GCA_000715635.1 Streptomyces violaceus | reverse complement strand
CGCCACATCGGCGGGGACCACGCTGGTCGCGAACGTCTGGATCGTGTCGTACGACAGTCGCCTGTACAACGCCGTGAGGGCGGCCCGCACCGTCTCCAGATGCGGGTAGCCGTGCTCGACCGGCCCGTCGTTCGCCACGCCTCACCCCCAAGACGCCCCTGAACCCGGTTCCACTGTACGAAAGTGTGACGGCCACGGGGCTGCGCCACCGCCGCGAAAACCGGTCGTCCCGCCCGGCCCCCGCCGGCAGAATCCGCGCCGTGACCAGCGAACAGCGCACCGCCGCCGCGCTCCGGGTGGGCGGCCAGGACGAGACCTCGAAACGCGGCTCGACGAGGAGCTCACCGCCTTCAACACCGCCGCCGCCGACGGCGCCACCACCGAGCCCCTCTCCGTCCGCGCCACCGACGAGACCGGCGCCCTGATCGGCGGACTCACCGCCTGGACCTGGGGAACCCTGTGCTCCGTCGACATGCTCTGGGTGCGGGAGGACCAGCGGCACGTAGGCTGGGGCGGCCGGCTGATGCGCGCGGCGGAGACCGAGGCGATTCGGCGCGGCTGCACCGACATGATCGTCTCCACGTACAGCTTCCAGGCGCCCGGCTTCTACCCACGGCTCGGCTACCGGGAAAGGGCCCGTATCCAGGGCGTGCCCGGCGGACACGAGGACGTCTGCTTCCACAAGCGGCTCAGCGCGGCCGAGGTGTGAGACGACGTGCGGCAGCCCGGCCCCCTCCCCGTAGGCTGACGCCCCATGACCACCAGCAACACCGGCACCGGTGACGTCGACGCCGCCGTCCGCGAGGAGCTCTCACGGCTGCGCGACAGCATCGACAACATCGACGCGGCCGTCGTCCACATGCTCGCCGAGCGCTTCAAGTGCACCCAGCAGGTCGGCCACCTCAAGGCCAGGCATCAGCTGCCGCCCGCCGACCCGGCCCGCGAGTCCCGCCAGATCGCCCGGCTTCGCACGCTCGCCGAGAACGCCAAACTGGACCCGGCCTTCGCCGAGAAGTTCCTGAACTTCATCGTCGGCGAGGTCATCCGCCACCACGAGCGCATCGCCGACGAGACGCTCAACGGCTCCGCGCCCGGCGGCAACTGACCTCCGACGACCGCTCCCAGGGGAGTGACACGGCGGCCCGCGCGGGGCATGCTGCGCTGTGCACAGCATGTCAGCTGACGAGCACTGCGCGTCAGCGTCCCGGACTTACTCTGGTCCTCCACGAGGGAGGGGCGTCGGGCCATGCCGTCGGATACCAGGATCCTCATCGTCGACGACCACGAGGACACGCTGTACGCACTGGAGAGCGCCCTGGCCCCGCTGGGCTACCTGCTCGGCCGGGCCACCAGCGGCGACGAGGCGCTCAAGCAGGTGCTCCGCGGCCAGGTGGGCCTGCTGCTGCTCGACGTGCGCATGCCCGGCGTCAGCGGCCTCGAGGTGGTGCGCTACATGCGGCGCGTCGAACAGACCCAGTCCATCCCCGTGATCCTGCTCACCGGCTTCGGCGCCGACCACGAACTGACCACCGCCGCCTTCCGGCTGGGCGTCGCCGACCTCGTCATGAAGCCCGTGGACCCCTGGATCCTGCGCACCAAGGTCCGCTACCTCTACGACGCCCAGCAGCGGCACCTCGCCCTGGAGCGGGAAGTGCGCCGGCTGCGCGCCCTCGTACGGGAGCACACCGAGGCCGTCGCGCACCCCACGCGCCCCGCCCTGCCGCATCCCGACGCGCGCGTACCGACCCAGCGGCCCATGGGGGCGCACGCCGGGGAGCTAGAAAAAGACCGCACCTAGACCGGACATTGGGCACGTACCGATCCGCCTCTGTGCGTTGCCAGCGCCATCAGGCAGCATGTCACGCATGTCCGTACTGACGCGCGACGAAGCGCAGACCCGAGCAGAGCTCCTCGACGTGCACCGCTACACGATCGAACTCGACCTGACCACCGGCGACGAGACCTTCGACTCCCGCACCCTGATCAGGTTCAGCGCCCGCACCGACGGAGACAGCTTCGTCGAGGTCAGGCCGGACGAGCTGCGCTCCGTCACCCTCGACGGACACCCCCTGGACCCGGAAGCCCTGGACGGCAACCGGCTCCCCCTGAAGAACCTCACCGCCGGCGAGCACGAGCTGCGCGTGCACGCGCACATGCGCTACTCCCGCACCGGCGAGGGCATGCACCGCTTCACCGACCCCACCGACGGCGAGACGTACGTCTACACCCAGCTGTTCCTGGACGACGTCCAGCGCGTCTTCGCCGCCTTCGACCAGCCCGACCTCAAGGCCGTCTTCGAGCTGTCCGTCCAGGCCCCCGAGGGCTGGACCGTCCTCGCCAACGGCATCACCGAACAGGCCGACGGCGTATGGAAGGCGGCACCCACACCGCTGATCTCCACCTACCTCGTCGCCGTCGCCGCCGGCCCCTGGCACTCCGTGCGCACCGAGCACCGCGGCCTGCCCTTCGGCCTCCACTGCCGCCGCTCCCTCGCCCCCCACCTGGACGCCGACGCCGAAGAACTCTTCGCCATCACGCACGCGTGCTACGACCGCTACCACGAGAAGTTCGACGAGCCCTACCCCTTCGACTCCTACGACCAGGCCTTCGTCCCCGAGTTCAACGCGGGCGCCATGGAGAACCCCGGCCTGGTCACCTTCCGCGACGAGTTCGTCTACCGCTCCGCCGTCACCGACACCGAGCGGCAGACCCGCGCCATGGTCATCGCCCACGAGATGGCCCACATGTGGTTCGGCGACCTCGTCACCCTCAAGTGGTGGGACGACATCTGGCTGAACGAGTCCTTCGCCGAGTACATGGGCTACCAGACCCTCACCGAAGCCACCCGCTTCAATGACACCTGGACCGACTTCGGAGTCACCCGCAAGTCCTGGGGCTACGACGCCGACCAGCGCCCCTCCACCCACCCCGTCGCCCCCGAGGCCGTCGACGACACCGCCTCCGCGCTGCTCAACTTCGACGGCATCTCCTACGCCAAGGGCGCGAGCGTGCTGCGGCAACTGGTCGCCTGGCTCGGCGACAAGGACTTCCTCGCCGGCATCAACACCCACTTCACCCGGCACAAGTTCGCCAACGCCACTCTCGCCGACTTCATCGACTCCCTCGCCGGCGCCACCGAACGCGACGTCCACGCCTGGGCCGACGCCTGGCTGCGCACCACCGGCGTCGACACCCTCACCCCCCAGGTCGCCCCCGGCGAGAACGGCACCTGCACCCTCACCGTCGACCACGCCGGCAGCCGCCCCCACCACATCGCCGTCGGCCTGTACGACCGGGACCTCGGCGACGACGGCGGGCACCTCGTCCTGCGCGAACGCCTCCACCTGGACCTGCCGCAGACCGGCGCCCACCCCATCGGCAAGCGCCCGGCCCTGCTCCTCCTCAACGACGGCGACCTGACCTACGCCAAGGTCCGCTTCGACCCCGAGTCCTTCGAGACCATCCGCAAGGACCTGTCCGGCCTGCCCGAACCGCTCACCCGCGCGGTCGTCTGGAACGCCCTGCGCGACGCCGTCCGCGACGGGGAACTGGCCCCCGCCGCCTACCTGGAGACCGCCCGGGCCCATCTCCCGCTCGAGACGGACCTCGCCGTCGTCCAGGGCGTACTCGCCTTCGCGTCCACGTACATCGCCGACCACTACCTCACGCCCGAGGAGCGGCCCGCCGCGCTCGCCACCCTCTCGGACCTGTGCCGCGACCTCATCCGCCGCACCGAGGACGGCGACAACCCCGGACTGCGCCTGATCGCCGTACGCCACCGCATCGACGTCGCGGCCCACCCCGACACCATCGCCGCCTGGCTCGCCGACGGCACCGTCCCCGGCGGCCCGGAACTCGACCCCGAACTGCGCTGGCGCGTCCTCGCCCGGCTCGCCGCTCTCGGCGCCACCGACGAGGCCGCCATCGCCGCCGAGCTGGAACGCGACCCGAGCGCCACCGGCCTGGAGGGCGCCGCCCGCTGCCGGGCCGCGCTGCCCGACCCGGAGGCCAAGGCCCGCGCCTGGCAGGCGATGTTCGGCTCCGACGACCTGTCCAACTACCTCTTCACCGCCACCTCCCGGGGCTTCTGGCAGCCCGAACAGGCCGACCTGGTACGCACGTACGTGCCGCGCTACTACGCCGACGCGGTCGCCGTCGCCGGCCGACGCGGCCCCGCCATCGCCGAAGCCGCGGGCCGCTGGGCCTTCCCCGCCCACGCCGTCGACGCGGAGAACCTCCGCCTGGGCGAGGAGTGCCTGCGCGACGCCGGGCCGATCCCGGCGCTGCGCCGCAAGCTCGTCGACCAACTGGACGACCTGGCACGGGCGTTGCGAGTGCGGCAGGG
>KL569213.1:1042-2548 GCA_000715635.1 Streptomyces violaceus | reverse complement strand
ACCTAGCCTCGGGCAGGCAAGGACGATCAAGCCCGAGGAGCCCTTCGTGATCGCAGTGACCGGTCCCACCGGAAACGTCGGCCGTGCCCTGGTCGAACGCCTCGTCGCCGCCGGACGGCCCGTGCGGGCACTCACCCGCGACCCGCGACGCGCCCGCCTGCCCGCCGGCGCCGAGGCGGTACGACTCAGCCTCGACGAGCCGGCCACCCTGTTCGAGGGCGCGACCAAGCTGTTCCTGTACGCCCAGGCAGGCGGCGACCGCACCCCCCGCCTCCTGGCGGCGGCCCGTGCCGCCGGAGTACGTCACGTGGTCCTGCTGTCCTCCGGGATCATCGACTCGGGCGCCGACGAGAACCACCCCATCCACGTCATGCACGCCACCGCCGAGCGGGACGTCCGCGACAGCAGCCTGGCATGGACCTTCCTGCGCCCCAACGCATTCGCCGCCAACGCCTTCCAGTGGGCCCCGCAGATCCGCACCGGCGACACCGTCCGAGGCGTCTTCGCCGACGGACAGGCCGCCCCGATCCACGAGGACGACATCGCCGCCGTCGCCGAACGCGCCCTCCTCGACGACGGCCACGACGGCGCCGCCCACCGCCTCACCGGACCGGAGGCCATCACCAACGCCGGGCAGGTCGCGGCGATCGGCCGGGCCCTCGGCCGCGAGCTGCGCTTCACCGAGCTGTCACCCGAAGAGGCCGGACCCGAACTCTTCCCGCACATCCAGCCGCACATGCTCCCGGCCCTGCTGAAGACGTTCGCCGCTTCGGTCGGCACACCCCCGGAAATCACCGACACGGTACGGGAGATCACCGGCCGTCCGGCCCGCCCCTTCGCGATCTGGGCCGAGGACCACATGGACGACTTCAAGGGCTGAGGCGGGGCCCGGACCCCAACAGGATTCCCCGCACGGAAGTACCTCCACCCGGGTCCGGTCGTTGGGCATTCCGGGGCGCGTCGCCCCGCGCCCCGGAGGAACGCCCATGAGCACGCCGCCCCTCGCCTCAGGTCCCGAAGGCCCGCGCGCCCTACGGCCCCTGCTCGACACCGTGCTCGAAGCCCTGGACTCCGGCGCCCGGGCGCGCGGCGGACCACTGCCGAAGGGCGGGCCGGAGACGGTCGCGGCGCGCGTACGGGAGGCGGTGGGGGAGGTCCTCCCCGACCAGGGCGACCCGCACGCCCTGCGCACCTTGGTCCACGCGTTCGCCGAGGGCGCCGCCGACCCGGCACACCCCCTGTGCGCCGCCCACCTCCACTGCCCGCCCCTGGCCATCGCCACAGCCGCCGACCTCGCCGCCTCCGCCCTCAACCCCTCCCTGGACTCCTGGGACCAGGCCCCTGCGGCGTCGGAACTGGAGATGCTGGTAGCGGGGGCCCTGGCCAGGGAGATCTACGGTGACGGGGAGACGCGCCCGGGGAGCTTGGAGCCCGGCGAGCACGAGCACCGCCTGCGCGGCGAGAGCTGCCGGCCTGGCGGGCACGGCCTGCCGGGCGGGCACGGCC
>KL569213.1:0-806 GCA_000715635.1 Streptomyces violaceus | reverse complement strand
AGAGATGTGTATAAGAGACAGGGCCGTGGCGCGCGACCTGCCCGGCGCCCCCGACTCCCTCATCACCACCGGCGGCACCGAGTCCAACCAGCTCGCACTCCTCCTCGCCCGCGAGGTATACGGCGGTTCCGTGCGGCTCGTGTGCGGAGCCAACGCACACCACTCGCTCGCGCGAGCCGCCTGGCTGCTCGGGCTGCCCGAACCCGCCGTCGTACCCGCCCCGGCCGGCACGCTCGATCCCACCGCTCTCGACGAGACCCTCACCCGCCTGCCCGGCCCGCTCCTCGTCGCCGCCACCGCCGGCACCACCGACGCCGGCCTCATCGACCCGCTGCCCGAGATCGCCGCCCACTGCGCGGCCCACGGCGCCCGGCTGCACATCGACGCCGCCTACGGCGGAGGCCTCCTGTTCAGCACCCGGCACCGCGCCGCGCTCACCGGGCTCGAAGCCGCCGACACCGTCACCCTCGACCTGCACAAACTCGGCTGGCAGCCGATCGCCGCAGGCCTCCTCGCCGTCAAGGACCCCCGCGACCTCACCACCCTGCGGCAGCGCGCCGACTACCTCAACGCCGCCGACGACACCGAAGCCGGCCTCCCGGACCTGCTCGGCCGGTCCCTGCGCACCACCCGCCGCCCCGACGTCCTCAAACTCGCCGTCACCCTCAAGACCCTCGGCCGCAGCGGCCTCGGCACGCTCGTCGACCAGGTCTGCGCCCGGGCCCGGGAGTTCGCCGCCCTCGTCCACGACCACCCCGGCTTCGCACTCCACGCCCCACCCGTCATCAGCACCGTGCTGTTCCGGC
>KL569212.1:8728-9843 GCA_000715635.1 Streptomyces violaceus | reverse complement strand
TTAGAGGTTGTCTCACGTGACTTGATGTTCGTGCGGCATGCTGCCGGTCGTGGGTGCTGATCTATCCTCTCGTCGACATACGACCCGACGAATGGGACGACGTGTTCGGAGTGAACGTCCGCGGCGTGTATCTCACGAAGCCGGCCCGCTGGGCATTGCTGTCAACACGCTCTCACCTGAACCGGTAGCCGGACCTCGCATGGAGAGGAACTTCGCCTTGGAGGCAGACAGGACGGGAACGACTGCCAAAGCCGCAACTGCGGTAGAGCCCAGCCGTTGGGAGTGCCAAGGTGGTGCATGGATATCACTGTCTGTGATGTACCGCAGGACCGGCGGGCTCTGCAGGGGGCAGGTTCTGTTCGGCCCAGATCACCTTGCCCTGCGGGGTGTACCGGGTGCCCCAGCGCTCAGCCATCTGCGACACCAGGAACAGGCCCCGGCCTCCCTCGTCCATCGTCGCGGCGTACCGCAGATGCGGCGAGGTGCTGCTGCCGTCGGCCACCTCGCAGATCAGCGTACGGTCGCGGATCAGCCGCACGTGGATCGGCCCGGCGCTGTAGCGGATGGCATTGGTGATGAGCTCGCTCAGGATGAGCTCCATGGTGAAGCCGAACTCTGACAGGCCCCATGCTTCGAGCCTCTGGGACACAGCGTCGCGCATACCCGAGACGGCGGCCGGGTCCGCAGGTACATCCCAGTCGGCGATGCGGTCGCGCGGCAGTACCCGAGTGCGGGCGACGAGCAGGGCGACGTCGTCCTTGGGACGATCGGGGAGCAGGCTGTCCAGCACGTCCTGGCAGGTCTCCTCGGGCGGCCGGCCGGAGTGACCCGTCAGTGCATCGCGCAGCAGTTCCATTCCCACGTCCAGGTCGCGCCTGCGGTCCTCGATGAGGCCGTCGGTGTACAGGACGAGCTGGGTTCCCTCCGCGAGGCACAGCTCCGCAGTCTGGAACGGCATGCCGCCGAGGCCCAGGGGCGGACCGGCCGGCACGTCCGGGAAGGTGGCGGTTCCGTCAGGCTGGACCAGCGCGGGCGCCAGATGCCCCGCACGCGCCATGACGTAGTGGCGCGTCACGGGGTCGTAGATCCCGTACAGGCAGGTGGCGCCCACGACG
>KL569212.1:8135-8486 GCA_000715635.1 Streptomyces violaceus | reverse complement strand
CTCCGCCGTCTCGTTCTGGTCGATGCGCCCGACCAGGTCATCCAGATGGCTCAGCAGCTCGTCGGGTGGCAGATCGAGGGCGGAGAAGTTGTGCACCGCGGTCCGCAGCCGTCCCATCGTGGCGGCGGCGTGCAGGCCGTGGCCGACCACATCGCCGACGGCCAGTGCCACCCGGCTCCCCGGCAGCGGAATCACGTCGAACCAGTCTCCGCCCACGCCCGACTGGGCGGGGAGGTAGCGGTAGGCGATGTCGAGGGCGTTCTGCTCGGGCATGGCCTGTGGCAGCAGGCTGCGCTGGAGGGTGACTGCCAGAGCGTGCTCGCGGGTGTAGCGGCGGGCGTTGTCGATGCC
>KL569212.1:7691-7897 GCA_000715635.1 Streptomyces violaceus | reverse complement strand
GCTCCTCCGCCAGCGACACGTCCTCTCCGTTGAAGCGCTCATGCTGTCGCGTGCGCCAGAAGGTGGCCATGCCCAGCACGACGCCACGGGCCTGGATGGGGGCGGTGATGAGGGAGTGGATGCCGTAGTCGATGATCGCCTTGGCGCGCTCGGGGTCCTGCACGCGCCATCCCGTGGCGGTCGGCAGATCGCTCACCAACTGGGAG
>KL569212.1:1750-7484 GCA_000715635.1 Streptomyces violaceus | reverse complement strand
CTCACCAACTGGGAGCGGCCGCTGCCGTAGCCGCGCGCCTGGGGCGTGGAGGGAAGGTAGTCGAAAAGCCGGCCCTGTTCGGAGAGCGGATGGTCGTCCTGAATGCCGCACACGGCCGCGCGTCGCATGTCCGTCCCTGTAAGGGCCGGCTCCTCGCCGTGCAGGACGGCGTCGGCCAGGTCCACGGTGACGAAGTCCGCGAAGCGAGGAATCGGGACCTGCGCCAACTCGTCGGCGGTGCGCAGCACGTCCAGGGTGGTACCGATGCGGAGTCCGGCGTCGTACAGCAGCCTGAGTCGCTCCCGTGCCACCTCCGCCCTGCCGGTCACCGCCTGCAGCTCGGTGGAATCGCGCAGTGTCACCACCGTTCCCTCGGGACCTCCCCCGAAATCCGTGGGCCGTTGGTTGACCGCGAGCAACCGCTCGCCCGCGAGGTGCACCTCGTCGGTGGCCTCACGCCCGGAGGCGAGCAGCGCCTTCATCTCGGGATCGAGGCCCGGCAGGTTCGAGACGAGCTGCCCCTCGACGTCCGGGGGCAGCTCCAGCAGCCGTCTGGCCTCGTCGTTCGCCAGCATCAGCCGCCCGTCGGCGGCCACGATCAGCACCCCTTCCCGAACGGAGTGGAGCACCGTGTCGTGGTGCTCGTACATCAGGGTCATCTCGTCCGGGGCCAGGCTGTGTGTCTGGCGTCGCAGCCGCTTGCCCACCAGCGCCGTCACACCGGTGGACAACACGAGCGCTCCGGCCCCGGCGCCCAGGATGATCGGTAGTTGCCGGGACAACTGACTTTCGACGTTCTTGACCTTCATCCCGGCCGAGACGAGTGCCACCACCCGGCTGTCGGCGTTCTCGATCGGGACCGTGGCCTGCACCTCGCGACCGAGCGGGCCGTCGACGCTCTCCACGTAGACCTTCCCCGCCAGCGGCGGCCCGATCTCGCCCACGAACCGCTTTCCGATCCGGTCCGGCAAAGGGTGTGTGTACCGGATGCCCTCCGTGTCCATGACCACGATGAAGTCGACGCCTGCGGCCCGGCGTGCCGCCTCGGTGAGCGGCTGGAGAATCTTGCTCGGATCCGGAGTCTGCAATGCCGCCAGGACCCCTGGTGAGTGCGCGAAGGTCTGTGCCACGGCCGTGGAGCGTCGCCTGGCCTCGGCGCTGTTGTCCCGCTCCGACTGCAGGATGAGGGCGATGACGCCGCAGGCCACGAGCAGCACTACCAGAGCCACCTGGAAAACCAGGACCTGCCCGGCTACGCTCCGCGTGCCCTTGCCGAGGAGGCGCTTGACTGATAGGTGTCGAAAACGGGCGAAAGGATTCGCCATGCGACCTTTCTAGCATCGGTGATCCAAAGTGGCCAGGGCTCGGCCGAACCGTGCCCGGCCGGCCTCGGACGCCCGGGCAGTGTGTGCTGCATGACTTCGGCTCCTCCGGGCGCGGCCGTCCGGCCGCGCATTCGCGCGGGCGGCGCATGATCCTTCCGCGCCAGATGCCCGATTAGGCCGATATGATGCATTTTGTGATCATGTCTGCACGGCTGTGGCGCCATCGCCCCGCCTACAGCGGCCGATGGGAAGCAGCCCGGCTGTCACCCCTCATCCTGACCGCCCTCATCGCCGGCCTTGCGTTCTCCACGCCGAGGGAGATCGCCTTCAGTCGCATTCTGCCCGCCGCGCCCGCCCTCGCCGCCGCCATGTGGCCCGTGCTCCCCACGATCCTGTTGGGGGCGTTCTGCCTGCTGCTCATGATCGTCCTCAGCTTCTTCCACACCGATCTGGGGACGCAGTACACGGCGGCCGCGATCGTCGCGGTCACCTTGGCGGCCGCGTACGGAAGTCGTGTGCGACTTCAGCGTGAGGAAATGCTCTTCCAGATCCGGCTCGTCGCCGACGCAGCCCAGAAGGTGCTGCTGCGCCCGCTGCCACGCCGCATCGAGGACGTCGAGATCGAGTCGCTGTACCTGGCGGCCCAAGAGCAGGCCCGGATCGGCGGCGACTTCTATGAGGCGATCGGTACACCGCACGGGGTCCGGCTGCTCATCGGCGACGTACGAGGCAAGGGCCTGTCCGCAGTGGGGGCGGCCTCGGCGGTGATCAGTTGCTTCAGGGAGGCCGCTTACGACGAGCCCGACCTGCAGGGCATCATCCACCGTCTGGAGACCGCAGTCACGCGACACAGCGCTGCGTTTCCGGCCCAGGACCAGCCCGAGCACTTTGCCACTGCTCTCCTCGCCGAGATCCCGCACGACGGCGGCTACGTACGACTTCTCAACTGCGGGCATCCCCCGCCGCTGATCGCGCATCACGGAAATGTCCGGGTCCTGGTCCCGACCATCGCCTCCCCGCCTCTCAACCTCGCAGCGCTCATCGGTGACCGCTACTGGATCGACGTCGTCCCCTTCGCCCCGGGAGACCAGTTGCTGCTCTACACGGACGGCGTATCGGAGGCCCGGGACCACGCGGGCGAGTTCTTCCCGCTGCCGGACTGGATGCGGCAGCAGGGCCTGGAGCAGCCCCGCGAGCTGCTCGACCATCTGCACCGGGCTCTGCTTCAGCACAGCGGCGGAAGGCTCGACGACGACATCGCGGCCCTCGCGCTGAGGTCCTCCAACGGGCAGGATCGCGGAGCCGCCGGCGTCGAGGGCTGAGTCTTCGTGTCCGCATGCCGGAAAACCGCAGGCCCCAGCTCTGGCCGAATGAGTTGTCGTACCAGTCGACAGTTGTTCCGATGAAGCTGGCTGCGACAACTCTCCGCATTTCGCGAAGTGCTGGAGCGGTCGGGGAACGGCCGGCGGTTTCCATCCAGAAGGGGATCGTCCTCGTTTTCGGTCTCCTACGGGGGAGGGGCATCAGGGGACCCGGCCGGGCACCCGCTGGCCGGCTGGTGAGTTGCCCCATCCGAAGGCCTCTCGATGGACGCGCGATCGGCCGCGATCGCCGACGACCCGGCGCCGTTCGGAACGACGGATCAAGGCCGCCTCCTTCCCGAGGGACCAGAGCCTCCCCGCCGCGCGAGCGGCGTGATCAATCCAGGTGCGCCCGAGAGCCCTGCCTCATCGCCTCGGCCCATGGCTGACCACGCCCTCGTCCCCGGCGACTTCGTCGTCCCCGCGGACCTGATCACCCGCAGTTCCGTTTGGAGCCTCTGGGGCCCCAGTACAACGCCGCCGACCACGCCGCCTGGACCAGCAGCATCGAGCACATCCGTGCGACCCCGGGCTTCCAGGACCGAGGGTGGCCTCCTGCGGACGGGATGACCCTGGAGGCGAACCTCGACGACCTGCAGCGTCACGCGGAAGACTTCGCTCAGCGCCGTCGGGGAGGCGGTTCAGCTCCCACGCCAGCAGGTGCGGGTAGAAGGACAGGGCGTCCAGGTCGGGTTCGGCCTCCAGCAGATCCGCCGGCCGGGCGCAGCAGGCCAGGGCCCGTACGATCAGGCGGCGTTCGAGCCGCGCGCTGACGAGGGCGCCGGTGACCTGGCCGACAGCCGAGCCGATCGTGCCGGGCAGCATCAGCAGGATCACCACCTAGTGATCTGAGCCGGAGAGGCAGCCCCGACACGCCGCCCGAGCGGCAACTCCCATGGAGGCATCACCGGATTACCGGCGAGTAGGTGACTTTCGGTCAAACTTTGGCAGGGAGTCTTCGGGGTCTGCACCCTTTCTTCACGTTCTCTGCGCAGATAACTCCCGCTGTGAGCTCGGTGTTTGCAGCTGCCGCGCAGCGCAAATGATTTCCCGTCGAGGGTTCGGACGCTGGGGGCAGCGCTTGCCGCGCCCGGTTGACCTGTGGCTAAGTTGATCGCCGCGTGTACCGCATGGGGGACGTCGACCACCCTCGTCGTGACGCGCGCACGTCATTGGCGGCCCGGGGGGCGTCGTCACGGGGGAGAGATGCTTCGTCATGCCGTGATGCCGGCTCGCTGGAACACCTGCTCGCTCGCTGCTGTCCGGGCGGGCTGACCCGCTCGTCCCACCGTCTCTAGGGCGGTCCGTCCCTGCCTGCCGCCGTCCGTTTTGCTCAAAAGGATGCTCTTTTGCGTTTCAGACCGGGGTTGCTCAACCCCCGCTCCCGCACATCAACAGCGTTAACCTCGGCTGTCACGTCCGTCGCCGCTCTGGCCGTCCTCGGTGGCCTGGCGGTCCAGCCTGGCCCGCAGTTCGGCCGGGGCGCCGAACAGCGCGCCGCGCCTGTGGCCGCGGCGGGCGACTCGTACGACGGCTTCGACACCAAAGCGGCTGAGCAGCTGCGCGAGGATCAGTGTGTGGCCGTCGACGCCCTGCGCAAGGGCGGGCCCAACCTGTTCGCCCTCGCGCAGAACAGCATCGGGCTGCCTCCCGACCAGCTCCACCAGAAGCTCAAGCGGGACCTCACCGACAACAACTCTCCCCTGCACCAGGCCTCCTACGCGGACAGTGCCAGCAGCGACCAGTGGCTCAAGAAGGCCAATGACCAGGAGTCGGCGTTTGCCAAAACCGTCATGGGCCTGAGCTCCTACCCTGACGAGCCGCCCGGAGAGTTCGAGGTCTTCGACAAGACCGGCCTGGTTCCGTGGCTGTACCAGTCGTACTTCAAGTCGATCGACTTGTTCTCCCCGTTCTACGATCCGTCTCCCACCGCTGACGACAAGACGAAGGCCTCCGCGCTCGCGATCGGCGACCCGCAGTACACCACCGGGGGGACACCGCAGGAGCAGCAGGCGTGGAAGGTCTGGAAGAAGAACTCGGGGAAGATCGAACCCAACGAGTTGTTCGTTCCCAGGGTGTTCGCCGATGACGCCCGGATCTTCCTGGGCTCCGGCGGCTTCCCTCGCACGGCCCCAGCCGCGGACACCCCGGAGTACCGCATCGCGGTCGAGGATCTGAAGGCCCGCTTCGCCTCGTGTGCCTGGCACGCCCCGATCGACCCGAACCGGGTTCTGGGCAAGGAGGTGGCGCAGGCGTCCGCCGAGTGGCAGCAGGAGATTGCCGCGCAGGCCACGCAGCGCCAGCAGATCCTCGGTGCCAACGTCACCGCCACCAAGGCGTTGCAGGATGGCACGTTCACCCTGGGGCAGGTCCTCGGCCAGTCGTGGATCGCGGACTATGCCGCCCGCTGGCAGGACTACTGGTCGGCTGGCGGGCTGGGCTGGATCGGCGACAGTTCTGTCGTGATCCAGGTGCCGGGCGCGGCGGGCAACTGCCTGGATGTCGCGGGCGGCAAGGAAGCCAACGGCACGCCGGTGCAGATCTACACCTGCAACGGCGGCGCGGCCCAGCAGTGGACGCTGGAGGGCAGTGAGGACGACCTCTACTTCCGCAATGTCGGCTCCCAAAGGTGCCTGGACGTGGCCGGGAACAATTCGGCCAACGCCACGAAGATCCAGATCTATGACTGCTACAAGTCCAAGGGGCAGTCGTGGAAGGGCGACGTCCGTGCCACCGCGCCTCTGAAAAGCGTGAGCACGGGCAAGTGCCTGGACCTGAGTGCGTTCACCAAGAGCACGGACGCGCGGCTGTGGGACTGCAAGAACGCCGCCTCGCAGAAGTTCCTGATCAAGCCGTCCGGTCACAAGGGCACGGACAGTCCCCTGTACCCGGAGAAGGCCGAGTTCGACAAGGCGAAGAAGGTCGTCACCGACGCCCAGGCGGCGGCGAAGAAGCACCTGGCCGCGCTCAAGACCCAGCTCGAGAACGCCAAGAAGGCAGCTACCGCCTCCGATACGGCAGAGCAGGCCGCGTACGGCATCGCGGATG
>KL569212.1:1170-1546 GCA_000715635.1 Streptomyces violaceus | reverse complement strand
GCGTACGGCATCGCGGATGCCGCCGGTGCGCCGCGGGGCCGGGGCCTGCTGGTCGGTCAGCAAAAAGCGCAGGTCACCAAGGGCTCAGTGGCGGCGCTGACGGCGATGGTGAAGGCCGCTGAGACCGCCGAGGCCGCGACCAGGGCGTCCGCGGGCGACAGCCAGACCATCGCGCAGCGCGCTCTCGCGCAGGCCGCGCAGTCGAAGGCGGAGTTCCGCAAGGCCGCCGCGGCAATGGCCGAGTCCCAGGCCAAAGCCGCGGCCGACGCGGCGAAGGTGCACCGCGACAACGCCAAGAAGGACAAAGAGACCGCGGAGGCCAAGCTCACCGAGGCGCTGAAGGCCGAAGGCGACGCCAAGGCGGCCGCCGCCGACG
>KL569212.1:619-952 GCA_000715635.1 Streptomyces violaceus | reverse complement strand
TCAGAGATGTGTATAAGAGACAGAGGAGAAGACGGCCGAGGCGGAGAAGGAAACCGCCGCGGCCAAGCAGGCCGAAGCGGCTCAGCACAAGCAGAACGCCCAGTCAGAGGCGGCGAATGCCAAGGACGCCAAGGACAAGGCCGAAGCCGCCGAGGCGACCGCGGTCGCGAGGAAGAACGACGCGGTCAAGGCCCGCGACAAGGCCCGCGATCTGCGCGACGACGCCTGGGACGCAGAGCAGAAGGCGGACGCCGCCCGTGCGAAGGCGGACGCGAAGGAGGCGTTCGCCCAGGCCCACGAGTCCGACAGCAACGCCAAGGAGTCTCGAGAGGA
>KL569212.1:0-393 GCA_000715635.1 Streptomyces violaceus | reverse complement strand
CGCCGCAGCCACCCGCGCCGAAGCCGCCGCCAAACGGGCCCGCTCCCATGCGGACGCCGCCCACGCCGCCAAACTGAAGGCCGACGCCGCGATGAGGACCGCGACGAGCGCAGCGGCCGACGCCATCAAGGCATCCGAGCACGCCTCCTCCGAGGCCAAGACGGCCGTCGAGCTGGCGGACGAGGCGGAGAAGCTGGCCAAGACCGCCAAGTCCCAGGCAGACGAGGCGAACAAGGAGGCCGCCAAGGCGCTGGCCGCCTCGGCGAAGGCCGCGGGCTTCGCCCACGTCACCGCGCAGGCCGCCACCGACGCGGGCAACGCCGCTGTCCAGGTCGCCAAGCCGGCCAATGACGCGATCGAACTCGGCTCCTGTCTCTTATACACATCTCTGAT
>KL569211.1:42643-42804 GCA_000715635.1 Streptomyces violaceus | reverse complement strand
TGTGTATAAGAGACAGCGACAGCTCCGATCCCTACTGGCAGGCGGACGCCCTCGGCGGCCAGGGCGTGCGCACCGTCGACTTCACCACGTTCGGGCCGCTGCTGGCCGACGCGTCGGTGCTCGCCTCCGGCCGCGCCTCCGCGGACGGCACCGGCTGGGGG
>KL569211.1:41596-42386 GCA_000715635.1 Streptomyces violaceus | reverse complement strand
GGGTGGCGACGGCCGACTACCGGACCGTCACCACCGACGGCATCGGCGCGCTCCGCGCGGCGACCGTGCGCGCGGCCGGGACGCTGCGCGAGGACCCGGCGCTCGGGGGCGACGCGGACGTGCGCACCGAGCTGCCCGAGGTGCTCGACCGGACCGGGCGGGCCCTGCTGGTGGCCCGGTCCACGCTGATGATCGTCTCCGTGCAGCTGGTGCTGCTCGCCGGGTACGCGCTGCTGCTGGTGGCCCGGCTGCTGGACGGCGAGCGGGCGGGTGAGACCGAGCTGCTGCGGGCCAGGGGCGGATCACGCGGCCGGATCGCAGGCCTCGCCGCACTGGAGGCGCTGCTGATCGCGGTACCGGCCGCCGTCTGCGCCGCGCTGCTGTCCGGCCCGCTGGCCCGGCTGCTGGCCCGGTGGTCCTCGCTCGACCGGATCGGGCTGCGGCTCGATACCGTCCCGGTGGGCCGGGTCTGGCTGGTCGCGGGCGGGGTGGCGGCGGCGTGCGCGGTGGCGGTCGTGGCGCCCGCGCTGGCGGCGACGGCGGGCACGCCCGTACGGCTGCGGCGGGTCCGTGCCGCGACGTCGGCCGCGCCCGTGCGGGCCGGAGCCGATGTCGCGCTGCTGCTGATCGCGGGCGTGGCGTACTGGCAGCTCGACCGGCAGACCGACGCGACCGGCGGCGGGGCGCTCAGCCGGGACCGGGCCGGGGAGCTGGGCATCGACCCGCTGCTGGTCGCGGCACCGGCGCTGGCCCTGCTGGCGGGCACGGTCCTGACGCTGCGTCTGCTGCC
>KL569211.1:40327-41371 GCA_000715635.1 Streptomyces violaceus | reverse complement strand
AGCGGGGTGGCAGTTCAGCCGGCGTCCGCTGCGCGGGGCGGGTCCGGTGCTGCTGCTGGTCATCGCCGTGGCGACCGGAATGCTGGCGATCGGACACGGCGCGTCCTGGGACCGGTCGCAGGACGACCAGGCCGACTTCAGGACGGGCGCCCCTGTCCGGGTCCTCGACTACAGGCCGGGCAGCCCCGGGCAGACCGGTCTCTACGCCGCCCTGCCCGGGGCCCGGGACGTCGCTCCCGCGCATCGCGCCACCCTGGGCCTCTCCCGCGGCCGCGAGGCGACGGTCCTCGCCCTGGACACGGCCCACGCCGGGGACGGGATGCTGATGCGCGGCGATCTCGCCGACGGGCCGCCGGAGAAGCTGCTGCGGGCCCTGGCACCGCCCGCGCGGGACACCCACCGGCCCGTGCGGCTCCCCGGCGACACCCGGCGGCTCGCCCTCGACGTGCGGATCACCGACGCGGGGGCCCGGACGGGACGCTCCCCCTCCGGCCGCGCGCCTCAGCTCACGGTGGTCGTCGAGGACCGGTACGGCATCGGGTACCGGCTGGGCGCCGGGAATGTCCCGGTGGACGGCCGGGTCCACCGGATCACGCTCGACCTGGACGTGACGGCGACGGGCCGCCGCGCCGCCCCGGCCGGACCGTTGCGGCTGACCGGGCTTCAGCTCGACGAAGCCTCTCCCGTCGGCCGCTCCGAAAAGCACCGGTTCACCGTCGAACGGCTGCTCGCCACCGGCCGCGACGGCTCCGCGCGGCCCGTCCCGGTGCCCGCCGGAACGCGCTGGCGGGGCGAGGGGGTGGTGACGGAGAACGGCGAGGTCGTCGCCCGTAAGGCCGCGAAGCCCGCCGTGTCGGGGAACGCGCCGCTGACCGTGTCGTACGGCACCGGCGCCGGCCGCGAGGAGAGCTACGCAGCCCCGTCGATCTACACCGTCCGCGTCGGCACCGCCGGGGCCGGGGCACCGCGGACCCTTGCCGCCGTCGCCACCCGGGAGTTCCTGCGGGCGGCGGGAGCCGAACCCGGCGACACCGTCGACGTACC
>KL569211.1:39777-40137 GCA_000715635.1 Streptomyces violaceus | reverse complement strand
CCCGGCGACACCGTCGACGTACCGCTGTCCGGGGAACAGCTGCGGGGGCGGATCGTACGGCCGGTCGAGGAGCTGCCGACCGCCGCCCCCGACCTGGCCGGAGAAACCGTGACCGGCGGGGCGCTGCTGCTCGATCTGCGGGCCGTCGACGCCGTGCTGGCCCAGCGGGCCAGTGCGCCGCTCTCCCCCACCGAGTGGTGGGTGAGCCCCGCCCCGGGCAAGGCCACCGAGGTCACCGCCGCGCTGCGGGCGCGCCCCGACCTCCAGCCGAACCAGGTGCTGGTGCGGGACGAGACCGCGGCCGAGCTGCTGCGGGATCCCCTCGGCGCCGGGCCGCGCTCGGCGCTGACGGCGGTGGCG
>KL569211.1:38725-39559 GCA_000715635.1 Streptomyces violaceus | reverse complement strand
CTCCTCGCCGCCGGGGGTTTCGCGGTGAGCGCCGCCGGTGCGCGGCGGGAGCGGTCCGCGGAGTTCGTCGTGCTGCGCGCCCTGGGCGCGCCCCGCCGGGATCTCGCCCGGCTGGTCGCGACGGAGCAGAGCCTGCTCATCGGCGTCGGTCTGCTCGCCGGGCTCGGTCTCGGTGTGGTCCTGACCCGGGCCGTCGTCCCGCTGATCGTGCTGACCTCCGACGCGGCGCGGCCAGTGCCGCCCGTCCTCGTCGAACTGCCGCTGTTCCGGGTGGCGCTGCTCCTCGCGGGGGTGGCCGCCCCGCTGCTGCTGATCACCGCCGCGTCGGCGCTGCGCCGTGCCGAGCCGGCCGTCGCGCTCCGCCATCAGGGGGAGGACTGAGATGCCGAAGGAACAGGGCGCGCCCTGGGTGCGGACCCGGCTGCGGACCGCGCCCGTGTCCGCTGTCGCCTTCGGTCTGCTGGTGCTGGTCACGGCGTTCCTCGCCGCCGTCCTGCCCCGGGCCGTAGAGGCGTACGAGACGGACGGGCTGCGCGAGGCCCTCGCCAGTGCCTCTCCCGATTCCACCGTGCTGGAGTTGAAGGCGCCGCAGCCCGGTCTCGAAAAGCCGGAGGAGGCCCGTGCGGACGCGGTGCTGCCTCAGGCGCTCGCGGCGGTCGAGGGCTCGGCCCGGGCGCTGCTGCCCGAGCCGCTGCGGGCGGACCTGACCGAGTCGGCGTACGGGGTGCGCACAGGCAAGAGCCTGGAGGCACTGGACGCGTCGTTGCCCCGGCCCGACGGGCTGCCGCCCCGGTTCACCCTGCTCGCGCAGTCGGGAGCGGCCGGCCACGCCAC
>KL569211.1:38244-38458 GCA_000715635.1 Streptomyces violaceus | reverse complement strand
GCTCCGAGCTCACCCTGGCCGGCTTCCCCGACGGGCCGCTGACCGTGCGGATCACGGGCATCCTCGAACCCCGGCATCCGCAGGGGAGTTACTGGTCCGCGGAACCGGTCCTGCGCACACCGGCCCTGGCCGCCACCGGCAGCCGTCCCCCGCTGTACTACTGGGAGGCGGGTGTCCTGCTGGCGCCCGGGGCGGCACCGGCGCTGCTCGGCGG
>KL569211.1:37617-37988 GCA_000715635.1 Streptomyces violaceus | reverse complement strand
ACTGGCGGTTCGCGCCCGCGGCCGGGGGGCTCACCGCGGGGGACGTCCCGGCGCTCGTCGACGGCGTCGCGTCCCTGGAGAACGGGCCCGGGTTGGTGCGGATGCGCGGGGCCGCCGGTCCGACGGCGCAGCTGTCCACCGGCCTGGAGCAGGTCGTCGACTCCTACGCGGCGACCCGTGACGCGATCACGCCCGTGGTGGCCGTCGCGGCCTTCGGGATCGCCGCGGTCGCCGTCGTCGTCCTGGTGATGAGCGCGGGGGTGGCCGCCGCCCGCCGGGACGTCGAACTCGCCCTGCTGCGGGCCCGGGGCGGCTCCCTGCGCGGCATCGCCGGGCGGCTGCTGGCCGAGACCGCGGTGCCGGCGGTGCCC
>KL569211.1:37101-37382 GCA_000715635.1 Streptomyces violaceus | reverse complement strand
ACTCGGGGCGGGCGCCGTGGCCCTGCTCGCCTGTGCCGGGCTGCCGGTGCGCGCGGCCGTGGCGCATCGCAGGCCGAGGGCGCACCAGGAGCGCGACGACCTCGCCCACGCCAGGCCCGGCGGGCGCCGGACCGTCGCCGAACTGACCTTGCTGGTGCTGGCCGTCGGCTCGGTCGCGGCACTGCGCCGCCGCGGTACGGCCGGGGCGGGCGATCTGCTGGTGAGCGCCGCCCCGGTGCTCGTCGGTCTGGTCGCCGCGCTGGTCCTCGTACGGCTGTATC
>KL569211.1:36037-36854 GCA_000715635.1 Streptomyces violaceus | reverse complement strand
CTGCCGCTGCTCGCCCTGCTGACGGCCCTGACGACGGCCGCGTTCGGCGGGTCCGTGCTGGCGGGCGTGGCGGACGCCCGGGACCGGGCCGCGCTGCTGGAGACGGGCGCGGACGTACGGATCTCCACGGCCGACGGCTCCCCGCTCCCGGCGGGTCTCGCGCGGGCGGTACGGGAGGTGGCGGGCGTACGGCAGGTCACGGCCGTGGGAATCGAGTACGCCGCGGAGCGCGCGTCCGACGAGACGCAGTCGCTGCCGGTGGTCGGGGTCCGGCCGGACTCGTACGCGGGGCTGGCCCGGCAGACGGGACTCGGGGGTTTCGCCGCCGAGGCGCTGGGAGCCACGGGCGGGGTGCTGGACGCCGTCGCCTCCCCCGAGGTCGCCGCGCGGCTCGGGCGGGCGCCGCACCGGATCGTGATGCCGGGCGGAGCCGTCACGGTGCGGATCACCGCTGTGCGTCCCCGCACCCCGGCCGTCCCCGAGGGCGAGTTCCTGCTGGTCGACGCGGGGAGGCTGAAGGATTTCCGCGGTCCCTCGATCCTGCTGGCGGCCGGTGCCGGGCTCGACGCGAAGGCGCTGCGGGCGGCCGTGAACGGCGCCGGTGCGGATCTCTCCGTGACGCTGCGCGGCGAGGAACGCGCGGCGCTGTCCGACTCGCCGTTGCAGGCGGGAGCCCAGCGGATCTACGTCTGGGCCGTCGTGGCGGGCGCGGGGTACGCCCTGCTCGCCCTGGTGCTCGGCCTGCTGCGGTCCGCGCCGGAACGGGCCGCGCTGCTGGCCCGGCTGCGCACCCTGGGTCTGACGACCCGCCAGGGGC
>KL569211.1:31044-35812 GCA_000715635.1 Streptomyces violaceus | reverse complement strand
GGCGGCCGGCGGGGGCATGGCCGTCGGCTGGGCCACGGTGGGGCTGCTCGCCCCCGGCATCGATCTGGACCGGCTGGCTCTGCCCGACGCGTCCGGAGTGACGGCGCCGGGGGGTGCCGCGCTGCGCGCCGATGTGTGGTCGCTGGCCCTGCCCGCAGCGGGCGCGGTGCTGCTGGCGGGGGCGGTGGCCGTCGCGCAGGCCTGGTGGGCGGGACGCCGGACACCGATCACTCACCTCAGGGCAGGAGACATGCGATGAGCGCTACGACGGAGTCGCTCGCGGAGCTGGAGCGGCGGGCGACGCACCACCGCGACCGGCCCGCCTACGGGCACGACGCCCTGATCGCCTGCGACCGGCTGGTGCGGATCTTCGCCAAGCGCGGTGGCGGGGACGCCACGGAGGTACAGGCGCTCCAGGGGCTCGATCTCCTGGTGCGGGAGGGCGAGTTGATGGCCCTGGTGGGGGCGTCCGGCAGCGGCAAGTCGACGCTGATGAACATCCTCGCGGGCCTGGACGTCCCGACCGCGGGCGCCGCGAAGGTCGCGGGCCGCGATCTGCTGGCGATGGACGCCAAGGCGCGGTTGCGTTACCGGCGCGAGGTGGTCGGTTTCGTCTGGCAGCAGACGGCACGCAATCTGCTGCCGTATCTGACGGCCTCGCAGAACGTCGCCCTGCCCATGCAACTGGCGGGCGCGTCACGGAAGAAGCGGGCCGGACGCGCGGACGAGCTGCTGGCCATGCTCGGTGTCGCCGACTGCCGGGACCGGCGTCCGCGGCAGATGTCCGGCGGTCAGCAGCAGCGCGTCGCGATCGCCGTCGGCCTGGCCAACGCCCCCGCCGTACTGCTCGCCGACGAGCCGACCGGCGAGCTGGACTCGGCGACCGGGCAGCAGGTCTTCGCGGCGTTCCGCCGGGCCAACGAGGAGCTGGGCACGACGATCGTCATCGTCACGCACGACCAGGCCGTCGCCGGCGAGGTCCGCCGCACGGTCGCGATCCGCGACGGCCGCACCTCGACGGAGGTACTGCGCCGCACGGAGGTCGACGAGGCGGGCGAGGAGTCCCTGGTGGCCCGCGAGTACGCGATGCTCGACCGCGCGGGCCGCCTTCAGCTGCCGGACGAGTACACGACGGCACTGGGCATGGCGGACCGGGTGCTGCTGGAACTCGAGGAGGACCACATCCAGGTGTGGCCCGATGAGAACAGGAACGGGAACGGCTGAGGACATGTGACGGCGCCTGCCCGGTCGTCCGGTCGGGGACTGTAGGGCAGGCGCCATCTCGGGGGGTCTGGGGGCCCGCGGCGGAGCCGCTTGTGTTGCTGCCCCCAGATATCCCGCCCGTACGCCTTTGTACGGGACGTTCTGGGGGTGGGCGTCAGACCATCAGGGCCCGGTCCGTCGGGCGGATCGGCGCCGGCAGCTCGCTGACACCCGTGAGGTGGCGGTCCACCCCGCGCGCGGCCGAGCGGCCCTCCGCGATCGCCCACACGATGAGCGACTGGCCGCGGCCCGCGTCACCGGCGACGAACACGCCCGGCACGTTGGTCTGGTAGTCGTCGTCACGGGCGATGTTGCCGCGCTCGTCGAGGTCCAGGCCGAACTGGTCCACGAGGCCGTTCTCGCGGTCGGTGCCGGTGAAGCCCATGGCGAGGGTGACCAGCTGGGCGGGGATCTTGCGCTCCGTGCCCGGCTTCGGGGTCAGCCTGCCGTCGATGAACTCCACCTCGGTGAGGTGCAGCCACTGGACGTTGCCGTCCTCGTCGCCCTCGAAGTGGGTCGTCGAGACGGAGTAGACCCGCTCGCCGCCCTCCTCGTGCGCGGACGTGACCTTGTACAGCATGGGGAAGGTCGGCCACGGCTGGGAGGCCGCGTTCCGCTCCTCGCCCGGGCGGGGCATGATCTCCAGCTGCGTGACGGAGGCCGCGCCCTGACGGTGGGCGGTGCCCACGCAGTCCGCGCCGGTGTCGCCACCGCCGATGACCACGACGTGCTTGCCCTCGGCCGTGATGGGGGGCGCCACGAAGTCGCCCTCCTGGACCTTGTTGGACAGGGGCAGGTACTCCATGGCCTGGTAGATGCCCTTGAGCTCACGGCCGGGCACCGGCAGATCGCGGGCCGTGGTCGCGCCGACGGCCAGGACCACCGCGTCGTACCGCTTCTTCAGGTCCGTCGCCTTCAGGTCGCGGCCGATCTCGATGCCCGTACGGAAGCGGGTGCCCTCCGCGCGCATCTGCTCGATACGGCGGTTGATGTGCCGCTTCTCCATCTTGAACTCGGGGATGCCGTAGCGCAGGAGGCCGCCGATGCGGTCCGCGCGCTCGTACACGGCCACGGTGTGGCCGGCCCGGGTCAGCTGCTGGGCGGCGGCGAGGCCCGCCGGGCCCGAGCCGATGACGGCGACGGTCTTGCCGGACAGGCGCTCCGGGATCTGCGGGGCGACGTCCCCGGTCTCCCACGCCTTGTCGATGATCGAGACCTCGACGTTCTTGATGGTGACGGCCGGCTGGTTGATGCCGAGCACACACGCCGACTCGCAGGGAGCGGGGCACAGACGGCCCGTGAACTCCGGGAAGTTGTTCGTCGCGTGCAGCCGCTCGGAGGCGGCGGCCCAGTCCTCGCGGTAGGCGTAGTCGTTCCACTCGGGGATGAGGTTCCCCAGCGGACAGCCGTTGTGGCAGAACGGGATGCCGCAGTCCATGCAGCGGCTGGCCTGCTTGCTGATGATGGGCAGCAGGGAGCCGGGGACGTAGACCTCGTTCCAGTCCTTGAGGCGCTCCTCGACCGGGCGGGACTTGGCGACCTCGCGGCCGTGGTTCAGAAAGCCCTTCGGGTCAGCCATTGATCGCCGCCTCCATCATCTTCTCGTGGGTCTCGGTCTCGGAGAGACCGGCTCGCTCGGCGGCGTCCTTGGCGGCGAGCACTGCCTTGTACGTGCTGGGGATGATCCTGCTGAACCGCTCGACGGCGGTGTCCCACTCGGCCAGGAGCTTCTCGGCGACGGTCGAGCCCGTCTCCTCCTGGTGGCGGCGGATCACGTCGTGCAGCCACTGCTTGTCGGTGTCGTCCAGCGCCTCGACGGCGTCCACGTTGCCGACGTTGACGTTGTCGCGGTCCAGGTCGATGACGTACGCGATACCGCCGGACATACCGGCCGCGAAGTTGCGGCCCGTCTCGCCGAGGATCACCGCGTGACCGCCGGTCATGTACTCGCAGCCGTGGTCGCCCACGCCCTCGGAGACGACCGTGGCGCCGGAGTTGCGGACGCAGAACCGCTCGCCGGTACGACCGCGCAGGAACAGCTCGCCGCCGGTCGCGCCGTAGGCGATGGTGTTGCCCGCGATCGTCGAGTACTCGGCGAGGTGGTCGGCGCCGCGGTCCGGGCGGACGATCACACGGCCGCCGGAGAGGCCCTTGCCGACGTAGTCGTTGGCGTCGCCCTCCAGGCGCAGCGTGACACCGCGCGGCACGAAGGCGCCGAAGGACTGGCCGGCGGAGCCGGTGAAGGTGATGTCGATGGTGTCCTCGGGCAGGCCCGCACCGCCGAACTTCTTCGTCACCTCGTGGCCGAGCATGGTGCCGACCGTGCGGTTGATGTTGCGGATCTGCACCTGGGCGCGCACCGGCTGGGCCTCGGTGGCGTCCGAGGCGGACAGGGCGTCGGCGGCCAGCTTGATCAGCTGATTGTCGAGCGCCTTCTCCAGACCGTGGTCCTGGGCGATCAGCTGGTGGCGGACCGCGCCCTCGGGCAGCTCGGGCACGTGGAACAGCGGCTCCAGGTCCAGGCCCTGCGCCTTCCAGTGGTTGACCGCGCGGGTGACGTCGAGGGCCTCGGCGTGGCCGACGGCCTCCTCGATGGAGCGGAAGCCCAGCTCGGCGAGGATCTCGCGGACCTCTTCGGCGATGTACTTGAAGAAGTTCACGACGTACTCGGCCTTGCCGGTGTAGCGCTCGCGCAGGGTCGGGTTCTGCGTGGCGATGCCGACCGGGCAGGTGTCCAGGTGGCAGACGCGCATCATGACGCAGCCGGAGACGACGAGCGGCGCGGTCGCGAAGCCGAACTCCTCGGCGCCGAGCAGCGCGGCGATGACCACGTCACGGCCGGTCTTCAGCTGGCCGTCGGTCTGGACGACGATGCGGTCGCGCAGGCCGTTGAGCAGCAGCGTCTGCTGGGTCTCGGCGAGGCCGAGCTCCCAGGGGCCGCCGGCGTGCTTGAGCGACGTCAGCGGCGAGGCACCCGTACCACCGTCGTGGCCGGAGATCAGAACGACGTCCGCGTGCGCCTTCGAGACACCCGCGGCGACCGTTCCGACGCCTACCTCCGAGACCAGCTTGACGTGAATCCGCGCCTGCGGGTTCGCGTTCTTCAGGTCGTGGATCAGTTGGGCGAGGTCCTCGATGGAGTAGATGTCGTGGTGCGGGGGCGGCGAGATGAGGCCGACGCCCGGCGTCGAGTGACGCGTCTTGGCGACCCACGGGTAGACCTTGTGGCCGGGCAGCTGGCCGCCCTCGCCGGGCTTGGCGCCCTGGGCCATCTTGATCTGGATGTCGTCCGCGTTGACCAGGTACTCGGAGGTCACACCGAAGCGGCCGGAGGCGACCTGCTTGATGGACGACCGGCGGGCCGGGTCGTACAGACGCTCCGGGTCCTCGCCGCCCTCACCGGTGTTGGACTTGCCGCCCAGCTGGTTCATGGCGATGGCGAGGGTCTCGTGCGCCTCCTGGGAGATGGAGCCGTACGACATCTGTCTCTTATACACATCTCTGA
>KL569211.1:29695-30812 GCA_000715635.1 Streptomyces violaceus | reverse complement strand
ACTTGAAGCCGAACAGGCCGCGCAGCGTCATCAGCCGCTCGGACTGCTCGTTCACGCGCTCGGTGTACTTCTTGAAGATGTCGTAGCGGCCGGAGCGCGTGGAGTGCTGGAGGCGGAAGACCGTGTCCGGGTCGAACAGGTGCGGCTCGCCCTCGCGGCGCCACTGGTACTCGCCGCCTATCTCCAGCGCGCGGTGCGCCGGGGCGATGCCGGAGGCCGGGTAGGCCTTGGCGTGGCGGGCGGCGACCTCCTTGGCGATGACGTCGATGCCGACGCCGCCGATCTTGGTGGCCGTGCCGTTGAAGTACTTCTCGACGAAGGCCTCGTCCAGGCCGACGCCCTCGAAGACCTGGGCGCCGCGGTAGGAGGCGACGGTCGAGATGCCCATCTTGGACATGACCTTCAGCACGCCCTTGCCGAGGGCGTAGATGAGGTTGCGGATGGCCTTCTCGGGCTCGATGCCGGGCAGGAAGGTGCCGGCGCGGACCAGGTCCTCGACGGACTCCATCGCCAGGTACGGGTTGACCGCCGCGGCGCCGTAGCCGATGAGCAGGGCGACGTGGTGCACCTCGCGGACGTCACCGGCCTCGACCAGCAGGCCCACCTGGGTGCGCTGCTTGGTGCGGATGAGGTGGTGGTGGACGGCCGCGGTGAGCAGCAGCGACGGGATCGGGGCGTGCTCGGCGTCCGAGTGGCGGTCCGACAGGACGATCAGCCGGGCGCCGTTCTCTATCGCGGCGTCGGCCTCGGCGCACATTTCCTCGATGCGCGCGGCCAGTGCGTCACCGCCGCCGTGCACCCGGTACAGGCCGGACAGCGTCGCGGCCTTGAAGCCGGGCATGTCGCCGTCGGCGTTGATGTGGATGAGCTTGGCCAGCTCGTCGTTGTCGATGACCGGGAAGGGCAGCAGGACGCTGCGGCAGGAGGCCGCGTTCGGGTCGAGCAGGTTGCCCTGCGGGCCCAGCGCGGAGCGCAGCGAGGTGACGAGCTCCTCGCGGATCGCGTCCAGCGGCGGGTTGGTGACCTGCGCGAACAGCTGGGTGAAGTAGTCGAAGAGCAGCCGCGGTCGGTCCGAGAGCGCGGCGATCGGCGAGTCGGCTGTCTCTTATACACATCT
>KL569211.1:25615-29499 GCA_000715635.1 Streptomyces violaceus | reverse complement strand
ACTCGGCACCGGCCTTGGCCATCGGCGCGAGGAGGACGCGCAGCTCTTCCTCGGTGTAGCCGAAGGTCTGCTGGCGGCGGGTGACCGAGGCGTGGGTGTGGACGATGTGCTCGCGCTCGGGCAGGTCGCCCAGCTCGATCTCGCCGGCCTCCAGCCACTCCGCGTAGGGGTTTTCGGCGGCGAGCTCGGCCTTGATCTCGTCGTCTTCGATGATGCGGTGCTCGGCGGTGTCGACGAGGAACATGCGGCCGGGCTGGAGGCGGCCCTTGCGGACGACCTTGGCCGGGTCGATGTCCAGGACGCCGACCTCGGAGCCGAGGACGACGAGGCCGTCGTCGGTGACCCAGTAGCGGCCGGGGCGCAGGCCGTTGCGGTCGAGGACCGCGCCGACCTGGACGCCGTCGGTGAAGGTGACACAGGCCGGGCCGTCCCAGGGCTCCATCATCGTGGAGTGGTACTGGTAGAAGGCGCGCCGGGCCGGGTCCATGGAGTCGTGGTTCTCCCACGCCTCCGGGATCATCATCAGCACGGAGTGCGGCAGGGAACGGCCGCCCAGGTGCAGGAGTTCGAGGACCTCGTCGAAGGAGGCGGAGTCGGAGGCGTCCGGCGTACAGACCGGGAAGATCCGGTCGAGGGCCTTGCCGTCGGAGCCGAACAGGTCGGAGACCAGCTGGGACTCGCGGGCGACCATCCAGTTGCGGTTGCCCTTGACGGTGTTGATCTCACCGTTGTGCGCGACGAAGCGGTACGGGTGGGCCAGCGGCCACGACGGGAACGTGTTCGTCGAGAACCGGGAGTGTACGAGCGCGACCGCGGAGGCGAACCGGCGGTCGGACAGGTCCGGGAAGAAGGGCTCCAGCTGGCCGGTGGTCAGCATGCCCTTGTAGACGATCGTTCGCGCGGACAGCGACGGGAAGTACACGCCGGCCTCGCGCTCGGCGCGCTTGCGCAGCACGAACGCCTTGCGGTCCAGGGCGATGTCCGTGGAGGCACCGTCCGCGACGAAGATCTGGCGGAAGACCGGCATGGTCGACCGGGCGGTGGCACCCAGCAGCTGGGGAGCGACCGGCACCTCGCGCCAGCCGAGCACGGTGAGGCCCTCTTCGGACGCGATCGTCTCGATCTTCGAGACGGCGTCGGCGGTGGAGTCCTCCGGCAGGAAGGCGATACCGACGGCGTAGCCGCCGGCCTCGGGCAGCTCGAATCCGGCCACGTCACGGAAGAAGGCGTCCGGGACCTGCGACAGGATGCCGGCGCCGTCGCCGGAGTCGGGCTCGGAGCCGGTGGCACCGCGGTGTTCGAGGTTGCGCAGGACGGTCAGAGCCTGCTCTACCAGGGTGTGGGACGCCTCGCCGGTGAGGGTGGCGACGAAGCCGACGCCGCAGGCGTCGTGCTCGTTGCGGGGGTCGTACATACCCTGCGCAGCAGGGCGAGCATCCATGAACGACCAGTTCTGGCCATTCGCGGAGTGCTGGGACGGCTGGCGCGGCGTACGCATCGGCTCTCCCGTCGTCGTCAGGTGGCATATGCAAGGTGCCGAGGGACGACGTTGGCCCTCTGCGTGATCGCAAAATTTCGTGCAGGTTACATGATGGAGCGGTTCTCGGGAAGCGGGATAATCCGTTCCAACATGCGGACACCGCAGGTGCGCGGCGGGGGTTCCGCGCCGACGGTGGAAGCTATGGGGGCCACTACGGAACGACCGGGTGAGATCGATGCCCGTCGGGCCCGATGGCGGGAACGGGCGCCTTCGCCCATCCCGCTGGGGTGCGCGGCGAGCCTCATTGCCCGCAGCGCTTACGGCTCATGCCCCGTGGTTGCGCGTTCGAAACCAACGAGTAACGGCTACTTATACGGCCCCACGCATAAGTCCGAGCCGAGCTATCCTACGGCCGTTCCGAACAAGGTGCCCAGGGCGTACGTCACACCGGCCGCCGCGCCTCCCAGGAACAGCTGCCGCAGCCCGCTGTACCACCAGGTGCGGGCCGTCACCCTGGCCACCACCGCACCGCACAGGAAGAGCCCCAGCAGCGCCAGGAGCACGGCGGGCCACAGGGTGCTCGCACCCAGCAGATACGGCAGCACGGGGACCATCGCACCCAGCGCGAAGGAGCCGAAGCTCGACACCGCGGCCACGGTCGGCGAGGGCAGATCGCCGGGGTCGATACCCAGCTCCTCCCGGGCATGGATCTCCAGCGCCTGCTCGGGATCCTTCGACAGCTGCCGGGCGACCTCCCGGGCCAGCCGCGGCTCGACGCCTCTCGCCTCATAGAGCGAGGCGAGTTCGGCCTCCTCGTCCTGCGGGTGCTTGCGCAGCTCGCGCCGCTCCACGTTCAGCTCGGCCTCGACGAGCTCGCGCTGCGAGGCCACCGAGGTGTACTCGCCGGCGGCCATGGAGAAGGCGCCGGCGGCCAGACCCGCGAGTCCGGTGAGGACCACGGTCTGCTGACTCACGGACCCGCCCGCGACGCCGGTCATCAGGGCCAGGTTGGAGACGAGGCCGTCCATCGCGCCGAACACCGCGGGACGCAGCCAGCCGCCGTTCACGTCCCGGTGCGTGTGGTTGTCCCGGTGCGCCTCGTGCAGCGTCGCCTCGGTCTCGATGATGGCCATGAAAGATCCCCGATTCCCCTGCTTCAACGGCTTCTTTGGACGAGTTCCAGATTTTTACAACACCCAAAGTACGCCGGGAATTCCGACGCCGCCAGCAAGGAAAGGCTGGGCTAACCTGCGGTTTTACCTTTTCCCGCTCACTTGATCATGACCCTGCGCAGATGTCGACCGGGTGATGCTGTGGCTCCCGAGGCTCGGGGCGGTCGCCGGAGTGGGACACATGCCGTATGGCATCGATCGCCTGCATCCCCTCCGTCCCGGCGCCCGGGGACGCCGCCGAGCTCCGCGAACGGGCACGGGGCGCACTGCTGGGCCTGGCCGTCGGTGACGCCCTCGGCGCCCCCGCCGAGAACATGAAGCCCTCCGAGATCCGCGCCCGGTGGGGCCGTATCACCGGCTACGTCACCGATGACCCGTCCGGCACGGATGACACCGAGTACGCGATCTTCTCCGGTCTCCTCCTGGCCCGGCACGGCTCCGCACTCACCCCGGCGCATGTGGAGGCGGCCTGGCACGAATGGATCGCCGACCGCGACGAGGGCCCCTTCCGGGGCGCCGGCTTCAGCGAACGCGGCACACTGGAGAACCTCCGCAGGGGCCTGGCCGCCCCGATCTCCGCCCAGCACCGGCACGCCTGGAGCGACGGCCTGGCCATGCGCGCGGCCCCCTTCGGCGTGTTCGCGGCGGGCCGTCCTGCGGAGGCGGCCCGCCTGGTCGCGATCGACGGCTCGGTGAGCCACGACGGCGAGGGCATCTACGGCGGCCAGGCGGTGGCGGCGGGCGTGGCGGCGGCGATGGCGGGCGCCCCGGCGATCGCGGTGGTGGCCGCCGCCCTCGCGGTCGTGCCCGACGACTCGTGGACGGCCCGCTGTCTGCGCCGCGCGGTGACGGCGGCCCACCGCGGCGAACGAGCGGTCCGCTCCGCGGTCGTCATCGGCGGCTACCCCTGGACCGACCTGGCCCCCGAGGCGGTCGCCCTCGCCTTCGGCGCGTACGCGGCGGCCGACGGCGACTTCGAGCAGTCCGTCCTCACCGCGGTGAACATGGGCCGCGACGCGGACACGACGGCAGCGGTGGCGGGGGCGCTGGCGGGCGCGACGCAAGGTGTCGGGGCGATCCCGCAGTCCTGGGCCACCCCCATCGGCCCGGTCCGCGGCAGCTGCCTCCCGGCGATGGCGGGCTACCACGTCCTGGACGTGGCGGACCTGCTGGCAGCGGACAGCGAGACGGAGGCACTGACATGACCCCCCTGGCACCGTCAGCCGCCGACG
>KL569211.1:22078-25374 GCA_000715635.1 Streptomyces violaceus | reverse complement strand
GATGTGTATAAGAGACAGACCCGAGGCCGCCGACGGCGAAGGCGCCCCACGGGAGACCAGGACCCCTCGGGTGACAGTTACGGGCGGTGCGCGGGTGGGAGACAACAGGGCGGAAGGCGAAGCCGAGGCCAAGAGAAGGGCCGAAGGCCTCCTGCTCGGACTCGCCGCCGGAGACGCCGCCGGCTGGCCCAGCGCCCGCCACAGAGCCGCCCGCATGCCCGACTGGACCCGCCGCCTCACCCGCGAACTGGACACCTTCGCCGAACACAACGCCACCACCACCCTCCCCGTCCCCATCGCCCTGAACCAACCCCCCGAGCCCCTCCGCCTCGGCCCCTCCGACGACGCCGAATGGGCAGCCTTCGCCGCCGAAGCCCTTCTCCGCGCCGGCGACGACACCGTCCTGAACGACCTCAGCCGGGAACGCCGCACCCGCGCCGCGATCGACCTCACCTGGAACGCCATCGCCGGCGAGGTCGCCGCGGCAGCACTCCGCGCCCCCGAGATCGAGTCCGCCGTCCTCCCCCTGCGCGCCCGCATCTCCGTCCGCGCCGGCCTCGGCAACCTCGCCACCGGCCTGCGCCCGCCCGCCACCGGCCACGACAACCCGCACTACTTCGACGACGCGGCCTGCGTACGCGCCTGCGTCCTGGCCATGGCCCACCCGGGCGACCCGGGCCGCGCCGCCGCCCTCGCCGAGTTCGACGCCCGCTACACCCAGGACGGCGACGGCGTACACGGCGCCCGCGCCATGGCGGCAGCGCTCGCCCTCGCCCTGGCCGGCGCGAACGTCGACGCCTGCGTCACGGCCGCCCTCGCCGAACTCCCCGAGGAGACGGAGATCGGCCGCAACGCCCGGCACGCACTGCACCTCGCCGCCGCCGCGGACAGCGCCTTCGCCCTGGTCCCTCCCCTGGAACACCAGATCGTCGACCACGTCTACAGCTACGGCATCGCCGCCGCCGAAACGGTGCCGGTCGCCCTCGCCCTGGCCACCGCCGCCCGCGGCCGCATCGCGGAAGCGGTCCCCGCCGCGGCCTGCCTGTCCCGCGTCGCGGACTCTGCCCCGGCCCTGGCGGGCGCCCTCACCGGCGCGCTGGGCGGCGGCGCCGCGATCCCGGCCTCCTGGCGGGAGACCTGCCGCACGCTCTCCGGCTGCGTCCTCCCCCGTCTCACCGGCACCGACCTCGTAGAACTCGCCGAACTCCTGGAAGCCGCACAACCGGCCCGCCCAGGTGGATGATGCGGCCATGAACCCCGAACCCCACCAAAACGCCCCACTGGACGAGCGGATCTCCGGTGCCCTGGTCGGGGCCGCCGTCGGCGACGCCCTCGGCGGCCCCGTCGAGGGCTACTCACCCGAGCAGATCCTCGAACGACACGGCGGCCGCGTCCACGGCATCGTCGGCCCCTGGCACGGAGACGCCTGGCGCACGGCCCGCCCCCTCGCCCCGTACCACAAGGGCGACGGCCACGTCACGGACGACACCTTGATGACCCACGCCCTGATCCGCGTCTACGCCCGGGTCCGCGACCACCTGGACGCCTACGCGGTCGCCGACCACCTCGTCCCCGACCTGATGACCGAGCCGCGCTGGATCCCGGAACTGGAGACCGAGGCCCTCCCCCTCCAACGCATCTTCCTGGCCGAGAAATGGCTGGTGACGAGGATCCACTACGGCCATGCCGACCCGCGCGAGGCCGGCACCGGCAACATCGTCAACTGCGGCGCGGCGATGTACATGGCCCCGGTCGGCCTGGTCAACGCGGCCAACCCGGCGGCGGCATACGCCGAGGCACTCGACATCGCCGGTGCGCACCAGTCGTCGTACGGCCGTGAGGCGGCGGGCGTCCTGGCCGCGGCGGTGGCGGCGGCGTGCACCCCGGGGGCGACGCCGGACTCGGTCGTCGCGGCCTGTCTGTCCCTGGCGAAGGACGGCACCCGCACCGCCATCGAGAAGGTCTGCGAGGAGGCCTCCCGGCACACGGACTTCGAGTCGGCGCTGCGCCCCCTGCGCGAGGCGCTGGCCCCATACGACACGGTGGGCCCCGACTACCGGTCCCCCTCCCTCGGCGCCCGCCGCCCTTCCCGCCTCCACGCGATCGAGGAACTCCCCGTAGCCCTGGGCATGTTGCTCGTGGCCCGGGGCGACTACCGCCACGCGGTCCTCGGCGCGGTCAACTACGGCCGCGACTGCGACTCCATCGCCACGATGGCAGGGGCCATGGCCGGCGCCCTCGGTTCGCCGGTCCCCCAGGACTGGTCCAAGACGGTCGCGGAGGCCAGCCGCCTGGACCTCTGGGAACCCGCTACGACCCTCACGGCCGTGACCCGCGAGATCTTCGCCCGGGACGTATCCCGCCGCCGCACCCACGAACAGGCCTTCGCGTCCCTCGGAGGCCCGGAATGCTCCGACTGACCTGGGTCCAGCCGGAGGACCTGATCGGCCACGAACTCCGCCAGGCATCCCAGGACGGCCGCGAGCCGAAGGCGGTCGCGGCCCGCTGGAAGGCGGCGGGCGGCCAGGAGGCCCCCCTGACCGCAGGCGCGTCCCCGGCTCCCGCGTCCCGCTACCTCCGCCAGTTGGCGGGAGACCTCCTGGACGAACTGGCGGACCTGCCGAGCGCCTTGACCGACGACGAACCGACGGACCTGGAGAGGATCAGGCTCCTCTGCCCGAACTGGCCAGAGCCCGCGGGCAGTCGTGCCGTCGGGACGCCGCGGCGCCTGGAAGCCGCCTGGCTGGGCCGGGCCGCCGGCTGCCTGCTCGGCAAACCAGTCGAGAAACTCCCCCTCGAAGCCATCCGCCAACTGGCCAGATCCACCGGCAACTGGCCCCTCACCACCTACTTCACGGCCCGAGGCGTCCCCGAGGACCTTCTCCGGAAGCACCCCTGGAACCGCCGCTCGGCGCATACCTCCCTCGCCGAGAACATCGACGGCATGCCCGAGGACGACGACCTCAACTACCCGCTCCTCAACCTGCTCGTCCTCCAACGCCACGGCAGCACCTTCACCACCACCGACGTGGCCCGCACCTGGCTCGACGAACTCCCCGCCGGCCGCACCTTCACCGCCGAGCGCATCGCCTACCGCAACCTCCTCTCCGGCCTGGAACCCCCGCACACCGCCCGCCACCGCAACCCGTTCCGCGAATGGATCGGCGCCCTGATCCGCGCCGACGTCCACGGCTGGACCAACCCCGGCAACCCGGCCGCCGCCGCGGAACAGGCCCACCGCGACGCCACGCTCACCCACACCGCCAACGGCGTCTACGCGGCGATGTTCGCGGCAG
>KL569211.1:21585-21829 GCA_000715635.1 Streptomyces violaceus | reverse complement strand
TCCACACTTGCCTGCGCACCGGCCTCACCGTCGTACCCCCACGCTCCCGCCTGGCCCGAGCCGTCCGCCACGCCGTCCGACTGGCCCAGGAACACCAGGACTTCGACACGGTCGTCGACGCACTCCACGCCACCCACGCCGACACCCACCACTGGGTGCACGCCGTCCCCAACACCGCCCTGATCGCCGCCGCCCTCACCCACGCGAACGGCGACTTCTCCGGCTCCGTCTGCCGTGCCGTGAG
>KL569211.1:19150-21295 GCA_000715635.1 Streptomyces violaceus | reverse complement strand
GCACCCCGAGGCACTCCCCGACCGCTGGACGGCTCCGTTGAAGAACCGTCTCGCCACGTCCGTCGGCGACTTCGACGGCATCGGCTTCGACGCACTCGCCCACCTCACGCACCGGGAGACCCTCCGCCCATGACCGCTGCCATGACCGCGCCCATGACCGCTCCCCTCACCGGCCTCCGCGTCCTCGACCTCGCCACCCTCTTCGCCGGCCCGCTCGCCGCCACCCTGCTCGGCGACTTCGGCGCCGAGGTCGTCAAGGTCGAGCACCCGTCGAAGCCCGACCCCTCCCGCGGCCACGGCCCGTCGAAGGACGGCGTCGGCCTGTGGTGGAAGACGCTCGGCCGCAACAAGCGCACCATCACCCTGGACCTGTCGAAACCCGGCGGACGCACCACCCTCCTGCGCCTCGCCGCCACCGCCGACGTGATCATCGAGAACTTCCGCCCCGGCACCCTGGAGAAGTGGGACCTGGGCTGGCCGGAGCTGTCGGCCGCCAACCCCCGCCTGGTACTGGCCCGCGTCACCGCCTTCGGCCAGTTCGGCCCCTACGCGCACCGCCCCGGCTTCGGCACCCTCGCCGAGGCGATGAGCGGCTTCGCCGCGATCACCGGCGAACCGGACGCGCCCCCGACCCTCCCCCCGTTCGGCCTGGCCGACTCCATCGCGGGCCTGACGACGGCGTACGCCGTGATGACGACGCTGGCGGCCCGCGAGCGCACCGGCGAGGGCCAGGTCGTCGACATGGCACTGATCGAACCGATCCTGGCCGCCCTCGGCCCCCAGCCCCTCTGGTACGACCAGCTCGGCCACGTCCAGCCCCGCACCGGCAACCGCTCCCCCAACAACGCCCCGCGCGGCGTCTACCGCACCGCGGACGGCACCTGGGTCGCCGTCTCGACGTCGGCCCAGTCGGTAGCGGAACGCGTCATGCACCTGGTGGGCCGCCCGGAACTGATCGACGAGCCGTGGTTCGCCACGGGCGCCGACCGCGCCCGCCACGCCGACCTCCTGGACGAGGCGGTCGGCTCCTGGATCGCCGCGCGCACCCGCACGGACGTCCTGGCGGCCTTCGAGAAGGCGGAGGCGGCGGTGGCCCCGGTCCAGGACGTCCGGGACGTGATGGCGGACCCGCAGTACCAGGCCCTGAACACCATCACCACGGTCGACGACCCGGAACTGGGCCCCCTGCGCATGCAGAACGTCCTCTTCCGTCTCTCCGCCACGCCCGGCGCGATCCGCTGGGCCGGCCGCCCGCACGGCGCGGACACGGACGAGGTCCTGACCGAGCTGGGCCTGTCCCCGGCCGACCTCACGGCGCTGCGCGCGGAGGGCGCCCTGTGACGGCGGCGTTCCCGCTCACCTGGCTGTACGCCCCGGGCGACCGCCCGCACGTGGTGTCGAAGGCCCTCACCTCCGGCGCCGACGTGGTCGTCATCGACCTGGAGGACGCGGTCGCCCCGGACCGGAAGGCCTACGCCCGCGCCGCCACCGCCGACCTGCTCGGCGACCCGTCACCGGTCCGGGTCCAGGTCCGCGTCAACGCCCTGGACGGCCCCTGGGCCGAACAGGACATCGCCGCAGTCCTCCCGTCCCCCGGCCTGTCCGGGCTGCGACTGCCCAAGGTGACCTCCGCCGCCGAGGTCATCCGCCTCGCACGCCGAACCGGGCCGACGGACCTGTACGCCCTGCTCGAGACGGCCCTCGGCGTGGAACAGGCGTACACCGTCGCCACGGCCCACCCGTCCCTGCGGGGCATCGCGCTCGGAGAGGCGGACCTACGGGCCGACCTGGGGGTACGTGACGACGCGGGCCTCGACTGGGCCCGCTCCCGGGTGATCGTGGCCGCCCGCGCGGCCGGCCTGCCCCCGCCGGCGCAGTCGGTCCACCCGGACATCCGCGACCTGGAGGGACTGGCCGCCTCCTGCGCCCACGGCCGCGCCCTGGGCTTCCTGGGCCGCGCCGCGATCCATCCCCGTCAGCTGCCGGTCATCGAACGCGCCTACCTGCCCACCGAGGAGGAGGCCGAGCAGGCGGAGACGATCCTCAAAGCGGCAGCGACGGGCCAGGGCGCTCAGGCCCTCCCGGACGGCCGCTTCGTCGACGCGGCGGTGGTCACGGCGGCCCAGCGCACGCTGTCCCTGGCCC
>KL569211.1:16712-18988 GCA_000715635.1 Streptomyces violaceus | reverse complement strand
GCGCACGCTGTCCCTGGCCCGCCGCCGCTGAAACACGCCGAGGGCGCCCGGACATCTCCGGGCGCCCTCGATCACGTACGGCAGAGGGTCAGGTCTTCTTCGCCGACCCGGCCCCGTCCTTGGCCTCGTCGTCCTTGGCCTCGTCGTCCTTGTCGGCGTCATCGGCCTCGTCGGGCTTCTCGCCCCCGTCGGCTTCACCGCCGGAGGCCTCCGCACCGGGCTCCACGACGGCTTCCCGGCCGGGGCTCTTCTTCGCCGACACCACCAGGTAGACGACCGCGAGGAGGAACACGAAGATCGCGGTCCACACGTTCAGCCGGAGTCCCAGGATGTGGTGGGCGTCGTCGACGCGCATGTACTCGATCCACCCACGTCCCGCGCAGTACGCGGCGACGTACAGCGCGAACGCCCGCCCGTGTCCGAGCCGGAAGCGGCGGTCGGCCCAGATGACCAGGACCGCGACGCCGATGCACCACAACGACTCGTACAGGAACGTCGGGTGGTAGGTGCCCGGCACCCGCCCGTCCGCCGAGGACGTGATCTCCAGGGCCCACGGCAGATCGGTCGGCTTGCCGTACAGCTCCTGGTTGAACCAGTTGCCCCAGCGGCCGATGGCCTGGGCGAGGGCGATGCCCGGGGCGACGGCGTCGGCGTAGGCCGGCATCGGGATGCCCCGGCGGCGGCAGCCGATCCACGCGCCGAGCGCGCCCAGCGCGATCGCGCCCCAGATGCCGAGACCGCCCTCCCAGATCTTGAAGGCGTCCACCCAGTCACGACCCTCGCTGAAGTACAGCTCGTAGTCCGTGATCACGTGGTAGAGCCGGCCGCCGACCAGGCCGAAGGGCACGGCCCAGACAGCGATGTCGGCCACCGTGCCGGCCCGCCCGCCCCGGGCGATCCAGCGCTTGTTGCCGAGCCAGACGGCAACGAAGACGCCGATGATGATGCAGAACGCGTAGCCGCGCAGCGGAATGGGGCCGAGGTACAGCACCCCGCGCGACGGGCTGGGAATGAAGGCAAGTTCCATGGCAAGGTCGACGCTACCCTGCCGCACCGGGCCCACGGCAGGCAGCCCGGCTACGGGTCCATAACGGGGGCGTGAGAAAGGCCCTTACCCCTTGTTCGCCTCCAGCACCATCTTCTTCAGCTTCTCCGGGGTCATCGCCCGGTCCTGGTAGATGTTCTCGCCCTTGAACAGCACCGTCGGCGTGCCCGAGAAGCCGCCCTTGTTGAAGGCCTGGTGGGACTTGGCGACCCAGCCGTTGTGCCTGCCGTTCTGCACGCACTTGCGGAAGGCGGGGGTGTCCAGGCCGTCGACCTTGCCGGCCAGCTCGATCAGCTTGTCGTTGTCGGCGTAGGCGTCGTCGACCTCGGGGGGCTGGTTGTCGAAGAGCACGTCGTGGTACGCGGGATACTTCCCGGCGTCCTGGGCGCAGGCCGCGGCGTTGGCCGCGTTGCGGGAGCCGGTGCCGCCCATGTTGCCGTCGATGAGGGTGACCAGGTGGTACTCCGCCTTCAGCTCGCCGGCCTCGGTCAGCTCGTGGATCACCGGCCGGTACCTCGTCTCGAAGGCCTTGCAGGCCGGGCAGCGGAAGTCCTCCCACACCGTGAGCGTGGACTTGGCGCCGTCCTTGCCGACCGGGATGGCGAGGCCGTCCTTGCCCTGTGCTCCCGAGGGGGCCACGACCGGGCCCGACGCCTCGCTCTCGTCGTCCTTGCCGGCGTTGGCGGCGACGACGCCGATCACCGCCGCGAGCCCCAGGACGGCGACGACGGCCCCGCCCACGATCAGCGCGCGCCGGCGCTTGTCCGCGGACTTCTGCTTCTCGCGCTCGACCGCCAGCTTCTCCCGGGCGGTGCGCTTTCCCTCACGGTTCTTCTCGCTCACACCCCGGAAACGAACCGGGGAGGCGCACCGCGCCTCCCCGGCCCCAGGTCCACCCTTACGAGGGACCGGTATGACTTCCCGGTTTCTTACGCCCGTCCGCGCACGCCCTTCGCGAGGTCACCCGCGAGCGCGCGGACGGCCTCGACACCGGCCGCGTCGTCCGGGGCGTCCAGCATGGCCTTGACGAACGCCGAGCCGACGATCACGCCGTCGGCGAAGCCGGCGACCTCGGCGGCCTGGGTGGCGTTGGAGACGCCGAGCCCCACGCAGACCGGCAGGCCGGTGCCGGTGGCGCGGGTGCGTTCCACCAGGTTCTCGGCCTGCGAGCTGACGGTCGCGCGGGTGCCGGTGACGCCCATGAGGGAGGCGGCGTAGACGAAGCCGCTGC
>KL569211.1:15485-16505 GCA_000715635.1 Streptomyces violaceus | reverse complement strand
CGCGGCGGTGATGTCCGCCAGCCGCTCGTCCTTGCTGCTGGGGGCGACGACGAAGACCGTGGCGAGCCCGTGCTTCTCCGCGTGCTCCCTCCACAGCGCCGACTCCTGCACGGGCAGGTCGGGCAGGATGCACCCGGCGCCGCCCGCCTCGGCCAGCTCGGCGGTGAAGCGCTTGACGCCGTAGCGGTCGATGGGGTTCCAGTACGTCATGACGAGGACCGGTTTGCCGGTGGCCCGGTGGGTCTCGCGGACCGTGCGCATCACGTCGGCGATCTTCAGGCCGCCGCGCAGGGCGATGTCGTCGGCGGTCTGGATGACCGGGCCGTCGAGGACGGGGTCGCTGTGCGGCAGACCGACCTCGACGACGTCGGCGCCGCCGTCGAGGGCGGCCTTGATCGCCTCGATGCCGCCGTCCACGGTCGGGAACCCGGCCGGGAGGTAGGCGATGAGGGCGGACCGGCCCTCGGACTTCGCCGTGGCGAGAGTGTCGCTCAACAGCTGGATGTTCCCGCTCACTTGGCGTCCCCCTCGATCTCGGCAGTGTCGGTGTCCGCGTCGGCGGCGACCTCGGCGTCGGTGTCGTAGAGGCCGAAGTAGCGGGCGGCGGTGTCCATGTCCTTGTCGCCGCGGCCGGACAGGTTGACCACGATCAGCCCGTCCTTGCCCAGCTCCTTGCCGACCTCCAGGGCGCCGGCCAGCGCGTGGGCGCTCTCGATGGCCGGGATGATGCCCTCGGTACGGGACAGCAGGCGCAGGGCCTGCATGGCCGCGTCGTCCGTGACCGCGCGGTACTCGCCGCGGCCGGAGTCCTTGAGGTAGGAGTGCTCGGGGCCGATGCCCGGGTAGTCCAGACCGGCCGAGATCGAGTACGGCTCGGTGATCTGGCCCTCGTCGTCCTGGAGGACGTACGAGCGGGAGCCGTGCAGGATGCCGGGCTCGCCGGCGGTCAGGGTGGCCGCGTGCTCGCCGGTCTCGACGCCGTGCCCCGCCGGCTCGCAGCCGATGAGGCGTACGTCCGTG
>KL569211.1:14403-15303 GCA_000715635.1 Streptomyces violaceus | reverse complement strand
TACGTCCGTGTCCGGGATGAAGGCGTGGAAGAGGCCGATGGCGTTGGAGCCGCCGCCGACGCAGGCGACGGCCGCGTCGGGGAGGCGCCCGGCGCGCTCCAGGAGCTGGCGGCGGGTCTCGACGCCGATGACCCGGTGGAAGTCGCGGACCATGGCCGGGAAGGGGTGCGGGCCGGCGACCGTACCGAAGAGGTAGTGGGTGTGGTCGACGTTGGCGACCCAGTCGCGGAAGGCCTCGTTGATGGCGTCCTTCAGCGTGCGGCTGCCGGACTTCACGGCGATGACCTCGGCGCCGAGCATGCGCATGCGGGCGACGTTGAGGGCCTGGCGCTGGGTGTCGATCTCGCCCATGTAGATGGTGCACTCGAGGCCGAAGAGCGCGCACGCGGTGGCCGTGGCGACGCCGTGCTGGCCGGCGCCCGTCTCGGCGATGACGCGGGTCTTGCCCATGCGCTTGGTGAGCAGGGCCTGGCCGAGCACGTTGTTGATCTTGTGGGAGCCGGTGTGGTTGAGGTCCTCCCGCTTCAGGAAGATCCGTGCGCCACCGGCGTGCTCGGCGAACCGGGGCACCTCGGTGAGGGAGCTGGGGCGGCCGGTGTAGTTGACCAGCAGGTCGTCGAGTTCCTTGGCGAACTCGGGGTCGTGCTTGGCCTTGTCGTATTCGACGGCTACCTCGTCCACGGCGGCGACGAGGGCCTCCGGGATGAACTTGCCGCCGAACGCCCCGAAGTAGCCTTCGGGGCTGGGGGTTTGGCCCTCAGGGTCGGGGATGAAGAACTGACTGGGCATGCGGAAACCTTCACGGTGAGTGTGTGTGGGAATGCACTAATCGCCGTGGGGGCAGGGAGTCTCAGTTGGCTGCGGACCGGCTGTGGCTGGTCGCGCAGTTCCCCGCGCCCC
>KL569211.1:14033-14162 GCA_000715635.1 Streptomyces violaceus | reverse complement strand
GTGGCTGGTCGCGCAGTTCCCCGCGCCCCTAGAGGGCGCGCTGCCATCGCATGCCGTTGACCTGCCCGGGTTCGTCACCGATGACGTAGCGGACCCGGCGGCCGTGCACGCGGCGCGCGGGGGCTCGGC
>KL569211.1:8028-13785 GCA_000715635.1 Streptomyces violaceus | reverse complement strand
AGAGATGTGTATAAGAGACAGGTCCACGGTCGTCATGGTGAGAGTCATCGGGGCAAGCCTAGCGGGAGATCAGCTCCGGCCGTGCCGGAGTGCGGGGTGTTCGCCCGCTGCCACCAGGTCGGAGACCGCCGTCCTGGGGTCCTTGCCGGTGACGAGGGACTCGCCGACCAGGACCGCGTCGGCGCCGGCGTTGGCGTAGGCGATGAGGTCGTGCGGACCGCGGACGCCGGACTCGGCGATCTTGATGATGTGGTCGGGGATCTCGGGGGCCACGCGCTCGAAGGTGCCGCGGTCGACCTCGAGGGTCTTGAGGTTGCGCGCGTTGACACCGATCACACGGGCGCCCGCGTCGACCGCCCGCTCGACCTCGTCCTCGTCGTGCACCTCGACGAGCGGGGTGAGTCCGATGGACTCGGCGCGCTCGATGAGGGACTCCAGGGCGGGCTGGTCGAGGGCCGCGACGATCAGCAGGACGACGTCGGCGCCGTAGGCCCGGGCCTCCCACAGCTGGTACGACGTGACGACGAAGTCCTTGCGGAGGACCGGGATGTCGACACGAGCGCGGACCGCCTCGAGGTCGGCGAGCGAGCCCCCGAAGCGCCGCTGTTCCGTCAGCACCGAGATGACGGCCGCGCCGCCCGCCTCGTAGTCCGCTGCGAGCCCGGCCGGGTCGGCGATCGCGGCCAGCGCGCCCTTGGACGGGCTGGAGCGCTTGACCTCGCAGATGACCTTGACGCCGTCGCCGCGGAGTGCCGCCGCGCCGTCCTTGGCCGCGGGAGCCTTCGCCGCGCGCTCCTTGAGCTCGTCGAGGCTGACGCGCGCCTGCCGCTCCGCGAGGTCGGCACGGACTCCGTCGATGATCTCGTCGAGCACACTCACGCGAGCGGCCCCCTTCCAGACGGTTGACAGTTCCAGCGACCAGTCGAAAACCGATGGTCACTGCGATGGTATCCGCAGCGGGGCGTAGGCCTCACATCCGGTTGACGCCGGTCCCTCCCCCACCCTCGAACCAGCTTCGCATGCTCGGGCGGGAGGTGCCCCCATACTGGACGTCTGCCAGTTGATCAAGGGTGGAGCCAGCCACCGAAGGGCAGGTTCCGGACAACCGAGAAGACCAGCAGCAACGCGCCGAGGCTCCACACCTGCGCCGGCCGGGGATCGATCCGCAGCGGGCGCCCGCGGACCGCGTGGACCACCCATACGGTCCACAGTACGGCGAAGCCCAGATAGCCGAGGACGGCGAGCGCGTTGTCCTGGAGTGCCGCCGCGACGTCGCCGTGCACGAAGGCGTGCGCGCTGCGCAGTCCGCCGCAGCCGGGGCAGTACAGGCCGGTGTAGTGCAGCAACGGGCAGACGGGGTAGTGGCCGGGTTCGTTGGGGTCCACCGTGCCCACGTAGGCGAAGGCGGCGGCGACGGCCGCGAGCACCCCGGCGGGGGCGGCCAGGCGGCTCGGGACGCTGCGCGTCGCCCTTGGGCTGTCGGCGTTCACGGTATGCATTGTGCCCCGCACGCGCGTGAGGGGCGGTCCCGGCATCCGAGTGCCGGCCGCCCCTCACGCGACAGCGCGGTGTGTTCCGGGGATCAGCCCTCGGCGCGCGCCGGCTCGCGGTCGCCGGTCATCGCGTGCGGCTGGTGCAGGTCCTTGGGCTGGCCCATGCCCATCACCCGCATGACCGCGCCGACGACACCGCCGAGCAGCACGACCACCATGCCCGCCCAGAAGCCCAGCGGCTGGTCCAACACCATGAACGCGCCCGCGACGCAGAAACCGATGAAGGCGATCGTGACACCGGTCCAGGCGGCCGGGGTGTGACCGTGGCTGCTGCCCGCCATTGCTTGCTCCTCGTTGCTGTGTGCGTGTCTGAGCAGGACGCTCGCGCCCATTGTCCCGCACGTGCGCGCGTCCGGTGAGCGGGGGTACTCCCTCCGCTTCTCGTGCCGGGTGCACCCGTGCGGCTCAGGGGTCCTTACGCCCCGGTCGGGTCCTCGCCCCGGTCGAGGGCCTTCCACAGGTCCTCGGGCCGGTCGGGGTCGACGGCGGGGGCCTTGCGGCGCGGCCGGGGCGTGCCGTCCCGCTCGTAGCGGCCGGACATCGCGGGCCACAGCCGGCCGTAGCGCAGGGCGAGCAGTCCGGCCAGGAGGAGCAGGACGCCGCCGACGGCGGCGACGTAGGGCCAGGCGGTGTGGCTGAGGGCCGCCACGGAGGCGGAGGTGTCGCCGGAGGCCTCGGCCGCCTTCTCGTCGAGTGCGGAGCTGTCGGAGGCGCCGAGCACGGCGGCGGCGACGGTGCCCGCACCGGAGAGCGCCAGCAGGGCGGCCACGATGACGCGGCCGCCCCGGCGGACGGCGAAGACGGCGACGAGCGAGGCGAGGCCCACGATGGCGAGCGCCGCGGGCACGCCCGTGACGTCGCTGCCCGTGGCGGTCAGGGGGAAGGCGCCGCCGGCCACCGTCGCGGTGCCCTCCGCCCATTGCTGCCGTGTGGCGAGCAGGGCCACCGCCGCGCCGAGCGCGCCGCACAGCAGGGCGGCGGCGAGGCTACGGCGGCCGGCCCGGGCGGATCCGGAGGCTTGGGAACGTGGGTGCGGTACGGCAGTCACGTACCCCACTATCGCCTGAACCCCGGGCGAACCGTCACCCGGGGCTCATCTCAGGCCTTTCCCAGGCGGTTCGCCGTGTGGACGGCCCGCAGGACCGCCGCCGCCTTGTTGCGGCACTCCGTGTCCTCGGCGACCGGGTCGGAGTCGGCGACGATGCCCGCGCCCGCCTGGACGTAGGCGGTGCCGTCGCGCAGCAGGGCCGTACGGATGGCGATGGCGGTGTCGGAGTCGCCCGCGAAGTCGAGATAGCCGACGCAGCCGCCGTACAGCCCGCGCCGGGACGGTTCGAGTTCGTCGATGATCTGCATGGCTCGGGGCTTCGGGGCGCCGGAGAGGGTGCCGGCCGGGAAGCAGGCGGTGAGGACGTCGAAGGCCGTGCGGCCCGGGGCGACGCGGCCCGTCACCGTCGAGACGATGTGCATCACGTGCGAGTACTTCTCGATGGACATGAAGTCGACGACCTCGACCGAGCCGGGCTCGCAGACCCGCCCCAGGTCGTTGCGGCCCAGGTCGACGAGCATGAGGTGCTCGGCGCGCTCCTTGGGGTCGGCGAGGAGTTCGTCGGCGAGGGCCTGGTCCTCCTGCGGGGTGGCACCGCGCCAGCGGGTGCCGGCGATGGGGTGGACCATGGCCCGTCCGTCCTCGACCTTGACCAGGGCCTCGGGGGACGAGCCGACGACGTCGAACCCGTCGAACCGGAACAGGTACATGTACGGGGACGGGTTGGTCGCCCTGAGGACCCGGTAGACGTCCAGCGCGCTCGCCGTGCACGGCGTCTCGAAGCGCTGGGAGGGGACGACCTGGAAGGCCTCGCCCGCGCGGATGCGCTCCTTGATGTCCTCGACGGCCTCCTGGAAGTCGGGGCCGCCCCAGAGCGCGGAGTACTCGGGGAGCTCGGAGGGCGGCAGGACGGCGGGGGGCTGGGCCACCGCGCGCGAGAGGTCCGCCTCCATGGCGTCGAGGCGGGCGATCGCGTCCGCGTACGCCTCGTCGACACCGGTGTCGAGGTCGTTGTGGTTGATCGCGTTGGCGATCAGCAGGACCGAGCCCTCCCAGTGGTCCATGACGGCGAGGTCGCTGGTGAGCAGCATGGTCAGCTCGGGGAGCTTCAGGTCGTCGCGCTCGCCGGGCCCGATCTTCTCCAGGCGGCGGACGATGTCGTAGCCGAGATAGCCCACCATGCCGCCGGTGAAGGGTGGCATGCCGTCCTGGTGCGGGGTGTGCAGGGCCTCGATGGTGGCGCGCAGGGCGGCGAGCGGGTCGCCGTCGGTGGGGACGCCGACGGGCGGGGTGCCGAGCCAGTGCGCCTGTCCGTCGCGCGTGGTCAGCGTGCCGGCGCTGCGGACTCCGACGAAGGAGTACCGGGACCAGGAGCGGCCGTTCTCGGCGGACTCCAGCAGGAAGGTGCCGGGGCGCTCGGCGGCGAGCTTGCGGTAGAGCGCGACCGGGGTGTCGCCGTCGGCGAGGAGCTTGCGGGTGACCGGGATGACCCGCCGGTCGGTGGCGAGCTTGCGGAACGTCTCGAGGTCCATGGCGGCTGACCCTACTGATCCGCGGCGGCCGCGTCCGAACCGCCGTCCTTGAGCAGCACGTCCTCGTCGAAGCAGGTGCGGGCTCCGGTGTGGCAGGCGGCGCCGACCTGGTCGACCTTGACGAGCACGGTGTCGGCGTCGCAGTCCAGCGCGACGGACTTGACCCACTGGAAGTGTCCCGAGGTGTCGCCCTTGACCCAGTACTCCCGGCGGCTGCGGGACCAGTACGTGCAGCGGCCGGTGGTCAGGGTGCGATGCAGTGCCTCGTCGTCCATCCAGCCGAGCATCAGCACCTCTCCGGTGTCGTACTGCTGGGCGATGGCGGGCAGGAGGCCGTCGGCGCTGCGCTTGAGGCGCGCGGCGATCTCCGGGTCGAGGCGGCTGGGCGTGCTGGTCATGGGTTCCATTGTGCCGGGCGCCACTGACAGGCACGGTGGAGTGTCCACTGATTGGAAAAGGCGGCGCGAAGCGTCTCAATGGGGGGTGGCGGTCGGGTGACGGGTGGGCGGACCGAGAACACGGTCGTAGGCTGGCCCCATGTCGACCCATGCCAAGCGTGAACGACTTCTCCTCGCCGATCTGTTGGAGACCGCGGGCCCGGACGCGCCCACCCTGTGCGAGGGCTGGACGACCCGGGACCTCGCCGCACACGTGGTGGTGCGCGAGCGCCGCCCGGACGCCGCCGGCGGGATACTGATCAAGCAGCTCGCGTCGCGCCTGGACCGGGTGATGGCCGAGTACACCGGCAAGGCGTACGAGGAGCTGATCCAGCTGATCCGTACGGGCCCGCCGCGTTTCTCGCCCTTCTCCCTCAAGCCGGTCGACGAGATGTCGAACATCATCGAGTTCTACGTCCACACGGAGGACGTCCGGCGCGCCCAGCCCGACTGGTCCGTGCGCGAGCTCGACGCGGTCTTCCAGGACGCCCTGTGGTCCCGTCTGGAGCGCACCGCCCGGCTGATGGGCCGCGGCCTCCCGACGGGCCTGGTCCTGCGCCGCCCCGACGGCCAGACGACGGTCGCCCAGCGCGGCACACCGGTGGTCACGGTGACCGGCGAGCCGTCCGAGCTGGTCCTGTTCTCCTACGGCCGGCAGAGCGCGGCCAAGGTCGACCTGGACGGCGACGAGAACGCGATCGCGAAGCTGCACGAGACGAAACAGCTGGGCATCTGAGACGGCCTGCTCAGCGAGGAGCGTACAAGTGGTGAAAGGGCCCCGGCCGCTCTAGGCGGCCGGGGCTGTGACAGGGCTCTGAAGGGACGTCACCTCACCGGGTGACCCGCCTCCCTCAGCGTCTCCTTGACCTCTCCGATGCGCAGGTCCCCGAAGTGGAAGACCGACGCGGCCAGCACCGCGTCCGCGCCCGCCGCGACGGCCGGGGGGAAGTCGGTCAGTTTGCCGGCGCCGCCCGAGGCGATGACGGGGACGGTCACGTGCTTGCGTACGGCCCGGATCATCTCCAGGTCGTAGCCGTCCTTCGTGCCGTCCGCGTCCATCGAGTTGAGCAGGATCTCACCCGCGCCCAGCTCGGCGGCCCGGTGTGCCCACTCGACGGCGTCGATGCCGGTGCCGCGACGGCCGCCGTGGGTGGTCACCTCGAAGGAGCCCGACTCGGTGCGGCGGG
>KL569211.1:6082-7816 GCA_000715635.1 Streptomyces violaceus | reverse complement strand
AGAGCACCAGCACCTGCCGGCCGAAGCGCTCGGCGATCTCGCGGATCAGCTCGGGACGCGCGATGGCGGCGGTGTTGACGCCCACCTTGTCCGCACCCGCGCGCAGCAGCTTGTCCACGTCCTCGGCGGTGCGCACACCACCGCCGACCGTGAGCGGGATGAACACCTGCTCGGCCGTGCGGCGCACCACGTCGTACGTCGTCTCACGGTCGCCCGACGAGGCGGTGATGTCCAGGAACGTCAGCTCGTCGGCACCCTCGGCGTCGTACACCTTGGCCATCTCGACGGGGTCGCCCGCGTCGCGCAGGTTCTGGAAGTTGACGCCCTTGACGACCCGGCCGTTGTCCACGTCCAGGCAGGGGATGACTCGGACCGCCAGGGTCATGAATCCACGGCTCCTCTATACGCTTCCACTTCGACTGACACCAGGACCCGCGAGTCGATGAAGCCCTCCACGACCAGCAGGGTCGTGACCGGGCGTACGGAGTCGAACAGCTCCTTGTGGGCGCGGCCCACCGCATCGACATCGCGCGAATGTGCCAGGCACACACGGGTCCGGATCACGGACTCGATGCCGAGCCCGAACTCACCGATCGCCTCGACCGCACTGGCGAAGGCCACCCTGGTCTGTTCGTACGGGTCACCGTCGCCGTACAGCACGTCGCCCTTGAAGGCGGTCGTGCCCGCCACGATGACACGGTCACCCGCCGCCACGGCCCGTGCAAAACCGAAGGACTCTTCCCAGGGACTTCCGCTCTGCACGCGCCGCACGGCTTCGGATGTCATGACGCCACAGCCTCCAAGGCTTCTTCCAGGGTGAACGCCTTCGCGTACAGGGCCTTCCCGACGATGGCCCCCTCGACACCGGCCGGGACGAGACCGGCGATCGCCCGCAGGTCGTCCAGCGACGACACGCCGCCGGAGGCGACGACCGGGCGGTCGGTGGCCGCGCAGACGTTCTTCAGGAGTTCCAGGTTCGGGCCCTGGAGCGTGCCGTCCTTGGCGATGTCCGTGACGACATACCGCGCGCAGCCCTCCTTGTCGAGGCGCGCCAGCGTCTCGTAGAGGTCGCCACCGTCGCGGGTCCAGCCCCGGCCGCGCAGGGTCGTGCCGCGTACGTCGAGACCGACGGCGATCTGGTCGCCGTGCTCGGCGATGACCTTGGCGACCCACTCGGGCGTCTCCAGGGCGGCCGTGCCGAGGTTCACCCGGGTGCAGCCGGTGGCCAGGGCGGCGGCGAGTGTGTCGTCGTCGCGGATGCCGCCGGACAGCTCCACCTTGATGTCCATCGCCTTCGCGACCTCGGCGATCAGCTCACGGTTGTTCCCGGTGCCGAAGGCGGCGTCCAGGTCGACCAGGTGCAGCCACTCGGCGCCGGAGCGCTGCCAGGCGAGGGCGGCGTCCAGGGGGGAGCCGTAGGAGGTCTCCGTGCCGGACTCGCCGTGCACCAGGCGGACCGCCTGGCCGTCACGGACGTCGACGGCGGGGAGGAGTTCGAGCTTCACGGAAGACTTCGGGGGCATCAGAGGGTTCCGATCCAGTTGTTCAGCAGCTGCGCTCCGGCGTCGCCGGACTTCTCGGGGTGGAACTGCGTGGCCCACAGGGCGCCGTTCTCGACGGCCGCGACGAACGGCTTGCCGTGCGTGGACCAGGTCACCTTGGGGGGCTCGAGGGTCGGGTTGTGGGTCTCCAGCGACCAGTCGTGGACGGCGTAGGAGTGCACGAAGTAGAAGC
>KL569211.1:4395-5827 GCA_000715635.1 Streptomyces violaceus | reverse complement strand
GCCACTCGTCGAGGCCGTCGGCCTCCACGCCGTGCTCGATGCCGCGCGCGAAGAGGATCTGCATGCCGACGCAGATGCCCATGACCGGGCGGCCGCCGGACAGCCTGCGGTCGACGATCCAGTCGCCGCGCACCTCGCGCAGGCCCTTCATGCAGGAGGCGAAGGCGCCTACGCCCGGGACGAGCAGCCCGTCGGCGTTCATGGCCTTGTCGTAGTCGCGCGTGATCTCGACATCGGCTCCCGCGCGCGCGAGGGCACGCTCGGCGGAGCGGACATTGCCGAAGCCGTAGTCGAAGACGACTACCTTCTTCCGCGTCTTCGGTGTCTTCTGAGGGGCGCTCAATTCCACACCTCCAGCCGCACGACGCCGGCCGCCAGGCACATCGCGGCACCGATCGACAGCAGCACGATCAGGCCCTTGGGCATCTTCTGCTTGACGAAGGAGTAGATCCCGCCGACGAGGAACAGGCCGACGACGATCAGCAGGGTCGAGATGCCGTTCACAGGGCGCCCTTCGTGGACGGGAGGATGCCGGCCGCGCGCGGGTCGCGCTCGGACGCGTAGCGCAGGGCCCGGGCCAGCGCCTTGAACTGGCACTCCACGATGTGGTGCGCGTTGCGCCCGTAGGGCACGTGCACGTGCAGCGCGATCTGGGCCTGGGCCACGAAGGACTCCAGGATGTGCCGCGTCATCGTGGTGTCATACTCGCCGATCATCGGCGCCATCTTCTCGGGCTCGGTGTGCACGAGGTAGGGGCGGCCGGACAGGTCGACGGTGACCTGCGCGAGGGACTCGTCCAGCGGGACCGTGCAGTTGCCGAAGCGGTAGATCCCCACCTTGTCGCCGAGGGCCTGCTTGAAGGCGGCGCCGAGCGCGAGGGCGGTGTCCTCGATGGTGTGGTGCGAGTCGATGTGCAGATCGCCCTCGGTCTTCACGGTGAGGTCGAAGAGACCGTGCCGGCCGAGCTGGTCGAGCATGTGGTCGTAGAAGCCGACGCCGGTGGAGATCTCCGTCTTGCCTGTGCCGTCGAGGTCTATCTCGACGAGGACCGTGGTCTCCTTGGTCGTCCGCTCCACGCGTCCGGTGCGGCTCATTGACTCTGCTCCTTCTTCAGTGCACGGACCGCGTCGAGGAACGCGTCGTTCTCTTCGGGGGTCCCGGCTGACACCCGCAGCCACCCGGGGATGCCGTTGTCCCGGACCAGAACGCCCTGGTCGAGGATCTTCTGCCAGGCCGTGTGCGAGTCGTCGAACCTGCCGAACTGCACGAAGTTGGCATCGGACTCGACGACCTCGTAGCCGGTCTCGCGCAGTTCGCGCACCAGCCGGTCCCGCTCGGCCTTGAGCTGCTCGACGTAGCCCAGCAGCGTTTCGGTGTGCTCCAGGGCGGCCAGGGCGGTCGCCTGCGTGACGGCCGAGAGGTGGTACGGCAG
>KL569211.1:3264-4200 GCA_000715635.1 Streptomyces violaceus | reverse complement strand
GAGCTGGACGGCGTCCACGACGGCCGGGTGCGCGGCGAGGTAACCGAGGCGCAGGCCCGCCGCGCCGAACGCCTTCGACATCGTGCGTGAGACGACGAGGTTCGGGCGCCCGTCGAGCAGCGGCAGCAGCGAGTCGCCGTGGCTGAACTCGATGTACGCCTCGTCGACCACGACCATCGACGGCTTCGCCGCCTGCGCGGCCTCGTACAGCGCGAGGACCGTCTCGGGCGGGACCGCGTTGCCCGTGGGGTTGTTGGGGGTGGTGACGAAGACGACGTCGGGACGGTGCTCGGCGATCGCCTTCTCGGCGGCCGCGACGTCGATCGTGAAGTCCTCGTTCCGGGGACCGGAGATCCAGCCCGTGCCCGTGCCGCGCGAGATGAGCCCGTGCATCGAGTACGACGGCTCGAAGCCGATCGCGGTGCGGCCGGGCCCGCCGAAGGTCTGGAGCAGTTGCTGGATGACCTCGTTGGAGCCGTTGGCCGCCCAGACGTTGGCCAGGCCGACCTCGTGGCCGGAGGTGTCCGTCAGGTACTCGGCGAGCCTGGTGCGCAGCTCGACCGCGTCCCGGTCCGGGTAGCGGTTGAGGTTGCGGGCCGCGTCACGGACCCGCTCGGCGATGCGCTCGACCAGCGGCTCGGGCAGCGGGTAGGGGTTCTCGTTGGTGTTCAGCCGTACGGGGACGTCCAGCTGGGGCGCGCCGTAGGGGGACTTGCCGCGCAGCTCGTCCCGTACGGGGAGATCGTCGATGCCTGTCACTTGCCTTCTGGAACCTTCCAACCGAACCGTGCCTTGATCGCCGCGCCGTGCGCGGGCAGGTCCTCCGCCTCCGCCAGCGTCACCACATGGTGCGCGACCTCGGCCAGCGCGTCCCGCGTGTAGTCGACGATGTGGATGCCGCGCAGGAAGGACTGGACGGACAGGCCGGAGGAGTGG
>KL569211.1:2752-3027 GCA_000715635.1 Streptomyces violaceus | reverse complement strand
CAGAGATGTGTATAAGAGACAGGAGCCGGCGGCGTAGTCGCCGAGGGAGACCGGGGCCCAGGGGCCGATGAAGATCGCGCCGGCGTTGCGGACCCGGTCGGCCACCGCCGCGGCGTCGGCCGTCTGGATCTCCAGGTGTTCGGCGCCGTACGCGTCGACCACCCTCAGGCCCTCGTCGACGCCGTCGACCAGCACGATCGCGGACTGCTTGCCGGACAGGGCCGGGACGATCCGGTCGTCGACGTGCCGGGTGGCCGCGACCTGCGGCTCCAGCT
>KL569211.1:1435-2540 GCA_000715635.1 Streptomyces violaceus | reverse complement strand
ATCAGAGATGTGTATAAGAGACAGTGGCTGATCAGGTCGGAGGCGACGTGCACCGGGTCGGCCGTGTCGTCGGCGAGGACCGCGATCTCGGTCGGGCCCGCCTCGGCGTCGATGCCGATCTTGCCGGTGAAATAGCGCTTGGCGGCAGCGACCCAGATGTTGCCGGGGCCGGTGACCATGTCGGCTGGCGCGCAGGACTCGGTGCCGTACGCGAACATCGCGACGGCCGTGGCACCGCCGGCCGCGTACACCTCGTCGACGCCGAGCAGCGCGCACGCGGCGAGGATGGTCGGGTGCGGCAGGCCGTTGAATTCGGCCTGGGCGGGAGAGGCGAGCGCGACGGACTCGACGCCGGCCTCCTGCGCGGGCACGACGTTCATGATCACGGAGGACGGATACACGGAGCGGCCGCCGGGCGCGTAGAGCCCGACCCGCTGGACCGGTACCCACTTCTCGGTCACGGCGCCGCCGGGCACGACCTGGGTGGTGTGCGTGTCGCGGCGCTGCGCGCGGTGGACGATCCGGGCGCGGCGGATGGACTCCTCCAGGGCCGCGCGCACGGCCGGGTCGAGTTCCTCCAGCGCGCGGCTGAGGGCGGCGGCCGGCACCCGCACCTGGTCGAGCCTGACCCCGTCGAACCGCTCGGCGAAATCGATCAGCGCCGCGTCGCCCCGATGATGCACGTCCTCGCAGATCGGACGCACCTTCTCCAGGGCGGCCGCTACGTCGAATTCGGCTCGGGGCAGCAGGTCACGCAGGGCGGTGCCCTCGGGGAGGGCGTCGCCGCGCAGATCGATTCGGGAGATCACGTGCTCAATTCTCTCAGACCCGGGTCAGGCGTCGTCCGCGCGTATCAATGGCTGATACAGAACGCCGGGGAAAGCCGGAAGATCCCCTTCACGTTTCGTGTTCGGGGCGTCACCCAGCGGGCATGAACAGTTGTACGAAGAAACCAACCCGCGAGTACCCGGGGAGGAAGGGAACGACGTGACGGAGGGGGCCGGCGTGCGTGCCGGGGATGTGCCCGAAGACCTGACCGCGGCCGAGGCCGGCATGTGGCAGGCCTTCCGCAACGGCAGCGTGTACGACCTGAGCAGCGGCGACC
>KL569211.1:807-1252 GCA_000715635.1 Streptomyces violaceus | reverse complement strand
CAGCGTGTACGACCTGAGCAGCGGCGACCCGCTGGAGGACGATCCGCACGGCGGCCGGCCGTGGGGCGAGGAGCGGACCGTGCGGGCCCGGATCGTCTGCTGGCTGCTCCTCGACGGCCCGCCCGCCCTGGCCGGCCGGGTGTCGGCGCTGAAGCTGGCCGGCATACGGATCAGCGGCTCGCTGGACCTCGCGGGGGGCACGGTGGTGCCGTACGTCGAGATGCGCCAGTGCCGGTTCGAGCAGGACGTGCTGCTGCCGGAGGCCCGCTTCACGACCGTACGGATGGTGGACTGCTCGGTGCCACGGCTCGAGGCGGCCCGGGTGCAGACGGAGGGCGATCTGCATCTGCCGCGCTGCCGCTTCCATCGCGGCATCCGGCTCACGGACGCGCAGATCGGCACGGACCTGATGCTCAACCAGGCGATCGTGCACCGGGACCGCAGT
>KL569211.1:0-606 GCA_000715635.1 Streptomyces violaceus | reverse complement strand
CAGTGGCCGGTCGATCGCCGCGGACGGCCTGACCGTCGGCCAGGACTTACAGGCAGAGCTGCTGGAGTCGCACGGCGAGCTGAGCCTGCGCGCCGCCACCATCGGCGTCTCGCTGAGCCTGCGCGGGGCGCGCCTGGCCAACCCCTACGAGCGGCTCGCGATGAACGCCCCGCAGCTGACCGTCGAGCGCAGCCTGTATCTGACCCCGGCGGGGGTCGGCGCCCAGGCGATGAGCGGGATGACCCCGGCGCGCGGCACACGGATCCAGCGGTTCGAGTGCGAGGGCGGGATACGGCTCGATGACGGGCGGTTCGGCGACGCCGTCGACTTCGAGCGGGCCCGGTTCGCCCTCACCGACGACCAGGAGCTGTCGCTGCGCCGGGTGCAGACACCCGAGCTGCGGTTCCTCGGGGAGCATCCGGAGCGCGGGCGGGTGGTGCTGTCGGGGGCGAAGATCATCAACCTGATGGACCGGGCGGACGCCTGGCCCGGCCCGGGGCGGCTGCACATGGGCGGCTTCGCCTACGAGAACCTCGTGCCGCGCGGCCCGTTCCCGCTGGCCGAGCGGCTGGACTGGGTGGCGGCGGCGACCGCCGAGTACAACCC
>KL569210.1:39241-39444 GCA_000715635.1 Streptomyces violaceus | reverse complement strand
CCGAGCTGCTGGCCCGCATCGACGCGGTCACCCGGCGGGCGGCGGCGTCCTCGGCCCCGGCGTCGCGCACGGTGCGTGCCGGGGACGTCGAGGTCGACCTGGACGCCCGCCGGGTGCTGGTCGGCGGGGCGGAGGTGCGGCTGACCACCAAGGAGTTCGAGGTCCTCGCCGCGCTGGCGGCCCGGGCCGGCACGGCGGTCAGC
>KL569210.1:38812-38919 GCA_000715635.1 Streptomyces violaceus | reverse complement strand
CAGAGATGTGTATAAGAGACAGGGGCGACGCCTTCCTCGCCGTGTCCCGCTCGCTCGACGTACACCTCACCCAGGTGCGGGCCAAGCTCGGCCGCCCCGAGGTGCTG
>KL569210.1:37820-38516 GCA_000715635.1 Streptomyces violaceus | reverse complement strand
GGCTACCGCTTCGGCGACTGAGCCGGCTCTCACGGCAGGCCCTGTTCATGCGCACCCGCGTCCTCACCGTGGTCCTGGCCTTCGCGGTCCTCGCCGTGGCCGGCTTCGCCGTCCCGCTGCTGGCCGTCACCTCGGCGCAGCGCACCCAGCAGCTCGTCGCGGCGCGCACCGCCGACCTCGACCGTTTCGCCGGGCTGGCCGAGCAGGCCGCCGAGAGCGACGACACCGGCGCGCTCACCGCCGACGTGCGGCGCTACACCGAGCTGTACGGCGAGGCCGTCGTGGTCGTCGATGCCCGCCGCGCCCCGGTGGTGCAGACGGGCGGCCTGCGCGCCGCCGACCCGGCCGTCGCCCGGCTCGTCGACGCGGCACTGCGCAACCAGCCCGTCTCCCCCGGAGGAACGCTGCGGCCCTGGTCCCGGGCCGACCGGCTGCTCGCCCGTCCCGTGGGCACCGGCACCAGGGTGTCCGGCGCCGTGGTGCTGCGGGCCTCGGTGCGGGTCGCCGCGGACGACATCGCCCTGCGCTGGGCGCTCGTCCTGGCCGGCGCCGGTCTGTTCGCCGTGGCCTGTGTGCTGCTCGCCCGCCGGGCCACGCAGTGGGTCGTACGGCCGCTGCACCGCCTCGACCACGCGGTCGGCACCCTGGCCGCCGGGCTGCCGCCCGAGCACGCGCGGGCCGGCGGCCCGCCGGAGC
>KL569210.1:35533-37582 GCA_000715635.1 Streptomyces violaceus | reverse complement strand
GCTGGCCACCGGCTTCAACCGCATGGCCGACGGGGTCACCACCGCGCTGGAACAGCAGCGCCGGCTCGTCGCCGACACCTCGCACCAGCTGCGCAACCCCCTGGCCGCCCTGCGGCTGCGCATCGACTCGCTCCAGCCCCACCTGCGCGCCTCCGCCACCCGCACCTACACCGGGGTGACGGCCGAACTCGAGCGCATGGAGCACCTCCTCGACGACCTGCTGACCCTGGCGAACGCCGAGCACCGCGCCGGCGAACTGGCCGTCACGGACGGGCGGGAGTCGTGCTGCGACGCGACGGCGGTCGCCGCGGCCCAGGCCCGGCTGTGGCGGCCGGTGGCCGAACAGGCCGGAGTCCACCTGGAGTTCGTCCCCGGCCCCGCCGTCCTCATGGCCTGCTCGGAGGGAGAGCTGGCCCAGGTCGCCGACATTCTCTTCGACAACGCGATCAAGTACGCGGGGAGCGGCGCCCGCGTGGAGACACGCTGCCTCACCGAGGGCCCGGACACGGTGCTCGAGGTACAGGACGACGGGCCGGGCCTCGCGACCGGCGAACTCCCCCGGGCGGGCACCCGCTTCTGGCGCTCGGAACGCCACCGCGAGGTGCGCGGCAGCGGCCTCGGTCTGGCGATCGCCGAGCGACTGGTGGCCGGTCACGCCGGACACGTCGAGTTCACGGCGGCCGAACCGCACGGCCTGTGCGTCCGGGTCGTGCTCCCGAAGGGACACCCGGCATGACCGGCCCCGCCCGCGCCACGACCCGCCGCACCGCCCTGCGCGCCGTACTGGGCGCGGTGGGCACCGGCCTGCTCGCGGGCTCCGCGGCGGCCGACACCCGGCGCACGGGCAGCGGCCCGCAGGGAGAGCTGCGGATCGCGACGGGCGAGACCGACGGCTTCTACGCGGCCTTCGGCCGACTGCTCGCCGCCCAGGTCACGGCCGTCTACCCGCGGCTGTCCTGCGAGGTGGTCACCAGCGAGGGCAGCGTGGACAACGTACGGCTGCTCCAGGCCCGGCGGGCCGACGTGGCGCCGGCCCTGTCGGACATCGCGTGGGCGGCGTACGGCGGCACCGCACCGTTCGACCGCCGCGTCCCGCTGCGCGCGATCGGCCGGGTCTACGAGAACTACGTGCAACTGGCCGTGCGCTCCGACGCCCCCATCCACACGGTGACCGACCTGGCGGGCCGCACCGTCTCACTGGGCGCGGCCGCGTCCGGCGGTGCGGTGCTCGGCGACCGGCTGCTGCGCGTCGCGGGTCTGACCCCCGGCACCGACGTTCAGGTCCGGCATCTGCTGATGCCGGAGGCGGCGCGTGCGATGCGGGCCGGAACGATCGACGCCCTGCTGGTCGCCGGGGGCGTACCGCTCCCCGTGCTGTCCGGGCTCGACACGCACCCCGGCATCCGCCTGCTGCCCCTGTCCGGGCTGCTGCCCCGGCTGCGTGCCGGCCTCGGCCCGGCAGGATCGGGCCTGGAGGCGGTGTCGGTGCCCGCCGGGGCGTACCGGAAGACCCCCGAGGTCCCCACCATCGGCGTCGCCAACCTCCTGCTCTGCCGCCCCGACCTCCCCGCCCCCGTCGCCGCCGCACTCACCCACGTCCTGGTCCGCCGGGCCACCCGCCTCGTCCCCGCCCCGGCCCTAGGCACACAGTTCCTCGACGCCCGCAGCCTGATCTCCACGGGCGCCGTCCCCCTGCATCCGGGGGCGGTCGCCGCGTACCGCGAACTGCACGAGTAGCGGCGGCGCTTCGCTTCTGTCCCTCAGCAGCCACGCCCGGGCTAAGATCCCGGTCATGGCCCTGACCATGAACGACGTGGACCGGTTCGAAGCTGCCAGGCCCCGCCTGGAGGCCATCGCCTACCGTCTCCTGGGTTCGGCGAGCGAGGCCGAGGACGCCGTGCAGGAGACCTTCCTGCGCTGGCAGGCCGCCGACATCGACCGCGTCGAGGTCCCCGAGGCCTGGCTGACGAAGGTGCTCACCAACCTGTGCCTCAACCAGCTCACCTCGGCCCGCGCGCGGCGCGAGACCTACGTGGGCCAGTGGCTCCC
>KL569210.1:35009-35248 GCA_000715635.1 Streptomyces violaceus | reverse complement strand
TGTATAAGAGACAGGCCGAACAGCGCGAATCGGTCTCGTACGCGGTCCTCGCCCTGCTCGAGCGCCTCTCCCCCAACGAGCGGGCGGTGTACGTCCTGCGGGAGGCGTTCGACTACCCGCACCGGGAGATCGCCGAGATCCTCGACATCACCGAGGCCGCCAGCCAGCAGATCCTCCACCGCGCCAAGAAGCACGTCGCGGACGGCAAGGCCCGCACCTGTCTCTTATACACATCTCTG
>KL569210.1:33417-34786 GCA_000715635.1 Streptomyces violaceus | reverse complement strand
GTGCGGCTGCTCACCCAGGACGCCATCGCGGTCGGCGACGGCGGGGGGAAGGTCCCGGCCCGCGCCCGGGCGTTCGAGGGTGCCCTCGCCGTCGCGAAGTTCATGCGGGGCCTGTTCAAGCCCGGCAAGGCCAAGCGCGACCTGGTCGGCGGCTCACCCGACGTCTACGCGACGACCGCCAACGGCGACCCCGCCCTCGTGGTGGTCCTCGACGGCCGGGTCATCGGCATCATGTGCCTGGAGGTCACCTCCGACGGCATCGCCGCGTTCCGCAACCAGGTCAACCCCGACAAGCTCGAACGCGCGACCAGGCGGTGGGCGGCCACCGACCACGGCGATCCCCTGCTCAGGGTCTTCTGACCCAGCCGACCACATGTGACGTGCTTCACATCGCGTTCCTGTCAGGAAACGACGGGCCGCCCGGTTCAAGGGGCGAATCCCGCTCGAGACAGGAGTCCGGAAATGCAGCACCGCATCGTCGTCCTCGGAGCCGGCTACACCGGAGCCATCGCCGCCGGCCGCCTCGCCAGGCGGCTGCACCGTGAAGACGTCGCCATCACCCTCGTCAACGCCGAGCCCGACTTCGTCGAGCGGGTCCGGATGCATCAGCTCGCGGCCGGCCAGGATCTCAGGCCCCGGCCCTTCCGCGAGATGTTCGCGGGCACCGGCGTCGAACTGAAGCTCGCGAAGGTCACCGGCGTCGACGTCGACCGCAGGACCGTCGCCGTCGTCGACGCGAACGGCCCGGGGGAGCCGGAGACCGAGGAGCTGGAGTACGACACCCTCGTGTACGCCCTCGGCAGCGGCTGGAACGACCAGGGCGTCCCCGGTGTCGCCGAGCACGCCCACCAGATCGCCGGCCGTCCCGGGGCACTGCGGTTGCGCGAGCGCCTGGCCCGCCTGGACGCCGGAGAGTCCGTGGTCGTGGTCGGCGGCGGGCTCACCGGCCTGGAGGCCGCGACCGAGATCGCCGAGGCCCGCCCGGACCTGGACGTCACCCTCGCCGCCCGCGGCGAACTCGGCGACTGGCTCTCCCCCAAGGGCCGCCGGCACCTGCGGAAGGTCTTCGGCAAGCTCGGCATCACCGTCCACGAGAACTCCTCCGTCACCGGCGTCGAGGCCGACCGCGTCACCACCGCCGACGGCGAGACGATCCCCGCCGCCGCCACCGTGTGGACGACCGGCTTCGCCGTCCACCCGATCGCGCAGGCCACCACCCTGGACGTCGACGACAACGGGCAGATCCTGGTCGACGGGACCATGCGCTCGGTCTCGCACCCGGACGTGTACGCCATCGGCGACGCGGCCCTGGCCATGGGCCCCGGCGGCAAGCCGCTGCGGATGTCGTGCGCCTCCGGCACCCCCATGG
>KL569210.1:32912-33193 GCA_000715635.1 Streptomyces violaceus | reverse complement strand
GTGCGCCTCCGGCCCCCCCATGGCATGGCAGGCCGCCGACGCCATCGCGGCCCGTCTGTCCGGCAGGAAGCTCCCCGAGGCGCCGCTCCGTTACTTCAACCAGTGCATCTCGCTGGGCCGCAGGGAAGGCCTGATCCAGTACGTCACCGCCGACGACCGCGCCGTCCGGGCGGCTCTGACGGGCCGGTTCGCCGCCGTCTACAAGGAACTGGTCTGCAAGGGCGCGGCCTGGGGCGTCGCCAACCCGATGCTCGGCCTGCCGAGCCGTCGCCGCCACGTCG
>KL569210.1:30776-32674 GCA_000715635.1 Streptomyces violaceus | reverse complement strand
GCCAGCCGGCCCGGGCGGAGTCGCCGGTCAGGACAGCGGCCTGACGCGCACGGCAGCCCGACGGCCTCATACCCCGAGGCCGTCGAGCAGCATGGCGAGCCCTCCCAGGAACTCCTCGTCCGCGCTGATGTTCCGGGCGTCTCGCGCGGTTTCGGTCATGTGGGGGAACTCGGCGGGCGGCAGCTCGGTGATGGCTGTCGTCCCCGGACCGGACAGGGGCCCGAGGTGTTCCAGCTGGATCGCTCCGATGACGTAACTGAGCAGGCCGCGCAGGACGACCACCCGACGGTCTCCCTCGATCCCTGCCTCGGTGAGCACGGCGGTCACGCTCTCCGACCAGCGCAGCACTCCGAGGGAGTGGTGCCGGTGGGCGATGGTCAGGGGGACGACCGCAGGATGGGCGCCCACGGTGTCGCGCAGACGCCGCACCAAGGCCTCGATCCGCTCGCGCCATGACGCGCCGGGATCCGAAGGCTCGGTGTCCACGGCGTTCAGTACGAGCTCGACGACGAGCCGTTCGAGCTCCTCGCGGTCGTGCACATATCGGTAGAGCCCCATGGTGCTCATGCCGAGCTCCTGGGCGACGGCGCGCATCGACAGCCCGGCGAGGCCGTCGCGGTCGATGACGGCGAGGGCGGCCGAGGCGAGCTGATCGGGGGTGAGGGAACGGGGACGTGGCATGACGGTTGACAGCGTACGGCATACGCCTACGCTGGTAGGCGTATGCCGTACGCCAACGGAGGGAACGTCCATGCGCCTGTCCCGTAGTCCGGTGGAGCCCGGGTCCACCGTGAACGCACGCACGCTCACCGCTGTCTCCGGCGACCAGGTCGCCGTTCCCGACCCCGGCCGGCTGGTCCATCTCCAGTTCCGGCGGTTCGCCGGCTGCCCGGTCTGCAACCTGCATCTCCGGTCGGTGATCCGGCGACACGGGGAGATCGAGGCCGCCGGTGTACGCGAGGTCGTGGTCTTCCACTCGCCCGCCGAGGAACTGTCGCCCCACACGACCGATCTCCCGTTCGCCGTCGTCGCCGACCCCGGCAGGCGGCTGTACACGGAGTTCGGTGTGGAGCGGTCGCCCCGCGCCCTGCTCAGCCCGCGAGCCTGGGGGCCCATCGTCCGGGCGGTCCTCAGCGGCGTACGGGAAGTCGCCCGCGGGCGGGAGCACCTGCCCTCGACCAGCCCGCACGGCGGCCGGCTCGGCCTGCCCGCCGACTTCCTCATCGCACCGGACGGCCGCGTCCTCGCCGCCAAGTACGGCGAGCACGTCTACGACCAGTGGTCGGTCGACGAACTGCTGGAACTGACGGCCCGCACACCGCGCACGCCCCGTACGAATCCGGCGGCCCGCTGACCGGGGGGCGCGTCGTCGCACACGAGGGCCTATGCGGTCACCACCCGGTGGACAGCAGATGGTTGAGGAGCAGCGCGAGCAGCGCCTGGGCGGTGAGCCAGGCGCGGGGGCGGGGAAGGAGCGCGCAGGCGGGGAGGAGCCACACCGCGAAGGGCAGCCAGATGCGTTCCGTCTCCGCCTTGCTCATCCCGGACAGGTCGGCGACCAGCAGGGCCAGGAGCGCGGCGGACACGAGGAGCGCGAGCCGGGCCTCGGCGGCCCGGCCGGGGGTGTCGGTGCGGCGGTGGAGCAGCACCGCACCCGTCCGGCGCAGGCCCGCCGCGGTCGCCAGGCCCGTGATGAGCACCGTGCAGGCCAGGTTGGCCCACACCCAGTAGCCGTAGGGACGGACGCCGCCCGCGCCCTGGTGGTAGCGCGTGACCAGCAGGTGGTACGCCTCCCACCAGTCGAACCCGGCGAGCGTGAATGCCGTGGGAACGACGGCCAGTCCGGCGAGCAGCGGCACCAGCAGGGCGGGGCGCTCCCGGATCCCGTGCCGGCCGAG
>KL569210.1:29772-30562 GCA_000715635.1 Streptomyces violaceus | reverse complement strand
CCCGGATCCCGTGCCGGCCGAGCGCCAGTACGGCCGCCGCGATCAGCGCGACGAGTGTGAGGCCGTACGACAGGTAGCAGGTCAGTCCGAACAGCAGCCCCGACGCGCCCGCCCACCAGAGCGACCGTCTGGTGACCGCCAGCGCCAGCAGCGCCACCGCCCATGCCGCCACCGCCGCGAAGTACGCGTCGGCCGAGGTGCCCATCCACACGGCGGCCGGGGCCAGGACGAGAAAGGGGGCGGCCCTGCGCGCGAGGGCCTCGTCGGCCAGGGCACGGATCGTCACCAGTACGGCGACGCAGGCCGTCGCCCCGACGATGACGCACCACATGCCCGCCCAGCCTCCGCCCCGCAGCCCGATCCGGTCGAGCAGCACGAAGGTGAGCGTGGCGGCAGGCGGGTGGCCGGCGATGTGGGCGGGCCAGTTGTCGGGGGAATCGAGAAGGATGTGGTGGGTGAAGTCCCGCAGGGCCGCCGGGATGTCGTCGAAGCGGTCGATGACCTGGAGGTACTCGTAGCGCGTGGTGAGTCTGTGCGCGATGCCCCGGTCCCAGCCGTCGATCAGGGCGAGGGAGCAGATCCACGCCGTGGCCGTGCCCCAGGCCAGGGGGAGCAGGGCCCGCCAGGGGAGGCGGGCCGCGAGGCTGGGGCCGTAGGCCACGGTGGCGATCGCGACCACGAGGGCCGCGGGAGTGCCGGGGCCCACATGCGGGCCCCAGGACGCCAGGAGTGGGGGCCAGTCGACGAACAGCGTGCGGCTGGTGCCCTGGATGTGGCGGCCGATCAGGAC
>KL569210.1:27892-29613 GCA_000715635.1 Streptomyces violaceus | reverse complement strand
AGAGATGTGTATAAGAGACAGGCGTACAGGTCACGGCGGAGGGAGCGGTTCACAGTCGGAACGCTAGGTCGACGGGGTGGGCGCATGCCGCTGTCCGGGCCGGACGTCAGCGTTTCGTCATGGGTCGCGCACCCTTTCCCGGGGTGGTCCGGGCCTACCGTCGGGACATGCGAGACGACCCACGGCTTCCTTCCTCACCGGGCTTCTGGCGCAGCCCCCTGCGCGGCCCCTGGTTCACCTCGGTGCTGGGCCTGGTCCTGCTCGTCGGCATCACCGTGCTGTTCGTGACGGGACTGGTCTCGTACGCCGCCTACAACCCGGACCTGTCGCCGGTGAACGACCAGACCCCGGACAAGGGGATCCTCGGCTTCTACCTCTTCGCCTGGCCGACGCACCCGCACTGGCTGTACCGGCTCAACCAGGGCGTCCACGTCACCCTCGGCATCGCCCTGATCCCCGTGCTGCTGGCCAAGCTCTGGTCCGTGGTACCGAGGCTGTTCGCGCTGCCGCCGGCCCGCTCGCTCGCGCACGCACTGGAGCGGATCTCGCTGCTGCTCCTCGTGGGCGGCGCGCTGTTCGAGTTCGTGACCGGTGTGCTCAACGTGCAGCTCGACTACGTCTTCCCCGGTTCCTTCTACCCGCTTCATCTCTACGGAGCATGGGTGTTCTTCGCCGCCTTCGTCGCCCATGTCCTGCTGAAGATGCCTACGGCCCTGCGCAATCTGCGGCACCTTCGGGAAGAGAAGAACGACTTGGTGACTCCGCGTCCCGCCGAGCCGACCGTCTCGCGGCGGGGTGCCCTGTGGTTCGTCGGGGGCGGCTCGCTGCTGCTGTTCGCGACGACGGCCGGGCAGAACTTCGACGGTCCGCTGCGGCGCACCGCCCTCCTCGCACCGCACGGCGGCGATGAACCCGGCAGCGGCCCGAACGGGTTCCAGATCAACAAGACCGCCGCGTACGCCGGGATCGACACGGCCGAGACGGGCGAGGACGCGTGGCGGCTCGTCGTGACGGGGCGGACGGGCACCGTCCGCCTCAGCCGTGCCCAGCTCGCCGGACTCTCCCTGCACAGCTCTGCGTTGCCCATCGCCTGTGTGGAGGGCTGGTCGACGTCGGACCAGTGGTGGCGCGGGGTGCGGCTGCGCGACCTCGCGGCGCTCGTCGGGTACGACGACGACCCGCCGGACGTGTTCGTCGAGTCCCTCCAGGCACGCGGGGCCTTCCGCAAGGCCGCCCTGCGTGCCAACCAGGTGGCCGACGCTCGCTCCCTGCTCGCCCTGTACGTCAACGGCGAGGACCTGTCCCCCGACCACGGCCACCCGGCGCGGATCATCGTGCCCGCGGCGCCGGGTGTCCTCAACACCAAGTGGGTGGCCCGGATGACGTTCGGAGACCTGTGATGCGGCGGCAACGGATCCCTGCCGGGAGCCCCTTCACCCTGCTCCTGCTCGCCTGCTCGTTCGCGCTCGCCGCCTACGCGGGTGTACGGCTCCTCGCCGGCGACTGGTTCGGTGTGGCGCTGTGGTTCGTGGGCGCGGCACTGCTGCACGACCTCGTCCTGCTGCCCCTGTACGCCGCCCTGGACCGGGCGGTCGTACGGGGACTCGAGGCGGTCCGCCACCGGGAATGGATCATGTACCTGCGCGTGCCGGCTGCCCTCTCCGCGCTACTGCTTCTCGTGTGGTTCCCTCTGATCGGCGGCATGGTGGAGAGGCGCTACC
>KL569210.1:26914-27639 GCA_000715635.1 Streptomyces violaceus | reverse complement strand
AGATGTGTATAAGAGACAGGAGCAGAGCGGGCGTGCCGAGTCGCGCCCAGGGGAACGGGGCGTCGGCACCGTGTGGGTCCGTGAGGTCGACGACCCGTACCTGGGCGCGTTCGTCGATGTCCACCTGGGCGGTCTCGGCGATCAGCAGGCCTCCGGGGCACAGGAGTTCGGCGACCCGGTCCAGCAGGGCGCGCGGGTCGCCGCCGATGCCGATGTTGCCGTCCATGAGCAGGACGGTGTCCCAGCGGCCCTCGCCGGGCAGCGGCTCGAACACCGAGCGCCGCAGCGCCTGGCCACCGAGGCGCACGGTGTGGTCGACGGCGGCCTCGCTGACGTCGATGCCGAGGACGACCCGGCCCCGGGCGGCGAGCTCCGCGACCAGCCGCCCGGGCCCGCACCCCACGTCCAGCACGGTCCCCTCGCACCGGTCCAGCACGTCCCGGTCGACGGAGTCGGCCCGGGCACACCAGCGTTCCACCTCCAGCGGCAGCAGCCAGCCGTCGGAGCGGCGCAGGAACAGGGGGCCACGGCCGGCGCGCAGGGCGGCGGCGTAGGGGTCGGCGGCCGCCCAGGCGAGGGCGGTGGCGGGTGCGGTGCTCATCGGGGGGTGACCGGCGCGTACCGGGCCAGCCGCGCGGCGAACCGGCCGTGCGGGGCGAGGGGGGCGACCGCCTCGGCGTCGGCGGCGGTGTCGACGTCCCGCAGCCGGGGCAGGTCCCGTACCC
>KL569210.1:26429-26740 GCA_000715635.1 Streptomyces violaceus | reverse complement strand
AGTCCCGTACCCGCAGCCCGGCCAGGACGAGCCGCTCACGCTGGACGGCCCCGGTCACCGGCGTGGACATCGGGACGCCGCGCAGCAGGGCGGGATCGGGATCGGCCAGCCCCAGTGCCCAGAAACCGCCGTCCTCCGCCGGGCCGAACCAGGCGTCTTGCTCGCCGAAGTCGACCGTGAGCAGCTCGGGCGTCACCTGGGGCGTGTCCATTCCGATGAGCAGGGCCGGTCCGGTACACCGCGCGAAGGCGTCCGCCAGCCGCTGGTCCAGTCCGCCGGCGCACTGCCGTACGACTGTCTCTTATACACAT
>KL569210.1:25850-26228 GCA_000715635.1 Streptomyces violaceus | reverse complement strand
GCCAGGGGCCGGGCTCCCCGTCGAGGACGAGGACCCGGCGGTCGGCCGGGCTCGCCGCGACCGCGTCCAGGGTGTCGGCGAGGGACGCCTCGGCGAGGGACGCGGCCTCCCGAGGCGTGAACGGCGGGGTGAGCCGGGTCTTGACCCGGCCGGGGCGCGGCTCCTTGGCGATGACGAGGAGTGTGGTCACCGGACGCCCCTTTCGACGGCCGGAGCCTCACCGGGCGCTTCGGCCAGGACGCGGCTCATGTCCCGTACGGCCTGCCAGGTGCCCCGCCAGGTGCCCGTCACCTTCGAGGCCCCGGTGCGCGGCAGATACGGCACGTCGTACTCGGCGATCCGCCAGCCGGCGTCGGCCGCGCGGACCACCATCTGGAG
>KL569210.1:24573-25624 GCA_000715635.1 Streptomyces violaceus | reverse complement strand
GCGCCGGTCGGTGAGGCCGAGGGCGAGCAGCGGCTCGCGGCGGGCGGCGCGCAGGGGACCGAGGTCGTGCAGTCGCAGCCCGGTGCGGCGGCGCAGCATCCGGGCGAGGGCGAGGTTGCCGGCGCGGGCGTGCGCGGGCCAGGCGCCCCGGCCCTGCGGACGCCGCCTCCCGAGCACGAGGTCGGACTCGCCGTCGCGCACCTCGCGCACGAAGGGGACGAGGAGCGACGGGTCGAGGGAGGCGTCGCAGTCGCAGAAGCACACCACGTCGGCGGTGGCGGCGGTCAGCCCGGCGTGGCAGGCCGCGCCGAAGCCCCGGCGCGGCTCGCTCACGACGGTCGCGCCGAGCGCGCGGGCGACCCGGGCCGAGCCGTCGGTGGAACCGTTGTCGACGACGAGTGCGCGCCAGCCCGGCGGGATCCGTTCGAGAACCCAGGGCAGGGCCTCGGCCTCGTTCAGGCAGGGCAGCACCACGTTGACGTCCGAAGGAATCGTCTTCACGGTTTCACCCTACGAACGCGAATAAGACATATCGGACTGCCGCTCCTTACGAAACGCGGACGTCGGCGGCCCGGAGGTCTCCGTGCCCGCCATCACCGGCGGCCCAGTGCCAGGCTGGAGGCATGCAGCAGCCCCATCAGCACGAGGAGAGCCTCGACGGCCCCCCGCGAGTCCTGGTCGTCGACGACGATCCGACCGTCGCCGAGGTCGTCGCCGGGTATCTGGACCGCGCCGGTTACGTCGTCGACCGCGCGGACGACGGCCCCACAGCCCTCACCCGCGCCGCCGCGCACTGGCCCGACCTGGTCGTGCTCGACCTGATGCTCCCCGGCATGGACGGCTTGGAGGTGTGCCGGCGGATGCGGGGGCAGGGGCCGGTGCCGGTCATCATGCTTACCGCCCGTGGCGACGAGGACGACCGCATCCTGGGCCTGGAGGTCGGCGCCGACGATTACGTCACCAAGCCCTTCAGCCCTCGCGAGCTGGTCCTGCGCGTGGAGTCGGTACTGCGCCGCAGCAGGCCCGCCACCCCTGGGCACCGGCTGGGGGT
>KL569210.1:23333-24389 GCA_000715635.1 Streptomyces violaceus | reverse complement strand
AGCTGGGGGCGGCCGGTCTGACCGTCGACCCGGCGGCCCGCCGGGCCACCAGGAACGGCACCGAACTCGCCCTCACCCTCCGCGAGTTCGACCTGCTCTCCTTCTTCCTGCGGCACCCGGGGCGGGCCTTCGGCCGCGAGGACCTGATGCGTGAGGTGTGGGGGTGGGACTTCGGCGACCTGTCGACCGTCACGGTCCACGTCCGCCGTCTGCGCGGCAAGGTCGAGGACGACCCCGCCCGGCCCCGTCTGATCCAGACCGTGTGGGGCGTGGGCTACCGCTTCGACCCCGCCGGAGAGGAGGCCGGATCGTGAACGACACCCTTCTCATCGCCCTGTACGCCTTCGCCGGTGCCGCGGCCACCGGCCTGGCCGGAGCGGGCGCCCTGCGCCTGATCCGGCGCCGCTCGCTCACCGCCTCGCTCGCCGTGGTCGCGGCGGTCGGCGTCGTCGCGATGCTCGCGGGCACCCTCGCCGTCGCCTGGGCGATGTTCCTGTCGCCGCACGACCTGAGCGTCGTCACGACCGTCGTCGCCATGGCGGCCGTCGTCTCGCTCGCCACCGCGCTGCTGCTGGGCCGCTGGGTGGTGGCCCGCAGCCGCGAACTCGCCGTGGCCGCACGCTCCTTCGGCGACGGCGGAGTGTTCGCCGCCCCCGACGGCGCGACGACCGCCGAACTGGAGTACCTGAGCCGTGAGCTGGCCGCCACCAGCGCCAGACTCGCCGAATCCCGGGAGCGGGAACGCGCGCTGGAGACCTCCCGGCGCGAACTCGTCGCCTGGATCTCGCACGACCTGCGCACCCCGCTGGCCGGTCTGCGCGCCATGTCGGAGGCCCTGGAGGACGGCGTCGCCGCCGACCCCGACCGCTATCTGAAGCAGATCCGCACCGAGGTCGAACGCCTCGACTACATGGTCGGCGACCTTTTCGAACTCTCCCGCATCCACGCCGGCACCCTCCCCCTGGCCCCCACCCGGATGTCCCTGTACGACCTGGTCGGCGACGCGCTGGCGGGAGCCGACCCGCTCGCCCGGGAACACGGGGTGCGGCTGGTGGC
>KL569210.1:22779-23119 GCA_000715635.1 Streptomyces violaceus | reverse complement strand
GTGTCGAGCCGGTGCCGGTGGAGGTGGACGGCAAGGAGATGAGCCGGGTGCTGGGCAATCTGCTGGTCAACGCCATCCGCAGGACGCCGGCCGACGGCACGGTCGCCATCGCCGCGGAACGCTCCCCCGAGGGCGTGCTGCTGTCGGTGACGGACGCCTGCGGGGGCATCCCCGAGGAGGATCTGCCGCGCGTCTTCGACACCGGCTGGCGCGGCACGCACGCCCGGACGCCCCCGGCCGGCGCGGGCCTCGGCCTCGCCATCGTCCGGGGGATCGTGGAGGCGCACCAGGGCCGGGCCACCGTACGCAACATCCCCGGCGGCTGCCGTTTCGAGGTGGT
>KL569210.1:19891-22593 GCA_000715635.1 Streptomyces violaceus | reverse complement strand
TCCTGAATGCGGGCAGCACCACCGGTCTTTGGCGGGCCTACGCGCCCCGCATCCCGACCCGCGCGAACTCCTCCATGCCGTCCTCGAACCCGACCGCCGGCTTCCATCCCAGCTCGTCCCGCAGCCGCGAGGAGTCCGCGGTGATGTGCCGTACGTCCCCGAGCCGGTACTCGCCGGTGACGACGGGATCGGGCCCGCCGTACGCGGCGGCCAGCGCCCGCGCCATCTCGCCGACGGTGTGCGGGTCGCCGCTGCCGGTGTTGTACGCCGTCAGCACGCCCCGGGGCGCCTCGGCCTCCAGCGCCGCCGCGCCCGCCTCCGCCACGTCGCGGACGTGCACGAAGTCCCGCCGCTGCCGCCCGTCTTCGAACACGCGCGGTGCCTCGCCCCGGGCGAGCGCCGAGCGGAAGAAGGAGGCGACACCGGCGTACGGGGTGTCGCGGGGCATGCCGGGCCCGTACACGTTGTGGTAGCGCAGGGACACCGCCGACCCGCCGGTGCAACGGGCCCACGCCGCGGCGAGATGTTCCTGGGTCAGCTTGGTCGTCGCGTACACGTTCCGGGGATCGGCCGGAGCGTCCTCGCCGACCAGCCCGGGGGCGAGAGCCGCCCCGCAGACCGGACACGGCGGTTCGAACCGGCCCGCGTCGAGGTCGGCGGCGGCACGCGGCCCGGGCCGTACGCCGCCGTGCCGGGGGCACTCGTACCGCCCCTCCCCGTAGACCACCATCGATCCGGCCAGCACGAGACGCCGTACCCCTGCCTCCGCCATGGCCGCGAGCAGCACGGCGGTCCCGAGGTCGTTGTGCGAGACGTACGCCGCCGCGTCGGCGACCCCGTCCCCGAGCCCGACCATCGCGGCCTGGTGGCACACGGCGTCCACACCGGCCAGTGCGCGGCCGACCGCGGCCGGATCGCGCACGTCGTCGCCGGGCTCCTCCCGCATGTCGAACACGACCGCCTCGTGGCCACGCTCCCGGAGCACGGCGACGACATGGGACCCGATGAACCCGGCACCGCCGGTGACCAGTACACGCATACGGTCACGCTAGGCCCGCACCGGCGCGGCGCCACGGGACCGCGCCGGTACGTCATGGCTCCGTAAGGTCGCGCGCCGTGCGTCGAACCGGGACGGTACCCGGTTCACAGTGACGCGTTCTCCGACGCCGTCGCCCAGGCGAACCCGTCCGGGTCGGTGAAGGTCCCGGCGTCGCTGTCGACCGTGAGCCGGTGCGATCCGGTGCCGTCGGGTGAGACGCCGACGAGCTTGGCCAGGCCCCGGCGCTTGTACAGGGCCAGCTTGACCGGACCCGACCCGGTGGCGAACTCGACGTACTTGCTGCCGAAGCTCTTCGCCACGGCGAGGCCGTGATCGACGTAGAACTGCTTGCTGGCCTTCACGTCCTCGACGCCGAGCAGGAGCACGATCTCGTCGATCTGCCGAGCGGCCGGGCCGGTGTCCTTCTTCGACGACGAGGCCACCTGCCAGATCGTCCCGTCCGGGGCCTGCACGACGCCCCCGTAACCCCAGAGCGACTTGGCCGCGGGCTTCAGGGGCGCGGCACCGGCGTCCACAGCGGCGTCGACGAGGGCGTCGACGTTGGCCGGCTGGGACACCACGAGCGACAGCGTGAACCCGCGGAAGCCGGTGCTCGGTGCCTCCGAGGCCCGCAGGCGTACCTGGCCGCCCAGGCCGAAGGCGGTGGTGAGGAAGCGTTCGGCGGCGGTGGGGTCGGCCACCTCGAGGGTGACGGATGCGATGGAAGTCATGACGTCGACGCTAGGTCCGCTCCGCAGTCCACGCTTCTCGAATCCTGACCGGAACGGCGACGACGCCGCAACGCCCGGCGTGCCGGCGGCCCGGTCCGCGCCTAACGTGGGCCGGGCCAGCGCCGCCGCGGAGAGGAACGTGCCATGCCGGTCGCTCAGAGCCCCCTGCACGGTCGGACCACCGTGGTGACCGGTGCGGCGCGCGGCCTCGGGGAGGCGATGGCCCGGGAGCTGTGCCGCCGGGGCGCGAGGGTGGCGCTGCTCGGCCGTGAGGAGCGGACGCTGGCCCAGGTGCGGGACAGCCTTCAGGGCGTGTCCGCATGCTGGGAGGCCGATGTCACGGACGAGCGCCGGATGGCTCGCGTCGCCGACGAGATCCGTGCGTGGTTCGGGCCGCCCTCGGTGGTGATCGCCAACGCGGGAGTCGCCGAGGGCGGACCGTTCGCCGAGGCCGATCTCGCGGTCTGGCGCCGGGTGGTCGAGGTGAACCTGATCGGCAGTGCCGTCACCGCGCGGACGTTCCTGGCGGACCTCCTGGACACGCGGGGCTACTTCCTCCAGGTCGCGTCGCTCGCGTCCATCGGGGCCGCGCCGATGATGAGCGCCTACTGCGCGTCGAAGGCCGGCGCCGAGTCGTTCGCTCACGCGCTGCAGGCGGAGGTCGCCCATCAGCGTGTGGGCGTGGGAATCGCGTACATCAACTGGACGGACACGGACATGGTCCGCGACGCCGACGCGCACGCGGTGCTGCGGGAGTTGCGCGACCACATGCCGCGGCCGGCGCGCAAGGTGTATCCCGTCCCGTACGTCGCCGGACGGCTGGTCACGGCGGTCGAACGGCGCCGGCCCTCGGTATACATGCCCCGTTGGCTGCGGTACACCCAGCTGGTGCGGGCGGCGATGCCGCCGGTCGTCACGCGGCTGTCGCGACG
>KL569210.1:15179-19637 GCA_000715635.1 Streptomyces violaceus | reverse complement strand
GCGCCGGAGGCCGCGCCGACCAGGAGGCGGCCGGCGTCGACACTCCGCCCGCCTGAACGCCCGCTCGGCGGAGCCGTGCATCCGTCGGCCCCGACGGGTCCGAAGTGCTCGTGTGAGAGCGAATGCGGCCGGTCGCCGCCGCGACAGGCGCGGTCCTGCCGCAGCGCCCATGATCGAGGGAGCGAGGCCACAACGCCGGAGCGCACACGTGGAGGAGCCGATCGTGGAGACAGGCGGACAACGGGACGCACAGCGGCTGAACTGTCTGGTGACCGGAGCGTCCGGGTACATCGGCGGGCGTCTGGTGCCGGAACTGCTCCAGGCCGGCCACCGGGTCCGGTGTCTGGCCCGCTCCCCCGGCAAGCTCCGCGATCACCCCTGGGCGGGGCACGCCGAGACGGTCCGGGGCGATGTCACGGACGCCGATTCGGTCGCCGCCGCGATGCGCGGTGTCGATGTCGCGTACTACCTGGTGCACGCCCTGGGGACCGGTGCGGGCTTCGAGGACACCGACCGCAGGGCGGCCCGGGTCTTCGCCGAGCAGGCGCGAGCCGCGGGTGTGCGGCGGATCGTCTACCTCGGCGGGCTCACACCCCAGGACGTTCCCGAAGAGTCCCTCTCCCCGCACCTGCGGTCCAGGGCCGAGGTGGGACGCGTCTTCCTCGACGCGCCGGTGCCGGCCACCGTGTTGCGGGCGGCGGTCGTCATCGGCTCGGGATCGGCGTCCTTCGAGATGCTGCGCTATCTGACCGAGCGGCTGCCGGTCATGGTCACGCCCAGTTGGGTGCACACCCGGACGCAGCCGATCGGCGTGCGGGACGTGCTGCGGTACCTGGTCGGTTCGGCCTCGATGCCGGATGACGTCGACCGTGCGTTCGACATCGGCGGGCCGGATGTCCTCACGTACCGGGAGATGATGGACCGGTACGCCGAGGTGGCCGGGCTGCGGCGCAGGTTCATCGTTCCGGTGCCGGTGCTCACCCCGAGGCTGTCAAGCCACTGGGTCGGCCTGGTCACCCCGGTACCCGCCGCCCTCGCAAGGCCGCTGACGGAGTCGCTGCGGCACGAGGTCGTGTGCCGCGAGCACGACATCGCCCGGTACGTGCCCGACCTTCCGGGCCGGCCGCTGCCGTTCGACACGGCGCTGGCACTGGCGTTGCGCAAGGTGCGGGAGGCGCAGGTCGTCACCCGCTGGTCGTCCGCCGCCGTGCCTGGGGCGCCCAGCGACCCCCTGCCCACCGATCCGGACTGGGCGGGCGGCAGCCTCTACGAGGACGAGCGGCACCTCTCGGTGGACGCGTCCCGGGAGTCGCTGTGGAAGGTGATCGAGGGCATCGGCGGCGACAACGGCTGGTACTCCTTCCCGCTCGCGTGGACGGTCCGGGGCTGGCTGGACCGTTTCGTCGGCGGTGTCGGTCTGCGCCGCGGACGGCGGGATGCCGAGCGCCTGCGGGCCGGCGACTCACTGGACTTCTGGCGGGTCGAGGAGATCGAGCCGGGCCGGCTGCTGCGACTGCGGGCGGAGATGCGCCTTCCCGGCCTGGCGTGGCTGGAGATGTACGCGGAGACGGACGACGCGGGCCGCACGCGCTACCGGCAGCGCGCCCTCTTCCATCCCCGGGGTCTGCTGGGGCACGCCTACTGGTGGTCCCTCTCCCCGTTTCACGCCGTCGTCTTCGGCGGCATGGCCCGCAACATCACCCAGGCCGCCGCCAAGGGCATGAGCGCGCGCCGGGCCGGCCCGCGTCCGCGCCGCATCCGGACCGCGCGCCGCGACCGAAGAGTCAGGCACTAGCGATCCGCACCGCACCGCACTCTCAGGAGAATCGCCATGACCGTCGCGGTCGTCCTGTTCACCTCGGATCTGCGGGTGCACGACCATCCGCCGCTGCTCGCCGCACTGGCGGCGGCGGACGAGGTGGTGCCGCTCTTCGTCCGCGATCCCGGTGTCCACGCGGCGGGCTTCGACGTGCCCAACCGCAGCGCCTTCCTCGCCGACTGCCTGACCGACCTCGACGCCTCGCTGCGCCGGCGCGGCGGCAGGCTCGTCGTCCGCGAGGGCCCGGTCGTACAGGAGGTCGGCGCGGTGGCCGCGGAGTGCGCGGCGACGCAGGTGCACATCGCGGCGGGCATCACCGGCTACGCCCACCGGAGGGAGGAGCAGTTGCGGGACGCGCTGCGCGGACAGGGCGTGGCGCTGCACGCGCACGACAGCGTGATCACGGCCGTCGCACCCGGCGCCGTGACGCCCGTCGGCAACGACCACTTCGCCGTGTTCACCCCCTACTTCCGCCGGTGGTCGCGGGAGCGGCTGAGGGACGTGTGTCCGGCGCCGCGCACCGTGCGCGTCCCTGACGCGGTGCGGGGCGAGCCGCTGCCCTCCCGGGAGGAGCTGACCGGCCTCTCGCCGGGCCTGCCCGCCGGGGGCGAGGCACCTGGGCGCGACCGGTTCTCCCGCTGGGCGCTGAGCGGCCTCGCCGAGTACGAGGACCGGCACGACGATCTGGCGGGCGACGCGACCTCCAGGCTTTCGCCGTATCTGCACTTCGGTGCCCTGTCACCGGTGGAGCTGGTCCAGCGGGCCCGCGAGCGCGGCGGACCCGGTGCGGAGGCGTTCGTACGGCAGCTGTGCTGGCGCGACTTCCACCACCAGGTGCTGGCGGCGCGCCCCGACGCCTCCAGCCGGGACTACCGCACCCGGCACGACCGGTGGCGGACCGAGGACGAGGCCGCCGAGGACATCGCCGCGTGGCGGGACGGCCGCACCGGCTACCCGGTCGTCGACGCGGCCATGCGCCAGCTGCGGTACGAAGGCTGGATGCACAACCGGGCGCGGCTCCTGGCGGCGAGTTTCCTGGTCAAGACCCTGTACGTGGACTGGCGGATCGGCGCCCGGCACTTCCTGGACCTGCTGGTGGACGGCGACATCGTCAACAACCAGCTCAACTGGCAGTGGGTCGCCGGGACGGGCACCGACACCCGTCCCCACCGCGTCCTCAACCCGGTCGTTCAGGGCAAGCGCTTCGACGCGGCGGGCGGATACGTGCGGCGGTGGGTACCGGAACTGCGGGACGTGGCCGATGCCCGCATCCACGAGCCCTGGCGGCTGCCCGAGCGTGAACGGGCGCACGTGGAGTACCCGCGGCCGCTGATCGATCTCGGTGAGGGCCTGGCACGGTTCAGACACGCGCGCGGCCGGGACTGACGGCAGGAGTGCCTCATGCACTGGCTTTTCGGTGATCAGCTCGGTCCGCACTTCCTGCGGCCGTCCGAGGACAGCGGCCTCGCCCGTGACACGCCGCTGCTGATGATCGAGGCCCGGGCGGCGCTGCGGCGCTCCGTCATCGCCGACTCACTGCCTTCGGCCCGTACGAGGACGCCATGCTCGCCGCCGACCCGTCATGAGCCACGGCCTGCTGTCGTCCTCGCTCAACCTGGGGCTGCTCGATCCCGCCGAGTGCGTCGAGCGGGCCGAAGCGGCGTGGCGCGCGGGGCGGGCGCCGTTGAACAGCGCGGAGGGCTTCGTCCCGGAGCACAACCACCGCATGACCCGGGCCGTGCGCGGCCTGGACCGGCTCGCCGGTCTCGCCGAGGTGCGGAGCCAGGAGCGGGCCCGCGGTGACTCACCGCCCTGACACGACCGACTCCACCACCGCGAGGGCCTCGGCCAGGCCGGGGGGATGCGGCAGGCCGGCAACGGTCTGACCGGCCCAGCCCGGCCCCAGGGTCAGGACGGCCGGCTTCCTGCGGGCACCGCGCACCCCCCATTTCATCGCCGCCACATGCTGAGCCAGTGGCCGGCTGGCCGTGGTGCGGGACTGCGCCCACAGGCCCACCGCGGCCGGTCCGGTCCGGCGCACCGCCGCGACGACCGATTCGACGGGCAGCGCGCCACCGAACATGCGTACCGGCAGACCGCGTTCGGCCAGTGCGGCGGCCAGCACCTCCAGCGGCAGGGTGTGGTTCTCCCCCGGTACGCAGGCGAGCAGCGTGGTGGTGCCCGGGCCGTCGGCGGCCACGGGTGGTGAGCTGCGCCGCAGCGCCCCGGAGACGTGCCAGGACAGGAAGTGCTCCACCTCGACGTACTTCTCGCCCGAGCTCTCCCACTTGCGGCCGGTCGCCTGCAGGGTCGGCATGATCACTTCGGTCCAGGCGGTGACCAGTCCGTGGTCGGCGATCGCCGCCAGCAGCAGTTCGTCCAGAGCTGCGGCGTCGAGACGCAGGGCGGCACGGGCGATCCCCTTGGACTCCTGACGCACGTCGCCGAGTCGCATGCCGCTCCCGGCCCGGCTGCGGCCGCGGGGCAGCGGTCTCGGCTGCGGGAGCGCCGCCGGTGTGTGCGGGGCCGCGTCCGGCGCGTCGCCGAGCGCCGTGCGCGCGGCCTCGGCAGGGGGCAGCCCGGTCGCCGCCAGGGCGCACATCCGCTCCAGGCGGGCCACGTCCGCGGCGGTCCAGCGC
>KL569210.1:14081-15041 GCA_000715635.1 Streptomyces violaceus | reverse complement strand
CGCCATCAGAGATGTGTATAAGAGACAGGTGGTGGGCGCCACCCCGAGGCGTCTCGCCACCTCTCCGGTGGTGAGCCCGCCGCGCCGTGGGTCCTCGTCGTGCCGGCCGTCGTCGTCACCTCTGCTCACAGGTCTCACTGTACGACGCACAAACGACGCATGTTGCCTGCGTCGTTTGTGCGTCACAACACTGGGACGCGTGCGGATGACCGCACATCGCGCATGGCAGGAGGAACCAGGCCATGATCATCGAAACCCGAGAAGAAACCAGGCACGAGGACGAGCTGGCCCTTGGATTCCGTGCCGCCGACGAGGACGCCTTCGCCGCGGTCTACAGGCGCTGGGCGCCCTTGGTCCACACCATGGCCACCCGGTCGCTCGGCGACACGTACGAGGCCGACGACGTCACCCAGCAGGTGTTCATCGGCGCCTGGCGTGGTCAGGCCGGCTTCCGCCCGGAGCGGGGCCCGCTGGGCGCCTGGCTCGTGGGCATCACCCGTCGCAAGATCGTCGATGCGCTGGCCGCCCGGACCAGACGGCTGGCTCTCGCCGACTCGCTCGCGCACACGAACGGCACACCCGGACGGGACGAGTCGGCGGCAGAGGACGTCCTGGACCGGGTCCTGCTGGTGAAGGAGTTGTCCTGTCTGCCGTGGCACCAGCGGCACGTGCTGTGCCTGGCCTTCTACGAGGACCTGACCCAGGCCCAGATCGCGGAACGGACCGGAATACCCCTCGGCACGGTGAAGAGTCACGCCCGCCGTGGCCTGCGGCGTCTGCGCAGGGCGATCGAACAGGGCCAGGTCCGCTGGACGGAGGCCTAGGCGGTGCGAACCGGCCGACGAAAGGTGTCGCCCGCGCATCCACGGCGGTCGCCCGTCAGGAAACGACAACGAGACCCCGCAACGTGCGGAGGCGCATTTCGAAGGGATCCCCCCATGACTTCCCGGACCTCTCTCG
>KL569210.1:8163-13925 GCA_000715635.1 Streptomyces violaceus | reverse complement strand
CCTGTGCCCTGGCCCTGGGCGCCACCGCGCCCGCCATGGCTGCACCCGCCTCGCAGAACGAGGCCATGGTGTCCGTTTTCCACGGCATCCCCGGGATGACCGTCGATGTCTACGCCAACGGTGACGAGCTGCTCGGCGACTTCAAGCCCGGCACGGTGACCGACCCGCAGGCCCTCGACGCCGGGACCTACGAGATACAGATCTTCGAAGCGGGCCAGAAGCCGGACGGCACACCCGCCCTCGAGAAGGAGATCAAGGTGCCCGAGGGCGGGAACGCCACGATCGCCGCCCACCTCACCGCCGACGGCAAGCCCCAGCTGACGGCCTTCGCCAACGACGTCTCGCAGGTCGAGGACGGCAAGGCACGCCTCACGGTGCGTCATGTCGCCGCCGCACCGGCCGTCGACGTCCGCGCGAACGGGCAGCCGCTCTTCACCGGCCTGGAGAACCCCAAGGAGGACACCACTGAGGTCGCGGTAGGCACCGTGAACGCCGATGTCGTGCTCGCCGGCACGGACACCGTGGCCATCGGCCCGGCCGACCTGCCCCTCAAGGACGGGACGGCCAATGTCGTCTACGCCTGGGGCAGCGCCGAGGACAAGAACCTGGCTCTGGCGACACAGACACTCAATGTCACGAAGTAGACCTCCGGGACGCTCACGATCGCCGGCCGGCTCCGCTGCCGAAGGGCTGGAGGGGTTCGGCGGGCCGGCGGTCCAGGAGGTAGCGCAGCCGCACATCGCGACGGTCCGCTCCCCTCGCCGTACGGTCGGCGACGGCCGTTTCCCAGCAGGCCGCGATGGCTTCCCGGAAGAAGCTGGAGGCGGACTCGTCGCGTGCGGCGGTCTCCACCAGGACCCGTTCCGGCTCGTGCACGGACTCGCCGGTGCGATCCGCGGCGTCAGCTCGCGGCCTGGTGCGGTTGGGCAGGTCGGTGGCCGGCGGCTGGGCCTGTCGTACGGACCGGGAGACCGCTGACGTGGCGGCCAGGATGATCTCAAGTTGCTCGGCGAAGTGAGGGCCGGGGAGCGGGATTTCGTAGCCGGGGTTGCGGGCGTATCCGGCGGCGACGGCGGTGGTGACGTAGGCCTTGACCGCGGTGAACGTCTCGGTGTGGTCGCGGTGAGTGGCCGGGGCCAGGCGGCTGAGGATGCGCAGGACCGTGGGAATGCTGGTGTCGACACCGAGGCCGCTGTCGGCCGGTGCGTCATCGCCGGCCTGCTTGTGCCACAGGGCGGCCGCCTGCCTGTCGCCGAGCGCGAGGTGATGCAGGTAGAGGCAGTAGGAGGCGGCGGGTTCGCCGGCCCCGGCGGCGTACTGCCACCAGAAGCGCGCGCCGTCCTGCGCGTCGGCGAGTTGCAGGACGCAGCCCAGGATCCAGGCGCCGCGCGGGGAGGGCAGCTGTTCGGTGACGAAGTCGGCGAGCTGGCCCGGCGTGGAGTGGACGACGACCGCCTCGCACAGGGCCCGCAGACTCCGGGCGGCGTTGTCGTCGGCCAGGTCGCCGCCGCCGACGTCCCACAGCGGTGTGCCGTCCGGGGCGAAGGCCGGGTAGGCGGTGTCCTCGTACGGGACGGTGTCCGACGGCACGTGGGGATCGTGCATCAGAAGCGAGCGGGAGAGGAGATCGTCGATGGCGGTCATGGCGGGGTGCTCACTCCCGGTTGTCATGGCGGTGGTAGGTGCCTTCCAGGGCGCCTCGGGCGTGGTGGTCCATGGACTGGGTGATGGCCGTGGACAGGCCGACGACGTCGGGGATGGCGTCGGGGTGGATGCCGCACAGGTAGCGCAGGACGGTGACGTCGAGCTGGTTCTGGGGCAGCCGGGCGACGGCGTCGAAGAAGTCGGCGAGCCGGCCGATGCGGGCGAACCGGGCGGTGAGATCGTCGATCCGGCTCTGGTCGACGGTCTGGAACGCCGCCGGGCGCAGGTCGGGATGTCCGGCCGGGTGAAGGTGCGCGCGTAACAGGACGCGGGAGCGCAGCAGCCGCCAGGCGTGGCGGGGGACGTTGGGGCCGGCGACGGCGTCGTCCCAGCCCAGCCAGAGAATGTCGCAGGCTTCCGAGACGACCCAGTGGGCGCGCCGGTCGCTCTGCAGGAAGGCGCGGGCGTAGGCGGTGTAGGGGTGGCGCATGGCCTCGGTGAAGCCCTGGTGCGCGAGCGGAGGCCGTTCCGGCGGCAGCGGCTGGACGGCGTGTATGCGGCTCTCGATCCACGCGGGGTCCTTGGCCGCTTCGCGTGCCGCCGCCGTCCACAGACGGCGCAGCGGCCAGACGGGGATGTCCAGTGCCCGGACCACGCTGTAGGTGATCTCCCAGCCGGGGTAGTACCCCTTGCCGCGCAGCAGTTCGCTGATGCGGGCCTTGGAGTAGCCGGAGCGGCCGACGAGGTCGTCGAGCGTGAGCCCGCTGGCGAAGAGCCTGCTGCGCACCGGCTCCAGCCAGGCCCGGTGGGAGGGGCCCACCTGCTCTCCGATCGACGCCGGTTTGCGGCCGCGCCTACTCGGCGGCTCGCCGTCGGGCTGCTCGTACGCGGAGAACCCGGTCATCGCACCGACTCCTCGGGCCCGGCCGCTATGGCCGTCGGGGCGGCGTCCACCGCGGTGTGGCGCGGGGACTGCGTGGCGTGGAGGGCGGCGACGATCTGCTGTACCAGCAGTCCGAGCGACGGCAGCAGCGCGGCCACGGCCGCGAGGTGCCCCAGCACGGTCATCACCGTGCTCCACGCGAAGACCGCCACCATCACGACGACGGTCAACACCTGCTTACTGGACATCGCACCTTGTCTCTCAACTCGAGGCGTCTGGAAGGCTCTTCCACCGCGGTGCTGAGGCGCCGCGGAAGAGTTGGACGTCAGCATGGTGCGTCGACCGCCGGACACTCAATGTGATCATGAAGTTACGGAACAATGCCGCCGGGCGCCCCTGCGCCCGCAGCGTGCCTCACTGGGCCATGTCGGTCACACCCGCGTGCAAAACATGGCGGATTGAACGCTTTTGAAGGCGGAAACGTACTTCACCTTGCGACACCAGGGGCAAGGCGCACCATGGAACGCGGACGCCTTCCCGGGCGTCGGACCTTCCAGTCTGGAAGGACGAGCGGTTCCTTCGTGCTGAAGAACGACCGGAGGGGACCGCACCGCTCCCGCCCAGACCCCGCGCTGGGCGGGAGCCGCCGTCGTACAGGCCTGTTCGGGTGACGCAAGACGCGCGCTTCCCTGGATATGCGGACACAATGCGCGTAGGCAGACGGCTCACCAACCGCCAGGTCAGGAGACAGTCGTGACAGAGGCACCGAACGGGGATGTCGAATTCCTCAACGCCATCATGGACGTTTTCCTCAAGTACCCCGAGGCGCAGCGCAGATACGCCCTTGCGAGCCTGGAACTCGAGAACGAGATGGACATCGATTTCGAGACCCAGGTCGGATACTCCCGGATCGACGGCAACAAGATCATCACCGAGTTCCGGGATCGAGACACGAGCGTCAAGGCACGGATCTGCTTGAAATGGAACTTCGACTACAGCCGCTGCCTCCATTGGCGAGAGGCACCGGAGTAGCGAGGCACCATCGCGCCGGCGCCCGGCTAACCGTGCTGTCGGCGCACCATCTCGGCGATCCAGGCCGGCGCGAACGGGGACGTGCAGCCGGGGGACGTCGGGTAGTCCTTGAGCACCTCCAGGCGCTCGCCGATACCGATGGCACGGGTGCGGTACTCGGGGTGCTCGATCCCGATCTGGGCCAGGCAGTGGTTCATCGCCCACTGCAAGCGGTCCGGGGCGTCCTTCATCTCCGCCTCGATGACGTCGAGCAGTCCTGCGAGGTCGAGGCTCTCGGGCTTCTTCGCCACGCGTTCGGTGGTCAGCGCCCAGCCGGCACTCGCGACCACGGGATCCGGATCGGCCGACCAGACCAAGCGCAGCTCTTCGGAGTGCGGGTTCTTCTTCACCACGTAGTTCACGAGCCAGTCGTGCACCTTGGGTGTGCGCGCCTCGCGCAGCATGACGTCCAATGCGTCACGCTCGAATGCCTTCGGGCGGCAGATCAGGAGCGCCAGGAGTCTCGCCGCGGTGTCACCCGTCTCCCAGAGCCGGTGCGCGAGTTCCTGCTGCGTCTTCAGCCGCTTCGCGAGCGCCCGCAGCTTGCCGAGGTTCACACCGTGATCGTCACCGTGCCTCTCGTTCACCTCGCGCGCCTTCGGGTCCTCGAGCGCGGCCAGCTCGGCCATCACCTCGGCGACCGTCGTCCGGACCTGCGTCGTCTCGGCCACTTCGGCCTCCTGTCCCTCACGAGCGGCATTCACCCTACGACGGAACCCGGCCCCTGACCGCCCTTCGTCGTCGGCCGGGTTCTCTCGTCCGCCCGCCGTGATCAGCCCGGCTGTCCCCAGTCCAGGCGGTCGGCCAGCCCCGCGGCGGTGAAGGCGGCCTGGAGTTCGTCGCGGCCCTCGGTGAAGTGGGTCCAGCTGTCGTAGTGGACCGGGATCACCCGGCGGGCGCCGAGGATCCGTGTGGCTTCGGCGGCCTGGGCGCTGTCCAGCACGAGGGTGCCTCCGTCGAAGAGACCGGCGAAGCGGGGAGCGCCCGCGAAGAGCACGGCGGTGTCCACCGGCCCGAGGCGCTCGGCGGTCTCCCTGACCGCGTCGAGGGAGGCGTTGTCACCGCTGACGTACACGGTGGGCAGCCCGTCTCCGGCCAGGACGAATCCGACGACCTGCCCTGTGATCGCCTCGGTCTCCTCGCGCGGACCGGGGCCGTGGATGGCGGGGACGCCGGTCACGGTGACCGTGCCGCCGCCGGGGCGGTCCAGCTCGACCGACTCCCAGTCGGCCAGCCCCCTGGCCTTGTCGCCGAGGCGCTCGCCGCCTCCGGGGGTGGTGAGGGTCAGCGGTATGTCGGCCAGCAGGGCCCGGCCGGCACGGTCGAGGTTGTCGGCGTGCTCGTCGTGGGACAGCAGGACCACGTCGACGGGACCGAGCCCGGCGGGGCTGCCGGAGGCAGGGGCGGTCTTGGTCAGGACCGGGTCACCCGACTCCGGGTAGTCGCCGGGAGCGTCGAAGGTGGGGTCGGTCAGGAACCGCAGGCCGCCGTACTCGAAGAGTGCCGTCGGGCCGCCGAAGACGCGGACGGGGAACTGCTCACGGGTCGTCATTGAAGGAGCCACAGAAGAAACACCTCACGGATGGGAGTGACTTATCCGTGAGAGACCGTAGCACGCTTCTCACGGATACGGGCAAGCCGTACCATGAGAGCCATGGATGTGAACGCCCCCGCCGAGCCCGCCGGATTCGTCGACCCCGCCGTACCCCCCGCGCCCGGCGAGGAGCAGTACCCGGCCCTCGCCTTCGCCAACAGCGCCATCGCATCGCCCGGCGGAAGGTTCACCGACTTCCTCGGTACGCCGGCGCAGGCGAATCAGTGGCTGGCGGACCACGGCCTCGCCCCCGTGGACGCGGGCCTCCGGGAGATGTGCACGGCCCAACTGCGGTCGCTGCGCGAACAGATCAGGTCGCTACTCGCCTCCCGCGTCGACGCGGTGCCGGCCCTGCCCGCCGCCCTCTCCGCCGTCAACGACGCCATGACCAAGGTGCCCACCGCCTCGCTGCTTCAGTGGGACGAGAAGAACGGCCCCTACCGCGCGCCCCCGCACCCCACCACCGAGATCGTCGACCACGCCCTCGCGACCCTCGCCGCCGACGCGGCCGACCTGCTCACCGGGCTCGACGCCGAGCGCCTCACCGCTTGCGGCTCCCCGCCCTGCGGC
>KL569210.1:3842-7924 GCA_000715635.1 Streptomyces violaceus | reverse complement strand
CTGGTGCTCGACACGCTGCGGCGACCGCGCACGCGCGGCCCGCGCCTACGCACGCCGGACCCGGGCGGGGGCCGGTGCGGACTAAAGCCTGAAGACGAGTTCGGCCTGGTCGCGCTTGGTGGTGTGCAGGTCCCAGTAGAGGGGGGTGATCTGCTCGGGCCGGGCCGCCTCCACGCCGGGGATGACGGAGACGCCGATCGACGAGTCGATGCCGACATGGGCGGCCTGGATGCCAGTGCCGGCGTCGGCCAGCTCCTTGTGCAGGTTCATCACCCAGTTGCGCAGCGCCGCCGCGGCGGCATTGACATTGGCGACGCGCGGGTCGGGCCAGATCGAGCCGGCGCCGGTGGTGTAGAGCAGGGTGCCCGCGCCGGCCTCGCGCATCGCCGGAAGTACGGCCTGCGTGGCGGCGATGGCCCCGTACAGCTGGAAGTTCATCTCGAACTCCACATGGGATGGTTCGGTCCCGGTCGGGGCGGTCAGGGCGGTGCTGCCGAACGTCCCCACCGGGGAGTACTCCAGGACCTCGATGCCACCGAACTTGGCGGCGGCGCTCTCGATCGCCCGGGTGAGCCCGGCACGGTCGAGCACGTTCGCGGGAAACGCGGCGGCGTCGATGCCCTCGGCTTCGAGCTTGCCGACGAGGTCGTCGAGCTTGTCCCGGTTGCGGGAGATCAGGGCGACGTCGAAGCCCTGGGAGCCGAAGGTGCGGGCGATGGCCAGGCCCATCTGGGGGCCGGCTCCGACGATGGCGATGCTGGGCACAGCAAGTCCTTTCGTTGCAGGTCAAAGACCCAAAAATATTTGGATAGACCTATCCATTTTGCGATCCGGATAGACCTTTTCGGTTCACTGCATCCACCGTACCACCGAAACTGGATAGGGCGATCCGGTTGCCGGGCCGCCGGTATGACCGGCCCCGCCCAGCACCCCGACGCCCCCGCCGCCCAGCCGTTGCGCAGCGACGCCGAGCCGGACAAGAGAAGCTGAGCGCAGGGCAGGAAGGAGCGCCGGTGCGCGGGCGTGGCGAACTACGTCGGGCTCGGTCGGGACATCAGCGCAATGCGGCGGTCAGCCGGTACCGTCCGGACGGCAAGCGGTACCCGCAGACCCCGCCCTCGAATCCGAGGAAACGCACTCCGGGCACCCGTGCCAGCGGGGTGCGTCCCTCACGGACGGCATCGGCGGATGCCGAAGTCTCAGTGTTCGAGCGGCTCGTAGTCGAACCAGTCGAAGTGGACGGAGCCGGCCGCGGCGAACATTCCGATGACCCGGCCGGTGAAGCCGCCGGCGACCTCCGTGGACAGGTACCGGCCGTCCAGCGAGGCGAGTTCGGCGAAGGTGCCGTCCGGTTCCTCGATGCCGATCGAGATGGTGTCGGGGCCGGTACGTGCGTCGTTCACCGTCCGCACTTCGGCCACCTCGATGCGGAGAACCACAGGTCCCGTGCCGGCCGGCCGGGATGCCACGACCGTGTCCAACGGACCGATGCGGGCGCGCACCCGCACCTCTTGGGACGAGGCCTCGATGTCGTAGTGGTGCTGCTCGTCGAGGCGGACGGCCAGACCACCGCGTCCCTCCGCCACGTCGACCAGGGCGCGCACCCGGCAGGACGGATGCTGTTGCCTGCGGCCCACGAACATCACGTCCGGCTCGTCGAGCGACGCGCCGCGGGCCCGCAGGGTCAGTTGGCCGGACCGTTCCGTTGTCGTGCAGGCCTCCGGGGGACGGTGGCGCAGCGAGATCCATTGCGGGGCGAGCTCGCTCGTGTCGAAGTCGTCCCGGACGTCCGGCTCGACGGTGGGGGGCCGCAGCGGCCAGGAGGGGGCGGGCAGGACGGGCGCCAGTTCGCCGACGACCGGCCAGCCGTCAGCCCAGTCGACCGGCACCAGGAACGTCTCCCGCCCGAGTACGTGCCAGCCGGGCGTGCCGCCCCCCGGCCGTACGCCGAGCAGCACCATCCACCACGAGCCGTCGGGTGCCTGGACGAGGTCCGCGTGCCCGGTGTTCTGGATGGGGTGGTCGGTGCCCCGGTGGGACAGGATCGGGTTGGCCGGGCACGGCTCGAACGGGCCCGTGGGCGTGCGGCCTCGGGCGATCGAGACGCCGTGGCACCGCTCGGTGCCGCCCTCGGCGATGAGCAGATACCAGTAGTCGCCGATCCGGTAGAGATGCGGCGCTTCAGGGGCCTTGGCGCCGGGAGCTCCGGACCAGAGCCGGCGCCGCGGGCCGAAGGTCTGCCCGGTGCCGGGGTCGATGCGGACCTGCCCGACTCCGGCCGTGGTGCACCAGCAGGTGCCGTCGTCGTCCCAGGCGAGATCCGGGTCGATGCCGTGCACCCCGGGCAGTGGGAGAGGATCGGACCAGGGGCCGGCCGGGTCGGTGGCCGTGAAGAGCAGATTGCCGTCGCCGCTCACGTTCGTGACGATCAGCCAGAAGCGGCCGCCGTGGTAGCGCAGCGTGGGCGCGTAGATCCCTCCCGACGAGGGCGAGTCGAGCGGCAGGCGCAGTTGGCTCGGGCGGTCGAGTGCGTTGCCGATCTGGGTCCAGTGCACCAGGTCCCGGCTGTGGAAGATCGGTACGCCGGGGAAGTACTCGAAGCTGGAGCACGCGAGGTAGTAGTCCTCGCCCGCCCGGCAGACGGACGGATCCGGGTGGAAGCCGGGGATCACGGGGTTGCTGATGGTGTTGCCCGTCGCGGGCGCGTTCAACGGCCTCATCAGGTCCCTTCGCTGGTTCGACCACACACCCGGCTCGGGCGCGAAACTTTCTCTCTCACCGATGGATAGTTCCGTGGGAGGCTAACGACGGCTCTCCCCGGGGTCAATGCCCAACGGCCTGCTGCGACAGGTCAGTTCTTGGGCGGAGCCGTGCTGGCCCGGACCGTCAGGGTGGTCGCGATCTCCAGCCCGACCTGCGGGGCCGCCTCACCACGACCGAGCGTGAGTGCCAGTTCGGTCGCGGCCACGGCCATCTCGGTCAGGGGCTGGTGGACGGTGGTCAGGGGCGGGTCCACCCAGGCCACGACCGGCAGGTCGTCGAAACCGACGACACTGAGGTCGTCGGGGATGCGCAGGCCCGCCTCACGCGCCGCCTGGTATACGCCGAGTGCCTGCAGGTCGTTGGCGGTGAAGATCGCGGTGGGGCGGTCGGGCAGGGCCAGCAGGGAACGCGCCGCGACGCAGCCGTCCTCCTGGGTGAGCGGCGCGTGCACGACGAGTCCGGGATCGGCCTGGAGGCCGGCGGCCTGCATCGCGGAGCGGTATCCGTCCAGCCGGGCGCAGCAGCACAGCACGTCCTCGGGGCCGCTGATCATCGCGATGCGGCGGTGCCCGAGCCGGGTGAGGTGGCGGGTCGCGGTCCGGCCGCCGGACCAGTTCGTGGCGCCGACGAACGGGACGTCGTCCGGCAGTTCGGTGGTCGGGTCGAAAACGACGAACGGAATCCCCTTCGCCGTCAGCTGCGCACGCTCGGCCTCGGAGAGCTGGGCCACGGACAGCACGCAGTTCGGCCGCCGGGAGACGGTGTCGTCCCAGGTGGGCGCTGCCGAGTCGTGCAGTCCGAACTCGGACACCATGACACCGACGCGATGCTGTCGGGCCACTTGTTCCACGCCCCGGATGATCTCGACCGCCCACATGTCCTTGAGTTCGCGGAACACGAGCTCCACGACGTTGTTCCGGCCTGCGCCCGTGGGCTTGCGGTAGCCGTACTCATTGACCAGGGCCTCGACACGCGCCCGCGTGTCCGCCGAAACCCCCGACCTGCCGTTGATGACCTTGGACACGGTCGGGACGGAGACTCCCGCCGACTCGGCGATGTACGCGATGGTGACCGGCCGGGACGTGGCCTCGCGCTCGTCGTCCTGCTCCGTCGGCCCGTCGGTTGCGTGGTCCCCCAAGGTCGCCTTCCCGATCATCGAACCGCTCGCGCCCGGGCCGCGGCCGGGGCCCGAAAGCCGGTTGGACAGCGTCGTGTTGGTGTGTCCGGCCATTCTGGCATCTCGCCCCGTCGCACCTGTGGCCTCGCTCACCTCTTCATGTTAATTTCTCCGCCGCGCACAGCGAAAGTTTCCTTCACCG
>KL569210.1:1336-3703 GCA_000715635.1 Streptomyces violaceus | reverse complement strand
CCTCTTCATGTTAATTTCTCCGCCGCGCACAGCGAAAGTTTCCTTCACCGATCTGCGTTCCGGTCGTCCTGATGACGCCCCCTACCGGAAGGTGCACGTGATGCCGAGGAGACTCGCACGATTCCTCCCGCGACGACGCCGGTCGTCGCACCCCCCGCGGAGACTGACGGCACTCCTCCTGGCGGTCGCCCTGCTCCCGCTGCTGCCCGCCACCGCCGGGGCCGCCGCCCCGGCCGACCCCCCGCCCAGCGCCCCGGCCGCCCGCAGCGCGGTGGCGGCCATGCAGCCCGGCTGGAATCTGGGCAACACCTACGACGCCATCCCCGACGAGACCTCCTGGGGCAACCCGCCCGTGACCCGGGCGCTGCTGAAGAAGGTCAAGTCGCAAGGCTTCAAGAGCATCCGGCTGCCCGTCACCTGGGGCGTCCACCAGGGTGCCGCACCCGGCTACGCGCTCGACGCGGCCTGGACGGCGAAGGTGCGGCAGGTCGTCGACTGGGCGCTGGACGAAGACCTGTACGTGCTGCTCAACATGCACCACGACTCCTGGATGTGGGTCAACAACCTCTCCACGGATCGCGACGCCGTCCTCGCCCGCTACACCGCCACCTGGACCCAGATCGCGGCGGAGTTCCGGGACAGGCCGTCCAGGCTGGTGTTCGAGAGCATCAACGAACCGACGTTCAGCGGCACTTCCGGTGACGACGAGAACTACCGGCTGCTGGCCGAACTCAACAGGGTCTTCCACCGGATCGTCCGTGACTCGGGCGGCGGCAACGCGAGCCGCCTGCTCGTGCTGCCCACCCTGTACACCAACGCCGACCAGGGCCGGCTCGACGCGCTGGCCGCCGAACTGACCGCCCTGCGCGATCCCATGGTGGCCACGACGATCCACTTCTACGGCTGGTGGCCGTTCAGCGTGAACATCGCCGGGTACACCCGGTTCGACGCCACCTCGGAGCAGGACCTCACCGCCACCTTCGACCGCGCGTACGACACCTTCACCGCACGCGGCATACCGGTCATCATCGGCGAGTACGCCCTGCTGGCCTACGACCACAATCGCCCCGGCATCATCCAGCGGGGCGAGCAGCGCAAGTACTTCGAGTTCCTGGGCGACTACGCCCGTCGGCGGCAGCTCACCACCATGCTGTGGGACGCCGGGCAGTTCCTGAACCGCACCACCCTGCAATGGCGGGACGCCGAGCTGTTCGGCCAGATCAGGTCGAGCTGGACCACACGCTCCGGAACCGCCTCCAGCGACATGGTGTTCCTGCCGAAGTCGGGTGCGGTCACGAGCCGGACACTCACGCTGAACACGAACGGCACCGACTTCCAGGGCCTGCGGCACGGCTCCCGCACCCTCGTGAAGGGCAGGGACTACACCGTCTCCGGCAGCCGGCTCACCCTGACGGCCTCCGCACTGACCGAGCTGGCCGGGGACCGTGCGTACGGGGTCAACTCCACACTCGAGGCCAGGTTCTCCCGCGGCGTCCCATGGCGGATCGACGTGATCACCCACGACGTCCCGGTGCTGTCGCACGCCTCCGGCAGCACCAGCGGCCTGTCCCTTCCCACGCAGTTCCGCGGGGACATGCTGGCGACCATGGAGGCCAGGTACGACGACGGGAGCAACGCGGGCCCCGCCGACTGGACCTCGTACCAGCAGTGGGACACCGCCTTCTCGGCGTACACCGGCGACTCCATCAAACTGACCGCCGAGTTCTTCAACGCCGTGAAGGACGGCTCCCGGGTGACGCTCACCTTCCACTTCTGGAGCGGCAGCAAGGTGACCTACTACGTCACGAAGTCCGGAAGCACGGCGACCGGGACACCTGCCTGACGCGACCATCAGATTGCCCTGTCCAGTTGCGGCGATACCGCACACGCGCGAACCAGGGCAGCTTGCGGGACCGGCCGTCCGGCTACGAAGGGGCCCATGTGGGCGTTCTCTTCCGATGAATCGCGCCCGTGCCCCCGGTCAAGGGCAGGCCCGTGCCCCCGGTCAAGGGCAGGCCCGTGCCCTGGTTGGCGTGGGCGATGATCTCCGCGGTGATGGAGACGGCCGTCTCCTCGGGTGTGCGGGCGCCGAGGTCGAGACCGATCGGGGAACGCAGCCGGGCCAGCTGTTCCTCTGTCACGCCTGCCTCGCTCAGGAGGCGCAGGCGTTCGTCGTGGGTGCGCCGGGAGCCCATCGCTCCGATGTAGCCGACGGGCAGGTCGAGTGCGAGGCGCAGCAGGGGGATGTCGAACTTGGCGTCGTGGGTGAGGACGCAGACGGCGGTGCGGGAGTCCACCTCGGTGTGTTCCAGGTAGCGGTGGGGCCAGTCGACCACCACCTCGTCCGCGTGCGGGAAGCGTGCGGTG
>KL569210.1:881-1107 GCA_000715635.1 Streptomyces violaceus | reverse complement strand
CGTCGCAGACGGTGACCCGGTAGCCGAGGAAGCGACCTGCCTGGCTGAGGGCGGCGGCGAAGTCGACCGCGCCGAAGACCAGCAGGCGTGGCCGGGACGCATGGACGTGGACGAGGGCGGACAGCCGTTCGGGGCATCCGTCGTGCTCCCCGCCGATATCGGCGCGGGCCGTGCGCCCGGCCCGCAGCAGAGCGCCGGCTCGGCCGGCCAGCGCCCGGTCCACCGG
>KL569210.1:0-690 GCA_000715635.1 Streptomyces violaceus | reverse complement strand
GGGCCCGCCGCCGTCCACGCTCCCCTGGGTGCCACCGTCCTTGCCGAGGACGCCGAGCGTCGCGCCGAGGAGGTGGTCGGGGCCATCGACGACCTGAGCCACCGCGACCGGCCGGCCCTGTCGGACCTCGGCGCATACGACGGCGAGGTGCGTCTGTGCTGTGGAGTCGACGCGCTGGACGAGGACGTCGAGTTCGCCGCCGCAGGTCAGTCCGACGGCGAAGGCGTCGTCGTCGGAGTAGCCGAACCGGGCGCGCCGGGGACCGGCGTCCTCCCGGAGCACCTGTCGGCACAGTTCGTAGACCGCGCCCTCGACGCAGCCGCCGGAGATGCTGCCGACCGCGTTGCCGTCCTGGTCCACCGCGACCGACGTGCCGGTCGGCAGGGGTGCGCTGCCGTGCACGTCGACTACGGTGGCCAGGGCGAAGCGGCGTGCCTCGCGGCACCAGAGGTGCAGTGTGTCCGCGATGTTCAGCATGGGTCGTTCTCCCTGCTTCTCACAGCAATGCCTCGGCTGTGATGGGCAGTTCGCGCACGCGGCGGCCGGTGGCGTTGAAGACCGCGTTGGCGATCGCGGGTGCCACGCCGACGTGGACGACCTCGCCCAGGCCCTTCACTCCGAGCGGGTCGGCCTCGCGGTCCTCGCCGTCCAGGTAGATCGCCTTGACCTCGGGGACGTCGGCGTTGACGG
>KL569209.1:47259-47797 GCA_000715635.1 Streptomyces violaceus | reverse complement strand
GGGCGGGTGTGGCTGCTGGGAGTGGCGGCGGCGCTGATGATGCTGCTGGCGGGCGTGCTGACGGCGGTGCGGTCGCCGGTGGGGAGCGTCGCGGGGGTGCGGGCAGGGGCGGCGGTACGGGGTTCCGGTGCCCTGGGTTTCGCCGGCAGGTGCGCGTTGCGGCTGGGTGTCGCGACCGCGCTGGCCCTGCCGTTGCTGGCCTGGCTGACGGATGTGTCCGTGACCGCCTCCCTGTCCGTGCTCGGCTTCGACGCGTTCGGCGCGGGCATCGAACTGCACGGGCATCTCGGCATGGCCCTGCTGCTGGGTGCGGTGTGGGGCGCGGGGGCCGGGGCCCTGGGGGCGTTGCTGGCGTGGGCGAGCGGGGCCGCCGGGCGGTCGGCGGCGGCGTTGGCGTTGGCCCGTGGGGACGGATCGGCAGGGGCAGGGGCAGGGGGCGGCTCGGGGTCGCCTTGGTACGACGACAGCACCGGCCGGTACGACGAGGACACCGGCTCCGGGGACCGGGGCGATCCGCGAGGCTGTCTCTTATACACAT
>KL569209.1:45993-46925 GCA_000715635.1 Streptomyces violaceus | reverse complement strand
GAACCGGAGGACGCGCGGCCCGCCGGTGAGGAACAGCGGCCGGGACAGACCTGGAGGCGGCCCGGCGACGCGCGTCGAGGCCGGCATGGCGTAGAGCGGCCGGACGCGGAGGCCACCGAGCCAGGGAACGGCGACGTGTACGGCGCGCCCACCGTGGCGCGGCCGGTCGGGCCGCCTCCGCGAGGCCCCCGCCAGCCACCCGGGCCGCGGGGCGGGAACGGGCCGCCGGCCCGGCCGGACGACGGGCCGCCGCCCCCGCCTCCTCCCCCGCCGCCGCGGAAACCGCGGGGCGGGAGGTGATCCGTACCGGTACGCAAGATTCACGTCATCGACACGACACTCAGTGTTCGCTGTCCGCCAGCCGGACCTCACGGGCGGTGCGACCTGCCTGCCGGATACGGTGGAACCACCATGAGCGCATCGCAGACCTCGTCCTCTGACGTCCCCACCCTCCTTGTCAAGATCTTCGGCAAGGACAGGCCGGGCATCACGGCCGGCCTCTTCGACACTCTCGCCGCCTACTCCGTCGACGTCGTCGACATCGAGCAGGTCGTCACCCGTGGCCGGATGGTGCTGTGCGCGCTCGTGACCGAGCCGCCTCCCGGTCTCGAGGGAGATCTGCGGGCGACCGTCCACAGCTGGGCCGAGTCGATGAAGATGCAGGCGGAGATCATCTCCGGCCTCGGCGACAACCGGCCGCGCGGACTGGGCCGCTCCCTGGTCACCGTGCTCGGCCATCCGCTCACCTCGGAGGCGACCGCCGCGGTCACCGCGCGGATCACCAGGACCGGCGGCAACATCGACCGTATCTTCCGGCTCGCCAAGTACCCCGTGACCGCGGTGGAGTTCGCCGTGTCCGGCGTGGAGACCGAGCCGCTGCGCACCGCCCTGGCGCCCGACGCGGCGAAGCTCGGCATCGACGTGGCGGGCGT
>KL569209.1:44892-45790 GCA_000715635.1 Streptomyces violaceus | reverse complement strand
GTCTGTACCGGCGTGCGCAGCGCCTGGTCGTCATGGACGTCGACTCGACGCTCATCCAGGACGAGGTCATCGAACTGTTCGCCGCGCACGCCGGCTGCGAGGACAAGGTCGCCGAGGTGACGGCGGCCGCGATGCGCGGGGAGCTGGACTTCGAGCAGTCCCTGCACGCGCGCGTGGCGCTGCTGGAGGGGCTGGACGCCTCGGTGGTGGACAAGGTGCGCAGCGAGGTGCGGCTGACGCCGGGCGCCCGCACCCTGATCCGTACGCTGAAGCGGCTCGGCTTCCAAGTCGGTGTCGTCTCGGGCGGGTTCACCCAGGTCACCGACGATCTGAAGGAGCGGCTGGGGCTGGACTTCGCCCACGCCAACACGCTCGAGATCGTCGACGGCAGGCTGACGGGCAAGGTCACCGGCGAGATCGTCGACCGCGCGGGCAAGGCCCGGCTGCTGCGCCGGTTCGCGGCGGAGGCGGGCGTGCCGCTGTCGCAGACCGTGGCGATCGGTGACGGTGCGAACGACCTGGACATGCTGAACGCGGCCGGTCTGGGCGTCGCCTTCAACGCCAAGCCGGTGGTGCGCGAGGCCGCGCACACCGCGGTGAACTTCCCGTTCCTGGACACGGTCCTCTACCTGCTGGGCGTCACGCGCGAAGAGGTCGAGGCGGCGGACACCCTGGACACGGTCTGAGACCACCCGCGGACCGCCCGCGCCACCGAGACACCGCCCGGACCGCAGGGAAGGGCCCGGCACCGCACCGGTGCCGGGCCCTCTGTCATGGCCCCAGTCACGCGGAGACGGTCACTCGGTCGGCGCCCAGTAGTCCCGCAGCGCGGCCACGCCCGGCTCCACGCTCTTCCACGAGCCGGCGAACGACAGGACGGCGAAGGCGGCGGCCGGGA
>KL569209.1:44143-44658 GCA_000715635.1 Streptomyces violaceus | reverse complement strand
GGTCCATCCGCTCGCGGGCGTCGTCCTCGGCCTCGCCCGCCAGGATGTCGGCGAGGCCCTGGACGCCCGGGTTGTGGCCGATCAAGAGGACGTTCTGCACATCGTCGGGGGTCTCGTTGAGCACGGCGATCAGTTCGCCCGGCGAGGCCTCGTAGATCCGCTCTTCGTAGACGGTTTTCGGCCGATGCGGAAACTCATGGACGGCGAGCTTCCAGGTCTCCCGGGTCCGGACCGCGGTGGAGCACAGGGCCAGGTCGAAGGGGATGCCGGTGTCGGCCAGCCTGCGCCCGGCCTCCGCCGCGTCTTTTCGGCCCCGGTCGGCAAGCGGACGCTCGTGATCGGTCACCTGTGGCCAGTCGGCTTTCGCATGGCGGAAGAGGACAATCGTGCGGGGTTCTGCGACGCTCATGAGATCCAGCTTCGCATGAAACACGCCATGTGGCGCAGGGAGTTGACCACCGGGTTCGGCCGTGCTCAGCGGGCTGTCAGCTGCCGCAGTCGCTCGAACAGGTGGG
>KL569209.1:43294-43938 GCA_000715635.1 Streptomyces violaceus | reverse complement strand
TGTCAGCTGCCGCAGTCGCTCGAACAGGTGGGTGACCACGGGGTCACCGGTGGCCGCGTGGGCGTCGGACGGGTTCAGGATCAGGACGAGCAGCGCGGTGAAGAGGAGCGCCGGCAGCGCCAGGGCCCACCAGGGAAGCCGGCTGTCGGCGCCCGACCGGGTCGCCGGGTGGGGCGGGGTCTGCGTAGGGGCCGACATGAGTGCCTCCGCTTTTCGAGTGGCCGGTGGCCCCCGTCTCGCGGCCACACCTCGAAGTTACGGAAACCGCGGCAGCCAACCCATCCGGTGACCCACCCACTTGACCCTGACCCTCACCCCCTAGGGGACAGGGGGGCTAGCCCCACCATCGGCGGGGCCGGGGCCGGTCACGGCGAGGCGAGCGTCGCGATGACGGCGATGACGATGAAGATCGCGAAGAATGCGCCGAACACGAGCAGCATCTTCTTCTGACCATGCTGGGGATTCGGATCGAGCACTGGCATGCGGCAAGTGTCGCACCCACCCCGAGCGCGGTACGCCCCGGGGTGAGGCCGAGGCGACGAGGCCGGTTCAGCGGCCCGCCTCGTCCTCCACCGTGCGGTCGCGGCCCGCCAGCCAGCCGACCACCATCTGCGGGACCATCAGGGCGCTCATCAGCGTGATCG
>KL569209.1:42586-43021 GCA_000715635.1 Streptomyces violaceus | reverse complement strand
CACCAGGAGCGGTCCCGGGATGGAGATGAGGTAGCCGGTGCTCTGCGCGAAGGCCGACAGCTGGGCCACACCCGGGCCGGTCCTGGCCCGCATGCCGACCATGGTGAGGGCGAGCGGGAAGGCGCAGTTCGCGACGCCGAGCAGCAGGGCCCAGGCCCAGGCGCCGCCGGCCGGCGCGAGATACAGCCCGGCGTAGCCGATCAGGCCGCAGACGCCCAGGGCGAGCACGATCGGGCCCTGGTGCGGCAGCCGGGTGGCCAGGCGGGGTATGACGAAGGCCAGGGGCACGCCCATCACCATGGTGAGCGCCAGCAGCAGCCCGGCGGTGCCGGCGGGCACACCGGCGTCCCGGAAGATCTGCGCCATCCAGCCCATGGTGATGTAGGCGGCGGTGGCCTGGAGTCCGAAGAAGACGGCCAGCGCCCAGGCGGTACG
>KL569209.1:42023-42284 GCA_000715635.1 Streptomyces violaceus | reverse complement strand
CACGGGCACCGTGACCGCGGCCGCCAGGGCCGTGCCGAGGGCCAGCCCCATGGAGTACAGGCCGGTCATGGAGCCCACGCGGTCGGGGAACCAGTGCTTGACGATGACCGGCATCAGGACGTTGCTGACCGCGATGCCCATGAGGGCGAGGGCACTGGCGGCCAGGAAGCCGGCCGTGCCGCCGGCGTACGGCCGGATCGCCAGGCCGGTGGCGATGGCGGCCATGCCGGCGCACACCACGGCGCCCGCTCCGAAGCGGCG
>KL569209.1:41295-41778 GCA_000715635.1 Streptomyces violaceus | reverse complement strand
GAGCCGCGGGGCCATGACGCCGAAGACGGCGAAGCACAGCGGCGGAACGGAGGTGAGCAGTCCGGCCACGCTGCCGCTCATGCCGAGCCCGTCGCGGACCTCCTCCAGGAGGGCGCCGAGGCTGGTGATGGCGGGCCGGAGGTTCAGCGCGGACAGCACGATGCAGAGGACGAGCAGCCGTGTCGTCCACGCGCGCGTGGACGGGCCGCCCGTTTTCCGGGCGTCGTGCGCGGCCGAGCTGCGAACGGTCGGGGGCGTCATCGTCCGGGTTTCCTCACTAGCCATGAGGCCCATCATAGAATCATGGGATGATTGACTGTCCAATCCGTCCACTCCTCGGCTGCCGTCCGGCGCCCCGGCCGTGCGAAGGTGAGCCATGCCTCTGAGCCATCCCCGTCGTTCGGCGCTGTCCGAACAGGTCATCGCCGCGCTGCGGGCCCAGATCACGTCGGGCGAGTGGCCGGTCGGCTCCCGTATCCCGAC
>KL569209.1:39622-41074 GCA_000715635.1 Streptomyces violaceus | reverse complement strand
GCTCCCGTATCCCGACCGAGCCGGAACTGGTCGAGCAGCTGGGCGTCGCCCGCAACACGGTCCGTGAGGCCGTCCGCGCGCTCGCGCACAACGGCCTGCTGGACATCCGCCAGGGTTCCGGCACCTACGTCGTGGCGACCAGTGAGCTGGCGGGAGTGATGCAGCGGCGGTTCGCCGGTGCCGACCCCCGGCACATCGCCGAGCTGCGCTCCACGCTGGAATCGTCCGCCGCCCGGCTGGCCGCCGAGCGGCGGACCGAGAGGGACCTCAAGCAGCTCGACGCGCTGCTGCTGCGGCGTGAGGAGGCCTGGGAGTCGGGTGACGCGGAAGCCTTCGTGACCGCGGACGCGACCTTCCACCTGGCCGTGGTCTCCGCCTCCCACAACGACGTGATGACCGCCATGTACGCGGACCTGGGCGAGGTGCTGCGGGACTGGCTGCGCGAGGACGTCGGCGAGGAGCTGACGCCGGAGACGTACATGGACCACGGGCGGCTGCTCGACGCGATCCGTGTGGGGGACGCGGACCGGGCGGGGGCGGAGGCGGCCCGCTATCCGTTCCTGTGCCGCCTGGGCGGGATCAGCTCGCCCGCCGGTGGCTGACCCACGCGTCGCCTACTTCCTTCCAGCAGCGTCCCTTGAGCCGCACGGTCTGCGCGGGCCCGGCCTCCACCGGGGAGCTGTCGGTGTCGATGTCCCACCACCGGGCGCACTCGACGTGCAGGCTCACGCGGTCGGTCTCCGGATAGGGGTTGTGACAGAACGCGGTCACCCTGGAGTCGTTGACGCGGACCCGGCACGCGGCACCGAAGAGGGCGGCCCGCTCCTGCTCGTCGTCGGCGGGCACGCGCGCGTGCGGCACCGCCTCGTACGCCAGGGTCAGCACGAGAGCGACGGCGACGGACAGTGAGGCCATGCGGCGGGACGAGCGCACAAGGGTTCCTCCTCGGCCGTGCTGGGGAGGGGACCGCGTGGTGAACGCGTACTCCAGGGTGCCCGGCTGTGGGCCTCCGGCGCCCGGTCGGCTGGGCCGAACGGGTGACGCCCCGCTCCCCGCGCGCTGCGGGGAGCGGGGCGTCGACGGCGTACGGGAGATCAGGCTCCGATGGCGTGCAGACCGCCGTCCACGTGGATGATCTCGCCCGTGGTCTTCGGGAACCAGTCGCTCAGCAGCGCGACGATGCCGCGGCCGGCCGGCTCGGGGTCCTTCAGGTCCCACTCCAGCGGGGAGCGGGAGTCCCACACGGAGGCCAGCTCGCCGAAGCCCGGGATGGACTTGGCGGCCATGGAGCCGAGCGGACCGGCCGAGACCAGGTTGCAGCGGATGTTCTGCTTGCCCAGGTCGCGGGCCATGTAGCGGCTGGTGGCCTCCAGGGCGGCCTTGGCCGGGCCCATCCAGTCGTACTGCGGCCAGGCGAACTGCGCGTCGAACGTCAGACCGACGACGGAGCCG
>KL569209.1:35796-39399 GCA_000715635.1 Streptomyces violaceus | reverse complement strand
GTTCTGCATCAGCGGCAGGCAGGCCATGGTCAGCGACTTCAGCGAGTACGCCGAGACGTGCATGGCCGTGGCGACCGACTCGAACGGCGTGTTGAGGAAGTTGCCGCCGAGGGCGTCCTGCGGGGCGAAGCCGATGGAGTGCACGACACCGTCGAGGCCGCCGAGCTCCTCGCCGACGATGTCGGCCAGGCGCCCGAGGTGCTCGTCGTTCGTCACGTCGAGCTCGATGACCTTGACGGGCTTGGGGAGCTTCTTGGCGATGCGCTCGGTCAGCGTGGGCCGCGGGAACGCCGTGAGGATGACCTCGGCGCCCTGCTCCTGTGCCAGCTTGGCGGTGTGGAAGGCGATGGAGGCCTCCGTCAGCACACCGGTGATCAGGACGCGCTTGCCCTCGAGAATTCCGCTCATGGTGATCAGTGACCCATTCCCAGTCCGCCGTCAACGGGGATGACGGCTCCAGTGATGTACGAGGCGTCGTCCGAGGCGAGGAACCGCACCGTCGCGGCCACCTCCTCCGGCTGGGCGTACCGGCCGAGCGGGATCTGCGACACGATGCCCTTGCGCTGCTCGTCGGAGAGCACCTTGGTCATGTCGGTGTCGACGAAGCCGGGCGCGACGACGTTGAAGGTGAGGTTCCGCGAGCCCAGCTCACGGGCGAGGGAGCGGGCGAAGCCGACCAGGGCGGCCTTGGAGGCGGCGTAGTTGGCCTGGCCGGGGCCGCCGTAGAGGCCGACGACCGAGGAGATCAGGACGACGCGGCCCTTCTTGGCCCGCAGCATGCCGCGGTTGGCGCGCTTGACCACACGGAAGGTGCCGGTGAGGTTGGTGTCGATGACCGAGGTGAAGTCCTCCTCGGACATGCGCATCAGGAGCTGGTCCTTGGTGATGCCGGCGTTGGCGACGAGGACCTCGACGGGGCCGTGGCTCTCCTCGATCTCCTTGTAGGCCTGCTCCACCTGCTCGGGGTCGGTGATGTCGCACTTGACGGCCAGGAAGCCTGCCGGCGGCTCACCCGAGCGGTACGTGATGGCGACCTTGTCGCCGGCATCGGCGAAAGCGCGGGCGATGGCGAGGCCGATGCCCCGGTTGCCTCCGGTGACGAGAACCGAGCGGCTCAACGGATCACCCTTTCGATAGCGGTCTGATACGCCCGCCCGGGCGCCTGGACGACAGGCGGCGATGACAGGCGGCTTCCTCGAAAACCTATCGGTCCTGGCACGCCCGCGGACAATCGGGCACCGACAGTGGCGTACGGGACTCACTGTCGGGTCCCTACAGAAAGCCACGCACCCGGGGTACGGAAACTCATGGCCCGCGCGCGAGATGGACGACATGATCGGAGCAGTCACGCAGTACGGCAACCACGCTCACCTCGACAGAAAGAGACGGCGGTGCCTCATACCATCGACGAGGCCTTCACGGCCCTCCCCCTACGCGCCCTCGCCGACGCGGCCCTCGCCCGCGCGCGTGCGCTCGGTGCCGAGCACGCGGACTTCCGGTTCGAGCGGGTGCGAGGCGCCTCCTGGCGGTTCCGCGACGCCAAGCCCGCCGGGTCGTCGGACACCACCGACCTCGGGTACGCGGTGCGGGTGGTGCACGGCGGTACGTGGGGTTTCGCGTCCGGCGTCGACCTCAGCCTGGACGCCGCCGCCAGGGTCGCCGGGCAGGCGGTGGCCATGGCCAGGCTGTCCGCCCAGGTGATCAAGGCGGCCGGGTCGGACGAGCGTGTGGAGCTGGCCGGCGAGCCGGTGCACTCCGAGAAGACCTGGGTCTCGTCGTACGAGATCGATCCGTTCACCGTGCCCGACGAGGAGAAGGCCGGGCTGATCGCGGACTGGAGCGCGCGGCTGCTGGCGGCCGACGGGGTCGACCATGTCGACGCCTCGCTGCTCACCGTCCACGAGAACAAGTTCTACGCCGACACCGCGGGGACCGTGACCACGCAGCAGCGGGTACGGCTGCACCCGGTGTTCAACGCCGTGTCGGTGGACGAGTCGAGCGGCGAGTTCGACTCGATGCGCACCCTCGCCCCGCCGGCGGGACGGGGCTGGGAGTACCTGCGGGGCACCGGCTGGGACTGGGAGGGCGAGCTGGAGCGGATCCCGGAGCTGCTCGCCGAGAAGATGCGCGCGCGAAGCGTCGAACCGGGCCTGTACGACCTGGTCGTCGACCCGTCCAACCTGTGGCTGACCATCCACGAGTCCATCGGGCACGCGACCGAGCTCGACAGGGCGCTCGGCTACGAGGCCGCCTACGCCGGCACCTCGTTCGCCACGTTCGACCAGCTGGGCAAGCTGCGGTACGGCTCGGAGCTGATGAACGTCACCGGCGACCGCACCGCCGAGCACGGGCTCGCCACCATCGGGTACGACGACGAGGGCGTCGAGGGCCAGTCCTGGGATCTGGTGAAGGACGGCACCCTCGTCGGCTATCAGCTGGACCGGCGGATCGCGAAGCTGACCGGGTTCGAGCGGTCCAACGGCTGCGCCTACGCCGACTCCCCCGGGCATGTGCCGGTGCAGCGCATGGCCAACGTGTCGTTGCAGCCGGACCCGGCCGGAATGTCGACCGAGGACCTGATCGGGGGCGTGGAGCGGGGGATCTACGTCGTCGGCGACCGGTCCTGGTCGATCGACATGCAGCGCTACAACTTCCAGTTCACGGGTCAGCGCTTCTACCGGATCGAGAACGGGCGGCTCGCCGGGCAGCTGCGGGACGTGGCCTACCAGGCGACGACCACCGACTTCTGGGGCTCCATGTCCGCCGTCGGCGGTCCGCAGACCTACGTCCTGGGGGGCGCCTTCAACTGCGGCAAGGCCCAGCCGGGCCAGGTCGCGTCCGTGTCGCACGGCTGCCCGTCGGCCCTCTTCAAGGGCGTCAACATTCTGAACACGACTCAGGAGGCCGGTCGATGAGCGCGCGTAACAGCAAGCCGCACGAGGTCGTCGAGCGCGCCCTCGAACTGTCCCGGGCGGACGGCTGTGTCGTCATCGCCGACGAGCAGTCGACCGCCAACCTGCGCTGGGCGGGCAACACCCTGACGACGAACGGCGTCACGCGCGGGCGCACGCTCACCCTCGTCGCCACGGTCGACGGCAAGGAGGGCACGGCCTCGGGGGTCGTGTCACGGTCCGCCGTGACCGCCGACGAGCTGGAGCCCCTGGTGCGGGCCGCCGAGGCCGCCGCGCGCGGCGCCGGGCCCGCCGAGGACGCGCAGCCGCTGGTCACGGGCGTGGCCGCGAGTCCGGAGTTCACGCAGGCGCCCGCCGAGACCTCCTCCGCGGTGTTCGCCGACTTCGCCCCGGCGCTCGGCGAGGCCTTCGCACGCGCGCGTGCCGGCGGCCGGGAGCTGTACGGGTTCGCCAACCACGAACTGGTGTCGACGTACGTGGGCACCTCCACGGGGCTGCGACTGCGGCACGACCAGCCGAACGGGACGCTGGAGCTGAACGCCAAGTCACCGGACCGGACCCGGTCCGCGTGGGCCGGGCGCTCCACGCGGGACTTCAAGGACGTCGACCCGGCGGCCCTGGACGCGGAGCTGGCCGTGCGCCTCGGGTGGGCCGAGCGGCGCGTGGAGCTGCCCGCGGGCCGGTACGAGAT
>KL569209.1:35347-35609 GCA_000715635.1 Streptomyces violaceus | reverse complement strand
GTACGAGACGCTGCTGCCGCCGTCGGCCGTGGCGGACCTGCTGATCTACCAGTTGTGGTCGGCGTCGGGCCGGGACGCGATGGAGGGCCGCACGGTGTTCTCCAAGCCGGGCGGGGGCACGCGGGTCGGCGAGAAGCTGACCGACCTGCCGCTGACTCTGCGCAGCGACCCGAACGAGCCCGGTCTGGAGTCGGCGCCCTTCGTGATCGCGCACTCCTCCGGGGGCGATGAGTCGGTGTTCGACAACGGGCTGCCGGTAGCG
>KL569209.1:34054-35113 GCA_000715635.1 Streptomyces violaceus | reverse complement strand
GACCGAGTGGATGCGCGAGGGCGAGCTGCGGCACCTGACGACCAGCCGCCACAGCGCGGGCCTGACCGGGCTGCCCGTGGCTCCGGTGATCGACAACGTGATCCTGGACGGGGGCGAGGACCGCTCGCTGGACGAGATGGTCGCGAACACCGAGCGAGGGTTGCTGCTGACCTGCCTGTGGTACATCCGCGAGGTCGACCCGGCGTCGCTGCTGCTGACGGGCCTGACCCGGGACGGCGTCTACCTGGTCGAGAACGGCGAGGTGACCGGCGAGGTGAACAACTTCCGGTTCAACGAGACGCCGGTCGGACTGCTGGGCCGGGTGACGGAGGCCGGGCGGACGGAGAAGACGCTGCCGAGGGAATGGAGCGACTGGTTCACCAGGGCCGCGATGCCGGCCCTGCGGGTGCCTGACTTCAATATGAGCTCTGTCAGCCAGGGCGTATAACCTCGTACCTGATTACGAGCCCACTCAAGGAGATACGAGAACCGTGACGGACATCGTCGACGAGCTGAAGTGGCGCGGGCTGTTCGCCCTGTCCACTGACGAGGACGCTTTGCGCAAGGCGCTCGCGGACGGTCCCGTCACGTTCTATTGCGGCTTCGACCCGACGGCGCCGTCGCTGCACGTGGGGCACCTGGTGCAGGTGCTCACCGTGCGGCGGCTCCAGCAGGCCGGTCACCGGCCGCTGGCGCTGGTCGGCGGTGCCACGGGCCTGATCGGCGACCCGCGTCCGACCGCGGAGCGCACGCTGAACGACCCGGAGACGGTCACCGGCTGGGTCGGCAAGCTGCGCTCCCAGATCGAGCCGTTCCTGACCTTCGAGGGCGAGAACGCGGCCGTCATGGTCAACAACCTCGACTGGACGGAGAACCTCTCCGCGATCGAGTTCCTGCGGGACATCGGCAAGCACTTCCGCGTCAACAAGATGCTGACGAAGGACTCCGTGGCCCGCCGCCTGGAGTCCTCCGAGGGCATCAGCTACACGGAGTTCAGCTACCAGCTCCTGCAGGGCATGGACTTCCTGCAGCTCTACCGCCGCTACGGCTGCACGCTCC
>KL569209.1:29318-33914 GCA_000715635.1 Streptomyces violaceus | reverse complement strand
CGCCGCTACGGCTGCACGCTCCAGCAGGGCGGCAGCGACCAGTGGGGCAACCTCACGGCGGGCCTGGACCTGATCCACCGCCTGGAGCCGGACGCCACGGCGCACGCCCTGGCGACGCCGCTGATGACCAAGGCGGACGGCACCAAGTTCGGCAAGACCGAGGGCGGCGCCGTCTGGCTCGACCCGGAGATGACGACGCCGTACGCGTTCTACCAGTTCTGGCTGAACGTGGACGACCGGGACATCTCGAAGTACATGCGCATCCTGTCCTTCCGCTCCCGTGCGGAGCTGGAGGAGCTGGAGAAGCAGACCGAGGAGCGTCCGCAGGCCCGTGCCGCGCAGCGCGCCCTGGCCGAGGAGCTGACCACGCTGGTGCACGGCGCGGACCAGACGGCCGCCGTGATCGCCGCGTCCAAGGCCCTCTTCGGGCAGGGCGAGCTGGCGGAGCTCGACGGGAAGACGCTGGCCGCCGCCCTGTCGGAGGTGCCGCACATCCAGGTCTCCGAGCTCGGCCCGGTGGTCGACCTGTTCGCCGAGGTCGGGCTCGTGGCCAGCAAGTCGGCCGCGCGCCGCACGGTCAAGGAGGGCGGCGCCTACGTGAACAACGTCAAGGTCGCCGGCGAGGACGCGGTCCCCGCCAAGGAGGACCTGCTGCAGGGCCGCTGGCTGGTGCTGCGCCGGGGCAAGAAGAACCTGGCGGCGGTCGAGGTCACGGGCGGCTGAGCATGCGAGTGCAAGGGGGTCGTCTCCGGTGCGGAGGCGGCCCCCTTCGCCGTGCGCTCCGTCATGCGCTGCGTCTGTCTCCCCGGGCCGCCGTCCAGGCCTTGTCGCCGAGGCCGACGAGGATGATCGCCATCACCAGCTGGAAGACGTGCCGCCACCAGTCGATGCCCGCTGTGGCGTCGACGCCGGCCGACCGGGCGATGGCGTTGCCGGCGATGCCTCCGATGATGCCCAGGATGACGGTCAGCCACAGGGGGATGTGCTGCTTGCCCGGAATGATCGCCTTGGCGAGCAGACCGAGTACCAGTCCCACGATGATCGCCCACAACCAGCCCATCGCTGCCTCCTCGTACGGCTCGACGTGAGCTCTACGGCCAGTGTCGGCCCAGGTGCCGTACGCCGCATGCCGGGGATGGCCGTACGCGCCGCGGCCCACGCCGTTCGCCTCGGCCGGACGGGCCCCGGTCTCGTAGCGGGCGCGGCCGCGGCGTAACGTGGGAGCTGTCCTGGTCAGGTTCCCCGGCCGGCCGGGGACGGCCACGGGGCGGGGAGAGTCCGATACGGGCGGATGGTGGAATGCGATGCGGAAGCAGCATGGCGGCGGCAACGTCCAGGTTTTCCGGATCACCGGCGCCCGGACGGGACTTCAGGAGGACGTACGCGGGCGGCAGCGCCGGTACGTGATCTCGATGACGGTCCGCACGATCTCCGTGATCCTCGCGGCGACGTTGTGGAACGTCGAACGGCACGTCGCCATCGTGGCGTTGGTGCTCGGGCTGGTACTGCCGTACGTCGCGGTGGTGATCGCGAACGCCGGGCGCGAGAACGCGCCGTCTCTGCCGTCGACGTTCGTGGCGGCGCCGACGCGTCCGATGATCGCGCCGCCGGGTGCGCAGGACGGTTCCGCGGAGTCCGCCGCGGAAGATGCCGTGTCCGGGCCCGCGCCGGGTGCGAAGACCGATTCGCCGGAGCGGTAGGGACCTCCGGGGGCGGTCACAAACGGAAGTCATCTTCCCGCCAAGCTCAAGAAAAGCTCAGATCAATCATGTTGTTCAGGTGCCGGGCTCGGGGTTACCCGTGACATACTTCGTACGCGCTCCGCATCCCCCGTCGGAGCGACGGACCGACGCCGGGCAGCTCCCCCCGTGGCTGCTCGGCGTCGCCTTTTCTGTGTGCGGTTCTAATGTGTGCAGTGGTGAGACAGAGCTGTGAGTGACGAGACGCCCATCTGTTCCGCGAAGGGCTGCCGCGTCGATGCGGTGTGGGTGCTTGCGTGGAACAACCCGAAGATCCATACGCCGGAGCGGCGCAAGACGTGGCTCGCGTGTGAGGAGCATCGCGAGCATTTGTCGCAGTTCCTCGGAGTGCGGGGGTTTTTGAAGGACGTCGTCCCGCTCAAGGAATGGGAGTCCGCGCAGAACCCCTAGCCTCCGATCGCTGACATCGGACGGTCCGGCTGTACGAACGTCGGGTCGTCCAGGCCCGCTCCCGCCTTCTTGCCCCACATGGCCAGGCGCCAGATGCGGGCGATCTCCTCGTCCGGGGCGTCGGAGCGGAGGGCGGCCCGGAGGTCGGTTTCCTCCTGGGCGAACAGGCAGGTTCGTATCTGCCCGTCGGCGGTGAGGCGCGTGCGGTCGCAGGCCGCGCAGAAGGGGCGGGTGACGGAGGCGATGACGCCGACCACATGCGGCCCGCCGTTCACCAGCCAGCGCTCCGCCGGGGCCGAGCCGCGCTTCTCCTCGCCCTCGGCGGTCAGCTCGAAGCGGGTGCGCAGGGAGGTCAGGATGTCGCCTGCCGTGATCATGCCGTCGCGCTTCCAGCCGTGCTGGGCGTCCAGGGGCATCTGCTCGATGAAGCGCAGCTCGTAGTCGTGCTCCACGGCCCAGGCGAGGAGGTCCGGGGCCTCGTCGTCGTTGAGACCCGGCATCAGGACCGAGTTGACCTTGACCGGGGTCAGGCCGGCGTCGCGGGCGGCGTGCAGGCCCTCGATGACGTCTTTGTGGCGGTCGCGGCGGGTGAGGGTCTTGAAGACGTCCGGGCGGAGGGTGTCGAGGGAGACGTTGACCCGGTCCAGACCCGCCGCCTTCAGGGCGGTCGCGGTGCGCTTGAGGCCGATGCCGTTGGTCGTGAGGGACATCTGGGGGCGCGCGTCGAGGGCCGCGACCCGCTCGACGATGCCGGCCAGGCCGGGGCGCAGCAGGGGCTCGCCGCCGGTGAAGCGGACCTCCTCGATACCGAGGGAGGTGACCGCGATGTCGATCAGGCGGACGATCTCGTCGTCCGTGAGCAGATCCGGCTTGGCCAGCCACTGCAGGCCCTCCTCGGGCATGCAGTAGGTGCAGCGCAGATTGCACCGGTCCGTCAGCGAGACCCTCAGGTCGGTGGCCACTCGGCCGTAGGTGTCGATGAGCACGTGGGCCCCCTCCCTCGACGCGGATCGTCCCCGGAGCACTTCTTCTCCGGCACCTGCGAGCCTACGTGACCGCACTGACAACTCGACAGGCCCGATCCCACGACGCGGAACGCGGCCGCGCCGCAGGGACCTGGAGGTTCCTACGACGCGGCCGCGCGAGAGGGTTGGTGCTCAGTGGGCGCCGGTGCCGGTCAGGGACCGGACCTCCAGCTCGGCGTACTTCTTGACGTCCGGCTCCTCCTTGGACAGGACGGTGCCGAGCCAGCCCATGAGGAAGCCGAAGGGGATGGAGATGATGCCCGGGTTCTTCAGCGGGAACCAGGCGAAGTCCACCTCGGGGAACATCGCCTTGGGGTCGCCGGAGACGACGGGCGAGAACAGCACCAGGCCGACGGCGACGATCAGACCGCCGTAGATCGACCACAGGGCGCCCTGGGTGGTGAAGCGCTTCCAGAACAGGCTGTAGAGGATCGTCGGCAGGTTGGCGGAGGCCGCGACCGCGAAGGCGAGCGCGACCAGGCCGGCCACGTTCAGGTCGCGGGCGAGGGCGCCGAGGCCGATGGAGACGACGCCGATGAAGACGGTCGCCCAGCGGGCCGCGCGGACCTCCTCGGCGCCGGACGCCTTCCCCTTGCGGATGACGTTGGCGTAGATGTCGTGGGCGAAGGACGACGACGAGGCGAGGGTGAGGCCGGCGACGACGGCGAGGATCGTCGCGAAGGCCACCGCCGAGATCGTGGCGAGCAGGATCGCGCCCCAGGTCGAGTCGACACCGCCGAGGTGCAGGGCGAGCAGGGGTGCCGCCGTGTTGCCGGACGGGTTGGACGCGATGATCTCCTCCTGGGAGATCAGCGCGGCGGCGCCGAAGCCGAGGGCGATGGTCATCAGGTAGAAGCCGCCGATGATGCCGATCGCCCAGTTCACCGACTTACGGGCGGCCTTGGCGTCGGGCACCGTGTAGAAGCGGATCAGGATGTGCGGCAGACCCGCCGTGCCGAGCACCAGGGCGATACCCAGGGAGACGAAGTCCAGCTTGGAGGTGCCGGTCATGCCGTACTGGAGGCCGGGCTCCAGGAAGGCGGCGCCCTTGCCGCTGTTCTCGGCGGCCGTGCCGAGCAGGTCGGAGATGTTGAAGTTGAACTTCAGCAGCACCAGGAAGGTGATCAGGATGGTGCCGCCGATGAGCAGCACGGCCTTGACCATCTGGACCCAGGTGGTGCCCTTCATGCCGCCGATGGAGACGTACACGATCATCAGGAGGCCGACGAGGGCGACGATGAGGATCTTGCCCGCGTCGGAGGTGATGCCGAGCAGCAGCGAGACGAGGACGCCCGCGCCTGCCATCTGGGCCAGCAGGTAGAAGATCGACACGACGATCGTGGACGTACCGGCGGCGGTGCGGACCGGGCGCTGGCGCATGCGGTACGCGAGCACGTCGCCCATGGTGTAGCGGCCGGAGT
>KL569209.1:24767-29151 GCA_000715635.1 Streptomyces violaceus | reverse complement strand
ACCACCAGGAGGAGGGCGACCAGCCAGGCGACCAGGAAGCCGATGGAGTACAGGAAGCCGTCGTAGCCGAAGATGGCGATCGCGCCCGCGATGCCGAGGAAGGACGCGGCCGACATGTAGTCGCCGGAGACCGCGAGTCCGTTCTGGAAGGCGCTGAACTGGCGGCCGCCCGCGTAGAAGTCGGCGGCGTCCTTGGTCTGGCGGCCGGCCCAGACGGTGATGCCGAGCGTGGCCAGGACGAACAGCGCGAACAGGGTGATGATCAGCGGCCGGTGCTCGCTGGCCTCGTTCGCGGCGAGCAGGGTCTGCTGTGCGGTGCTCATGCGCCGCCCTCCATCCGGGACTTGATGGCCTCGGCCTTGGGGTCGAGCTTCGCGGCGGCGTGCCGCGAGTACCACCAGGCGATGAGGAACGTGGTGAGGAACTGGGCGACGCCGAGGACGAAGGCGACGTTGATGTTGCCGAAGAGCTTGGTGCCCATGAAGCCGCCCGCGTAGTTCGACAGCAGCACGTACAGCAGGTACCAGGCGATGAAGGCGACGGTCAGCGGGAAGGCGAAGGAGCGGTAGGAGCGGCGCAGTTCACCGAACTCCGCGCTCTCGTGCACCTCCGCGAACTCCTCCGGTGAGGGGAGTTTGTGTTGCTCTTTCGAGGGGGGCGGTGCGTCGGTGGACACGGAGAGTCTCCTCGTAATGACGGAAGCGGTTTGAACGGGGACGGAGGCGAGTGTTCTCGCGCTCCCTGTCCAACGTCACGGCGGCACGCGAGAACCGGTTCAACTGCCCGGCGTTCTTTCCGAAGTCGTTTCGGCAAAACGTTGCTGGCCAGCGAGAGCGCGGGATAGCTTCGCCCTGCACCACCCCGTCATGTACCTGCCCGAGCACCACCTGTGCCTCGGGCCGGTTTCGTTTCCGGAGGATGTGGAGACCCCATGTCTCATCTGCGTTCCAGACGCCGGCTCGCCCTCGCCGTGCCCGTCGTGCTGTCACTGACGGCTTCGCTGGGCTTTCTGCCGGCTGCCGCGTCGGCGGCCCCGCGCGCGGAGTCGGCCGCGCAGTCGGCCGACGCGCCGAAGCTGGCCTACGTCGTCAACACCAAGGCCGACCGTCGCACGATCGCGTCGGTGAAGAAGGCGATCGGCGCGGCCGGCGGCTCGGTCGTGACCACGTACGAGCGGATCGGCGTGATCGTCGTCCACTCCGCGAACGCCGACTTCGCCAAGAGCATCCGCAAGGTGCGTGGAGTCCAGTCGGCGGGTGCGACGCGGACGGCGCCGCTGACCGCCGCGGGCACGAAGGAGGAGGGTGCGGCCCAGTACCTGACGGCCGCCCAGGCCCAGCGGGCCGAAGCGGCCTCGGCGAAGACGCCCGAGAGCGAGCCCCTCGAGGCGGATCAGTGGGATCTGCGCGCGATAGGCGCCGACAAGGCCGCGAAGATCAACCCGGGCAGCCGCAAGGTGACCGTCGCCGTGATCGACACCGGCGTCGACGACACCCACCCCGACATCGCCCCGAACTTCTCCGCCTCCCAGTCCGCCAACTGCGCCGGCGGCAAGCCCGACACCAGCGAGGGCGCCTGGCGGCCGTACACCCCCGAGGACTACCACGGCACGCATGTCGCCGGTGAGATAGCCGCCGCCCGCAACGGCATAGGCGTGGCGGGCGTCGCACCCGGTGTGAAGGTCTCCAGCATCAACGTGACCGACCGGGCCAACGGCCTCTTCTACCCGGAGAGCGTCGTGTGTGCCTTCGTGTTCGCCGCCGACCACGGCGTCGAGATCACGAACAACAGCTACTACGTCGACCCGTGGCTGTACAACTGCATGGACGACCCGGACCAGCGGGCCGTCGTCGACGCGGTCAACAGGGCCCAGCTGTACGCCCAGAAGAAGGGCACGCTCAACGTCGCCGCAGCGGGCAACTCCAACCACGACCTGGACTCGGACGCGATCCTCGACGACTCCAGCCCGAACGACACCACGCCCGTAGAGCGCACCATCGACCCGCACGAGTGCTTCGACATACCGACCCAGCTGCCGGGTGTCGTCACGGTGAGCTCGACGGGCGTCGACAACGTGAAGTCGTACTTCTCGACGTACGGCAAGGGCGTCGTCGACGTCGCGGCTCCGGGCGGTGACCGGCGCTACCAGATACCGGACACGCCCTCGAAGGACGGCCGCATCCTGTCCACCATGCCGGGCGGCGCGTGGGGCTTCCTCCAGGGCACCTCAATGGCCTCCCCGCACGCCTCCGGTGTCGCCGCGCTGCTGAAGTCCAAGCACCCCAAGGCGTCTCCGGCCCAGCTCCAGGCCCTGCTGAAGGCGCAGGCCGACCGGACCGCCTGCCCCGAGTCCTACGACCAGGACGGCGATGGCGCCCAGGACGCCACGTGCGAGGGCGGCAAGCGCGTGAACGGCTTCTACGGGTACGGCATCGTCAACGCGCTGCGCGCGGTCAAGTGACTTGTACATCCTGAGACTTCACGCACAGTCAGCACGTACCGCGAACATACTGGAGACACCATGACAGCGCCGCACGCGCGCTACCGCCGCGCCGTCGCGATCCCGGCCGGGATGGCCATGGCCACGGCCCTCGCGTTCCTGCCGAACACCACGGCCACGGCCGCCGACGACGCCCCCGCGGCGGTCTCGGCCGACGCGACCCCGCTCAGCTACGTCGTCAACGTCAAGCCGGGGCAAGGCACTTCGGCGTATGTGAAGAAGGCCGTCGGCAAGGCCGGGGGCACGATCGTGACGTCGTACGACCAGATAGGCGTCATCGTCGTCCACTCCTCGAACCCCGACTTCGCCAAGACCGTCCGCAAGGTGCGCGGGGTCCAGTCGGCCGGTGCCACCCGCACCAAGCCGCTGCCGGCGGCGTCGACGGCCGACCTGGGGACGCCGAAGGCGCTGAGCGCGGCCGAGGTCGCCGAGGCCGAGGCCCCCGCCGGGCAGGACCCGCTGCAGCCCCAGCAGTGGGACCTGCCGGCCATCAAGGCGGACAAGGCGCACGAGAAGTCGCTGGGCAGCAAGAAGGTCACGGTCGCCGTGATCGACACCGGCGTCGACGACACCCACCCGGACATAGCGCCCAACTTCGACCGTGAGGCGTCGGTCAACTGCGTGTCGGGCAAGCCGGACACCGCGGACGGGGCCTGGCGGCCCGGTGCCTCGGAGAGCCCGCACGGCACACACGTGGCAGGTGAGATCGCGGCCGCCAAGAACGGCGTCGGCATGACCGGTGTCGCACCCGGGGTGAAGGTTTCCGGAATCAAGGTGTCCAACCCGGACGGCTTCTTCTACGCGGAGGCCGTGGTGTGCGGCTTCGTGTGGGCGGCCGAGCACGGGGTCGACGTCACCAACAACAGCTATTACACCGACCCCTGGTACTTCAACTGCGCCGACGACCCGGACCAGAAGGCGCTCCTGGACGCCGTCGGCCGGGCCTCGCGGTACGCGGAGAAGAAGGGCGCGGTCAACGTCGCGGCGGCGGGCAACGAGAACTACGACCTCTCGGCCGACGAGATCACCGACCCGTCGTCCCCGAACGACACCACGCCGGGCGACCGGACCGTCGACCCCTCGGAGTGCCTCGACATCCCGACCCAGCTGCCGGGTGTCGTCACGGTCGCCTCGACGGGCGCGAAGGGCATCAAGTCGTCCTTCTCCAACTACGGGCTGGGCGTCGCCGACATCGCCGCCCCGGGCGGCGACTCGACCGCCTACCAGAAGCCGGAGGCGCCGGCCACGAGCGGGCTGATCCTGGGCACGCTGCCGGGCGGCAAGTGGGGCTACATGGCCGGTACGTCGATGGCGTCCCCGCACGTCGCGGGCGTCGCCGCCCTCATCAAGTCGACGCACCCGTACGCTCCCCCGGCCCTGGTGAAGGCCCTGCTGTACGCGCAGGCCGACGCCACGCCGTGCACGGACCCGTACGACATCGACGCCGACGGCAAGATCGACGCGGTGTGCGAGGGCTCCAAGAACCGCAACGGCTTCTACGGCTGGGGCATCGCGGACGCGCTGGACGCGGTGACCAAGTAGAGCTCGTGTGAAGGTGGTCCGGGCCGGGCGGGGGCACCCGCCCGGCCCGCTGCGTCCCTGCCCCGCGGTTCGCGGGGAGTGGTGTGGTTTCCACTCGTGTGCATGGTGTGGGCGGCGGACCTGAGCTACGCCATGAGGGTGACATGGACTTCGCACGAGCCTGAGAAGGCCCGACCGTCCGTCGAGTGTGCGATACGGCTGCGCGGCTACCGCGGTGTCGGCAGGCGGTACGCCCGCGAGGCGGCGCTCGCACTGAGTTCGCTCCCCTGGACTTGCCCGACCATGTGAAGGCTGGTGAAGATCTTGGGGTGACCTTGACAAGACCCACGCCAGGAGTAGCCG
>KL569209.1:24098-24538 GCA_000715635.1 Streptomyces violaceus | reverse complement strand
CAGAGATGTGTATAAGAGACAGCCTGGTCCTGGTGGCCCTGGCCGCGCTGATCCCGCTGCTCGGCCCGTCCACCGCGCTGCACGGCACCGGGGAGGCCGCGGCACCCGGCGCCGGCGGCATCGCCCTGCTGCGTACGGTGCTGTTCGCGGCGCTGTGCGTACCGGTCGGCGAGCTGTTCGTGAACCGGCTGGCGCGTTCCGTGCCCGGCGCAGAGAAGGCCACCGGCCTGCCCCTGGCCGTGCCGCGCAGTTGGTCGCCCTTCGCCGCAGTCGTCGGTTTCGTCGCCGCCCTGGGGCTCGCCTCGGTCGTGGCCACGGGCAATCTCGTCCCGGGCGGCCTGTCGGACATGGACATCGGCGGGCTCCACGCGTCCCGGGACGGCAGGCTCGCCCTGCTCGAGGTCAACGCGTTCCTGGTGGCGGGGCTGTGCACCCTGTCG
>KL569209.1:22995-23887 GCA_000715635.1 Streptomyces violaceus | reverse complement strand
CCGTGATCGTCGCGGAGGCGCTGCGCGCGCACCCCCCGACCGAGCAGAGCCCGCTGACCGGCTCCGGGCTGACGCTCGTCCACCTGACCTGTGCGGCGCTGTGGGTGGGCGGTCTGCTGCACGCGCTGCGGACCCTGCGCCTGTGGCACGGCCGGTACGACACCGGGGCGGGCGCGGCCCTGCTGGGGCTCTACGCGCGCGTGGCGGCCGTACTGCTCGCCGCCATCACCGCGACGGGTGTGTGGAGTTCGCTGCGCCGGATGCCGCCGGGGACGATCGTGGAACAGTTGACGACCACGGCGTACGGGCGTGCGCTGCTCGCCAAGGTGCTGCTCGTGGCCGCCGTCGCCGCCCTCGCCCTGTGGGCCCGGAGCAGGCTGCGCCGGGCGGCCGATCCGCTGAGCGCCTGTGCGCCGGCGCGGGCGGAGGTCGTCGCGCTGGGCCTGGTGGTCGCGGTGTCCGGACTGCTGACGGCCCTCCCGGTCCCCATCCGCTGGTGAGCCTCAGACGGCCCGCATCTCGCCGTACGTCGCGGCCGGTGCCCTGCGCGCGTTGAGCGCCCCCAGGGTGCCGCCGGTCAGCAGGGCCTGCGCGGCGATGTACGTGAGCATGATCCAGAAGTCCGGCCCGGGCAGCTGCGGCCAGTCGGCGACGCCGGTCGCGATGAGCGTGTCGGAGAGCAGGAACAGCGCACCGCCGAGTCCGGCGAAGAGGCCGAGCCGGGTGGCGGACCCGTACGCCATGGCCGTGAGCAGGAGGCTGTACCCGGCGACGGGCACGCGCAGGTCCGCGGGCAGGTCCGGCCACAGCAGCGCGACGGTCGTGACGAGGGCGGTGCCGTAGCCGAGGGCGAGGAGGCCCGCACGCGCGCGTGGGACGGCGTTACGGCTGC
>KL569209.1:20776-22810 GCA_000715635.1 Streptomyces violaceus | reverse complement strand
GTAGCAGACATGGCCTGCGGCGAAGGAGCCCATGCCGGCGAGGAAGGCCGGCTCGGCGTCGGACAGCAGCAGGACGTCCCCGCCCCAGCCGAACAGCAGGGCGGCCAGGAGGAGCCGAGGCGCCTGGCGCAGGGCGGCCCACAGGGCCAGGAGCGGCATCAGCAGGGGCTTGGCCACGGTGTGCCCGGCGTCGAAACCGACCGCGAGGGAGACGAGGTCGACGGCGGCGGCGAGACCGAAGGCGGCGAGGAGGAGGCGGGAAGGGGTCACGCCGACGTGCTCTCACCGGCGTGGGTCGGGGCCGCGGCGGCGTCCGGGGGCACGGCCGGAGCTAGGGTCGCCGTCGGCAGGGAGGCCGTCGACGGCGCGGAGGCGGGCGTGGGCCCCCAGCCCGGCCCCATGAACACGCGCCCTGCGCGCTCGCGCCAACTGCGAGCCGCCTTCAGGTCCTTCGCGATGGCCACGTATTCGTGCGTCGCCACCTTCAGCAGGTTGTATGTGTCGATGTTCTTGGTCAGTCCGTACACGGGCCGTTCGGTCTCGGCGGCGAACGATCCGAACAGCCGGTCCCAGACGATGAGGATGCCGCCGAAGTTGCGGTCGAGGTAACCGCCCTGGGAGGCGTGGTGGACGCGGTGGTGCGAGGGGGTGTTGAAGACGAACTCGAACCAGCGGGGCATCCTGTCGATCCGCTCGGTGTGGATCCAGAACTGGTAGACGAGGTTCGCTGAGGAGCAGAACGCGAGCGCGGCGGGGTGCACGCCGGCGGCTATGAGGGGGACGTAGAACGGCCACACGGTCAGGGACGTCCAGGGCTGGCGCAGCGCGGTGGTGAAGTTGAACTTCCGGCTGGAGTGGTGGACGACGTGGCAGGCCCACAGGACGCGGATGACGTGGTGGCCGCGGTGGGACCAGTAGTAGAAGAAGTCCTGCCCGAGCAGCATCAGGGGGACGGTCCACCACAGGACGGGCACGCGCAGGGGCGTGAGTTCGTAGAGGGCCGTGTAGAGGGCGACGATCGGGATCTTCCAGAGGAAGTCGAAGACGAGACTGCCGAGGCCCATGCCGACGCTCGTGGCGGCGTCCTTCGCCTCGTAGCCCTCCGCGTCCTCGTCGGGATGGAGACGGTAGCTCACCATCTCGACCACGGTGAGCAGCACAAAGGCGGGGATCGACCACAGCACGACATCGGGCAGGTTCGGCATGCAAGCACCGTAGGGCCGCCATCCTGCCCCGACTAGACGTTGTTACCCACAAGTATTACCGACGGTACGCGCTTGCTTCTTGGCGATCTCCACCAATCAGGGACGCGCCACAGAGGGAGACGACGACCACCCGGACTCTCGGCAGAATGACTGAGCGTCGGACAGACGTACGCCTCGTGAACGGACAGAGCGGACAAGACGCCTGAGGGACTGTCGGAAGGGCCGGGGGGAGCGCACCTGGCGGGCCGTGGTGTCAGTCGTGGCCCGTATCCTCAGGGACCATGCTCGATGACCTGACGACCACAGTGCCCTCTCCCACGTCATGGCCGGCCGCGTATCCCAAGGGGTACGCGGTTGTTGACGTGGAGACCACAGGTCTGGCCCGGGACGATCGCATCATCTCCGCGGCCGTCTACCGGCTCGACGAGCGCGGCGAGGTCGAGGACCACTGGTACTCGACGGTCAACCCGGAGCGTGACCCCGGCCCCGTGTGGATCCACGGACTGACGAGCGAGGCACTCGAGGGCGCGCCCCTCTTCCAGGACATCGCCGAGGAGTTCACGACCCGGCTCGAGGGGCGGGTGCTCGTCGCGCACAACGCCGTCTTCGACTGGCAGATGATCGCCCGCGAGTACGCGCGCGCGAAGCGGGAGGCGCCGGTGCGGCAACGGCTGTGCACCATCGCACTCTCCAAGGAACTCGGGCTCCCGCTGCCCAACCACAAGCTGGAGTCCCTCGCCGCGCACTTCGGCGTCGTCCAGCAGCGGGCGCACCACGCGCTGGACGACGCGCGCGTACTGGCCGAGGCGTTCCGGCCCAGCCTCAGGGT
>KL569209.1:19172-20545 GCA_000715635.1 Streptomyces violaceus | reverse complement strand
CCCTACCCCAACCCGGGGCGCTACGAGGCGGGCGGGCGGCTCAGGCAGGGCATGCGGGTCGCCTTCTCGGGTGACACCTCGGTGGAGCGCGATCTGCTGGAGGACCGCGCGACCGAGGCCGGACTGCACGTGGCCACCAGCTTGTCCCGGCTGACCAGCCTGCTCGTCACGAACGACCCGGACTCGGGCACGTCCAAGGTGGTCAAGGCGCGGCAGTTCGGCACGCCGGTCGTGGACGAGGCGGCGTTCGGGCAACTCCTCGCGGATGTGGAGCCGGCGTCGGAGGGGTGACCGTACGGACGGGTGATTGGGGAGCGACTCGCCCGGCATCCGCTCGCCCGGGCCGGGGTGACGGCTCACCCTGTGGCGCATGGCGACCTGTGAGGTATGTGGCAATCAGTACGGAATGACCTTCGAGGTGCACGCGCAGGGCGCGGTGCACGTCTTCGACTGCTTCTCCTGCGCGATCCACCGCATGGCACCCATCTGCGAGCACTGCCGTGTGCAGATCATCGGGCAGGGCGTGGAGGTCGAGGGCCACTGGTACTGCGGCGCGCACTGCGCCCGCGCGGAGGGAAAGGCGGGAATCGTCGACAAGGTGTGAACCAGTACCCGCCTGAATGCACCCCACGACCGAGTTGTACGGTCGTGGGGTGTACCGCTTCCTGATGTCCCGGCAGTGGGTGATCCTCACGCTCATCGCCCTGCTTCTCATCCCCACGATGATCAGGCTGGGCATCTGGCAGATGCATCGCTACGAGGAGCGCACCGCCCGGAACCAGCTGGTCTCGGACGCGCTGGCGGCCAAGCCGGTGCCCGTGGAGAAGATGACCGCGCCCGGGCACACCGTCACGAGCGCCGAGCGGTACCGCACCGTGACCGCGAAGGGTCACTTCGACACGGAGGACGAGGTCGTCGTCCGCCGCCGCACCAACTCGGACGACGAGGTCGGCTACCACGTCCTCACCCCGTTCGTCCTCGACGACGGCAAGGTCCTACTGGTCAACCGGGGCTGGATCCCCTCCGACGGCCCGAGCCAGACCGCGTTCCCGAAGGTCCCCGCACCGCCGGACGGCGAGGTCACCGTCACGGGGCGGCTGATGCCCGACGAGACGACCGCGGCAAGCGGCATCAAGAACCTCGAAGGGCTGCCGGACCGGCAGATCATGCTGATCAACAGCGAGCAGGAGGCACGGCGCCTGGACGTCCGGGTGCTCGGCGGCTACATCGCCCAGACGGCACCCGAGCCCAAGGGCGACACCCCCGAGCTCCTCGGCAATCCGGGCAAGGAGGACGCCGCGCTGAACTACGCCTACGCCTTCCAGTGGTGGCTGTTCGCCGCGGCCGTCCCGGTCGGCTGGGTGGTCCTGGCC
>KL569209.1:16997-19002 GCA_000715635.1 Streptomyces violaceus | reverse complement strand
ACGTCAGCAGCAGCGCCCCTGCCGGCACTCCTCCCGGTGCGACCGGTTGAGCACCTCCGTCAGCTCGTGCACGTACCAGCGCACCGCCCGCGCCCAGCGCACCACCCTCACGGCCGGGCTCCCGCCACCGGCCGGCCGGCCTGCTCCGGCACCTCGATGCGGGACTCGACGTACGGCGCCTCGGTGGTCGGCAGCGGACCCGGGGCCCGGACCGCCCGTACGCACACCACCGCCGCGTTCACGAGCACCACGGCGACCAGCAGCAGGAACAGGGCGATCAGTACGCCGTCGACCGTGGAGTTGGTGACGACGGTCTGCATGTCGGCCGCGTTCTTGGCGGGCGGCAGGACCTGGCCGGCGTCGAGGGCGTCGGCGTAGCGGGCACGCTGGGCGAAGAAGCCCACCTTCGGGTCGTCCGAGAAGATCTTCTGCCAGCCGGCCGTGAAGGTGATGGCGACGACCCAGGCGAGCGGGACACCGGTGACCCAGGCCCAGCGCAGCTTCCCGGACTTGATGAGGACCGTGGTGCAGACGGCCAGGGCGATCGCGGCGAGGAGCTGGTTCGCGATGCCGAAGAGCGGGAAGAGCTGGTTGATTCCGCCGAGCGGGTCGGTGGCGCCGGTGTACAGGAAGTAACCCCAGGCCGCGACGACCAGGGCGCTGCACAGCCAGATGCCCGGCTTCCAGTTGACCCGGCCGGCCGGCTTCCACACGTTGCCGAGCATGTCCTGGAGCATGAAGCGGCCGACCCGCGTGCCCGCGTCCACCGTCGTCAGGATGAACAGCGCCTCGAACATGATCGCGAAGTGGTACCAGAAGGCCTTCATCGCGGTGCCGCCGATGACCCCGGAGAAGATCTCCGACATGCCGACGGCCAGCGTCGGGGCCCCGCCGGAGCGGGCGATCAGCGTCTGTTCCTCCACGGCCTTGGCCGCCTGGGTCAGCTGGTCGGGAGTGATCGTGAAGCCGAGGCCGGCGACCGCGTGGGACGCCGACTCGGCCGTCGTGCCGAGGAGCGCCGCCGGGGCGTTCATGGCGTAGTACAGGCCCGGCTCCAGGGTCGCGGCCGCGATCAGCGCCATGATCGCGACGAACGACTCCATCAGCATGGCGCCGTAGCCGATCATCCGGACCTGGGACTCCTTCTGGATCAGCTTCGGCGTGGTGCCGGAGGCGACCAGGGCGTGGAAGCCGGACAGCGCGCCGCAGGCGATGGTGATGAAGAGGAAGGGGAAGAGCGCGCCGGCGAAGACGGGCCCCGCGCCCGACGAGGCGAAGTCGCTCACGGCGTCCGCGCGCAGCACCGGGGCGGCGACCACCACGCCCACCGCGAGCAGCGCGATCGTGCCGATCTTCATGAAGGTGGAGAGGTAGTCGCGCGGCGCGAGCAGCATCCACACCGGCAGCACGGAGGCGACGAAGCCGTAGCCGACCAGGCAGAACACCAGGGTCGTGGGGCTCAGCGTGAAGGCCGAGGCCAGGGAGGACTGCTGGATCCAGCTGCCGCCGACGATGGCGAGCAGCAGCAGCGCGACGCCGATCAGGCTGGTCTCGACGACCCGGCCCGGGCGGATGACGTGCAGCCAGAAGCCCATGAACAGGGCGATGGGGATGGTCATCGCGACGGAGAAGGTGCCCCACGGGGAGTGGGCGAGGGCGTTGACGACGACCAGGGCCAGCACGCCCAGCAGGATGATCATGATGGCGAACACGGCGATCAGGGCGGCGGCCCCGCCCCACCGGCCGATCTCGTCCCGGGCCATCTGCCCGAGCGACTTCCCGTCCCGTCGCATGGACAGGAACAGCACGACCATGTCCTGCACCGCGCCCGCGAAGATCACGCCCGCCACGATCCACAGCGTCCCGGGCAGATAGCCCATCTGGGCCGCGAGCACCGGCCCCACCAGCGGTCCGGCGCCGGCGATAGCGGCGAAGTGGTGGCCGAGCAGCACCCTGCGGTCGGTGGGGTGGAAGTCGACGCCGTCCTCGAGGCGCTCGGCGGGGG
>KL569209.1:15976-16751 GCA_000715635.1 Streptomyces violaceus | reverse complement strand
GAGTAGAAGCGGTAGGCGATGGCGTACGAGCCGAGCGCCGCGACGACCAGCCAGACCGCCGAGATCTCCTCGCCCCGGGCGAGGGCGAGGACGCCCCAGGCGATCGCGCCGAGCAGGGAGACGGCAGTCCAGAGCAGGAGGGACCGAGGGGGCATTCGACGCTTTTCGGGCGCTGACCGGCCGGATTCGGGCAGGACTGATACGGGCATGGCGGCTCCTCACCGTGGCGGTGGTGTGCGACAGGACGTGCGCGGGGGATCGGTGCCGGTGCGCTTCCCTGACCTGCGCACCTCTCCCGCTCACTGTCGGTCTGTGCAAGAGTTGCGCTCCCGCCGGAAGCGGATGACACGGCGTTCGAAGAAGATTCCCCGCCGGTTTCCTGTCCTCCGGACGGGCCGTCCGCGCAACTCTCGCGCAAGGGCACAGGCACACCAAGGACGGTGACCCATGGCTGACGGCGCCATGACCGCGACGTTTCTCGCCGTGATCGGCGGGGCGTCGCTGCTCGCGGTCACCGCACGGCGGCTGCGTCCGGTCGACCGGCTGCCCTCCCTGGAGGGCTGGGCGCTTGCCGACCGTTCCCTCGGCCCCGGCTGGACCTGGCTGCTGCTCGGCGGCACGATCTTCACCGCGTACACCTTCACCGCCGTGCCCGGGCTGGCGTACGGCAACGGGGCGCCGGCCTTCTTCGCGGTGCCGTACACGGTGATCGTCTGCCCGCTCGCCTTCGTGCTGCTGAGCCGCCTGTGGAGCGTGGCCCGCCGGCACGGCTACA
>KL569209.1:13493-15769 GCA_000715635.1 Streptomyces violaceus | reverse complement strand
CTACATCACCGCCGCCGACTTCGTGCGGGGCCGCTACGGGTCGCCACCACTGGCCCTGGTGGTCGCGCTGACCGGGATCCTCGCGACGATGCCGTACCTGGCGCTGCAACTGATCGGCATCCGGGCGGTGCTGACGGCCGGGGGCGTCCAGCCGCGGGGCGTGGCCGGGGATCTGGTGCTGGTGGCGCTGTTCGCGGGGCTCGCGGTGGCCACGTACCGGCACGGGCTGCGCGCGCCCACGGTCATCTCGGCGCTGAAGGCGGTGGCCGTGTTCGTCTCGCTGACCGCCGTGACCTGGCTGGTCCTCGAACGGTTCGGCGGCCCCGGCCCGGTCTTCGACGGCGCCGCGGCGCGGCTGGGCGACCCGGCGCTGCTCCTGTCCCCCGCCCAGCAGCCCGCCTACGCCACCCTCGCCCTCGGCTCCGCTCTCGCCCTGCTGATGTACCCGCATGTGCTCACCGCCGGTTTCGCCGCCGACGGGCCGCGCACCCTGCGCAAGGTCTCGGTGGCGCTGCCCGCCTGGACCGGGCTGCTCGCGCTCTTCGGGTTCCTCGGCTTCGCCGCCCTCGCGGCGGGGGTGCGTGCGCCGCGCGGCGGCGCCGAGGCGGCTGTGCCGATGCTGGTCGACCGGCTGATGCCGGCGCCGCTGGCCGGGCTGGTGTTCGCCGCGATCGCCGTGGGGGCCCTCGTCCCGGCCGCGGTGATGTCGATCGCCGCGGCGACCAGCTTCGTGCGCAACGTCTATGTCGAGTACGTCCATCCGACGGCCACGCCCAAACGCCAGGTGCGCATCGCCAAGGCGGTGTCGGTCATCGCGAAGGTGGGGGCCGTGGCGTTCGTGTTCGGGCTGCGCGACCTGGACGCCATCAACCTGCAGTTGCTCGGCGGCGTGTGGATCCTGCAGATCTTCCCGGCCGTCGCCGTCGGGCTGTTCACCGGGCGGCTGCATCCACGGGCACTGCTCGCCGGGTGGGCCGTGGGCATGGCCTCGGGGACGTATCTGGTGGTGCGCGAGGGGTTCTCCTCGATCGTGCCGCTCGGCACCGGAGCCGGGCCGCTGGAAATCTACGCCGGGCTCGCCGCCCTGCTGCTCAATCTGGCCGTCGCGGTGGCCGGCACCGCGGCGCTGACCCGCCTCGGCGTCCCGCGCGGCGCCGACTCGACCGACCTGCCGTCCCGCCTGACCGTCCGGCGACGCCCGGAGACCGGAGCGAACAACCCGTGAGACGCAGACAGAACTCCCCCACCGTGCCGCCGGCCGTGCCATCCCCCGCTGCTGCCGTGCCCCTGCCCCCGCGGCCGCCGATCCGGCCGACCTGGAGCGGGAGGCCGGTGTGGCCCGCCTCTTCGAGCTGCACTACTCCTCGATGCTGCGCCTGGCCGTCCTGCTCGGCGCCGACGACCCGGAGAACGTGGTGGCCGAGGCGTAGTACCAGATCTACCGCAAGTGGCGGCGCCTGCGGGACGCGGCCGCTGCGGAGGCGTATCTGCGGTCCACGGTCTGCAATCTGACGCGGATGCGGATACGTCATCTTCAAGTCGCCCGCAGACACGAGGAGAACCCGCCGAGCCCGCCGGACGAGGCGGTCGCCTCCGCCGAGCACGCCGCGCTGCTGCGCGACGACCAGCGCGTCCTCATCGACGCGCTCCAGCAGTTGCCGCCCCGTCAGCGCGAGGCGCTGGTGCTGCGGCACTGGCTCGGTCTGAAGGAGAGCGAGATAGCCGCCGCGATGGGAATCTCCGGCGGTTCCGTCAAGACGCACACCGCACGCGGCATCGCTGCCCTGACCCAGGCGATGGAGGCCCGGCGATGACACATCGAGATGCGACTCCGTCGCGTGGCACCAGCCCGGACCGGCCCGGCCGCACCGAACGCGAACTGCGCGAGGCACTCGAGGCACTGGCCGGCGGGGTGCTCCCCGACCCCGACGCCTACCGCACGGCACGCGGCGAGTGGCTGCGGCGCGAACGCCGGCGGCGGCTCGTGCTCGCCGTGCTGATCGCGGTCGTCTTCGCCCTGGCCACGCTGATCGGCCTGTGGGTGCTCAACCAGGCACCGTCGGATCCCGGTGCCATCTTCTCGGGCTCCGGCGCCACCGCCGCCGAGGGCGTGTCACTCCCCCGGCTCCACCCCTGATTGCAGGCCCGACTTGCCGGGAACCCGCACTCCGTGCATACCGGTATCGAGGACTACGCGCTCATCGGTGACGAACAGACCGCGGCCCTGGTGGGCACGGACGGCTCCGTCGACTGGCTGTGCCTGCCCCGCTTCGACT
>KL569209.1:11193-13295 GCA_000715635.1 Streptomyces violaceus | reverse complement strand
CGGCCGCCTGCTTCGCCAAGCTGCTGGGCGACGAGGACAACGGCTACTGGCGCATCGCCCCCGTGGGGGCGGACCGGTGCACCCGGCGCGCCTACCGCCGCGACACCCTCGTCCTGGACACCGAGTGGGAGACCGAGCAGGGGGCGGTGCGTGTCACCGACCTGATGCCCCAGCGCGACCAGGCCCCCGACCTCGTACGTGTCGTCGAGGGCCTGGACGGTGAGGTGACGCTCCACAGCGTCCTCAAGCTGCGCTTCGACTACGGCTCAATCATCCCCTGGGTGCGCCGGGTGGACGGCCACCGCGTCGCCGTAGCGGGCCCGGACTCCACCTGGCTGCGCAGCGAGCCGGAGGTGCGCAGCTGGGGCGAGGACTTCGGAACGCACGCGGAGTTCACGGTCAAAAAGGGCGAGAAGGTCGCGTTCGTCATGACCTGGCACCCCTCCCACGAGTCGCGCCCGTCGCTCGTCGACCCGTTCGACGCGCTGCGCCACAGCGTCGAGGACTGGCGGACCTGGGTGTCACGCTGCCGCTACCAAGGGCCGTACCGGGACGCCGTCGTCCGCTCCCTGATCACCCTCAAGGCGCTCACCTACGCCCCGACCGGCGGCATCGTCGCCGCCCTCACCACCTCACTGCCCGAGGAGCCGGGCGGGGTGCGCAACTGGGACTACCGCTACTGCTGGCTGCGCGACTCCACCCTCACCCTGGGCGCGCTGCTGGCGGCGGGCTACCAGGAGGAGGCCGAGGCCTGGCGGAACTGGCTGCTGCGCGCGGTCGCGGGCGACCCGGCCGACCTGCAGATCATGTACGGCGTGGCGGGTGAGCGGCGGCTGCCCGAGTCCGAGCTGCCGTGGCTGTCCGGCTTCGCCGGGTCCACGCCCGTCCGTATCGGGAACGACGCCGTGAAACAGCTCCAGCTGGACGTCTACGGCGAGGTCATGGACTCCCTGTCGCTGGCCCGCGAGTCGGGCCTGTCCGCCCAGCCGGACGTGTGGGCGCTGCAGACGGCCCTGATGGACTTCCTGCGGACCCACTGGCGCCAGCCCGACGAGGGGCTGTGGGAGGTGCGCGGCGGCCGGCGCCAGTTCGTGCACTCGAAGGTGATGGTGTGGGTGGCGGCCGACCGTGCCGTACGCACTCTGGAGCGCCACCCGGAGCTGGACGGCGACCTGGAGGGCTGGCGCGCGTTGCGCGACGAGGTGCACCGCGAGGTGTGCGAGCGGGGCTACGACCCCGAACGCAACACCTTCACGCAGTCCTACGGCTCACGCGAACTGGACGCCGCGCTGCTGCTCATCCCGCGCGTCGGCTTCCTGCCGCCCGACGATCCGCGGGTGATCGGCACCATCGACGCGATCCGCGAGGAGCTGGACCACCGCGGGCTCCTGCTCCGCTACACGACCGCCGACGCGGACGACTCGGACGTCGACGGACTGCCCGGTTCCGAGGGCACCTTCGTGGTGTGCTCGTTCTGGCTCGCGGACGCCCTGCACATGACGGGCCGGACGAAGGAGGCCCGCGCGCTGTTCGAGCGGCTGGTGGGGCTCGCCAACGACGTCGGCCTGCTGTCCGAGGAGTTCGACCCGGTGACCTGCCGGCAGCTCGGCAACTTCCCGCAGGCGTTCAGCCACATCGGCCTCGTGAACACCGCCCTCGCCCTGTTCGGTGAGGAAGGGGCAGGATAGGGACCATGGATCTTGGACTGAAGGACCGGGTGTACGTCGTCACCGGGGCCACGCGAGGCCTCGGCAACGCTTCCGCGCGCGAGCTCGTCGCGGACGGGGCGAAGGTGGTCGTCTCGGGCAGGGACGAGAAGAGCGTCGCCGAGACGGCGGACGCGCTGGGCCCGAACGCGGTCGGGGTGGCCGTCGACAACGCCGACCCCGAGGCGGCGGCCCGGCTGATCGGGGCCGCGCGGGAGAACTTCGGGCGCTTCAACGGTGTCCTCATCAGCGTGGGCGGCCCGCCGGCCGGGTTCGTCGCCGACAACACGGACGAGCAGTGGCAGGCTGCGTTCGAGTCGGTGTTCCTCGGTGCCGTACGGCTGGCCCGCGCCGCGGCTTCCGAGTTGGAGGCCGGCGGCGTCATCGGGTTCGTGC
>KL569209.1:10288-11062 GCA_000715635.1 Streptomyces violaceus | reverse complement strand
GTCATCGGGTTCGTGCTGTCCGGCTCGGTGTACGAGCCGATTCCGGGGCTGACCATCTCGAACGGGCTGCGGCCCGGGCTCGCGGGGTTCGCCAAGTCGTTGTCGGAGGAACTGGGGCCGCGCGGGATCCGGGTGGTCGGGGTGCTGCCCGGGCGTATCGACACGGACCGGGTGCGCCAGCTGGACGGGTTGTCGGCGGATCCCGAGGCGACCAGGGCGGCTTCGGAGTCACGTATTCCGTTGCGGCGGTACGGGGCGCCGGAGGAGTTCGGACGGGTGGCCGCGTTCTTGCTGTCTCCTGCGGCTTCCTATCTGACCGGGGTCATGGTTCCCGTGGACGGCGGAGCGCGGCACGGGTTCTGAAGGCGGGCCGACTGCGGGTGGTCGTGGGCTGGTCGCGCGGTTCCCCGCGCCCCTTGGGCCGGTCAGCTCACCCTCTCCGCACGGTGCTTGACGCCCCGCAGCCTCACCTCCGCCGGAAGTGACGCAAGGCCCGCCGATGTCCTGGCGTGGGTCAGGGCGCCGGTCGTCAGGTCGTGCAGAGCCGTTCCCGGGTCCACGTGCGGTTCCAGCGCGAGCCGTACCCGGGCCTGGGGGGCGGTACGGCGGCCCGTCAGGCGGGCATCGGCGCGGTCCACACCGTCGGCCTGTTCCGCCTCCTGGGCGAGGGCGTTCTCCAGGGCCCTGCCGCGCAGCAGCGCGCCCTCGCCGTCGCCTGTGTCGACGAGGACCTCGGCGACGCGGCGCCTGCGGAGTACCGCGACGAGCCACCAC
>KL569209.1:9777-10081 GCA_000715635.1 Streptomyces violaceus | reverse complement strand
GTACCGCGACGAGCCACCACAGGGCGAGCAGCAGGAGAACGGCGAGTACGGCGATGACAGTCGGCCACCACCAGCCGTCCTCCCGCCAGCGCGTGCGTTCGGCGTCGCTCAGCAGAACGTCGTGCCGGCCGTCGTGGATCCACCACGAGGGTGCCGGGGCGCCGAGACCGACGGCCAGTACCGAGCCGCCCAGCACCAGCAGGACGAGGCCCACGAGCCCGAGGAACACGCGGTTGACGATCCGGAGCACCGCCGTCACCCCTTCCTGCCGGGCCGCCGGACGCGCACCTGTCTCTTATACACA
>KL569209.1:8657-9558 GCA_000715635.1 Streptomyces violaceus | reverse complement strand
TCCCTCGCGCCATCAGAGATGTGTATAAGAGACAGGTCCAGTTCGGTTCGTACGTCATCCAGTTCACGGAAGTGCGACGCGGCGCGGACCTTCGTCCGGGTGCGGCGCATCCGGACCTGCACGGACTGCACACCGGCCACCTCCATGGCCCGGTCCCGCAGCGCGGACGCGGCGGCATCGCGGTGCAGTCCGGCGCGTACGTCGGCGTGCGCGCGCCGCATCGGGAGCACGTCCCGCAGGCCGGGCGGGGCGGCCAGGACGAGCAGCCAGAGCCCGAGGGCGGCGGCGACCCCTGCCCCGACGAGCACCCAGACGTCGTCCAGGGGCCGTTCGGCGAGCTGCCGGGCGAGCTCCCGGCGCCAGCTCATGACGGGCCGGTCGGCGCGCACGGACGCGATGTCGTACAGGAACAGTCCGGCGAGGCCCAGAAGCAGCAGCGCGACGATGCCGGCGGGAACGCGGCGCGCCGACCAGAAGCGGCCTTCGCGTCCGCCCTCGCCGTCGAGTGCGGGCGGCTGTCCGTCGGCGTCCGCCGGCGCGGACCGGTCGGGTCCGGCTCCGGTCTCCGACGTGTCGAGGACCGGCAGGCGCTGTGTGGTGCCCTCGGGCTCGGGCGGTTCGGTCGGATGGTTGTCCTTGGGTTCGCTCATCGCGTCCTCCCCTGTGCCGCGCCGGGCCCGGCGACCAGATGCAGCCGCTCCACCTGGACGACGACCTCCGGCACCTCCATTCCGGCCAGGGCGCCCACCCGCTCGACGACTTGGTGACGCACCCGGCGGCAGCGTTCGCCGACATCGCAGGGGTAGTCGAGTTCGACGTGCACCCGGACGTGGGCGACCTCGTGGTGGACGACCACACTGGCGGACGGCCGGCCGGCGTCGCGCGGCAGTGTCCCGACGGC
>KL569209.1:7310-8502 GCA_000715635.1 Streptomyces violaceus | reverse complement strand
GTGTCCCGACGGCCTCGCGGGCCGCCTGCGAGGCGATCTTCGCGACCACCCGGTCGGCGATCCGGGTCGCGCCGCGCTCACCCGCCGGGACAGCGGTCAGGGGTCTGTCGAGCTCACCGGCCCCCGCACTCACGGGCGTCACCGCCGCCGTTCGTGACGTGGCCGGAAGAAGTCGCCGAAGTCCATGTCCCCCTCCAGGAACCGGCCGACGACGAAGCCGACGGCGCCCAGCGCCGCCACCAGCAGGAAGGCGCCGAATCCACCGAAGTATCCGGCGAATGCCAACGCCATGCCGGCGATCATGCCGACCACGGCCATGCTCATGCGCTCCTCAGCTCCTCAGCCGCTGTGTTGTCCGATGGACCGTGCCTCACTGGATCCGCCGCTCGGGTTCCTCTTCCTCCTCGTCCGGCAGCTTCACATCGCTCACCGCGATGTTGACCTCGACGACCTCGAGGCCGGTCATCCGCTCGACGGCGGTGATGACGTTCTCCCGTACGTCCCGGGCCACATCGGCGATCGACACGCCGTACTCGACGACGATCTCCAGGTCGAGGGCGGCCTGCACCTCACCGACCTCGGCCTTCACACCGCGCGACACCGACTTCGCACCACCTGGCACACGGTCGCGCACGGCTCCGAAGGTGCGTGAGATGCCGCTGCCCATGGCGTGCACGCCGTCCACGTCGCGTGCGGCGAGCCCGGCGATCTTCTCCACGACGCCGTCCGCGATGGTCGTCCGGCCGCGCGAGCCCGGGTCTCCGCCACTGCGCTTGGCCAACGGACTCCTGCGTGCCACCGGCGTCTCGCTCTCCCCGCCCCGGTTCTCGGTCATGTCAGTCATCGGCGTACGTCCTTTTCGGTTGTCGTCCTTCGACCACCGTAAGCACGGTTACGTGGTTGCGCGCCTTTGATGCGGCAGGCTGGAGGAATGACGGGTGACCAGTGGACGCGGGCAGTGAGACTTCAGATGGGCCTCGGCAGGCTCCTGCCTCTGGGTGATGCGCGCGACGGCGCGTGGATCGCCGAGCAGGCGGCCGAGGCGGTACTGCGGCGCGCGGCTCAGGACGCGCCGGGCGTACGTGTCTACGCGCTCCGTGTCGCGCTCGCCGACCAGGCGGACACCGGGGAGCCGGCCGTACCGGCCCCGCCGAGCGCGCAGCCGCCCGGACCACTGCGGGTGACGGCGGAG
>KL569209.1:5977-7049 GCA_000715635.1 Streptomyces violaceus | reverse complement strand
CCGCCGCGACGCAACGGCTGGGTCTGGCGGTGACGGAGGTGGACCTGCGCGTGACGGGGCTGCTGGACGAGGAGCCGGAACCCGGGCCCGCCGTACGTCTCCCCGAAGCGCCTCGGGCCGAGCGGCCCATGGACGGCGACGAAGCCCGCGTGGCGGCCGCCGCCCTCCAGGTCCCGGGCGTGCTTCACCTCACCGCCGCGCTGGGCCACCCCGTGCACATCGAGGAAATCCCGGGCGGGGCCGCGCTGCCGCACCGTCATGTCCGGCTGGAACTCGCGGTGGCGGCGGACCACCGGGCCCGGGACGTGGCCCGTGAGGTCCGCACGGCGGTGAGAAAGACACTGTCGGACCACCCGACGGTGGCGGTACTGGTGAGCGGGATCGCCTGAGGGATCCCCGATCCGCCGGGCGGCCCTGCCTCAGTCCCCGATGCCCGCGAGGTCCCGCAGGCGGCGGGCCTGGGCCTGGCGTTCCGCGCCGCGCTGGGCCTCGTACGTGCGGTCCTGGGCGCCGCGCAGCAGCGCCTTGGTCTCGATGACGGCGTCGCGGGGCGCGGCGAGGACGGCCGAGGCGAGGTCGCGGACCGTGTCGTCGAGCTGGCCGGCGGGCACGGCCACGTTGGCCAGCCCGGTGTTCACGGCCTCCTCGGCCGTGACGAAGCGCCCGGTCACGCAGATCTCCAGCGCGCGGGCGTATCCGACGAGTCCCACCAGCGGATGCGTGCCCGTCAGATCGGGCACGAGTCCGAGGCTGGTCTCGCGCATGGCGAACTGCACGTCGTCGGCGACGACGCGCAGGTCGCAGGCGAGGGCGAGCTGGAAGCCCGCCCCGATGGCATGCCCCTGGACGGCGGCGACGGAGACGATGTCGCTGCGCCGCCACCAGGCGAATGCCTCCTGGTACTCGGCGATGGTCGCGTCCAGCTCGGCGTCGTCACCACGCGCGAGATCGATGAACGACGGTTCCCCGTCGAAGCCCTCGGGCGTGAACGCCTGCCGGTCGAGACCGGCCGAGAAGGACTTGCCCTCGGCCCGCAGCACCACGACACGGACGGAGCCCGGCAGCTGCCGAC
>KL569209.1:0-5771 GCA_000715635.1 Streptomyces violaceus | reverse complement strand
GCCCGCCACAGAGCGGGGCTCTGCGCGTTGCGCTTGGCCGGATTGGTCAGCGTCACCGTGGCGACCGCGTCGTCGACGGTGAGCCGTACGCCGTCCTTGTCGAGTACGGGAACGAGGTCCTTGTCGGGCGAAGCCATGGACGCCTCCGATGTGTGCGGTCAGCTAAGTGACTGCACAGTAACCACCCGGTCGATCAGCCGACCGACCGGGTGGCCACCATCGAAGCCGAGGGGCCACCCGGGGTCAGGCCGTGGCCTTTTTGCCCCGGGTCGCCCCGCCACGCCCTCGCAGCGTGACGCCCGACTCACTGAGCATGCGGTGCACAAAGCCATACGAGCGGCCGGTCTCCTCGGCCAACGCCCGGATGCTCGCACCGGCGTCGTACTTCTTCTTCAGGTCTGCCGCGAGCTTGTCGCGCGCGGCGCCGGTCACCCGGCTGCCCTTCTTCAGAGTCTCGGCCACCCGTGCCTCCTCATGGGAAGTGCGCTCTGGTCTCCTCATGATCACCCCTCCGGGCCTTGATGGCCACCCATTCGGCAAGGTCCGTGAGACAAGGTTGTGACGACGGGAGCACATCCCCACATCCGGAATAAGAAATTCCGAAGAGTGGCGCCCGTACAGCCGAACGGATTGCCCCGGAAAATGCCAGGTCAGAAAGGCGTCGCGGCCGAGCCCGGAAGAATCGGGGGCTCGGCCGCGAAATCGATGTAGGACACACCTCGGTACGAGGAGATCTCACACAGATGATGGATCACCGCTAGGCCGAATGATCCATACACCGTTGATCACGTATTCGATCAAGCGAGGGCGACGAGGTCCGCGTAGTCGGCACCCCACAGGTCCTCGACGCCGTCCGGCAGCAGGATGATCCGCTCCGGCTGGAGCGCCTCCACCGCGCCCTCGTCGTGCGTGACGAGGACGACCGCGCCCTTGTACGTACGCAGCGCGCCGAGGATCTCCTCGCGGCTGGCCGGGTCGAGGTTGTTGGTCGGCTCGTCGAGGAGCAGGACGTTCGCCGAGGACACCACCAGGGTGGCGAGCGCCAGGCGGGTCTTCTCACCGCCGGAGAGGACCCCGGCCGGCTTGTCGACGTCGTCGCCGGAGAACAGGAACGAGCCGAGCGTCTTGCGGACCTCCACCAGATCCAGGTCGGGGGCGGCCGAGCGCATGTTCTCCAGGACCGTGCGCTCCGGGTCGAGGGTCTCGTGCTCCTGCGCGTAGTAGCCGAGCTTGAGGCCGTGGCCCTCTATGACCTGCCCGGTGTCGGGCTTCTCGGCGCCGCCGAGGAGGCGGAGCAGGGTCGTCTTGCCGGCGCCGTTCAGACCGAGGATGACGACGCGGGAGCCCTTGTCGATGGCCAGGTCGACGTCGGTGAAGATCTCCAGCGAGCCGTAGGACTTCGACAGGCCCTCGGCCATGAGCGGGGTCTTGCCGCACGGGGAGGGCTCGGGGAAACGCAGCTTGGCGACCTTGTCGGACTTCCGCTCGGCCTCCAGGCCGGCCAGCAGCTTGTCCGCCCGGCGGGCCATGTTCTGCGCGGCGACGGTCTTGGTGGCCTTGGCGCGCATCTTGTCGGCCTGCGAGTGGAGCGCGGAGGCCTTCTTCTCGGCGTTCTGCCGCTCGCGCTTGCGGCGCTTCTCGTCCGCCTCGCGCTGCTGCTGGTAGAGCTTCCAGCCCATGTTGTAGACGTCGATCTGGGAGCGGTTGGCGTCCAGGTAGAACACCTTGTTCACGACCGTCTCGACCAGCTCGACGTCGTGGGAGATCACGATGAAGCCGCCGCGGTAGGTCTTCAGGTAGTCCCGCAGCCAGATGATCGAGTCGGCGTCGAGGTGGTTGGTCGGCTCGTCGAGCAGCAGCGTGTCCGCGTCGGAGAACAGGATGCGGGCCAGCTCGATGCGGCGGCGCTGACCTCCGGAGAGCGTGTGCAGGGGCTGGCCGAGCACGCGGTCGGGCAGGTTGAGCGCGGCGGCGATGGTGGCGGCCTCGGCCTCGGCGGAGTACCCGCCCTTGGTGAGGAACTCCGTCTCCTGGCGCTCGTACTGCTTGAGCGCCTTCTCGCGGGTGCCGCCCTTGCCGCTGGCGATGCGCTGCTCGTTCTCGCGCATCTTGCGGATCAGCACGTCCAGGCCGCGCGCGGAGAGGATGCGGTCGCGGGCGAGGACGTCGAGGTCGCCGGTGCGGGGGTCCTGCGGGAGGTAGCCGACCTCGCCGGAGCGGGTGATGGTGCCGCCGGCGGGGATACCGTCGCCCGCTAGGCACTTGGTGAGGGTGGTCTTCCCTGCGCCGTTGCGGCCGACCAGGCCGATGCGGTCGCCCTTGGCGACACGGAAGGTGGCGTTTTCGATGAGGACGCGGGCACCGGCGCGCAGCTCGATACCGGAGGCGGAGATCACGGACAGACTCCAGGGCGGATACGGGGGCGGGATGGGCGGCTGAGGACGTTCCCGCCGTCTAATGCGCGAGGAGAATGGCCATGCGGACAGTCTAACGGGGCCATGCAACCAACTTTTTCTGCGTGTGTGCGTTCGAGGGTCGCACCCCGGGGCGGGGGCCGTTGTCAGTGGTCGGTGGAAGACTGAGCAGCAGGCCGGGCTCCGGCTTTCCGGCAGCGAGACCCGCAGCGAGACACAAGGAAGTGATCGCGATGGCAGGCACGTCCGGCGGACGTCCGAGCATCTACCCGACGCTCCTCTACGCGGACGCGAAGACGGCGATCCGGCAGCTCACGGAGGCCTTCGGCTTCACGGAGCTCTCGGTGTACGAGGGCGAGGACGGCTCGGTGATGCACGCCGAGCTGACGCAGGGCAACGGCGCTGTGATGCTCGGCACCAAGGGCCGTGGCGGCGTGTTCGACGCGGCCATGAAGGACGCGGGCACCACGGGGGTGTACGTGGTGGTGGACGACGTGGACGCACACCACCGCCGCGCCGTGGACCACGGCGCGGAGATCCTGATGCCCCCGACGGATCAGGACTACGGCTCGCGGGACTACATGGCCCGGGACCTCGAGGGCAATGTGTGGAGCTTCGGGACGTACGCGCCCGAGATAGCGGGCTGAGAGCGCCGCCGGGCCCTGGCTGCTAGCTGCCGCCGGTGTGCACCTGGAACGCGGCCCGGCGTACGGCCTTGGCCAGGGCCGGGTCGGGGTGTGCCGCGGCGAGGGCGACCAGGACCTGCACGGTGCGCGGGTGTCCTACGGCACGTACCTCGTCGAGGAGCATCGGGATGGTCGGCTGCACGGCGGACTCCAGATGGCGGACGAGCAGCGGGGCCTCACCGTGGTCGGCGACAGCGGCCGCGGTGTCCACCCACAGCCAGGTCGCCTCCTGACGGGTGAGGACCTCGTGGGCGTCCTCCGGGTCGGCCCCGTCGTGCTCGGCCAGCCACAGCAGTGCGTACGGCCTGAGCGTCGGCTCGGCGACCACGCCGCGGACGTCGGGCTCGGCGGGGGCGCCGACCACGCGCAGCGCCTCGAAGGCGAGTCCGCGCAGCAGGGCGTCCTCGCCACGGGCGGCGCCGAGGAGCTCGGTGACGGCGCTGCCGACGGGGCGGGCGGCGAGCCAGGCGCGGTACTCGGCGCGGGCCGCGTTCGGGCGCAGCTGAGCGCAGCCGCGGAGCATGTCCTCGGCCGCCTGCTCGATGTTCCCGGCGGGGCTCTGCGCGGCGACGCAGATCTGCTCCAGCTTGACCCAGACGGCCCAGCTGCCGAGCGGGGTCAGCGTGGCCTGGCCGTCGCCGTAGGTGAGGGCACCGACGGAGGCTAGGGCGCGCAGGGCCCAGTCGAGGAGGGGGGCGAGCGGGGCGTCGGTGGGCTCCGGTTCGGCCACCGCCTCGGGCTGGGGGCCGTAGGGGATCTCACAGCGTGCCGTGCGCAGCTCGGTGACGCGCTGCTCCAGGAGGTCGAGGAGCTGCTCCACGGGGACGGGGCCTGCGGACAGCTGGAGGAAGGAGAGCGCCTGCGGCATGGCCGAGACGACCTCGGCGACGGCGGCGGGCTCGCGGTCCTCGGGTTCCGGATGGGCGAGCGACCAGGCGTCGAAGAGGGCGACCCAGCCGCGCAGGACGGCGCTGTCGTCGCGGTCCCAGGCGCGCAGCCGCCAGCCGGAGCGGGCGCTGTCGCCGTGCACCTCGACGAGGCCGGCGAGGCGGGCGGTGTCCCAGTCTTTTCTGACCTGAGCCGAGGTCAGACCCAGGTCGCGGGCGGCCCGTTCGGCGGTCGCGTCGGAGAGGGTGGCCTTGCCGTCGGCGGTGGCGCTGTCCCCGCCGGGACCGAGCGCGGCGTCGGCCCAGCGGGCGACGCGGGCCGCGGCGGCCAGACCTGAGCGCGCCATTCTGGCCAGCTCCGCCGGTGCCGGGGTGCCCTCCGGGGGGCGCGGTGCGGGTCGGCGCGAGCGCCGCTGGTTCATCGCTTGGGGGGCGGCGGCCAGGGGTCGCGGGCGGACGAGTCGAAGCCTGGAGTCGCGCGGGATACGGGACGTCACGGGTGCAGTCTTCCGGTTGACGGTCCGAAAACCCAAACGGAATGTCACGGCGGGCGACGGGGATGGCCAACGCACCGGTTCCCGGGAATGGTCGAGGGCCGGGAACAAGCCAGTGGTACGACGCTAAACGGAATCATCGCGACCGGTCGGTGAGGGTCGGGACGGTAGGGGGTCGCGACGGGGCCCGGAGTCACATCAGAGGCGTCAGGAAGCGTCGCAGTGCCTCCTCGTAGGCCTGCGGGTCGGCGTTCCACATCGCTCCGTGGGGCGCGTTGCCGACGGTGTACAGAGCGACCATGTCGGGGCGCGCGTCGGCGAGGTGGCGGGAGAACCGCCAGGGAGCCACCGTGTCACCCGGTCCGTGGAAGACGAGCGCCGGGATGCGGAGCCCGTCGAACGGGGACGGGCCCGCGTCGCCGTCGTCGTACAGGCCGGTGCGGCCCTGGGCGGCGCGGACCGCGAGGGGCAGCAGCACGCCCGGAGTGCGGCGGGCCGCGGCGAGCGCGCGCAGGGTGGTCTGCCAGCTGAGCACCGGGGAGTCCAGGACGAGCCCCGAGACGCGGTCGCGCAGTCCCGAGTGCGCGGCGGCGCGCAGGGCCATGGTGGCGCCGGTGGACCAGCCGTGCAGGACGACCTGCCGGGCGCCGTGGCGCACGGCGTAGCGGAGCGCCGCGTCGAGGTCTCGCCACTCGGTCTCGCCGAGGTGGTTCAGCCCGTCGGGCCGGCGGGGTGCGCCCAGGTCGCCGCGGTAGGCGAGGGCCAGCACCGGGAAGCGGTTGCGGTGCAGGAACTCCATGACGTTCATGGCCAGTTCCCGCGTGGTGCCCAGGCCGTGCACGGCGATCACCCAGGTGTCCCGGGCGCCGGGGACGAACCAGGCGGGCAGGGCGCCGAGTTCGCCGGGGATGTCGACGTCGGCGTGTTCGAGGCCGAGGGCGGCGCTCGGGTTGCCGACGTACAGGTTCGGGGTGAACCAGGCCTTGTCGCCGGCCTTCAGGGTGCCGTGCGTGACGCTCTCCAGGCGGCGTACGACGGTGTCGGCGGTGTGCGGGGCGGTGGTCAGGACGGGGCCGACCACCGCGTGGGAGCCGTCACCGGAGAGGCCGTAGCGGCCGGGCCGCAGGGCGGCCAGGTCCCGGGTGAGGATGATCTGCCCGGCGGCGGTGCCGTGCACGGTGAGCCGGGGTTCGGTGGGCAGCGGCCTGCCGGGAGGCGCTTTGAGCGCGGCACCGCTGGCGAACCGGCCGGCGGCCACGGCGGCTGCGCCGGCTCCGATCACAGCGGTGG
>KL569208.1:91403-92203 GCA_000715635.1 Streptomyces violaceus | reverse complement strand
AGCTCGTCCACCGTGCCCTCGCGCAGCCTGTATCCGCACCAGTGGTCGTGGGACTCGGCGTTCATCGCGATCGGCCTGCGGCACGTCTCGCCGTTACGCGCCCAGACGGAACTGGACACGCTGCTGGCGGCCCAGTGGGCGGACGGGCGGATCCCGCACATCGTCTTCAACCCCTCCGTCCCCCTCGACGCGTACTTCCCGAGCCCCGACTTCTGGCGCTCCTCGACCGCCGGGCGGGCCGCGGGCGCCCCGCGCACCGTACAGACCTCCGGGATCGTGCAACCACCGGTCCACGCGCTGGCCGCGTGGCTGGTGCACCTGGCCGACCCGGATCTGTCGCGGGCGCACGGCTTCCTCACCCGGATGTATCCCCGCCTCGCGGCCTGGCACCGGTATCTGCTGCACCGGCGCGACCTGGGCGGGGGCGGTCTCGTCTCCGTCGTGCACCCCTGGGAACAGGGTATGGACAACAGCCCCTGCTGGGACCGTCCGCTGTCCCGGGTCACCCCGGCCCCGGCCCGCTCCTTCCGCCGCGCCGACCTCGACCACGGCTCCCCCGAGGACCGTCCGACGGATCTGGACTACGGGCGGTACGTGCGGCTGGCGAGCGACTACCGGGACCGCGGATACGCCGACGGGGCAGGGGAGTTCGCCGTGGAGGACCCGGCGTTCAACGCGCTGCTCATCGCCTCCGAGTACGCCCTGGCCCGGATCGCCCACGAGCTGGGCGCGGCTTCGACGGCCCGGCAGGCCCGCGCCGAGCGGCTCACCGCCGCCCTGGTGGAGCGGCTGTGGGAGCC
>KL569208.1:90498-91220 GCA_000715635.1 Streptomyces violaceus | reverse complement strand
ATGTGTATAAGAGACAGGCGGTGGGAGCCGGCCGCGGGGATGTTCCTGTGCCGGGACGTGCGCGCCGGGGAGCCGATCCCCGAGCGCGGTGTCTCCGGGCTGATCCCCCTGCTGCTGCCGACCCTGCCCCGCGACCTCGCGGCCACCCTGGTCCGCACGATGTGCGGCCCGCACTTCGGCCTCGGCGGCACGACCCGCCTGGTGCCCAGTTACGACCTGCTCGGCGAGGCCTTCGACCCGCACCGCTACTGGCGCGGCCCGGCCTGGATCAACACCAACTGGCTCCTGGAAGGCGGCCTGCGGCTGCACGGCGAGCGCGGCCGGGCCGACGCCCTGCGCAAGGGCATCCTGCACACCGCCGACGCCTCCGGTTTCGCGGAGTACGTCGACCCGTACACGGCACAGGCCTGCGGCGCCACCGGCTTCGGCTGGACCGCCGCGCTCACGCTCGACCTGCTGCACGACCGGCCCGCAGGGGGCGGAAACGGCGTCACGGCGATCAAGGGAGGGGACCAGGGATGACGGACCGGCATCATCTGCTCGTGCACGGCGGGACGTTCGCCGCCGTCGGCGACCGCGGCGACATCAGCGGCTACCGGGGCGGCAGCGCCCCGGACGGCATGTTCGTACGGGACGCACGGCATCTCAGCCGGTGGCAGCTCACCGTGGACGGAGCCGTGCCCGAGACGCTGACGCCGGTGGCGCTGTCTCTTATACACATC
>KL569208.1:89469-90355 GCA_000715635.1 Streptomyces violaceus | reverse complement strand
TGACGCCGGTGGCCGACGCGGACACCGCGCGCTGCGTCCTCGTCCCGCGCGGCGGCCGCAACGAGCCGCCCGCCTACACCCTCTTCCGCGAACAGGCCGTCGGCGACGCCTCCTTCGTGGAGTCGCTGCGCATCACCAGCAACCGCCCGGCGCCGACGACGGTCCGCCTCGCGGTCACCGCCGACGCCGACTTCACCGACCAGTTCGAGCTGCGCTCCGACCACCGCACCTACACCAAGGCCGGCGCCGTCCGCTCCCGCCAGGTCCTCGGCCACGGCGTGGAGTTCACCTACCGGCGCGGCGAGTGGCGCTCGTGTACGACCGTGACGGCCGAACCCCAGCCGGACGCCGTGGAGGAGACCGGCACCGGCGCCCGCCGCCTGGTGTGGACCCTGGAGCTCGCACCGCACGGCACCGCCGAGCTGGTCCTGCGGGTCATGGCCCGCCCGCACGGCGAGAAGCGGGCCCTGCGCGTACCCCGCTCCCCGGCCGCCGTGAGGGAGCGACTGCTGGCCCGGGAGGGCGAGTTCGTGGAGGGCCTGGCCTTCCCGACCGGCTGGCCGGACCTGGCCGCGGCCTGCTCCCGGGGTCTCGCCGACCTCGCCGCGCTCCAGGTCCCGGCGAAGGGACCGGACGGCGAGGAACTGCGCGTGCCGGCGGCCGGCGCCCCCTGGTTCCTGACGCTGCTGGGCCGGGACGCCCTGCTCACGTCGCTGTTCGCACTGCCCTACCGGCCCCGGCTGGCCGCCGCCACCCTGCCCGCGCTCGCCGCGGCCCAGGCCACGGACACCGGCGCGAGCGAGGTCGCCCAGCCCGGAAAGATCGTCCACGAGGTGCGGCACGGCGAACTGGCCCACTTCGGCCAGGTCCCTGTCTCTTATACACA
>KL569208.1:87662-89249 GCA_000715635.1 Streptomyces violaceus | reverse complement strand
CAGAGATGTGTATAAGAGACAGTCCTCGTCCTCCTCGGCGCCTACGCGGAGCAGACCGGCGACACCGGCCTGGCCCGCCGCCTGGAGCCGCACGCCCGCGCCGCGGTCGGCTGGATGCTGGACCACGGCGGTCTGACCTCGCGCGGCTACCTCGTCTACCGCGCCGACCAGGGCGGCCTCGCCAACCAGAACTGGAAGGACTCCCCCGGCGCCATCTGCTCCGCCGAGGGGACCCGCCCCCACGGGCCGGTGACGGCCGCGGGCGCCCAGGGCTACGCCTACGACGCGCTGCGCCGCACGGCGTGGCTCGCGCGCACGGTGTGGCAGGACGGGACGTACGCGGACCTGCTGGAACAGGCGGCCGGTGACCTGCGCGACCGTTTCCAGCGGGACTTCTGGATGGAAGAGCACTCCTTCCCGGCGCTCGCGCTCGACGGCCGGGGCGACCAGGTCGACGCCCTGGCCTCCGACGCCGGGCATCTGCTGTGGTCGGGCCTGCTGGACAAAGAGTACGGCGAACAGGTCGGCCGGCGCCTCCTCGAACCGGACTTCTTCTCCGGCTGGGGCGTGCGCACCCTGGCCGCCGGCCAGCCGGCCTTCCACCCGCTCTCCTACCACCGCGGTTCGGTCTGGCCGCACGACAACGCGCTGATCGCGCTGGGCCTGGCCCGCTACGGGCTGCACGACGAGGCCCGCGCGATCGCCCGCGGCCTGGTCGACGCGGCGACCGCGACCGGCAACCGGCTCCCCGAGGTCCTCGCGGGCTACGGCCGCGACACCCACCCGGAGCCGGTCCCGTACCCGCACGCGTGCGTACGTGAATCCCGTTCGGCCTCGGCCCCGTTGGCGCTGCTCACGGCGGTCGGGGGCGTCTGAGGGGCGGTTGGCCGGGCGTTTGCCGGGTGTTTGCCGAGCGCTGGCCCGGCGGGCTGAACACACCTGGTGGACGCCCCGTACGGAACTGAGGCGGACCCGTACCCCCACGCGGGTCCGCCACCTCACCGGGTTTCGTACGGGAAGGACCTCCGGGTGCCTGTCTTCACACGCTTGCGCCAGTCATCGCGGCCGGTCGACGGTCTGACCGACGCCGAACCCGAGACACGGCGTGACGAGAGGGCGGAAGAGGAGAGGGAGGGGAACGAGAGGGAGCCGGGTGGCAGATCCCCCCTAGCCCGCCTCCGCACCCGTCACCCCCGCGCCGCCCGCGCCCTCCGCTGGACGACCACCACCCTCGCCGCCGCCCTGATCCTCGGTGCCCTGCTGCTGCCCAACACCCTCCCCGCCGTGGGGCCGAAGAGCTTCACGCGCATACCGGCCGAGGCGGTCATCGGGGCCGTCGTGGTGTTGTGGCTGCCGCGTCGCCCCCGGCTGGTCGCGGCGGTGCTGTACGGGCTCGGCCTGACCGCGCTGACCGCCGTGAACCTGCTCGACATGGGGTTCAACGAGTATCTGGGCCGGGGCTTCAACGCCGCGCTCGACTGGGACCTGCTGCCCGACGCCCAGGCGTACGTCGGGGACACGCTGGGCGGGGGCGTCGCGACCGCCGCCGCCGTCGGCGCGATCGTGCTGGTCCTGCTGCTGGCGGCC
>KL569208.1:87176-87447 GCA_000715635.1 Streptomyces violaceus | reverse complement strand
GCTGGTCCTGCTGCTGGCGGCCGTCATGGTCGCGGCGACGGTCCGGCTCAGCGACCTGCTCGTCCGCCACCGGCCCCGGGCGGCCCGGGGCGCGCTGATCGCCGGCGTCGTCTGGATCACCTGCTCCGCCCTGGGCCTGACGCTCTTCGGCGGGCCGATCGCCTCCGAGCGCGGCGCCGGGGCCCTCCGGGTGCATGCCCAGCGGACGGTGGAGTCCCTGCGCGACGAGGCGGCCTTCGCGAAGCACGCCCAGGCGGACACCTTCGGGAAC
>KL569208.1:86741-86916 GCA_000715635.1 Streptomyces violaceus | reverse complement strand
CCTTCGGGAACACCCCGCCCGACCAGCTGCTGCCCGACCTGCGTGGCAAGGACGTGATCTTCACGTTCATCGAGAGCTACGGCCGCAGCGCCGTCGAGGACCCGATCATGGCCCCCGGCGTCGACCGCACCCTCGACACCAGCGGCAAGGCCCTGGCGAAGGCCGGCTTCGCCGC
>KL569208.1:85453-86482 GCA_000715635.1 Streptomyces violaceus | reverse complement strand
AAGGCCGGCTTCGCCGCCCGCAGCGGCTGGCTGACCTCGGCGACCTACGGAGGCAGCAGCTGGCTCGGCCACTCCACGACCATGTCCGGCCTGTGGATCGACAACCAGCGCCGCTACCGCACGGTCACCGCGGGCGACCATCTCACCCTCACCAAGGCGTTCCGCAAGAGCGGCGCCTGGGACACGGTCGGCGTGATGCCCGGCGTACAGAAGGGCTGGCCGGAGGAGAAGTGGTACGGCCTCGACAAGCTCTACGACGCCTACGACCTGGGGTACCGGGGCCCGAAGTTCAGCTGGTCGACCATGCCCGACCAGTACGCGCTGGAGGCGTTCCAGCGCCGGGTGCACGGCAAGAAGCGCGACAAGCCGCTGATGTCGTTCGTCATCCTGACCTCCAGCCACCAGCCCTGGGCGCCCCTCCCCAAGATGGTCGGCTGGGACGAACTCGGCGACGGCTCACGCTTCGACGCCATCGAGAAGGCCGGCAACAAGGCGTCGGACATCATCACCGACACCACCAGGTCCCGGCAGGAGTACGGCAAGTCCATCCAGTACTCGGTCACCAGCCTCACCCAGTGGCTGGAGCGCTACGGCACCGACGACACCGTCCTGGTCTTCCTCGGCGACCACCAGCCCATGGCCCGGGTCAGCGGCACCCGCGCCAGCCGCGACGTGCCGGTCTCGATCGTCGCGAAGGACCCGAAGGTCCTCGACAAGGTCGCCGACTGGAACTGGACGGAGGGCCTCAAGCCCGGCCGCGACGCGCCGGTGTGGAAGATGAGCTCGTTCCGCGACCGTTTCCTCAAGGCGTACGGCTCCACGCCGCACCGCTCGGGAGGCTGATCAGCCGCCGGAGGTGTCGAGCTCGGCGTCCTCGCCGATCCCGGCACAGTCGTACGGGTCCTTCAGCCAGCCGTCCGGCAGCACCACCCGGTTGTTGCCGGACGTACGGCCCCGGGGCCCGTCGGCACCGGCGGGCCAGGGCTGGTCGAGGTCCAGCTCGTCCAGACCGGACCGCAGTTCCTCCAG
>KL569208.1:83287-85286 GCA_000715635.1 Streptomyces violaceus | reverse complement strand
CAGGGCTGGTCGAGGTCCAGCTCGTCCAGACCGGACCGCAGTTCCTCCAGCGAGGAGGTGATCGCGAGGCGCTTGCGCATCTCGGACCCGACCGCGAAGCCCTTCAGGTACCAGGCGACGTGCTTGCGGAAGTCGATGACCCCGCGCGCCTCGTCCCCGATCCACTCACCGAGCAGCGTGGCGTGCCGGACCATGACGTCGGCGACCTCGCGCAGCGCCGGGCGGGCGATGTCCTGGGTGCGCCCCTCGAAGGCGGCCACCAGGTCGGCGAACAGCCACGGCCGCCCGAGGCAGCCACGCCCCACGACGACACCGTCACACCCGGTCTCGCGCACCATCCGCAGCGCGTCCTCGGCCGACCAGATGTCGCCGTTGCCGAGCACCGGGATCTCCGGCACGTGCTCCTTCAGCCGGGCGATGGCGTCCCAGTCGGCGGTGCCGCCGTAGTGCTGGGCGGCGGTGCGGCCGTGCAGCGCGATGGAGGTGACGCCCTCCTCGACGGCGATCCGGCCGGCGTCGAGGAAGGTGATGTGGTCGTCGTCGATGCCCTTGCGCATCTTCATCGTGACGGGCAGATCGCCGGCGCCGCTGACGGCCTCGCGCAGGATGGCCCGCAGCAGGTTCCGCTTGTACGGCAGCGCGGACCCGCCGCCCTTCCTCGTGACCTTCGGCACCGGGCAGCCGAAGTTGAGGTCGATGTGGTCGGCGAGGTCCTCTTCCGCGATCATGCGGACGGCCTTGCCGACGGTCGCCGGGTCCACGCCGTAGAGCTGGATCGACCGGGGCCGCTCCGTCTCGTCGAAGTGGATGAGCTGCATGGTCTTCTCGTTGCGTTCGACCAGCGCCCGGGTGGTGATCATCTCGCTGACGAACAGGCCCTTTCCTCCGCTGAACTCCCTGCACAGAGTGCGGAAGGGCGCGTTGGTGATCCCGGCCATGGGGGCCAGGACGACGGGGGGCTGGACGGTGTGCGGGCCGATGCGGAGGGGCGTGGACATTCCTCCATTGTGCCGTGCAATGAGACGGTAAAATTCATTAGTTAGCCACACTATCGAAATCGGCGTACGATGGCCCGCATGCCCGAGCTCAGCCCCCGCCGCCGCATGCTGGTGCTCGCGATCTGCTGCATGAGCCTGCTGATCGTGAGCCTCGACAACACGGTCCTGAACGTGGCCCTGCCCTCCATGCAGCAGGACCTGCACGCGAGCACCTCAGGTCTGCAGTGGACGATCGACGCCTACACCCTGGTCCTGGCCTCGCTGCTGATGCTCGCGGGCTCCACGGCCGACCGGATCGGCCGCAAGCGCGTCTTCATGGCGGGCCTTGTCGTCTTCACCCTCGGCTCGGTGCTCTGCTCCCTCGCACCGAACCTGGAGGCGCTGGTCGCCTTCCGGATGGTGCAGGCGGTGGGCGGCTCGATGCTGAACCCGGTCGCCATGTCGATCATCACCAACACGTTCACCGACCCGCGTGAGCGGGCCCGCGCGATCGGCGTGTGGGGCGCGGTCGTCGGCATATCGATGGCCGCCGGCCCGCTGGTCGGCGGCCTCCTCGTCGAATCCGTCGGCTGGCGCTCCATCTTCTGGATCAACCTGCCGGTGGGCCTCGCCGCCCTCCTCCTCACGCTCCGCTTCGTCCCCGAGTCCCGCGCCGCCAAGGCCCGTCGCCCCGACCCGGTCGGCCAGCTCCTGGTGGTCGCCCTCTTCGGCTCTCTGACGTACGCGATCATCGAGGCGCCGAGCACGCCGTTCGCCTCGACAGCCCCGCTGGCCGTGGTGGCCCTGGCCGCTCTCGCCGGCCTGCTCTGGTACGAGCCCCGTCGGGCGGAGCCCCTGATCGACCTGCGGTTCTTCCGCTCGGCGCCGTTCAGCGGGGCCACGGTCATCGCGGTCAGCGCGTTCGCCGCGCTCGGCGGGTTCCTCTTCCTGTCCACCCTGTACCTCCAGAACGTCCGGGGCCTGACCGCCCTGGAGGCGGGTCTGTGGATGCTGCCGATGGC
>KL569208.1:82769-83045 GCA_000715635.1 Streptomyces violaceus | reverse complement strand
ACCGATGGCGGCCCCGACGTTCCTGTGCGCCCCGCTCTCCGGCCGCCTGGTCGGCACGCGCGGCCCACGCCTCCCGCTTCTGATCGCCGGCTTCGCGATGACGGCGAGCGGCGTACTGTTCGCCGCGTTCGAGGCCGAGACCTCCAACGGCACGCTCTTCGCCGGATACGTCCTCTTCGGCATCGGCTTCGGGTTCGTCAACGCGCCGATCACCAACACGGCGGTGTCCGGGATGCCGCGTGCGCAGGCGGGTGTCGCCGCGGCGGTGGCCTCGAC
>KL569208.1:79052-82536 GCA_000715635.1 Streptomyces violaceus | reverse complement strand
GCAGACGCTGGGGGTCGCGGTGGTGGGCGCGGTGCTCGCCTCCGGCGTGGGCTCGTCGTCGTACCGGGAGACGTTCGTGTCGGCGGCGCGGCCCGGGTGGTGGATTCTCGCGGTGTGCGGATTCGCTGTGCTGGTGTTGGGGGCGGTGTCGAGTGGGCGGTGGGCTCGGGGGACTGCCGGGCGTGCGGCCGAGAGGCTGAAGTCCGCGGAGGTGCGTGATGTGGCGGTGACCGCGGATCGTGCCTCGTAGCCGTGGTTCATCGCCCGAACCTGGCCCAGCACAACACTGAGCACGTCCGAGGCGGTTGAGGAATTGCCCTTGCGGACAAGGACGTTGCCGACGGCGATCCGTCCCAAGTTGAACGAGGAACCTTACGGTTGAACCGTGAAACTCATTCCCCCGTCGGCGACTTGCCACCCCGCCCTGAGCAGCAGAAACTGTAAGTGAAGACGTAGAGCCCACCGATAGTCCGACTCTGCGCCGCCCCGACGAGCACGAACAAGGGGGCTGAGCCAGTGGACAACACACTGCACATCCTTCTCGCCGAAGAGGACGCGGAAGCCGAACGCGTCGCGGAGCTGACCGGCTACCTGCGCGAGGAACTGCTCGAGCTCGACGTGGACGACGTCACGACGCTCCCTGGCAGGGAGGTACCGCCCGGAGCGCGGGCCGTGGACGTCACTCAGATCGGTGCCCTGCTGGTGACCCTGGGCAGCTCGGCAACCGCCCTGAGCCAGGTGATGACCGTGGTCCGGTCGTGGATAGGCCGGCGCCATGACACCCACCCGTCCATGCGTCTGCAGCTGGGCGACGACGTCCTCGAGGTGTCCGAGGCGACCGACGATCAGGTCGCGAAGGCGTTCGAGATCTTCGTCCAGCGCCATTCCCCGGCCGGAGCCGAGCCATGACGGATTCCAGACACGCGCTGATCATCGCCAACGACCGGTACGACGACCAGGGGCTCAAGAAGCTCAAGGCGCCTGCCCAGGACGCCGCCGCCCTCGAAAGGGTGCTGCACGACCCGCAGATCGGCGACTTCGAGGTGGAGGTCGTGCACAACGCGTCGGCCGACCTCATGCGCAGGCGCATCCAGGGCTTCTTCAACAGCCGCCGCCGCGCCGATACGCTCCTGCTGCACTTCTCCTGCCACGGCCTCAAGAGCGAGTCCGGCGAACTGTACTTGGCCGCGAGCGACACCGAGCCCCCGCTGCTGGCCGCCACGGCTGTCCCCTCCCAGTTCATCCGCGGCTGCATGTCCGGCACCCGGGCGGGCCGCAGCGTCCTGTTCCTCGACTGCTGCTACGGCGGCGCCTTCTCCCGGGGCTCGTCCTCCGTACGCGCTTCCGGAGATATCAACGTCCTCGAGTCGTTCGCGAAGGACGAGCCGGCCAGTGGGCGGGGCTGGGCCGTCATCACCGCGTCCGACTCCATGGAGTACGCCTTCGAGGGCAGCAAACTCGCCGAGAACTCCACTCCGCGGCCTTCGCTGTTCACGCACGCGGTGGTAGAGGGCCTGGAGACCGGCGAGGCCGACCTCGACGCGGACGGGAACGTCTCGCTCGACGACCTGTACGAGTACGTCTACAGACACGTCCGGGACCAGAACCCCCATCAGACGCCGAAGAAGGCGGCGGAGCTGCAGGGGGAGCTGCATCTGGCACACAGTCGGCGTGGCGGCATCAAGATCGTCGCCGTTCCCACGCCGCCCTCCCTGCAGGCGGCCATGAACAGCGACGAATTCCTTAAACGGCAGGGTGCCGTGACGGAGTTGCGCAAACGACTGCAGCGCAGGGAGCTGCCCATGGCGGAAGGGGCGCGTCAGCATTTGGAGGAGGTCGCGCGGAACGACATCCAGCCGATCGCCGATCTGGCGTCCGACGCCCTGAGTGAGATCCGCCTGGCACCGTCCCCGGACCACCTGGACTTCGGCCTGGTTCCGAAGGGCTCGCCCCCTCGGAAGCAGTCCGTGACCCTGCTCGGTCCGCCGCTGGCCCGTCACTGCGTGGCCCAGGCCAACCAGTCGTGGCTGCGGGTCGATCCGACCGGGAGCGGTCTGGAGGTTTACGTCGACACGGCCGCCGAGGGGCATCTGTCCGGCGACATCGTGCTGAAGGGTGTGGCCGACGAGTCAGTGATCCACGTCGAGGCGGTGGTGGGCCCGGCAGAAGAGCCCGGAGGCCCCACGGAGACCGAACCCCCGCTCCCGAACGACCCCACAAGGCCGATGCCCGGAACGGACGGCAAGCAGACCCCGGTGGTCGTCGGGCCCTCGCACATCCCGCCCCCTCCCAAGAAGCCGCCCAAGACCCCGTCTCGACGCGCTCCCGCCCTTGCCGGTGCCGCCCTCGCCCTCGCCGTCACGGCGGTCATCACGCTCGTACTGGCCATCCAGGCGGCGGTGGCGGCCGTCATGGAACGGGGCGACGCAGGGGTGTACGGCAACGTCGAGGACAACGTCCGCGAGCACGGAGCGCTCACACCGCTCATCGTGTGCCTGATCACCGGTGCGGTGGCGCTGGTCGTCGGCGCGTTCGCCCGGCACGATCTGAGAGCACGGCGGGAGCACTACACGAGCAAGGCGGCGAGCGGTACGCACACCCTGACCTCGATCGCGAAAGGCCTGGCGATCCCGGCACTGATCCTGGCCGTCCTAGCGGGCATCACCTACCTGGTGGGCAGTGCCCACTGGTGACTACCTCCGCCCCATCGAGGCGATCGCCTGCAGCCTCTCCAGCCGCTCCCGGGACTCCTCGTCCGCCGGTACGTACGTCACGATCCGCGGCCCCGCCCCCGGCGTCAGCCACAGGTCCGTGTGATCGACGGCGATGCGGCCGACGTGGCGGTTGAGGAACTCCTTGCGTTTGGTGCGGTGGGACACGACCTCGTGACGGTCCCAGGCCGTTCGGAACTCAGGGGACTCCGTGCGCAGGCGCTTGAGCAGCATCTTCCAGGCTGGCTCGGTGAGATGACCGGCCATCGCGGCGCGGAAGCGGGCCGCCATCAGGCGCTGGGTCTCCTCCAGGTGCACGATCGACGACTGCCACTCGGCGTGCGTGTAGGACAGGACCATGCAGTTGCGGTTCTCGGGCGGCACCGTGTCCAGGTCGCACAACAGCAGCCCGTACGTGCGGTTGTAGGCGAGGATGTCGTACCGGCTGTTCTGCAGGCACGCCGGGAACGGCTCGACCTGCTCCAGCACCGCCCGCATCGCGGGCGTGACCGACGGACACGTGGTCGCGGGCGTCGGGTCGGCGACGCCGGCCAGCTGGAAGAGGTGGGCGCGCTCACCGGGGTCGAGCAGCAGCGCGCGGGCGAGCGCGTCGAGTACCTGGACGGAGACCTGGATGTCACGGGCCTGCTCCAGCCACGTGTACCAGGTGACACCCACGGCGGAGAGCTGGGCGACCTCCTCGCGGCGCAGGCCCGGAGTACGGCGCCGGCGGCCCCGGGGCAGGCCGACCTGCTCGGGGGCGATCCGCTCCC
>KL569208.1:78239-78849 GCA_000715635.1 Streptomyces violaceus | reverse complement strand
AGATGTGTATAAGAGACAGGCTGCGCAGGAACGCCGCCAGCTCGTGCCGCCGGACATCCCCGTCACGGGGTGCCTCGGGCGCGCGTACCGCCGTCTCCTCGGCCATGGTCGTCATACCCTCCAGCCTGCCGCCGCCCGGACCCTGTTTCCAGGTGGTGTGGCTACCAGGATAAGAACACTCTGGTACCAGCCTGTGTGAGGCAGCAGGCTCATGACCGTGACCACGGAATCCCTCACCTCACGCTCCGTCCGCTCGCCCGCCGCCCCGGCCCCCGTGCTCGGCGGGCTCGGACTGTTCGCCGTGCTGCTGGCCGCCGCCCTGCCCCTCGTCGACTTCTTCATCGTCAACGTCGCCCTGCCCACCATCGGCACCGACCTCGCCGCGAGCGAGTCGGTCCTCGAACTCGTCGTCGCCGGGTACGGGGTGTCCTACGCCGTCCTGCTGGTCCTCGGGGGCCGGCTCGGTGACCTCTTCGGCCGGCGGCGGCTGTTCCTCGGCGGTATGGCGGCCTTCGGGCTGACCTCGCTGGCGTGCGGACTGGCGCCGGACGCCTGGTCGCTGGTCGCGGCCCGGGTCGCGCAGGGCGCGTCGGCCGCCGCGATGCTGCCG
>KL569208.1:74901-78053 GCA_000715635.1 Streptomyces violaceus | reverse complement strand
CCATCCAGGCCACCACGACCGGCCCCCGGCGCGCGAAGGCCATGGGCCTGTACGGCGCGACCGCCGGGCTGTCCATGATCGCCGGACAGATCCTGGGCGGGGTCCTCGTCGCGGCCGACATCGCCGGTACCGGCTGGCGCTCGGTGTTCCTCGTCAATGTGCCGGTCGTCCTCGCCGGCCTGGTGCTGGCCGTCCGGGTGGTCCCCGAGACCCGCTCGCCGCGACCGGAGCCGGTCGACGTCCCCGGCACGTTCCTCCTCGCGGCCTCGCTCCTCACCCTGCTCGTCCCGCTCACCGAAGGACGGGCGGCGGGCTGGCCGTTGTGGACGTGGCTGTCGCTGGCCGCGTTCCCGTTCGTGGCGGCGGCGTTCTACGCGGTGGAGCGCAGGGCCGACCGCGAGGGCCGCACGCCGCTGGTCCCACCGAGCCTGTTCGCGCTCACCTCACTGCGCCGGGGACTGCTGCTGGTGCTGCCCTTCTCGATCGGCTTCAGCGGCTTCATGTTCGTGATCGCGGTGGCCTTGCAGGAGGGCGCCGGGCTCCGCCCGGTCGCCGCGGGCCTGGCGCTCGCGCCCCTGGCAGTGGTCTTCTTCGTCTTCTCCCTGCTGGGCCCGCGGCTGGTAGCCCGGTACGGCACACGCGTGGTGACGGCCGGTGCCGTACTCCAGGGCGTCGGCCTGGCGCTGATGGCCCTGGCCGCCTGGCGCTTCTGGCCGCACCTCGGCTTCGTCGAACTGCTCCCGGGCGCGGCGATCGCCGGGGCGGGCCAGGCACTGCAACTGCCCGTCATCTACCGGGTCATCCTCTCCGAGGTGCCGCCCGCCCGCGCCGGCGTCGGCAGCGGCGTGATGATCACCACTCAGCAGTCGGCACTGGCCCTCGGTGTGGCCACCCTGGGCACGCTGTTCCTGTCCCTGGTCCCGGGGATGGGCATGCGGGACGCCCTGGTCACGACGCTGCTGGTGCAGCTCGCCGGTGTGGTGCTGACGGGCCTGCTGAGCCTCAGGCTGCCGCGCATGGTCGTCTGAGGCATCTCACGGCCTGAGAACTCGCATCCGGGGAAGCCCTGTTGATGCCGGTCTTGCTTCACACTGCTTGCTGCGAGCGGACCGGATTGGCCGGATTCCTGGACGCGGGAGGCGTCATGGCGCAGATCGACACGAGCAAGGTCAGCCGCTGGGACCAGCACGGCCGCGAACACGTGGTGCGGGTGGAGCGCACCGGCGTGCAGCGCACGATCAGATGCGGCACCTGCGGCTGGCGCAGAGGTGCCCAGTTCCTGCCCTGGCTGAAGGCGGAGGAGCATCTGGCGGAGGCCCACCAGGCAACGGTGGACCCGACAGCAGCGTGATCTCGAGAGGCCGAGGTGAGGGAACTGTGGTGACACGTCGTTCGGTGATCAAGGCGGCGGGCGCCGGGGCGTTAGCGGGCGGCGTGAGCGCGTCCGCCCTGGGTGCCGCCCGGGCGGCTGAGGCCGCTGACGTCCTGGTCGTGGTCGAGAAGAGCAGCCACGCCGTCAGTTTTTACGACGTCTCCTCGGGGCGGCGTCTGAAGACCGTCGGACTGCCCGACTACCCGCACGAGATGGTCGTCGACTCACGTCGGCGATTCGCCTACGTCGGGCACTACGGAGTGCGCATGTCCTCCACCGTCGGCGAGGGCGGCGCCGCGGTCTTCGTCATCGACCTCGTCGAGCGGTCCCTGGCCCGGACCATCGACACCCGTCCGTTCAACCGGATCCACGGCATGGGCATCGACCGCCACGACCGGTTGTACGCCCTGAGCGAGGAGAAGGCGATCCTGCTCGGCTTCGACACCCCGTCCACCGACCAGGCACCGACCAGAGCGGTGCCCACGCACGGGGTGAAGACCCATCTGTTCACCCTCAGCCGTGACGGCGAACGCGCTTATGTCACCGGGCTGTTGTCCCACACGGTGAGTCTCGTGCGCCCGCACGATGCCTCCGTCCCACCGCTCCTCGCGACTCCCGGCCAACTGCCCGAGAGCAGCTGTCTGAGCCGGGACGAGAAGACGCTGTTCGTCGGGGCCCGGAAGAGTTCCTCCCTGGTGGCCATGGACGCACGCACCCTGAAGGTACGGCGGAGCCGGAAGATCGGCGGAGACCCGCTGCGGGTCTACACCCTCGACGACGAACGGCTCCTGGCGACGGACATCGTCGCCAACACCCTCACGGTGTACAGCACCGATCTGCGGCCGCTCCGCTCCCTCCAGCTCGACGGAACCCCGTCCGCCGTGTCGCTGCACCCTGGCAAGCCACTGGCGTACGTCTCCCAACTGGGCACCAAACGGGTCGCCGTCGTCGACTTGGACCGGCTCGCCGTCGTCGGCGGCTTCGCCACCCAGCTGGAACCGGACTCCTCGGTCCTGCTGCCCGCCCCCTGAAGCACGGCGCCGCCGCCCCGCGTCCCCGCGGCCCCGCACCGCCCTACGCGTGCAGCCCCCGCACCACCAGCTCCACCACAGCCTCGAACTCCCCCTCCACACCGGGCTGCTCCCACTCCCGCGCATAACAGGGGTCGTGGAAACGCCCCGTCGCCTGGAAGACCGCGCGGGCCGAGGCCTCCGGGTCGGCGGCGGTGAAGCTGCCGGTCTCCACGCCGGCCTCGATGATGCGGGCCAGCTGAGTGGTGAGGTCGGTGATGTGCTCGCCCACCGCCGTACCGGCCTCGTCCGTGAGGACCATGTACGTGGCGAACAGCTCCGGATCGTCACCGGCCTTGCGGCGCTTCGCGGCGAACAGCGCGGCGAGCCAGTCCCGCAGCCGGGCCTCCGGGGCGCTGCCGCCGGCGACGATGCCGGACAGTTCCCCTGACGTGCGGTCCAGCCAGCGCTTGGTGACCGCCTCGCGCAGCGCCGCCTTGGTCCGGAAGTGGCGGTAGACGCTGCCGTGGCTGACACCGAGCGCCCGGGCGACGTCCACGACGGTGGCCTTGGCCGGGCCGTGGCGCCGCAGCACCTCCTCGGTGGCCTCGAGGATGCGCTCGGCGGTCAGAGTCTCGCTGGTCGGTGCCATGCCCAGACCGTACCCGGAGCCCGGGTCAGCTCTCGAGGTGCGCCATCTGGGCCGCCGGGTAGCGGTCACCGGCGGCGGCTCCGGCCGGTACGGCCTCCTCGATCGCGGTCAGGTCGGC
>KL569208.1:74143-74727 GCA_000715635.1 Streptomyces violaceus | reverse complement strand
CGGCCGGTACGGCCTCCTCGATCGCGGTCAGGTCGGCCGCGTCCAGCGTGACGTCCAGCGCGCCCAGCGCCTCGGTGAGCCGGTCGCGGCTCCGGGCGCCGATCAGCGGCACGATGTCCTCACCGCGCGAGAGCACCCAGGCGATGGCCGTCTGCGCGACGCTGACGCCCTTCTGCTCGGCGATCTTCCGCAGCGCCTCCACGAGGTCCAGGTTGTGCCGGAGGTTCTCGCCCTGGAAGCGCGGCGACATCGCCCGGAAGTCGCCGGCGCCGAGCTGCCGGTCCGCGGTGAAGTGGCCGGATATCAGACCCCGGGAGAGCACCCCGTACGCCGTGATGCCGATGCCCAGCTCACGCGTGGTCGGCAGGATCTCGTCCTCGATGCCGCGCGATATGAGGGAGTACTCGATCTGGAGGTCGGAGATCGGCGCGGTGGCGGCGGCCCGGCGGATGGTCTCGGCGCCGACCTCGCTCAGGCCGATGTGCCGCACGTGGCCCTTCTCGACCAGCTCCGCGATCGCGCCGACCGTCTCCTCGATCGGCACGTCCGGGTCGAGGCGGGCGATGCGGTAGACGTCGATGTGG
>KL569208.1:73533-73909 GCA_000715635.1 Streptomyces violaceus | reverse complement strand
GTCCGGGTCCCGCAGGGCGCCGAACTTCACGCTGACCAGTGCCTGTTCACGCCGGGCGGCGGGAGCGGCGCGCAGGGCCTCTCCGATCAGCATTTCGTTGTGGCCCATGCCGTAGAAGTCGCCGGTGTCCAGCAGGGTGACGCCCGCTTCGAGCGCCGCGTGGAGGGTCGCGATGGACTCGGCCCGGTCCGCCTCGCCGTACAGGGCGGACATGCCCATGCAGCCGAGACCGAGGGCGGAGACCTGGGGGCCGGTGGTTCCGAGGGGGCGGGTTCGCATCGTCATGCCAACCACCATGCCATGACAGCTGACAGATTTCAATATCTGTCATTCGATACTTGTCACCCTCCGCCGACTGCCGGCTACCGGCTACCGG
>KL569208.1:68242-73332 GCA_000715635.1 Streptomyces violaceus | reverse complement strand
GGGCCGTGAACGCCAGCTTCGCCCCCAGCGCCACGAACGACCCCGCGAACCCCCGCCGCAGCCACGCCATCACCCGCGGCCGCCCGATGACGTGACTGCGTACCGACGCGGCCAGCACCCCGTACACGGCGAACACGACGAAGGTCGCCAGCATGAACACCCCGCCCAGCCCCAGCATCCGCACCACCGCGTGCGGCTCCCCCGGGCTCACGAACTGCGGCAGGAACGCGAAGAAGAAGATCGTCAGCTTCGGGTTGAGGATGTTGATCAGCACACCCCGCACGATCACCCGCCGCGCCGACACCGGCGCCGCCCGCTCCTCCACCACGAGCGCCTCCTTGTCCCGCACGGTCGCCCACGCCATGTAGAGGAGATAGGCGACCCCGGCGTACTTCAGCACCTCGAAGGCGGTCGCGCTGGCGTGCAGCAGGGCGGCGACGCCGGTGACCGTGGCCAGCAGATGCGGCACGATCCCGAGGGTGCAGCCGACGGCCGCGACGACACTCGCGCGGCGTCCCCGGGAGAGCGCGGCGGCGAGCGTGTAGACGACGCCGGTGCCGGGCGTGGCGACGACGACCAGGGTGGTCAGCAGAAACGCGATGGTCATGCGCTCACCCTGGCGCGGCGCCACCCCGGGAACCAGGTCCAATCGGCCGCGGCGCTGGAGGACCACTTGCCCTCGCTCCACCCCCGTGAACGCGACAGTGCCGGGCCCCTCCGAAGAGGAACCCGGCACCGACGTGCACGCGAGAAGCGATCAGCAGCCGACCAGGCGGGCCGCCAGGTACCCCTCGATCTGGTCGAGGGACACCCGCTCCTGCTTCATCGAGTCACGCTCGCGGACGGTGACCGCGTTGTCCTCGAGCGTGTCGAAGTCGACGGTCACGCAGAACGGCGTGCCGATCTCGTCCTGGCGACGGTAGCGGCGGCCGATGGCGCCGGCGTCGTCGAAGTCGATGTTCCAGTTCTGGCGCAGCGCCTGGGCGAGGCCCTTGGCCTTCGGGGAGAGCTCCGGGTTCCGGGACAGCGGGAGCACCGCGACCTTCACCGGGGCAAGGCGGTGGTCCAGGCGCAGCACGGTGCGCTTCTCCATCTTGCCCTTGGCGTTGGGCGCCTCGTCCTCGAGGTAGGCGTCGAGCAGGAAGGCGAGCATCGCCCGGCCGACACCGGCCGCGGGCTCGATGACGTACGGCGTCCAGCGCTCGCCGGCTTCCTGGTCGAAGTAGGTGAGGTCCTGGCCGGAGGCCTTGGAGTGGGCACCGAGGTCGTAGTCGGTGCGGTTGGCGACACCCTCCAGCTCGCCCCACTCACTGCCGCCGAACTGGAAGCGGTACTCGATGTCGGCGGTGCGCTTGGAGTAGTGGGAGAGCTTCTCCTTCGGGTGCTCGAACCACCGCATGTTCTCTTCGCTCATGCCGAGGCCGGTGTACCAGTTCCAGCGCTGCTCCATCCAGTACTCCTGCCACTTCTCGTCCTCACCCGGCTTGACGAAGAACTCCATCTCCATCTGCTCGAACTCGCGGGTGCGGAAGATGAAGTTGCCGGGCGTGATCTCGTTGCGGAAGGACTTGCCCATCTGGGCGATGCCGAACGGCGGCTTGCGGCGCGAAGTGGTCTGCACCTGGGAGAAGTTGGTGAAGATGCCCTGCGCGGTCTCGGGCCGCAGGTAGGCGACGGAGCCGGAGTCCTGCGTCGGGCCCAGGTGGGTCGACAGCAGGCCGGAGAACTGCTTGGGCTCGGTGAAGGTGCCCTTGTTTCCGCAGTTGGGGCAGTTGAGGTCCGCGAGCCCGTTCTCCGGGGCGCGACCCTTCTTCTCCTCGTAGGCCTCCTCCAGGTGGTCCGCGCGGAACCGCTTGTGGCAGGAGGTGCACTCGGTGAGGGGGTCCGTGAACGTGGCGACGTGGCCGGAGGCGACCCAGACCTCGGGGGCCAGGATGACGGACGAGTCGATACCGACCACGTCCTCGCGCGACGTCACCATGTAGCGCCACCACTGGCGCTTGAGGTTCTCCTTGAGCTCGACACCCAGCGGGCCGTAGTCCCAGGCGGCGCGCTGACCGCCGTAGATCTCACTACAGGGGAATACGAAGCCACGGCGCTTGCTCAGGCTGACGATGGTGTCGATCTTGTCGGCGGCCACGGTGCTCTCTTCATTACGACGACGGGCGACGAAGCGAGTTGCTTCCAGCGAATGATTCAGGTTACCGGCGGGGACGCCCCTCCAATCAAATCGCTCCCCCCTCAGCGACCGCCAGAGGGCCGTGGGCCCTGTTTCCGGGCCCCGTTCAGGACGTTTGTTGACAACGGTTTCCATATTTGTTGAAAATGAGTGTCATGAACGTACGACGACGCCTCATACCCGCCGCCGCGGCCGCCTCTCTCGGCCTCGGCTCCCTGACCGCCTGCTCCAGCGACAGCGCGGCGACGGGCAACACGGAGAAGTTCGACGTCGTCGCGTCGTTCTACCCGATGGCGTTCCTCGCCGAGCAGATAGGCGGCGACCACGCGAACGTCACCAGTCTGACCGAGCCCGGCCAGGAACCGCACGACCTGGAGATCAGCACCCAGCAGCGCGCCCAGCTCGAGGAGGCCGACGCGGCGCTCTTCCTCAAGGGGCTCCAGCCCGCCGTCGACGAGGCCGTCTCGCAGACCGGCATCAAGACGAAGATCGACGCGGCCTCGCTGACCCACCTCGAGGACCACGGCGGCGCCGGGCACGGCCACGAGGGTGAGGAAGGCCACTCCGAAGGCGCCTCCGAGGAGGAGGAGCACGCCCGCGACCCGCACATCTGGCTGGACCCGGTGAAGTACGCCGAGGTCGCCGAGGGCGTGGGCAGGGCCTTCGAGAAGGCCGACCCGGACCACGCCGCCGACTACAAGAAGAACACCGCGGCCCTGGTCAAGAAGCTGAACGGCCTCAACGGCGAGTTCGAGAACGGCCTGAAGGACACCAAGACCAAGGTCTTCTTCACCAACCACGCCGCCTTCGGCTACCTCGCCGAGCGCTACGGCCTCACCCAGGAGGCCATCTCCGGCCTCGACCCCGAGAGCGAGCCCAGCGGCGCCCGGGTCAAGGAGCTCCAGCAGGAGGCCAAGGCCGACGGCGTCACCACCGTCTTCTACGAGACACTGGTCTCCGACAAGACCGCGAAGACCCTCGCCAAGGACGCGAAGCTCAAGACGGACGTCCTCGACCCGCTCGAGGGCATCACCGACAAGTCCCGCGGCGACGACTATTTCCAGGTCATGGAAGCCAACCTCAAGGCCCTTCAGGCGGCCCTGGGAGCCAAGTGATGGACCCATCGGAGGACGGCATGAACGAGCCCGTCGTATCCCTGCGCGGCGTCCGCGCGGACCTGGGCTCGCGCCCCGTCCTGCGCGGCATCGACCTCACCGTGCACCACGGTGAGGTCGTCGCGCTGCTCGGCGCGAACGGCTCCGGCAAGTCCACGGCCGTGCGCAGCATCATCGGCCAGGTGCAGACGGGCGCCGGCGAGATCGAGCTGTTCGGCACGGACCGCAGGCGGTTCCGCGACTGGCACCGCGTGGGCTACGTCCCGCAGCGCACCACGGCCGCGGGCGGGGTGCCCGCCACGGTGACCGAGGTGGTCTCCTCGGGCCGCCTGTCCCGGGCCCGCTTCGGCGTGCTGCGCAAGGCGGACCACGCGGCCGTGCGCGCGGCCCTGGAGCTCGTCGGCATGGCGGACCGGGCCAAGGACTCGGTCAACGCCCTCTCGGGCGGCCAGCACCAGCGCGTCCTGATAGCCCGCGCGCTCGCCTCCGAGCCGGAACTGCTGATCATGGACGAGCCGATGGCCGGTGTCGACCTGGCCAGCCAGGAGGTTCTCGCGCACACGCTGCGCGAGCAGGTCTCCCAGGGCACGACCGTGCTGCTCGTGCTGCACGAACTGGGCCCCCTGGAGCCCCTCATCGACCGGGCGGTCGTCCTGCGTGACGGCTGCGTCGTGCACGACGGCCCGCCCCCCAAGGCGGTCGGGCAGCACGCCCTGCCCGGCCACGACCACGTACACCCGCACGCACCCGCGGGCCACGAACCGATCCGCACGGGACTGCTGAGCTGATGGAGATCCTCGACTACGCCTTCATGCAGCGGGCGCTGCTCGCCGCCGTCCTGGTCGGCATCACGGCCCCCGCTGTGGGCATCTACCTGGTCCAGCGCCGCCAGGCCCTGATGGGCGACGGCATCGGCCACGTGGCGATGACCGGCGTCGGCCTCGGCTTCCTGCTGACCTGGTCCCCGGTGTGGATGGCGACCCTCGTCTCCGTCCTCGGCGCGGTCCTCATGGAGCTGATCCGCTGGTACGGCAAGACCCGCGGCGACATCGCCCTCGCGATGCTGTTCTACGGCGGCATGGCCGGCGGTGTGATGTTCATCAACCTCGCGCCGACGGGCTCCAACGCCAACCTGACGTCGTACCTGTTCGGCTCCCTGTCGACGGTGTCCGAGTCGGACGTCACGGCGATCTGCGTGCTGGCCGCCTTCGTCGTCCTGGTCACGCTCGGCCTGCGCCGGCAGCTGTTCGCGGTCAGCCAGGACGAGGAGTTCGCCCGGGTGACGGGCCTGCCGGTGCGCGCCCTGAACCTGCTGACGGCGATCACCGCGGCCGTCACGGTGACGGTGGCGATGCGCGTGGTCGGCCTGCTGCTGGTCAGCGCGCTGATGGTGGTGCCCGTCGCGGCGGCCCAGCAGATCAGCCGCAGCTTCGCGGCCACGTTCGTGATCGCCGTCGCCATCGGCGTGAGCGTGACGATCGGCGGCACGGTCACCTCGTACTACCAGGACGTCCCGCCCGGTGCGACGATCGTGTTGCTGACCATCGGCGCGTTCATCGTGCTGACGGCACTCGCGGCTCCGCTGACCCGGCGCCGCGCCCGCGCCCGTGCTTCCGCGCAATCCGCCCATGACCCCGGCGAGTGCGCGATTCCGGGTACTCGGGGAGCGGCCGACGAAGTCGGCGTCTGACCGCCCCCACCCCGGGCTGGCACAATGACCCGGGCAAGGCAGACGTGAGGAGGCAACGGTGACGACCGCTGGACCGTCCGTGAAGGGCCGCGCCACCCGGCAGCGG
>KL569208.1:65982-68005 GCA_000715635.1 Streptomyces violaceus | reverse complement strand
AGCGGCCCGCCGTGTCGGCGGCCCTCGAAGAGGTCGACGAGTTCCGAAGTGCGCAGGACCTGCACGACATGCTCAAGCACAAGGGCGACTCGGTCGGGCTCACCACGGTCTACCGCACGCTGCAGTCCCTCGCCGACGCCGGTGAGGTCGATGTCCTGCGCACCGCGGACGGTGAGTCCGTGTACCGGCGTTGCTCCACCGACGACCATCACCATCACCTCGTGTGCCGCACGTGTGGCAAGGCCGTCGAGGTCGAGGGCCCGGCCGTGGAGAAGTGGGCGGAGGCCGTGGCCGCGGAGCATGGGTATGTGAACGTGGCTCATACGGTGGAGATTTTTGGGACCTGTGCGGAGTGTGCGGCGGCCTCCGGCGGTTGAGCCGTTGGGCGCCGTGGGGGGGCGCGCGGCTGTCGAGTGAGGGTGCGTCGTGGCTGGTCGCGCCCACGCGGCCCATGCCACCAGCACAGCTCCGGTGAGGCCCGGCTGCCACCGGAGGGGCTGCCGGGCCCAGGGAGGCCGGTGGGACCTACTCCTGCTTGCCCTCCATGGCCAGCAGCTCCTCGTTCGGGATGGCCCCGCCGAACCGCCGGTCGCGGGAGGCGAACTCCAGGCACGCCCGCCACAGGTCGCGCCGGTCGAAGTCCGGCCACAGCACGTCCTGGAAGACCATCTCGGCGTAGGCGCTCTGCCAGATCAGGTAGTTGGAGGTGCGCTGCTCACCGCTCGGGCGCAGGAACAGGTCCACGTCCGGCATGTCCGGGTAGTACATGTACTTCGAGAAGGTCTTCTCGTTGACCTTGGACGGGTCGAGCTTCCCGCTCTTCACGTCCTCGGCCAGCGCCTGCGCGGCGTCGGCGATCTCGGCCCGTCCGCCGTAGTTCATGCAGAAGTACAGGGTCAGCCGGTCGTTGTTCTTGGTCTGCTCCTGGGCGATCTGCAGCTCCTTGGCCACGGAACGCCACAGCTTCGGCATCCGGCCCACCCAGCGCACCCGGATGCCCAGCTCGTCGAGCTGGTCGCGGGTCTTGCGGATGAAGTCCCGGTTGAAGTTCATCAGGAAGCGCACCTCGTCAGGCGACCGCTTCCAGTTCTCGGTGGAGAAGGCGTACAGGGAGATCGCGCCGACGCCCATCTCGATGGCACCCTGAAGGACGTCCAGCACTCGCTCGGCGCCGACCTTGTGGCCCTCGGTGCGCGGCAGCCCCCGGTCCTTGGCCCATCGTCCGTTGCCGTCCATGACGATCGCCACATGCTTCGGTACGAGCTCTCCGAGCTTCGGCGGCCGTGCGCCGGACGGGTGCGGCTCCGGCGTCCTGTACTCCCGGCGCTGGCGCCCCAGGATCCCGCGTACGGCCATGTGTCTCTCGCTCCTCGTGCTTGCTTGCAATACGTCTGTACGGGCGCGCCTACTTCTCCACGTACCGCAGGGAACGCAGCCCGCGCTCCATGTGCCAGTGCAGATACGCGGACACCAGCCCGCTGCCCTCGCGGACGTACCGCGCCTCGCACGCGTCCGCGGTCTCCCAGTCTCCCGTAAGCAGCGCGCCGAGGAGTTCGAGGGCCTGGGGCGAGGGTACGACGCTGCCGGGCACCCGGCAGTCCACGCAGACGGAACCGCCCGAGGCGACCGAGAAGAACCGGTTGGGCCCGGGCATCCCGCATTTCGCGCAGTCCGTGAAGCTCGGGGCGTACCCGTTGACGGCGAGAGAGCGCAGCAGGAAGGCGTCGAGCACGAGATGCGGGGCGTGCTCTCCCCGGGCGAGGGTCCGCAGCCCGCCGACGAGCAGCAGATACTGCTGCACGGCCGGCTCCCCCTCGTGATCGGTGAACCGCTCGGCGGTCTCCAGCATGACGGTCCCGGCGGTGTACCGCGCGTAGTCGCTGACGATCCCGCCGCCGTACGGCGCGATGGTCTCACTCTGCGTGCACAGCGGCAGTCCCCGCCCGACGAGCTCGCTCCCCTTCGCGAAGAACTGCACGTCGACGTGCGAGAAGGGTTCGAGGCGCGCACCGAACTTCGACTT
>KL569208.1:62127-65786 GCA_000715635.1 Streptomyces violaceus | reverse complement strand
TGCACGTCGACGTGCGAGAAGGGTTCGAGGCGCGCACCGAACTTCGACTTCGTCCGGCGCACGCCCCGGGCCACGGCCCGTACTCGTCCGTGACCGCGTGTGAGCAGCGTGATGATCCGGTCCGCCTCACCCAGCTTCTGGGTGCGCAGCACGATGCCGTCGTCGCGGAACAGACTCATGACGTCATTCTCGCAGGGTCACCGGGTCGCCCGGGTCAAGGGACCTCACCCCTGCTGCGGGCGTTGGCGTACGCCGTCGCCGCGCTGAGCCGCTCGGCCGGGGTGGCGTGCCGGACGGCACCGGGGTCCACGTCCCATTCCTTCCCGCCCCCGTACGGCCGCAGCTGCACGTAGGGCCCCTCATGCCCCATGACGATGCCGATGCGTCCGCTACGGGTGTCCACGACATACGCGCCGACCGGGGGCTTCATCGCAGCACCGCCGCGAGCCGCCGGGCGGTCTCCACGGAACACCGGCCCAATTCCACGAGCGGACAGGGTGCTTCCCGCGCAAGACTCACCGGGTCCAGGCCCAGTGACGGCAGGGTAATTCCCGCCTTGGCGAGTTCTGCCCGCAATTCTTTCACCGCGTCCTCCGCTTCTTCGACGCAGTGCGCCGAGTGTCGTGCCTCCACCGTGCTCCCCTTCCTTTTGCAGTTTCACTCTTCGCATCCCTACGGTGACGCTCCGCGCCTACACTCGGGAGGGGTCTGTGCCCTACAACTGCGGGGCAGCACAAAGGGGTTCGGCAATGGCCAACGGTTCTCGGCAGGCGGCATGGGAGTTCTTCGGCACGGAGCTCAAGCGGCGGAGGGAGGACGCGGGGATCACCCAGGTGGAGCTGGGGTCGCGGGTTTTTGTCTCCGGCGGATACATCGGCCAGTTCGAACAGGCCATTCGCAAGCCGCAGTTGGATGTGGCGCAGCGGATCGACGGGGTACTGCAAACCGACGGTATTTTCGAGCGGCTGTGCAGGAAGCTGATTGACGATAAGCGGTATGCGGATTATTTCGCGAGGGTTGTGGAGCTGGAGCGGCAGGCGACGCAGATCTGCGAGTTCGCGCCGACGCTTGTGCCGGGGCTTCTACAGACGGCCGGGTACGCCAGGGCAGTCACCGTGGCGGCGAACCCGTTCGTCACAGACGACTACATCGAGGAGAAGGTCACGGCCCGTCTGGAAAGGGCACAGATCCTCGCGGACGCTACAAGGCCCGAGTATTGGGTGATCCTGCACGAGAACGTGCTGCGGATGCCGGTCGGCGGTCGCCAGGCAATGGCTGCCCAACTGGACCACATCGCCCGCCTGATGCAGGAGCGCCAAGTGATGGTGACGGTGCTGCCGTACTCGGCAGGCGCCCACCCCTCCATGGGCGGGATGCTGACGCTCATGCGATTCGATGACGCGCCGCCCGTCGCCTATACAGAGACGTCGTTTTCGGGGACGTTGGTCGATGACCCGAGCGTGGTGAAGAACGCACAGCGCGCTTACGATCTGCTCAGGGTCGCCGCACTGTCTCCAGAGGCGTCCCTGGCCCTGATCGAATCCGCGGCTGAGGACTACAGACGATGCACGAGGACGACCTGAGCAACGCCTGCTGGCGAAAGAGCAGCTACAGCAACGGCGAGGGCGGCAGCTGCGTCGAGGTCGCCGACGGAGTCTCCGGCGCTGTCCCCGTCCGCGACAGCAAGCTGGCCGACAGCCCGGTCGTCCTCGTCGGGGCCGCCGCCTGGGCGGAGTTCATACGACACACCGGCCGCTGACATAATCCGGCCGTGGACGCACGATGGGCCATGCGCCCGGCCGAGCCGGCAGACCTCGAGCCGATCGTGGAGATACGGGCCGTGGTCATGCGCCCCGACCTGGAACGGCTGGGCCGCTACGACGAGTACCGGGTCAAGCAGCGTCTACGGGATGCCTTCTGCCCGGAGCACACGTCGGTCATCGAGGCCGACGGCACGCTCGTAGGCAGCGTCGCGCTGCGCCCCTCCGAGAACGGCCACTGGCTGGAGCACTTCTACCTCGGCCCGGACGTCCAGGGCCGAGGCCTGGGTTCGGCGGTCCTCCGCACCCTGTTGGCCCGAACCGACGCCGACGCCGAACTCGTACGCCTGAACGTCCTCCAGGGCAGCCCGGCCCGTCGCCTCTACGAACGCCACGGCTTCACGGTGGAAACCCAGGACCCGGTCGACATCTTCATGGTGCGCCGGCCCGGCAAGAGTCCGTAAGCACCCCCCTGGGGGTAATCCCCCTGGAAAATCGGGGAGTTACCCGGATGTGACTGTGTGTCCAGGGCCGCCAGGCTGCTGGACATGAAGCAGATCACGAAGTACGCGGCGTTGGCCGCCGCCGTCGGTGTCGTGCTCGGCCTGGCCGGGCCTGGCGGCGCCTCCGCCACCCCCGCCGACCCCCTCAAGTGGGCCACATGCGAGGGCCCCGGCCTCGACCCCCGTCAGCAGTGCGCCACTCTCGATGTCCCCATGGACTACTCCGACCCCGACGGCAAGAAGATCCAGATCGCCGTCTCCCGTATCCCCGGTGAGAAGCCCTCAGCCCACCGAGGCGCGCTGTTGCTCATCCCGGGTGGCCCCGGTGGGGACAGTCTCGCCGACCCCTCCGGCAAGGGGCAGAAGCTGCCGCAGAGTGTGCGGGACGCCTACGATCTCGTCGGGTTCGCGCCTCGCGGCATGGCGCCTTCCACCGCCGTCGACTGCAAGCTCGACCCCGCCGACCTCGGCATGACGAAGCGCCTTCCCTGGCCGGCCCCGGACGGATCCGTCGCCGAGAACATGGCCACCGCCCGGCGTACGGCGGAGGCCTGCGCCCGCAAGGGCGGAGAGCTCATCCGGCACATCAGCACCGCCAACGAGGCCCGCGACCTCGACCGCGTCCGGGCCGCCCTCGGCGAGACCAAGCTGTCCGCCTGGGGCGTCTCGTACGGCACGTACGTAGGCGCCGTGTACAGCCAACTGTTCCCGCACCGTACCGACCGCATCGTGCTGGACAGCAACAACAACCCCGACCCCACCCGGGTGACCCGCAACTGGCTCGCCGCGTTCGAGGTCGGCGTCGAGGACAACTTCCCGGAGTTCGCCAAGTGGGCTTCCAGGCCCGGCAACCCGCATCGGGTCGCCGCTACGCCCGCCGAGGTGCGTTCCGGCTTCCTGCGCCTCGCCGCCCGGCTGGACCGCCATCCCCTCCCCTGGCCCGGCGCCGACCTGGACCGGCTGGACGGCAATGTCCTGCGCCAGACCATGCTGTCCAGCCTCTACGATCCCGACGACTACCCAGCCCTGGCCAAGACCATCCTGGCCGCCCGCAAGGGCACGGTGCCACCCGTGCCCGAGGCCCCGCCCGAGTCGGTGCTCCAGAACGTCGCCGCGGTCGGCGTCGGCACGATCTGCAATGACGTCGACTGGCCCGAGTCCGCCGCCGCGTACCAGAAGGGCGTCTACGACAGCCGGGCCAAGTACCCGCTGACCGCGGGCATGCCGCGCGGGCCGATGGTGTGTGCGGCCTGGCCGTACGAGCCGAAGGAACCGGCCGTACGCGTCACCGACCGCGGGCCCTCCAACATCCTGCTCGTGCAGAACGAGCGCGATGTCGCCACCCCGCTCGCGGGAGCCCGGAAGCTGCGCCAGGCCCCTGTCTCTTATACACATC
>KL569208.1:60675-61913 GCA_000715635.1 Streptomyces violaceus | reverse complement strand
CCGGCCACGACGCCTACCTCGCCAACGGCAACGCCTGCGGCGACCGGACCGTCTCCCGCTTCCTGGGGACGGGCGAGCGCCCGGACCGGGACACCTACTGCGCCTAGTTCAACGCTGCGCGAGAGGCGCCGGGGCCTCCTGGATGGCCCAGCCGTTGCCGTCGGGGTCCTGGAAGAAGAGGAAGGAGTTCCAGCTCTCCTCGCCCCGGCCCTCCGCCCAGCCGGACGCGCTCACGTGCAGGACCGGCGATACCTTCACCCCGCGTCCCACCAGCTCCGCCCTGGCCTTCTCGATGTCCGTGACACAGAGCTGGAGGCCCCGCAGCGCCCCCGGGGCCATGCGAGGCTGCCCCGGTGGGTCCGGCATGCCGGACTCCAGCACGATGGAGCAGCGGGAGCCGGGTGCGGTGAGCTGGACGAAGCGGCCCACGCCCTCGAAGAACGAGGCGTCGATCTCGGCGCGGAAACCGCACCGGTCCACGTAGAAGGCCTTGGCCCGGTCCAGGTCGGTGACCGGTACGACGACCACCTCAAGGGTCCATTCCATAGGCGCACCTCCTCAGCCATGGTCCCTCCGCGCCCCGGGCCGCGCCCGTCGGGCGTAACGGCGGGCCACCGCGTGGAATGCCTCCTTCGGCTCCCAGTGCCAGCCGGAGGCGGGGTCGTCCGGACGGTCCTTGATCGCCTTGGTGATGGCGTACGCCGCCATGTCGAGGTCGAGACGGGGCTCGTCCGGACGGTGCGGGGCGTCCGCGCTGATGAACTCGAAGGTCATCGCCCCGTACAGGCCCATCGACGCGAAGACGTCCAACAGCTCGCCCACGTAGTCCGCCTGGACGCGCTCGCTGCGGACCAGGTCCCCCTTGATCTCCGGCGGCTCCTTGTCGTAGTCGACGACGTCCCAGCCCATGCCGCCCGCCTCGGGGGCACCGACGTACGCGCACGTGCCGAACTCGGTGATGGCGAGCGGCTTGCCCCAGCGCAGGTACTGCTTCAGCTCCCGGACGTAGTCGGACCGCTTCTCGAAGTACGAGTAGTAGTCGATGCCGACGATGTCGAAGAGGCTCCAGTCCGGGTCGTCGATGCTCTGGGCGGCGGCGTAGCTGAGGTTGCCCTTGAAGACGGAGCGGCCGACCTTGGCGGCCTTCGCCGTGAACTCGGCGAGGCGGCGCAGCGTACGCGGCCAGTCGACCGTGCCGTTCTGGAGGTGCCTGATGCGGTCCAGGGCCGTCTCGCCCG
>KL569208.1:58229-60433 GCA_000715635.1 Streptomyces violaceus | reverse complement strand
GCCGCTCCGCGAACCGGCCGGTCTCGGCCAGGTGCTCCAGGATGTCCCGCTGCGGGGCGTCCCCGAGGGTCGGCTGCAGCCAGACGTGCAGCCCCCGTTCGGCGGCCTCGGCGGCGGTGGCGGTGAGCCGTTCGACGCCGTCCCCCGTGACGTCGATGGTGTCGGCGTGCAGGTCGTCACGGATGGCCCGGACATCCGCCCGCATCCGGCGCGCACTCCACGCGGTGCCCGGTGTCTCCCCCGCCCCGACGGTGTAGACGACGCCTTGCCGGCGCAGCCCCCGGCCGTGCCCGGCTTCCGTCGCCAGGGCCTGCCCCGCCGGGCCCACCGCTCCGGCGACCCCCACCGCCGCCGCCCCGGCCAGGAACCGCGCCCGGCTGATCCCGTTCGTCTGCTTGATCCCCTTGGTCTCTTCCATGCCGTTCACTGTGCCGACGCGGGTGCCGGGTCCGCTGTCGGCCGTCGGTCTACGGCGGCGCGACCAAGGTATGAGGTGCCGCGCCGAAGGAGAGGCTCATCAGGGTCGTCAGGCCCGTCCCTCGCCGAACCGGCGTACGTACCGCGACTGCCAGGGCGTTTCCACCGCATGCCGGTCGTAGTGCCTGCGGACGTACGCCACAGCCTCCTCGCCGGGTACGCCGTCCAGCACGGCCAGACAGGCCAGCGCCGTCCCCGTCCGACCCCTGCCACCCCCGCAGGCGATCTCCACGCGCTCCCCGGCGGCCCGTTCCCAGGCGTCGGCCAGCACCGCGCGGGCGGCTGCCCGGTCCGACGGGAGGCGGAAGTCGGGCCAGCGGATCCAGCCCGACTCCCAGGGCACCTCGGGCGGCTGCTTTCCGAGCAGGTAGACGCCGTGGGTGGGTACGGGCGCGCCGGGGTCCAGGGGGCGGCGGAGGCCTCGCCCGCGTACCAACCGTCCGGAAGGCAGCCTCAGGACGCCGGCGTCACTCTCGTTCCACAGCTCAGTCACGCCCCTCATCATGCTCCGCGCCCGCTCGACAGGGAGCCGAATCACCCCGGAGCGGAATCACCCCACCCCCCGCGACTCCTCGGCCGCCCGGGCCTCGATCCCCCGGAAGTGGACCGCCATCGCCCGCTGCGCGCCCTCCACGTCGCGGGCGCGCAGGGCGGTGACGATGTCGCGGTGGCGGCGGACCGTGATCTCGGGGGTGGGGTCGTCGGTCCAGCCGCGGGCGCCGGAGACCCGCCGGAAGACGGTCCAGAAGGCGCCGAGGAGCTGGGGGACGAGGGCGTTGCCGAGGGAGGCGTACAGGGCCTCGTGGAATTCTCGGTCGAGGTCGGGGAAGGTGCTGCCCATGCGGCCCGTGCCGCCCGCGGACTCCATGCGGGTCACCACGCCCTCCAGGTTGTCCAGTTCCGCCTCGGTGAGTGTCGCGGCGACCCTGCGGATCAGGCCCTCCTCCAGCACCTCGCGAACCTGAAGGATCTCGGCGAGGGCGCCGGTGTCGTCGTCGTGCCGGGCCAGGGTGCGGAAGGTCAGGCCGTCGACGAGCGGGGTGAGGGAGGCCTTGCCGACATAGGTGCCGAAGCCGTGTCTGATCTCGACGATGTCGAGGGCCTGGAGGGCCTTGAGGGCCTCGCGGACGGAGTTGCGGCTGACACCGAGGGTCTCCATCAGCTCGGCCTCGGTGGGCAGCGGCGCGCCGGCGGTGAGTCTGCGGTCGAGGATGAGCTGGACGACCTGGCGCTGTATCCGGCTGGTCCTGGGCTCCTCGGACATGCGCCGCATCGTACGCGCCCCGGACGTCCCACGTCCCACCTCTGGCGGTACCCAGTGCCGGGCCCGCCCTGATAGGCCGTCAACTCACGCCATATCACAGTGCCATTGGTGCGACCTCTGGCAGATACGCCATTCGTGTGCGACCCCTTGACCGCCCCCACGCCCCCTCCTATCGTCGCGCTGACCGCCCGGACGTAGGACGTCGTATCTCCCTCCCTCCTTCACACCTTTTCCAGACCTCTCCCTCTGGAGGACCCGTGCGCGACGTGACCCACGACGTACCGGCGCCGCACCGCCGGACGTTCCTGAAGTACACCGGCGCGCTGGGCGCTGCCGCCGCCGTCTCCGCGTCGCTGTCGGCCTGTTCGTCCGGGCCGGAGTCCACCAACGAGACCGGCGGGGGCGACGGCGAGAACCCGACGCTCACCGCGGTGATCGGCTACGGCAACGACGGCAGCTGGGA
>KL569208.1:55574-58053 GCA_000715635.1 Streptomyces violaceus | reverse complement strand
GGCAGCTGGGACCCGACCCAGACGGCGTCCGCGTTCTGCATGGCCGCCAACAACCACATCTACGAGGGTCTGCTGGACACCGATCCGATCTCCCGAGAGCCGTACGCGGCCCTGGCGACCGAGGTGCCCAAGGACCCGGACAGCACGTCCTGGAAGTTCGCGCTGCGGGCCGGTGCGAAGTTCCACGACGGGAAGCCCGTGACCGCCGACGACGTGGTGTTCGTCTTCGAGCGGATCCTCGACCCGGACACCCAGACCCTCGCCAAGGGCTTCTTCGCGAGCTGGCTGAAGGAGGTCCGGAAGATCGACGCGCGGAACGTGGAGCTCGTGCTCAAGTTCCCGTTCCCGGACGGGCTCGCACGGCTGACGCTCGCCAAGATCATGCCGAAGCACGTGTTCTCCAAGCCGGGCGGCTGGGACGAGGCCATCAAGGGACTGGCCGTCGGGTCGGGGCCGTACCGGCAGACCGCGCACCACCCCAAGTCGAACACCACCTTCGAGGCGTTCGCCGACTACAACGGGCCGCGCAAGCCCGCCTTCCGGAAGATGAACTGGCTGACGATCGTGGACGCCGCGCCCCGTGTCGCGAAGATCTCGGGGTCGAGCGCGGGGGCCCAGATCGCGGACAACATCCCGTACGCCAACATCGGGCAGTTGGAGAGCGGCGGTCTGACCGTCGCCGGCGGGGCCGGGATGAACAACCTGTTCCTGATGTTCAACACGAAGCACAAGCCCTTCGACGACGTGCGCGTGCGCCAGGCCCTGCACTACGCCATCGACACCGGCAAGATGGTGGAGGTCGCGCTCAAGGGGCGCGGGAAGCCGGCGAGCTCCTTCCTCGACGAGAGCAACCCGTCCTATCGCCGGGCCAAGACCGTCTACGCGTACGACCCGGACAAGGCGAAGGCGCTGCTCAAGGCCGCCGGGGTCAAGGGGCTGAGCATCGAGATCCTCGCGGTGAACGTCAGCTGGATCGTGGACTGCCTGCCGACCATCAAGTCCTCCTGGGACGCGATCGGGGTCCGCACGACCCTGTCGCCGCAGGAGACCACGGCCGTCTTCACCAAGATGGACCAGAAGCAGGACTACCAAGTGGTCGCCGCCGCCTCCAACCCCAACCAGTTCGGGCTCGACGCCGATCTGATCATGCACTACAACTACGGGCCCGAGAACCTGTGGATGCAGTACACGCGCTGGGCCGGCGACTCCGTCGCCAAGGCGCTCTTCAGGGACATGGACCGGGCCACCCGGGAGCCGGACGCCGGGAAGAAGAAGACGATGGTCCAGGACTACATCGACGTCGTCGCCGAACAGGCCGTGCTCTACCCGGTCGTCCACAACGAGCTGATGACGGCCTGGAACCCCAAGCGGCTCAGCGGGATAAGGCCACAGCCGTACCCCGGCATCAACCTCCTCCAGGCCAAGTGGGCCTGACGGACAGGAGGGCCTTCGCCACGTGATCGCCGTCGTACGGATTCTGCTCCGCCGTATCGCCCTGCTCGTGCCGCTGATGCTCGGCATCGTGCTGTTCGTGTTCCTGGTGATGCGGTTCTCGGACGTCGACCCGGCGTCCGCGTTCTTCCAGGGCGCCAACCCGACACCCCAGCAGCTGCACGACTTCCGGGAGGAACACGGCCTGCTCGATCCGCTGCCCGTGCGCTACGTCGATTTCGTCGCCGACGTGCTGCACGGCGACATGGGCACCAGCGCGCTGACCCGGGCGCCGGTGATCGACCAGGTCACCACCGCACTGCCGCTCACCCTCCAGCTCACCTTCCTGGGGCTGGGCATCGCGGTCGTCCTGTCCCTGGTGGGCGGGGTGACCGCGGCGATCTACCGGGACCGGTTGCCCGACCAGATCATCCGGGTGGTGTCGCTGACCGGCGTCGCCGCGCCCGGCTTCTGGCTGGCACTGCTGATGATCCAGTACCTGGCGGTCGACCTGGGCTGGTTCCCGACCGGCGGCTACATCAACCCGGCCGACTCCTTCACCGGCTGGCTGAAGACCATGACGCTCCCCGCCCTCGCGCTCTCCCTGCCGGTGGCGGCGCAGCTGACCCGGATCGTGCGGACGGCCGTGGTGGAGGAACTGGACAAGGACTACGTACGGACGGCGATCGGGAGCGGGCTGCCGCCGCGGGTGGTGGTCGGGCGGAACGTCCTTCGGAACGCCCTGATCAACCCCCTCACCGTGCTCGGCCTGCGCGTCGGCTATCTCCTCGGCGGCGCGGTCGTCATCGAGACGATCTTCTCGCTGCCCGGCATGGGCAAGCTGATGATCGACGCCGTGAAGAACGGCGATCCGGCCGTCGTCCAGGGCGTCGTCCTGACCACGGCGGCCGGGTTCGTCGTCGTGAACCTCGTCATCGACGTCCTCTACCTGCTGGTCAACCCGCGACTGAGGGATGCGACCACGTGATGACCCGCATGATGTCTCGCAAGAGCCTCGCCGAGGCGCTGTCCCGGCCCGGCGTGCGGC
>KL569208.1:54613-55390 GCA_000715635.1 Streptomyces violaceus | reverse complement strand
CTGGATGGGCCAGGACAGCCTCGGCCGGGACATCCTCAGCCGGCTGATGTACGGGGCGCGCTGGTCGCTCGCGATCGGGCTCGGCGCCACCGGTCTGGCGCTGGTGGTCGGCGCGCTGCTCGGGGCCGTCGCCGCCACCTCGCGCAAGGCGGTCGACGAGACGCTGATGCGCTGTCTGGACGTCGTGATGGCGTTCCCGGGCATCGCCCTGGCCGCAGTGCTGGTGGCGGTGTTCGGCGGTGGCATCACGGTGCTGATCTGCGCGATCGCGTTCCTGTTCACCCCGCCGGTGGCACGGGTCGTCCGGGCGAACGTCCTCGACCAGTACGGCGAGGACTATGTGACGGCGGAACGGGTGATCGGCGCCCGGACCGCGCACATCGTGCTGAAGCACGTCGCGATCAACTGTGCCGCGCCCGTGCTGGTGTTCTGTACGGTCCAGGTCGCCGAGGCGGTGGTCTTCGAGGCGTCGCTGTCCTTCATCGGGGCCGGTGTCCGGCCGCCCGACCCGTCCTGGGGCAGTGTCATCGCGGACGGCAAGAACATGGTGCTGACCGGGGGCTGGTGGGCGACCGTGTTCCCCGGGCTGCTGATGCTGGTCACGGTGCTGTCGCTGAACATCCTGTCCGAGGGCGTGTCCGACGCCTGGGCGGCACCGTCGGCGCGGGAGGTGGAAGCGCCCGGCGACGACCGGCTCCAGGCGCCGGAGCCCGGCAGCGGGGAGGTGGTGCGGCTGCCCGGCCTGACGGAGGCGGCCCGGCGGCTGCGGGCCCGGGC
>KL569208.1:53659-54417 GCA_000715635.1 Streptomyces violaceus | reverse complement strand
AGATGTGTATAAGAGACAGCCATCGGCTTCGACCAGCGGCACGGCGGCGTGGACATCGTGGACGGCATCAGCTTCGAGGTGCATCCCGGTGAGGTGCTGGGCCTGGTCGGCGAGTCGGGCTGCGGCAAGTCGCTGACCGCGCTGGCGGTCATGGGCCTCCAGCCGAAGGGAGCGCGCGTCAGCGGACAGGTGCGCTTCCAGCAGCGGGATCTGATCGCCGAGCCGATGCGCGTACGCCGCAGGCTCCTGGGCCACGAGATGGCGATGATCTACCAGGACGCGCTGTCGTCGCTGAACCCGGCGATGACGATCCGCGCCCAGCTCAAGCAGGTCGTCCGGCGCGGCGGGCGGCGCGGTCCGGCCGAGTTGCTGACGATGGTCGGCCTCGACCCCGAACGCACCCTGCGCAGCTACCCGCACGAGCTGTCCGGCGGGCAGCGCCAGCGCGTCCTGATCGCCATGGCCCTGTCCCGCGACCCGAAGCTGATCGTCGCCGACGAGCCGACGACCGCCCTCGACGTCACCGTGCAGGCCCAGGTCATAGAGCTGCTGCTGCGGCTGCGCGGGGAACTGGGCTTCGCGCTGATCCTCGTCTCGCACGACCTGGCGCTGATCGCGGACGTCACCGACCGGGTGGTGGTGATGTACGGCGGGCAGATCGTGGAGACGGGCGTGACCGCCGACCTGGTGGAGGCACCGGCCCATCACTACACGCGCGGCCTGCTCGGCAGTGTGCTGTCGCTGGAGTCGGCGCAGGA
>KL569208.1:53011-53372 GCA_000715635.1 Streptomyces violaceus | reverse complement strand
GTCCTGACCGGCCCCGAGGCGCACACGGCGGCCTGCCATCACCCGGCCATAGAGCTGTCGGCCACCGAGACCGAGGCGGTGTCATGAGCGAACTGGTCGAGCCGCCCGGTCCCGCCCTGGTTGAGCTGGCACAGGCGCATGTCGTGCACAAGGCCCGCAGCGGCGGCCTGTTCACCCGGGACCGGGTGTACGCCCTGACCGGCGCCGACCTTGCCATCGCGCCCGGCGAGACCGTCGGTGTGGTCGGCGAGTCGGGCTGCGGGAAGTCGACGTTGGCGAAGGTGCTGGTGGGAGTGGAGCGGCCGACGCGGGGGACGGTGTCGTTCCGGGGCCGGGACCTGTGGGCCATGCCGGCCGCCGA
>KL569208.1:52229-52848 GCA_000715635.1 Streptomyces violaceus | reverse complement strand
CCTGTGGGCCATGCCGGCCGCCGAACGCCGGCGGGCCGTCGGCAGCAGTACCGGCATGATCTTCCAGGACCCGTCGACGGCCCTGAACCGCCGCCTGCCCGTCCGGCAGATCCTGCGGGACCCGCTGGACGTGCACGACCGGGGCACCAGAAACCAACGCGAGGATCGTGTCCGGGAGTTGATGTCCCTCGTCGGTCTCCCCCGGGCCCTCGCCGACGCCCTGCCGGGCCAGTTGTCGGGCGGGCAGCGGCAGCGTGTCGCGATCGCCCGGGCGCTGGCGCTGGACCCGGACCTGGTCGTGGCGGACGAGCCGACGAGCGCCCTGGACGTGTCGGTCCGGGCGCAGATCCTCAACCTCCTGCTGGATCTGAAGGAACGCCTGGGCCTGGCCCTGGTGTTCGTCTCGCACGACATCCAGACGGTGCGGCGGATGAGCGACCGCGTGATCACCATGTACCTGGGCCGGATCGTGGAGGAGTCCCCGGCCGCCCTGGTCACCGACCGGGCCCGGCACCCGTACACCCGCGCCCTGTTCTCCGCCACGCCCGGCCTGCTCGACCCGATCGACCCGATCCCACTGGTCGGTCCGGTGCCGTCGGCGACCCGCCCGCCGAGCGGC
>KL569208.1:50387-52042 GCA_000715635.1 Streptomyces violaceus | reverse complement strand
GCCCGCCGAGCGGCTGCCCGTTCCGCACGCGCTGCTGGAAGGCGGACGGGACCTGCGCTGCGGCGATGCCGGACTTCTCGGCCGCGTCGGCCCCCGCGCACCGCTTCCGCTGCCACCATCCTGTCCAGGAGGACGAGTCGACCCGCGACCTCGTCCGCCAGAGCGACCCGATGGAGGCTCCATGACCCTCACCCCGCTGACCGGTGTCATCCCGCCCGTGTGCACGCCCCTGACACCGGACCGCGAGGTGGACGTCCCCTCGCTGCTCAGGCTGGTCGACCATCTGCTGGCCGGCGGGGTGAGCGGACTGTTCGTGCTCGGCTCGACGTCCGAGGCGGCGTATCTGCCGGACCGGCAGCGCAGGCTGGTGGTCGAGTCGGTCGCGGCCCACGTGAGCGGACAGCTCCCGGTGCTGGCCGGGGCGATCGACATGACGACGGCCCGGGTCCTGGACCATGTCGCGTCGGTGACAGCGGCCGGAGCGGACGCGGTCGTCGTCACCGCCCCGTTCTACGCCCGCACCCACCCGGCGGAGATCGCCCGCCACTACCGCGCGGTCGCGGCCGGCAGCCCGGTCCCGGTCATCGCCTACGACCTTCCCGTCGCCGTCCACACGAAGCTGCCCGCGGACGTGGTCCTGGAACTGGCGGCCGACGGTGTCCTGGCCGGGCTGAAGGACTCCAGCGGCGACCTGGCCGCCTTCCGCCAGGTCCTGACCGGCGCCCGGGACCACCAGGGCATCACCGGCTTCAGCGTGCTGACCGGCTCCGAGCTGGTCGTCGACGCGGCGCTCGCGCTCGGCGCGGACGGGACGGTGCCCGGCCTCGGCAATGTCGACCCGCACGGCTACGTCCGCCTGGACCGCCTGTGCCGCTCCGGGGACTGGAAGGAGGCCCGTGCCGAACAGGAGCGGCTGTGCTCCCTGTTCGGCATGGTGACGGTCGGTGACCCGGCCCGTATGGGCCCCGGTTCCTCGGCGATCGGTGCCTTCAAGGCCGCGCTGCACCTGCGGGGCGTGATCGACTGCCCGGCGACGGCGGAGCCTCAGGTGCCGCTGTCGCCGGACGAGGTGGAGCGGGTGGGGAAGTACCTGGCGGCGGCCGGGCTGCTCTAGAGCCGGTCGGTCCGCAGGCGGCGGAACTCGATCGTCTCGTAGGTCCCCTGGACTCCCGTCTCATAGAGGATTCCCACCGTCTTCCGGCCGAGCGGCACCAGGTCGGAGTAGGCCGCGGGCTGCTGGGAGAGCGTCAGTACCTTGGTGAAGCCCGCGCCGCCGTCGGTGCTGCGCCAGAGGGCCATCGCCCGGCGGGCGGTGGGGACGGACGGACCGGAGAACAGCAACGGTCCGTGCCGTCCTGCGAGTTGCAGGACGCTGCCCTGGACGACCGGCACGTCGTTCAAGGTGGGCTGCACGGTGTACGGCCGGTCCAGGGACCGGCCGCCGTCCCGCGAATGGCTGTCGAGGCGATTGCCCTGGCTCGTGCCGTGCTGGTCGCGTGCGTTGAAGTAGACCCTGCCGTCGGGGAGCTGGGCGGCGATCGACTCGTTGGCGTTGTCGACCCCGTCGTAGGAGTCGTCGACGAAGCCCGTCCGCCAGGTCCTGCCGCCGTCGTCGCTGAGGAGCGCGTGGGCGCCGTAGTAGCGGGGCTCCTGGC
>KL569208.1:48523-50118 GCA_000715635.1 Streptomyces violaceus | reverse complement strand
GGCGGGGACGACCAGCCGACCCGCGTACGGGCCCCGGGTGAGGGCGATCGCGTGGCCGGGGCCGGTCGCGTACCAGCGCCAGGACGGGCGCTTGACCTGCGCGGTGATCTCGCGGGGTGCGGTGAAGTGCCGGCCGTCGTCCCGGCTGTGCTGTAGGAACACCCGGCGGCTCTGCTCGGGCGTGACCTCGCCCCGCATGATCTGGGCCTCCGTCACCTTGCCGCTGTTGTAGGAGGTGAGAAGCACGACCGCGCCGGTGCGCGGATCGACGACGGGTGCCGGGTTGCCCCGGGTGTCGCCCTTCCCGGCGGCGACGACGGTGAGCGGCCCCCAGGTGCAGCCGCCGTCCGCCGAGCGCCTGAGGACGACGTCGATGGCGCCGGTGTCCCCCGCGCCGCCGCGTCTGCCCTCGGCGAAGGCGAGGACGGTGCCTTCGCGGGACGTGATCGCGGCCGGGATGCGGTACGTGTCATAGCCGCCCTCGCCCGAGACGTACGGGACGGAGGACGTGCAGCCGGGGGCTGCCGAGGCGGTGGTCGTCGCGGTGGTAGTCGCTGTGGGGGCGGTGAGGAGGACCGTGGTGACGAGGAGGGTGCGGCTGAGGAGTCTCATCCTGCTCCTGAAACGGTGGCATCGGACCGTGCCTGTCCGTCAGATGCTCCCCGGTGTCACGACACCCGACTCGTACGCCACGATGACCAACTGCGCCCGGTCCCGTGCCGACAGCTTGCCCATGATGCGGCTGACGTGGGTCTTCGCGGTCAGCGGGCTCAGGCCCAGCACCTCGGCTATCTCGGTGTTGTTGAGACCGCGCGCGACCAGGGCGAGCACCTCCCGCTCGCGCTCGGACAGACACTCCGGGCCGCCGGTCACCGGTGCCGAGGGGCTGCGCAGGAACCGCTCGATCAGCCGTGCCGTGGGCCCGGGCGACAGCAGGGAGTCACCGGCCGCGACCGTGCGGATGGCGTCGAGGAGTTCGGCCGGCCTGGTGTCCTTGACCAGGAACCCGGAGGCGCCGGCGCGCAGGGCGTCAACGATGTACTCGTCGGTGTCGTAGGTGGTGAGGACCAGGACGCGGACGCCCGCGAGGTCGTCGTCGGCCGCGATGAGCCGGGTCGCCTCGATGCCGTCCAGGTCGGGCATGCGGATGTCCATCACCACCAGGTCGGCGCGCCCGGTGCGGGCCAGCTCCACGGCCTGACGGCCGGTGGCGGCCTGGCCGACGACCTGCATGTCACGGGCCGACTCCACGAGCATCGCGAACGCCTCCCGCACCAGGGTCTGGTCGTCCGCGAGCAGCACTCGGATGGTCATCCGGTCCTCTTCCCCGTCGTGGTCAGCGGCAGGACCGCGGCCACCTCGAATCCGCCCCCGGGGCGCGGTCCGGCGTCGAGTGTGCCACCCACGCTGCGGGCCCGCTCCCGCATTCCGACGAGTCCGAAGCCCGGGGTGCCGCCCGGGGCGGGTCCGGTGCCGTCGTCGCTGACGGACAGGTGCAGTGCGCCCTGCCGCTCCTCCAGCTCCACACGGACCGAGACGTCGGGTCCCGCGTGCCGGACCGCGTTCGTCAGGGCCTCCTGCACCTGTCTCTTATA
>KL569208.1:48082-48274 GCA_000715635.1 Streptomyces violaceus | reverse complement strand
GTGCGTGCCGTATCCGTACGGCCTGCTCGACCCGGGCACCGGCCAGCCGCGCGGCCTGAGCCAGGTCGGACAGGCCGTCGAGGCCGGGCAGCGGGCCACGGGCCTCCGGCGGTCCGTGCTCGCGCAACACCTCCAGCGTCGTACGGAGTTCACCGCGGGCGCTGCGGCAGGTCTCGGCGATGTCGTCCAGAG
>KL569208.1:47038-47842 GCA_000715635.1 Streptomyces violaceus | reverse complement strand
GTCCAGAGCCTTGGCGACCGTCTCGCGGTCGAGCCGCTCGGGGTCGGCGGACAGCACATGGGCGGCGACGGAGGTCTGCACGCCGATGAGGGTGATGCTGTGGGCGAGCAGGTCGTGCAGATCCCGGGCGATCCGCAGCCGCTCCTCGGCGACCCGCCGCCGGGCCTCTTCCTCCCTGGTCCGTTCGGCACGTTCGGCACGCTCCACTATCGAGGCGACGTACTGGCGGTAGAACCGCACGTCGACGCCGAGGAACAGCACGGCGACGACCCAGCCGGATGCCTTCAGCAGCCCCAGTGCCTCGTGGGCGCTGATGGTGAGCATCACGCTCACCGACAGGGTGATGACGCCGATGCCGACCAGGACGGTGCGCAGCGGCCGGCCGGTGACGGCGACGGTGTAGAGGGCGACGTACGCGGCCTGGGTGGCCGCGGTGTGCGTGTAGTCGAGGAAGTGGTAGGGCACGACGCAGGCCACCACGGCGAGCAGGACGAGCACGGGACGGCGGCGGCGCCACATCAGCGGCACGTGGGAGACGAGCAGCAGGGCCCAGCCGAGCGCGTCGGGCCTGCGGCCGTCGTCGACGAACAGCGCGAGGACGACGGCGAGCGCGGCCGTCAGAAGGGCGAGCAGCGCGTCGTTGCGGAGGGCGTGCGGGGCGGTAAGGGGGTCGCGGTTGATCGCCGCGATGATCCGATTGCCGGTGGTGGGTGCCTGCACGGTCACATCCTCAGCGAGGAAGGCGCCCCTCCGGGAGGGGAAGGGCGCTTCGTTGGCTCAGCTGCGGTCATGCGTGCCGCTGGG
>KL569208.1:46306-46758 GCA_000715635.1 Streptomyces violaceus | reverse complement strand
GGGGAGGCACCCCGCTCCGCCGGGTTGCGCAACGCCCCGTCCTCAGCCTCAACAGGCAGTTCCGGTGCACGCGAGAGCCTCCCCGGCCACCAAACCCTGCGCCGCAACAGCACACTCGCCGTAGTAACCAGATACGTACGCACCAGGAACGTATCCAGCAACACCCCCACCGCGATGACGAATCCGAGTTCCACCAGCCCGACCATCGGCAGCGTCGTCAGCACGGCGAACGTCGCGGCGAGCACAACCCCCGCAGAGGCGATCACCCCACCCGTCGTCCGCAGCGCGGTCAGCGCAGCCGCCTCCGGCTCGGCCCCCCGCACGGACTCCTCCCGCATCCGGTGCATCAGGAAGATGCCGTAGTCGACACCGAGCGCGACCAGGAACACGAAGGACAGCAACCCGAGCCCCGGATCCGTACCGCCGAACCCGAGCACCGGCTCGAACACCAG
>KL569208.1:45055-46125 GCA_000715635.1 Streptomyces violaceus | reverse complement strand
CTCGAACACCAGCCCGCCGATGCCCAGCGCCGCACCCCACACCGCGACCACCGCCGCCAGCAGCAGCAACGGCGCGACGAGGCTGCGCAACAGGCCGACCAGGATGACGAACACGGCGGCGAGCACCAACGGCACGACCACCTTACGGTCCCGGGACTCGCTGTCGGCCAGGTCGATCTGCTGGGCGCTGGGCCCGCCGACGTAGGCGCCCGTGGAGTCGAGCCCGGCACGCAGCGCCTCGATGGCCCGGGTCTCACCCGCGGTCTCCGGCGCGGCGCTGGTGAAGACGGCGATCTCGGTCCAGCCCGACCCGCTGCGCCCCGGGGCCACGTCGGCGACACCGTCGGTCGCACGGGCCCGGTCCAGCACCGCCTGAGCACGGTCGGCAGGGGCGATGACGGTGACGGGCCGGCTGCTGCGCTCGGGATACTCCCGGGCCAGCGTCCGCATCGCGGTGATCGACTCGGGCCGATCGGTGAACGAGTCCTCCTGCTTGATGCTGCCGGACAGATTGAGCGTGCCGAGCGCGAGGACACCCAGCAGCACGCCCCCACCGACCAGAACCAGGACAGGGCGGCGCGTCGCCGAGGTGCCCATCGCGGCGAACAGCGACCGCCGGGTCTTCGGCTCACTCCCGAACGCGGGGATCAGCGGCCAGAAGACGCGCCGCCCGAGCAGCACCAGCACGGCGGGCAGCAGGGTCGTCATGGCCACCAGCGCGGCGAGCACCCCGACCATGCCGACCGGCCCCATGCCGCTGCTGCTGTTGAGGTCGGCGGCGAGCAGGCACAGCAGCCCGGCCGCGACGGTCCCCGAGGAGGCGAGGACGGCCGGCCCGCAGCCGCGCAGGGCCGTGCGCATGGCGTCGTACGGCCGCTCGTGGCGCCGCAGTTCCTCGCGGTAGCGGGAGATGAGCAGCAGCGCGTAGTCGGTGCCGGCGCCGAGGACGAGCACGGTCATCACGCCGCCGCTCTGGCCGGTGACGGTGACGTCGAACAGTTCGTGCAGCCCGTACCCGGCGGCCATCGACACGGCGGCGGCGACGCCCGCGACGGCGAGCGGGACCAGCC
>KL569208.1:39046-44857 GCA_000715635.1 Streptomyces violaceus | reverse complement strand
CCAGCCACAGGAAGGGGCTGCGGTAGATGAGGATGAGCAGCACGGTGACGACGCCGAGTGTGGCGAGCAGCAGGGTGGCGTCGAGCGTCCCGAACACCTTGTTCATGTCGGTGTTCAGCGCCCCCGGCCCGCCGACCTCGACGCTCAGCCCGCCGTCGCCCTCGGCGATGTCGCGCACCCCGTCGACGAAGGAGTCCCGGGCCTCCTCGTCCTGGCCCGGCTGGGTGCTGGAGACCGGGTACATCAGGGTGGAGCCGTCCTCGGACGGGACGCCCCGCGTCTCACCCGTCAGGTCGAAGGCGCCGCTCACCTCGGCGACCTGGTCGGCGGCGGTGCGCCGGTCGGCCTCGGTCAGACCGCCGTCCCGGTGGTACACGAGCACCAGGTCGGTCGACTCCCCGCCGGGCAACCGGTCCTGGATGCGCGCCACCTGGGTGGAGTCGGCGCTGTCGGGCAGGTAGTCGACCGCGCGGTTCTGCTGGATGCCGGAGAACTTCCCGGCGAGCGGCCCGAGCAGTACGAGCGCGGCCAGCCACAGTCCGACCACCACCCAGGGCACGGCCCGCCGCCGCCTCGTACGTGTCCTTGTGTCCCCCATCAGCCGGGCTCCCTCCGGGTCGGGTGTCTGGAACGCTCTCCAGACTCCCGGCGCGCGGGGGCGGGTTCGTCGGGCGCGAGGCCGAGTTGAGGGGTACTGCCGGGGGCGGCACGGGCCGCGGACTACTCCCCGGGGAGTAACGCGGGGACGTGTCCTACGACGGTGTCCGCGCGGCGGCCGCCAGCAGTCGGGTCACGTCGTCCGAGCAGATGGTCAGCGCCGCCCCCACTGTCGCGAGGACGTCCCGCTCGGCCGGGGTGTACGGCCCGTCCGCCAGGGCGATGCGGGCGCCCTGGAGCAGGATCGATTCGCGGCCGACGGTGGCGAGGTGCGGGGCGAGCGGGTCCAGTGCCTCGTGGAGCTCTATGGCCAGCCCGGCGCCGCAGGGCTCGCCGGTGATCCGGCCGGTGTCCGCCTCCAGCGCCTCGACGAGGGCGGCCAGCTGCTCCTCCGTGCAGTCGTCGAAGCCGGCCGCGCGCACGGCCAGCACGGCGGCCTCCAGTGCCGTACGGGAACCGGCGCCGCCCGCGGCCAGTACCGCGAGGGCGACGGTGTGCACGGCGTCGCGGAGCATCGCGGAGAAGCGGGTGGTCGTCGGATGGTCGAGGACGTCCGTGCCGAAGTGGCGGCGGCAGGCGGCGCACTCCACGACCGGGCCGGTCTCGCCGCGCGGCAGCACGGGCAGGCCGAGCAGGGTGAAGCGGCGCTGTCCGGTCAGCCGCTGGTAGTTGCGGTCGCCGCCGCAGCCGGGGCAGAAGAACTCCCCGTCACCTGCGGCGGTCCATGCGATACGGGTGCCCAGGATGCTGGAAAACCTGGCGGCATGGCCGTTTCGTCCCCGTCCTGGCAGCACGTCGCACCTCCGTCACGCCGCACGGCAGCGTCGCCGCGCTTGCGTGATGTTAGCCACATCCATGAGGAGGAGTCAGCACCCCGGAGGAGACCTTTCCGTGACCCTCACAGGGATTGGCCGGTATGTGACGGGGCCCCACCCGCCGGACAACGGCGGGCAGAGCCCCACAATCCCCGTTACGACTGGTCAGCGCGTCGCGCGGTTGACGGCCGAGACGACCGCCTTCAGCGAGGCGCGGGTCGTGTTCGCGTCGATTCCGATCCCCCACAGGATCTTGTCGTCGATGGCGCATTCGATGTAGGAGGCGGCCTGCGCGGAGGCACCCTCGCTCATCGTGTGCTCCTGGTAGTCCAGCAGGCGTACGTCGATGCCGACGGACTGCAGGGCGTCGAAGAAGGCCGAGATCGGGCCGTTGCCCGAGCCGGTCAGCACGGTGTCCTGGCCGTCGACCGTGGCCTCCACCTTCAGCGTGTCCACGCCGTCGGTGTCGGTGGTCGACTGGTTGTTCTTGACCTGGATCCGGCCCCACGGGTTCTCGGGGTTGGGCAGGTACTCGTCCTCGAAGGCCCCCCAGATGGCCTTCGGCGTGACCTCGCCGCCCTCGGCGTCCGTCTTCGCCTGGATGAGCTTGGAGAACTCGATCTGCATCCGGCGCGGCAGTTCCAGCTTGTGGTCGTTCTTCAGGACGTAGGCGATACCGCCCTTGCCGGACTGCGAGTTGACCCGGATGACCGCCTCGTAGGAGCGGCCGACGTCCTTGGGGTCGATCGGCAGGTAGGGGACGGCCCACTCGATGTCGTCGACGGTGACGCCCTTGGCGGCGGCGTCGGCCTCCATGGCGTCGAAGCCCTTCTTGATGGCGTCCTGGTGGGAGCCGGAGAAGGACGTGTAGACCAGGTCGCCCACGTACGGGTGGCGCGGGTGGACCTCCATCTGGTTGCAGTACTCCCACGTACGACGGATCTCGTCGATGTCGGAGAAGTCGATCTGCGGGTCGACGCCCTGGGAGAAGAGGTTCATGCCCAGGGTGACCAGGTCGACGTTGCCGGTGCGCTCGCCCTGTCCGAACAGGCAGCCCTCGACGCGGTCGGCGCCGGCCATCAGGGCCAGCTCGGCGGCGGCGACGGCCGTACCCCGGTCGTTGTGCGGGTGGATGGACAGGCAGACGTGCTCGCGGCGGGAGAGGTTGCGGCCCATCCACTCGAAGCGGTCGGCGTGGGTGGAGGGCGTGGAGCGCTCGACGGTCGCCGGCAGGTTGAGGATGATCTCGCGGCCCGGGCCGGGCTGCCAGACGTCCATGACCGCCTCGCAGACCTCCAGCGCGAAGTCCAGCTCGGTGTCCGTGAAGATCTCGGGCGAGTACTGGTAGCCGAACTCCGTCTCCGGGCCCAGCAGCTTCTCCGCGTACTCCACGACCAGCCGCGTGCCGTCGATCGCGATCTGCTTGATGTCGTCCTTGGAGCCGCGGAAGACGACCCGGCGGAAGACGGGGGCCGTGGCGTTGTACAGGTGGACCGTGGCCCGCTTGGCGCCCTTCAGGGACTCCACGGTCCGCTCGATCAGGTCCTCGCGGGCCTGGGTCAGCACGGAGATGGTGACGTCGTCGGGGATGGCCCCGGGCTCCTCGATGATGGAGCGCACGAAGTCGAAGTCGGTCTGGCCGGAGGCCGGGAAGCCGACCTCGATCTCCTTGTAGCCCATCTTGACCAGCAGATCGAACATCGCGCGCTTGCGGGCGGGCGACATGGGGTCGATCAGGGCCTGGTTGCCGTCGCGCAGGTCGGTGGAGAGCCAGCGGGGGGCGGTGGTGATCCGGTTGGCCGGCCAGGTGCGGTCCGGGATGTCGACCTGCTCGTAGCGGCCGTACTTGTGGATCGGCATGGAACTGGGCTGCTGGCGGTTCGCCATGATGCGGGGGCTCCTCAGGATGTCCGGAAGGACGGCCGACGACGCAGCACCAAGCTCCGCGGGGAGGGAGTCGGCCTCGACTACAGGCCCTCGCCGCGGCAGCTAAGGAGAAGCAGCCCGAAACGCATGATGCGCAGAATGCTAGCCGAGGCCCTCCAGGTGCGCGGGTCCGTATCAGTATGCGGGACCGGGCGAACATACGGGACAAAAAGTGCGCTATACCACTTCGCCACGGAGAGTGAGGGCGCTTGTCCCCGTATTTCACCAATCATGGTGGCGACTAGTGACAGCCCCATCACGCAGTGCAAGTGTGCCGGTCATGACGACTCACGGGGGCTTCGAGCCCGTCTTCTGCACCATCGTTCCGCCCCATGTCCTCGACAAGCTCTCCCAGGCCGAGGACCCCGCGCTGGCCGGCCCGGCCCGCCGCACCCTCCAGCGTGACGCCTTCGAGCGCACCCAGCGCCGCCTCACCACGGTCCTCGGCGCGACTGCCGTCGCCTCGGTCGCCGACGGCAAGCCGCAGCGCACGATCCACGACGCCCGGCACGGCACCGACCTGCCCGGGCACAAGGTCCGCGGCGAGGGTGACAAGCCCGGCAAGGACGCCACGGTCAACCGCGCCTACGCCGGCCTCGGCGCCACCTTCGAGCTGCTCCTCACGGCGTACCAGCGCGACTCGATCGACGGGAACGGCCTGCCGTTGGACGCGACGGTGCACTACGACCGCGACTACAACAACGCCTTCTGGAACGGCGAGCAGATGGTCTTCGGGGACGGCGACGGGGAGATCTTCCTCGACTTCACCATCCCGATCGACGTCATCGGCCACGAGCTCGTCCACGGCGTCACGCAGTACACCGCGAACCTCACCTACTTCGGCCAGCCCGGCGCGCTGAACGAATCCGTGTCGGACGTCTTCGGCGCGCTGATCAAGCAGTACACGCTAGGCCAGACCGCCGCCGAGGCCGACTGGCTGATCGGCGCGGGCCTGCTCGCCCCGCGGGTGACGGGCGTGGCGCTGCGCTCCATGAAGGAGCCGGGCACGGCGTACGACGACGACGTCCTCGGCAAGGACCCCCAGCCCGCGACCATGGACGACTTCGTCCGCACCGGCCGCGACAACGGCGGTGTCCACATCAACTCCGGCATCCCCAACCACGCCTTCTACCTCGCTGCCACGGCCCTCGGCGGTCACGCCTGGGAGCGCGCGGGACAGGTCTGGTACGACGTGCTGACCGGCGGCGAGCTGAAGGAGAAGGCGATGTTCACCGACTTCGCCACGCTCACCGTCAAGGCCGCGCGGGAGCGCTTCGGCGACGGCGAGGAACTGGACGCCGTGTCGAAGGCCTGGGAGCAGGTCGGGGTGCGGACCCTGTAGTTCCGTACTAGACAGGTGCCATGCGGATTCAGGTGAGGCGCACAGGCGGGTTCGCCGGTATCGAGCGGCATGCCGAGGTGGACACCTCGGGCCGCCCCGATGCCGCCGAGTGGCACGCCCTGGCCGAGCAGGCCGTGGCCGCCGGCCGGGGCACTCCGCCGATCGGGGTGCCGGACGGCTTCAGCTACCAGATCACGGTGGACGGCAAGACGGTCTACTGTTCGGATCCCCGGCTGACGGACGAGCAGCGCAAGCTGATCTCGCGGGTCCTGAAGGAAGGGGCTTAACAGGTCCCGGGCGGCGGCCTGTTGACTTGAGTTACCACCGGTACGGATGATCCAGCGCATGGCGACTGACGCAGGCAACCCGATCCCCCGCTTCCCGGCCGGCTTCCTCTGGGGCGTGTCGACCTCGGCGCACCAGATCGAGGGCGCGGCGGACGCACGCGAGCCGTCCGTGTGGGACGCCTTCACGGCCGAACCGGGACGAGTGAAGGACGGCTCGACGGCGGCGGTGGCCTGCGACCACTACCACCGCCACCGCGAGGACGTGGCACTGCTGGCGGAGCTGGGCGTGAACGCGTACCGCTTCTCGGTCTCCTGGCCGCGGGTGCGCTCCGAAAAGGGCCTGGACTTCTACGACCGGCTGGTGGACGACCTGTGCGCGGCGGGCATCCGCCCGGTGCCGACCCTGTTCCACTGGGACCTGCCGGCGGACCTGGACTGGCTGGAGAGGGACACGGCGGCCCGCTTCGCCGAGTACGTGTCGCTGGTCGCCGAGCGCCTCGGTGACCGGGTGACCAAGTGGATCACCCTGAACGAGCCCGCCGAGCACACCCTGCTGGGCCACGCCCTGGGCGTGCACGCACCGGGCAGGAAGCTGCTGTTCGACGCGCTGCCGGTCGCGCATCACCAACTGCTGGCCCACGGCCTGGCCGTACGGGCCCTGCGCGCCTCGGGTGCCACGGACATCGGCGTCGCCAACTCGCACGGCCCGACCTGGGCGGCGTCGACCGAGGCGGCGGCGCGGGCACGACGCAGGTCCGAGTGCGGGAAGTCCAGGATGCGCTGG
>KL569208.1:35948-38857 GCA_000715635.1 Streptomyces violaceus | reverse complement strand
ATTCTACGACCTGCTGCTCAACCGCCTCTTCGCGGACCCGCTGCTGCTGGGCCGGTACCCGGACGGCATCGACGAGCTGATGCCCGGGGACGTCGAGGCCGACCTGAAGGTGATCGCCGAGCCGGTCGACTGGTACGGCGTCAACTACTACGCGCCGACCCGGGTGGGCGCCCCGCAGGGCACGGAGATCGAGTTCGGCGGCGTCTCCATGCCCGCCGAACTGCCTTTTTCCGTACGGGAGATCGCGGGCCACCCGGTCACGGACTTCGGCTGGCCGGTCGTGCCCGAGGGCCTCACCGAACTCCTCACCACCTTCCGCGACCGCTACGGCGACCGGCTCCCGCCCGTCGTCATCACCGAGAACGGCTGCTCGTACCCGGGCGTCGACGACCAGGACCGCATCACCTACCTGGACGGCCACGTCCGGGCCCTGCACCGGGCGCTGGAGGCGGGCGTCGACGTGCGCGGCTACTTCGTCTGGTCCCTGCTCGACAACTTCGAGTGGGCGGAGGGCTACGCACGCCGCTTCGGCCTGGTCCATGTCGACTTCGAGACCCAGGAGCGGACCCCGAAGTCGTCGTACCGCTGGTACCGGGAGCTGCTGAAGGCCCAGGACGCTACGGCTTGATGCCCACTCCGGTCCACAGGCTGACCTCGGCGTCCGTCGGGGCGTCGCCGTCGGAGGGGTCCGGGCGCCAGCGGTGGCCCACGGTGACGCCCGGCTCCAGCAGGTCCAGGCCGTCGAAGAAACGGGCGACATCGGCGTGCGAGCGGAATTGCACCGGGGTCCCGGCCGTGGTGTAGATGTCGGTGACCTTCTGCCAGGTAGGGGCGTCGAAGTCGGGCGTGCAGTGGCTCAGCGCCAGGGCGCTGCCCGAGGGCAGGACGTCCAGCAGGCGGCGCACGATGCCGTAGGGGTCCTGGGCGTCGGTGACGAAGTGCATGAGGGCGTTGAGGGACAGCGCGACCGGGCGGCGCAGGTCCAGGATCTCGGCCAGCGCGGGCGCGTTCAGCAGCGTCTGGGGGTCGTTGACGTCCGCCTCTATGTACGTCGTACGGCCCTCGGCGGAGCTGCGCATCAGGCGCTCGGCGTACTTGAGGACGAGGGGGTCGTTGTCGGCGTAGACCACCCGGGAGTCGGGGACCACGGACTGGGCCACCTGGTGCAGGTTGGGCTCGGTGGGGATGCCGGTGCCGATGTCCAGCCACTGGCGGATGCCGTGCTCGCGCGCGAGGACCCGGGTGGCCCGGTGCATGAAGGACCGGTTCTCCCGGGCGCACACGAAGATGGCGGGGTAGGCCTCGGCGACCCGCTCGGCGGCCTGCTTGTCGACCTCGAAGTGGTCCTTGCCGCCGAGGTAGTAGTCGTACATGCGGGCGGAGTGGGGCCTGCTGGTGTCTATGTCCCGCGCGGCCTGCGAGTGGGTCATGCTGTGCCTCTCGGTGGGGGGTGGTGGTGCGAGATGCGACCAGGTCTTCAGCGCGCCGTCAGATGGTCGGCGAGGCCCTGCTTGACCCCCGCGACGAACGCGGTGATCTCCTCGGGCGTGTAGATCAGCGCGGGACCGGCCGGATCCGTGGACTGCCGGACCGCCACGCGGCCGTCGGCGAGTTGCTTGGCCTCCACGCACTGCCCCCCGTTCGGACCGCTCCAGGGCCGTTCCCAGCCCTGCTCCCCCAGGTCCGACGCGGGCATCCCGTTGTAGACGGTGCCCTCGGCGATGGTCATGAGTACTCCTTCCGCATGCGGTTCAACAGCGCCTTGCTGTCCGCGGACGAGGTCTTCAGAGACAGCCGGGTGTGCGCCTCCAGATGGGCCACCACATCGGCACGCTGGTCGAGGTAGACGGAGGCGGACAGGATCTCGCTGTAGACGATGTCGGGCAGCTCCCGCTCCTCGAACCGGAAGTAGGTGAATGGCGCGCACGCCCCGACGTGGGCACCCGCGGCGAACGGCACGATGTCGACGCTGACGTGCTCCAGCTCGGACGCCTCCAGGAGCCGGTCGATCTGCTCCCGCATCACCTCGGGGCCGCCCACCACGCGGTGCAGTACGGCCTCCTCCATCACCACCCAGAGCGTGGGCGCGTCCTCCTTGGTGAGCAGGGCCTGGCGGCGCAGCCGCAACTCCACGCGCCGCTGGAGGTCCTCCTCGTTGTCGTTCGGGAAGCCCCCGCCCAGCACGGCACCCGCGTACCCGGGCGTCTGGAGCAGGCCGGTGACGTACTGCGGCTCATAGGTGCGCAGCGTTCTCGCGCCGCTCTCCAGGCTCACGTAGGCGGTGAACCAGGACGGCATCACATCGCGGTACGGGTGCCACCAGCCGGGCTCGTTGGCCCGCTCGGCCAGGGTGACGAACTCGTCGATCTCCTGCCGGCCGGCGCCGTAGGTCTCCAGCAGCTTCTCGACGTAGAGGATCCTCAGGCCGACCTCGGCCTTTTCCAGGCGGCGGATGGTCAGCGGGGTCACGCGCAGGGTCTTGGCCGCGTCGTCGAGGGACAGGCCCGCGCTCTGCCGCGCTTCCTGGAGCCGGCGGCCGAGGATCATGCGGAGAACGGTGGGTGCGCCGGCGCCGGTGCCTGATCGCGCGTCGTTCACGCCGTGCCTCCTGAGGGGTCGTCACCGGCGCGAGGTCGGCACGGACTTGATCGTTCTGCCGGACACCCAAGCGGGGCGATGCGTGCCGTTTGAAATTATCAGGGAGATGGTTGCAGCGTGAACTGCTCTGCGAGCATAGTTACTTGTGTGACCAGGGTGCCGGAACCCCCCACTCCCCTTTTCCGGCCGGTCCGTTGTCCGCCTCGCCGCTTCCCACCCCCCACGGAAGGCGACTGCCGTGTCCCCCCACACGACATCCACCCCCCGGTTCCTGGACGCGGTGCGCCCGGGCCGCACCCACTGGCTGGAAC
>KL569208.1:35230-35706 GCA_000715635.1 Streptomyces violaceus | reverse complement strand
CGCCCGTCATGCCATGCGTGCGCGGCTGGACTCGTGGCAGGTGCCCGACGAGGCGTGCGCGAACGCCGTCCTGCTCGTGTCCGAGCTGGTGACCAACGCCGTGCTGCACACGCTCAGTGAGCGGATCCTGTGCGGCGTCGGGCTGATGCGGGACGAGCGCTTCCGTCTCGAGGTGCACGACGGCGACCTCTCGGGCCGCGGCATCCCCGACCGCCGCCCCGGCCTCGACGACGAGAACGGCCGCGGCCTGCTGCTCGTCCGGGAGATAGCGGAGAGCTGGGGCATCACCCGCTCGACCCTCACGGGCGGCAACGCCGTGTGGGCGAGCCTGGCGACGCCGTTATAACGCGCCTGTGACGCGCTCCTGCGCCGCGCGGCCGGCGCCCCCAGCAGCGCCTCCACCTCACGGCGCGCGATGCCGAACCCCTCCACGCGCAAACGCGGCAGCCGCGATGGCGCGCGTGGCGGCGAGGCCG
>KL569208.1:29548-34998 GCA_000715635.1 Streptomyces violaceus | reverse complement strand
ACCGCTCCTCAGAACCCCAGCTTGCGCAGCTGCCTAGGATCCCGCTGCCAGTCCTTCGCGACCTTGACGTGCAGGTCCAGGAACACCGGAGTTCCCAGCAAGGCCTCGATCTGTTTGCGGGACTTGATGCCGACGTCCTTCAGGCGCTTGCCCTTGGGGCCGATGATGATGCCCTTCTGGCTGGGGCGCTCGATGTAGACGAAGGCATGGATGTCGAGGAGGGGCTTGTCGGCGGGGCGGTCCTCGCGGGGCAGCATCTCCTCGACGACCACGGCGATGGAGTGCGGCAGCTCGTCGCGGACGCCCTCCAGCGCGGCCTCCCGGATCAGCTCCGCGATCATGACCTGCTCGGGCTCGTCGGTCAGATCGCCCTCGGGGTAGAGCGCCGGGCCCTCCGGCAGGAGGGGGACGATCAGGTCGGCCAGCAGGCTCACCTGCTTGTCTCCGACCGCCGACACCGGGACGATCTCCGCCCACTCGAAGCCGAGCTCCTTGCCGAGCTGGTCGATCGCGATGAGCTGCTCGGCGAGCGTCTTGCCGTCCACCAGGTCGGTCTTCGTGACGATCGCGATCTTCGGCGTCTTCTTGATGGACGCCAGTTCCTTCGCGATGAAGCGGTCGCCGGGGCCGAGCTTCTCGTTCGCCGGCAGGCAGAAGCCGATCACGTCCACCTCGGCCCACGTCGTGCGCACGACGTCGTTCAGCCGCTCGCCCAGCAGCGTGCGCGGCTTGTGCAGCCCCGGGGTGTCGACCAGGATCAACTGCGCGTCCGGGCGGTGCACGATGCCCCGCACGGTGTGCCGCGTCGTCTGCGGCTGGTTCGCCGTGATCGCCACCTTCTGGCCGACCAGAGCATTCGTGAGGGTGGACTTGCCCGCGTTGGGACGGCCCACGAAGCAGGCGAAGCCAGCCCTGTGGACAGCTTCGGCCGGCTCTTCGGATGACTGGGTACGAACGCTCATGGCGCCCATTCTCCCTGATCCACAGAGCCCCGCCGCACAGGCGCCCGAACGCAGGCCGGCCCGTGAGCTCCCTGAAACCCTCACGCAACGAAACGTCACGGAAACACACCCGTACGCAACCGGAAACGGACGGCGGTGAACCTCTGACGAGCCCCCGGAGCCCCACCCCGTTGGAGACACCGTGTCCTTGGCCGCCGCAAGCGCCGACACCGGCGACACCGCCTGGCTGCTCGCCGCCACCGCCCTCGTCCTGCTGATGACCCCGGGCCTGGCCCTGTTCTACGGCGGCATGGTCCGCACGAAGAGCGTGCTCAACATGCTGATGATGAGCTTCGTGTCGATCGCCCTGGTGACGGTGGTGTGGCTGGCGGCCGGGTTCTCCCTCACCTTCGGCGAGGACGCCGCGGGCGGACTCATCGGCGGGCTCGAGCACATCGGGATGAGCGGCCTCGGCCCGGACAGCGTCCAGGGGACCGTCCCCACCCTCCTCTTCGCCACCTTCCAGCTCACCTTCGCGATCATCACGGCCGCCCTGGTCAGCGGTGCGGTCGCCGACCGGGCGAAGTTCGGGGCCTGGCTGGTCTTCGTGCCGGTGTGGGCGCTGCTCGTATACGTTCCGGTCGCGCACTGGGTATGGGGCCCCGGTGGCTGGATCCTGGAGAAACTCGGCGCCCTCGACTTCGCCGGCGGCCTGCCCGTCGAGATCGTCTCCGGCGCCTCGGGACTCGCGTTGTGCCTGGTCCTGGGCCCGCGCATGGGCTTCAAGAAGGACTCCATGCGCCCGCACAACCTGCCCATGGTGATGCTGGGCGCCGGTCTGCTCTGGTTCGGCTGGTTCGGCTTCAACGCCGGGTCCGCCCTCGGCGCCAACGGCCTCGCGGCCGCCGCGTTCCTCAACACCCTCGCCGCGGGCTGCACCGGCCTGCTCGGCTGGCTCTTCGTCGAGCAGAAGCGCGACGGCCACCCCACGACCCTGGGCGCCGCGTCCGGCGCGGTCGCCGGTCTGGTCGCGATCACGCCGTCCTGCGGCTCGGTCTCCCTGCTCGGCGCCCTGGTCGTCGGCCTCACCGCCGGTGCCGTCTGCTCCTACGCCGTGAGCTGGAAGTTCAAGCTGAACTACGACGACTCCCTGGACGTCGTCGGCGTCCACCTGGTCGGCGGTGTCATCGGCACGCTCCTCATCGGCGTCTTCGCCGCCCGGTCGATGACCGGCGGCGCCGAGGGCCTCCTCTACGGCGGCGGCCTCGGCCAGCTCGGCAAGCAGCTGCTGGCCGTGGTCGTGGTGGCGGTGTACGCCTTCGCCGTGACGTACGGCATCGGCAAGCTGATCGACGTCACCATGGGCTTCCGCGCGAGCGAGGAGCAGGAGCAGACCGGCCTGGACCTTACGGTGCACGCCGAGACGGCCTACGATCACGGGGTCCTGGGCCACGGCGCCCCGGTCTCCTCCTCCGTCGTCCCCCACGCCCAGAAGGTCACCCCCCAGGCATGAAGCTCATCACCGCGATCGTCAAGCCGTACCGCCTCGACGAGGTCAAGAACGCCCTGCAGGAACTCGGCGTGCACGGCCTGACCGTGAGCGAGGCCAGCGGCTACGGCCGGCAGCGCGGCCACACCGAGGTGTACCGCGGCGCCGAGTACCAGGTCGACCTGGTACCGAAGGTCCGTATCGAGGTCGTCGTCGAGGACGCTGACGCCGAGGCCGTCATCGACGCGGTCGTGAGCGCCGCGCACACCGGCAAGATCGGCGACGGGAAGGTGTGGGCGCTGCCCGTCGACACCGTCGTTCGGGTGCGGACGGGCGAGCGCGGCCCCGACGCACTCTGACACCGGGGCCGCGTCGCTTCGGTCTCAGTCGAACACGAACGGGCCCGGCGACTGCGGCCCGGCCGCCGTGCAGGTGATGGTGATGCCGAAGACGGTCATCTTCAGCGAGCCGCCGAAGGCCTCCAGGCTGTCGCCGGAGGCCACGGTGCCGCTGAGGGGGGCGACCTCGACGGGGGCACCGGCGGCCATCGCCGGGTTCTCCGTACCGGTGAAGTCGACGGTGCCGCCGCCGGCCTTCACCAGGGTGAGCGTGGACGCGATCGAGTCCTCTCCGAGCGCGATCGGCGCGGTGATCGCCGAGGACTTCACGGTGACGGTGGCGGCGGTGCCGTTCTGCGTGGCCGTGAGCGTGGCCTCGCCACTGCCGAAGGTGCCGCAGTCCGCGCTGATCGTCGCCGCCTGGGGGGTGACGGCGAGAGCGGCGGGGGCGAAGGCGAGCCCGCTGACCGCGAGGGCCCCGGCCGCCAGTGCCGCACCTGCTCCGATTCGCTTGCATCTCATGGAATTCCGGCTCCGTTTCCGTGGGGGGATGGACCGCTCGGCACCTGGATGCGGACACACTGCCGAGAGTCGAACCTGACGGTCCGTCGGAACTGACGGTTCCATTGATGCGTGTGGGGCAGGCGGCGGCAAGGTTGAAATCTGGCCTAATTACCGCCGGTTACAGCGAAGTTCGGCCAGCCGAGATCGCGACCCGGGGGCCTCAGCCCGCCGACACCGTCAGCCGGACAACCCCGTCAAACCCGGCCACGAGCACCGGCGTCTCCGCGCCACCGAGATCCCGTACCGCCGCCCGGTCCTCCGCGGACGCGGTCTCCGCCTCGGTCACGACCGCCGCCGCCTCCAGGGACGTCGCCCCCGAGGCCACCGCCATCGCCACCGCCGCCTGCAGGGCACTGAGCTTCAGGGAGTCGAGGGCCACGGTCCCCGCCACATACGTACGTCCGGTCTCGTCCCGTACGGCCGCCCCCTCGGGCACGCCGTTGCGGGCCCGCACGGAACGGGCCAGGGTGACGATCTTGCGGTCCTCGGGGTCGAGCGCGCTGCTGTCGGCGATCACGATCCGAGCATACTTGACCTGCTACGTGGCCTGAATTCCGGGGATTCCGGCCTGGGTGACCAGCTGGCCTTTCTCGGACCAGCCGCTGCCCTGCGCTGCTACGAACGTCTCGTCCGCCTCACCACGCAGGACACGGCCTCAGGCCAGCCCGTGCTGCTTCGCGTATGCGTTCGCCACGTCCTCCGGGTCCTTCTTGTCCTTGTCCACCTGGCGGTTGAGCTCGGTGAGCTGGACCGTGGTGAGGACGTTGCCGAGGCGGGCCAGGGCCTTGCGGACCGCGGAGTCGGCCTTGCGGTCGGCGATGAGCGGGACAACGTGCTGGCCGGGGATGAGGTTCTCGGGGTCCGTCAGCACCACCCAGTCGTTGGCCTGGATGTCGGTGTCCGTGGTGAAGAGGTTCGCCACGTCGACGTCGCCCTTCTTGAGGGCGCCTTTGACCAGGGGGCCAGAGGAGTCGAGGGACTTGAACTCCTTGAACTCCACCCCGTAGACGTCCTTGAGGCCGACCACACCCACCTGGCGCTTCTTCACCTCCGGTGCCGCGCCGATGACCAGCTTGCCGTTCTGCTTCTTCAGGTCGGCCAGGGAGGTCAGGCCGTACCTCTTCGCCGTCTCCCGCGTGACCACGAAGGCGTCCGAGTCCTCCGCCATGCCGTACGGCAGCACCTGGAGGCCGGCGGGGAGCGCGACGGCCAGGGCGTTCTGCATCTCGCCCTCCTCGGTCTCCGTCGCCTTCGGGTCGAGGTAGTGCAGGAGGGCGCCCTGGTACTCGGGCAGGAGGTCGATGTCGCCGCCCTTGATCGCGGGGATGAGGATCTCGCGGGTGCCGAGGTTGGGGCGGACGTTGGTCTTCACGCCGGCTGCCGTGAGCACAGCCGCGTACAGATAACCCAGCACCTGGTTCTCGGTGAAGTTGGCGGTGCCGATGGTGAGTCCGCCCTTGCTGGAGCCGCCGCCGGAGGTCGTGCCCTGGTTGTCGAGGGAGGTGATGCCGCTCGCGCAGGCGGAGAGGGCGGGGACGGAGGCCGCTGCGAAGAGGCCGCCGAGGAGAGTGCGTCGGTTCATCGAAGGGTCCCTAGGCAGTGCGGTGTCGGAAGAGGAAGCGCTGGAGGGTGCTCAGCAGCAGATCGAGTGCGACAGCCACGACGGCGACCAGCACCGCGCCGCCGAGCACCTGCACGAGGTCGCGCTGGGCCAGGCCGTCGAAGACGTAACGGCCGAGGCCGCCGAAGGAGACGTACGCGGCGATCGTGGCCGTGGCGACGACCTGGATGAGCGCCAGGCGCAGGCCCGTCATGATCAGAGGCAGGGCGAGCGGCAACTCGACCTGGAACAGGACTTGGTGGCCGCGCATGCCCTGCCCGCGCGCCGCGTCCTTCACGTCCGGGTCGACGGCGGTCATCCCGGCGTAGGTGTTGGTGACGATCGCCGGGACCGCCAGGGCGACCAGAGCGACGTAGACCGGCACCATGGACAGTCCGCCGGCCAGGAAGACCAGGACGACCAGTCCGACGGTGGGGAGCGCGCGGCCGAAAGACGCCAGGTTGATGGCGAGGAACGCGCCCTTGCCGGTGTGGCCGATCAGCAGGCCCAGCGGGAGG
>KL569208.1:27925-29343 GCA_000715635.1 Streptomyces violaceus | reverse complement strand
GATCAGCAGGCCCAGCGGGAGGCCGATGGCGGCCGCGATGAGCGTGGCGAGGAGCGAGTACTGGAGGTGCTCGGCGAGGCGGTGGGTGATGCCGTCCGAGCCGGACCACTGGGCGCCGCTGGTCAGCCAGCTGCCGAGGTTCTTGAAGAGTTCGTACATGTCAGGCTCGCCGCCTCCGCCAGGGGGTCAGGACGTACTGGACAGCGACCAGGGCCGCGTCCGCGATCACGGCCAGGAGGATCGTGAGGACCACTCCCGCGATCACCGGCGTCGGGAAGTTGCGCTGGAAGCCGTCGGTGAAGAGCTGGCCGAGGCCGCCGTCACCGATGTAGGTCGCGACCGAGACGAGGGAGATCGACATGACCGTCGCGATGCGGACGCCCGCCATGATCACGGGGAGCGCCAGCGGGAACTCGACCGTGAGCAGCGTGCGCAGGGAGCGCGTGCCCATCGCCTTCGCCGCCTCCTTCGTCTTCGCGGGGACCGAGTCGAGGCCCTCCACGGTGTTCCGGAGCAGCACGACCAGCGTGTAGACCGTCAGGCCCACCACGGTGGTGGTGCGGGTGAGGCCGCTGACCGGCAGCAGGAGCACGAAGATCGCGATCGACGGGATCGTGAACAGGACGTTCGAGATGCCGAGCAGGAAGCCGCGCAGGGGGCGGATCCGGTGGGCGACCACTGCCAGGGGGAGCGAGATCAGGACGCCGAAGAGGACGGCGGACAGGGCGGCCTGGAGGTGGGAGACCGTGAGGGTGGTGAGGTCGTCGGCGTGGTCGCCGATCCACGACCAGTCGATCGTCATGCGGCCACCCGGGCTTCCGTGTGGGCCTGCCCCGCGTACTTGTGGATGTCGTCACGGGACGAGACGCCGGTGAGGACGCCGTCGGCGTCGACGCGGGCTATCAGGCCGGTGGGGGAGGCGATGGACTCGTTGAGGGCCGACAGCAGGGAGTCGTCGTCCCCCAGCGGCCGTACGGGGAGTTCGGCATCGCCCGAGGCCCAGTGCAGGGGCTTGTCCGCCGCGTCGAGTACGAGGGTCCAGGGGCCGCCCTCCGGGGCCGGGCCCTGCGGGACGGCCGCAAGGGTCTTCAGCGAGAGCAGCTTCAGACCGCGCTCGGCGCCGAGGAAGTCGGCCACGAAGCCGTCGGCGGGGCGGGCCAGGAGTTCGGTGGGCGAGGCGCACTGGACCAGGTGGCCACCGGTACGGAAGATCGCGATCCGGTCGCCCAGTCGTACGGCCTCGTCGATGTCGTGGGTGACGAAGACGATGGTCTTGCTCAACTCCTTCTGGAGCCTTATCAGTTCGTCCTGGAGCTGGGCGCGCACGACCGGGTCGACCGCGCCGAACGGTTCGTCCATGAGGAGCACCGGCGGGTCGGCGGCGAGCGCGCGGGCCACGCCGACGCGCTGCTGCTGGC
>KL569208.1:26601-27736 GCA_000715635.1 Streptomyces violaceus | reverse complement strand
CGCCGACGCGCTGCTGCTGGCCGCCGGAGAGCTGATGCGGGTAGCGCTTGCCGGCCTCGGTCGACAGGCCCACGGTCTCCAGCAGCTCGGCCGCGCGGGCCCGGGCCTTCCTGCGGCCGTGGCCCAGGAGCAGCGGCACGGTGGCGATGTTGTCGAGCACCGTGCGGTGCGGGAAGAGGCCGGCCTGCTGGATGACGTATCCGATGGAGCGGCGCAGTTCGGCGGCGTCCTGCCGGGTGACGTCCTTGCCGCCGACGCGGATGGTGCCGGAGGTCGGCTCGACCATCCGGTTGATCATGCGCAGGGTGGTCGTCTTGCCGCAACCGGAGGATCCGACGAGGACGGTCACGCCGCCTTCCGCCATGTCGAGGGTGAGGTCGTGGACTGCTGTCGTGCCGTTGGGGAAGCGCTTGTGGACCGCGTCGAACTGGATCATGAGATGTCCCTTGCCCGGCTGTATAACGTCATGCAGAGTTCTCGGTACGTGAATAGGTTGTCAACGGTTTGGCGTTAATCCGACGTAACGGCTGAACGCCAGGCAAGATCGAATGTCCACCTTGAGGGGAGTTTGGGCGTGATGTCGTCTCAGATCGTGGACGCGGCTGGTGCTGTGTCTTCCGGGCATACTGGCCCAGTGGTCCTCGACGGGATCGGACTCCGGGTCAAGGACGTCGTGCGCCTCGCCGACGGGACGGCGCGTCCGGAACCCGGGAGCGACGCGATGAAGCGGGTGGCGGAGTCCTGGGACGCCGCCCGGCAGATCGCCGCGACCGGACGCGTCTACGGCCGCTCCACCGGCGTCGGCGCCAACCGGAACGAGGACGTGCCCACCGAAGCGGCCGCCGAGCACGGCCTCCGGCTGCTGCGCAGCCACGCCGGCGCCATCGGGGAGGAGCTGCCCGCCCGCCAGGTCCGCGCGATGCTCGCCGTCCGCGCCAACCAGTTGCTGGCCGGGGGTGCGGGGCTGCGGCCGACCGTGGTCACCGCGCTGTGCGAGGCGCTGGAGAGCGGGGCGTATCCGGTCGTCAACGAGTTCGGATCGGTGGGCACCGGGGACATCGCGGCGCTGGCCCAGGTGGGACTGGCGTTGGCGGGGGAGCATCCGTGGCGGGAAGCGGGTTTCTCAGGCGCAGGC
>KL569208.1:23819-26439 GCA_000715635.1 Streptomyces violaceus | reverse complement strand
AGCGGGTTTCTCAGGCGCAGGCAGCGCTTCCGGCGAGCCGCGAGGTGTGGTCGGTGCCCCCGAGTCCCAGCACCTCGACAACAACGACGCCCTTGCCTTCATCAGCAGCAACGCCCTCACACTCGGTCAGGCCGCGCTCGCCCTGCACGAACTGCGGGGGCTACTGGAGGCCACACAGGTCGTCGGCGCCCTGTCGGTGCTGGCGGTCGATGGGGCACACGAGGCGTACGCCGCGCCCGTGCACGCCGCCCGGCCGCACCGCGGCTCCCTCGAAGTCGCCCGGCGGATGCGGGAGTTGCTCGGCGCTACCGACCGGCCCAACCCCCCGCTGGGGCGGCTCCAGGACCCGTACGGCTTCCGCTGCCTCCCCCAGGTCCACGGTCCCGCCCATGACGCGGCCGACGCCCTGGAAGAGGTCGTCGCGATCGAGATCAACGCGGCCGCCGAGAACCCGCTGATCACCCCCGAGGACATGGCGGCCTACCACCACGGCGGCTTCTATCAGTCCCAACTCGCCCTCGCCCTGGACCACTTCAGGCTGGCCCTCACCCAGGTTGCCCGGCTGTCGACGTCACGGCTCTCCACCCTCAACGAGCCCGTCTACACCCGCCTGCGCCCCTTCCTCGCCGACCACGAACCCGCCTCCTCCGGCGTCATGATCCTGGAGTACGCCGCCGGCGCCGCCCTCGGCGATCTGCGGGCCTTCTCGGCACCCGCGTCGCTCGGCCACGCTGTACTCTCCCGGGGCGTCGAGGAACAGGCCAGCTTCGCCTCGCTCGCCGCACGTCAGACGCTGCGCGCGTGCGGTGCGTACCGTCTGGTCGTCGGCTGCGAACTCGTCGCCGCCGTACGGGCGCTGCGCCAGCGCGAGATCCGGCCCGATCCAGATCTTCCCGTGGGCCGCGCGCTGGAACTCGCCCTGTCGGTGCTCAACGAGGATCAGGCCGACCGGCCGCTCACGGACGACGTGACGGCGGCGGCCGCACTGCTCGACCGGTTCACGGACATCTGGCGGGGCGAGTGAAACCACTGCCTCGATGACCCAGCGGCGTCGCCCTGCAAACGTCTCGTCCGCCTCACCACGTGGGACACGGTCCAAGCGTCACGGGCGGTCGAGGCGGAGGCGGTCAGCCCGGGGAAGACCCGCGACGACCAGGTCGTACGAGTCCTCGATGAGCTCCCGGACCAGCCGGTCCGGGAGTCCGCCGTCGGCCGTGACCGTGTTCCAGTGGCGCTTGTTCATGTGCCAGCCGGGGACGACGAGGCCCTCGTGCTCGCCGCGCAGCCGGATCGCGTCGTCCGGGTCGCACTTGAGGTTGACCTTCAGGGGACGCGCGTCCAGGTGCGAGAGGGCGAAGAGCTTTCCCTGCACCTTGAAGACCGAGATCTCCGGGCTGAACGGGAAGTCCTCCACGGCCGCGTTGAAGGACAGGCAGAAGGCGCGCAGTTCCTGCGGGGTCATTCCGGCTTCTCCTCCTGAGCGGCGTCCGCCGGCTCCACCGGCTCCGCGAGCACCGTCACGATCTTGTTGCGGCGGCCGGCCGCGGCCTCCGCCGTCAGGCGCAGCTCCCGGCCGTCGGGCAGGCCGACCACGGACGACGCACCCGCGATGGGGACCCGGCCCAGGGCCTTCGCCAGCAGGCCGCCGACCGTCTCGACGTCCTCGTCGTCGAACGCCTCCAGGCCGTACAGCTCGCCCAGGTCGCCGATGTCGAGCCGGGCCGTGACCCGGAAGCGGTCCTTGCCGAGGTCCTCCACCGGCGGCAGCTCGCGGTCGTACTCGTCGGTGATCTCGCCGACGATCTCCTCGAGGATGTCCTCGATGGTGACGATGCCGGCCGTGCCGCCGTACTCGTCGACGGCGACGGCGACGTGGTTGCGCTCCTTCTGCATCTCGCGCAGCAGGTCGCCGGCGTTCTTGGTGTCGGGCACGAAGAACGCCGGGCGCATCGCCGTGGACACCTGCTCGGACTCGGCGTCACGGCTGATGTGCGTCTTGCGGACCAGGTCCTTCAGATACACGATCCCGACGATGTCGTCCTCGCTCTCGCCGGTCACCGGGATCCGGGAGAAGCCGGAGCGCAGGGCGAGGGTGAGGGCCTGGCGGATGGTCTTGAAACGCTCGATGACCACGAGGTCGGTGCGCGGGACCATGACCTCCCGCACGAGGGTGTCGCCCAGCTCGAAGACCGAGTGCACCATGCGGCGCTCCTCGTCCTCGATGAGGGACTCCTTCTCGGCGAGGTCGACCAGCGCACGCAGCTCCGCCTCGGAGGCGAAGGGACCGCGGCGGAAGCCCTTGCCGGGGGTGAGCGCGTTGCCGATGAGGATGAGCAGCGACGGGACGGGGCCCATGATCCTGGCCAGCGGCACCAGGACGTACGCCGAGACGGTCGCCGTGTTCAGCGGGTGCTGGCGGCCGATGGTGCGCGGGGACACGCCGACGGCGACGTACGACACGAGGACCATGACCGCGATGGCGATCAGGAGGGCCTCGGTCGTGTTGTCGAACTCCATCAGGCAGCCGTAGGTGATCAGCGCGGCGGCGGCCATCTCGCAGGCGACGCGCACCAGCAGCGCCACGTTCAGATAGCGGGTCGGGCTGTCTCTTATACACATC
>KL569208.1:20842-23671 GCA_000715635.1 Streptomyces violaceus | reverse complement strand
GCCGCCGCGTACGGCCTCCTCGGCGCGGAAGCTGGAGACCCGGGCGAGGCCCGCCTCCGCGCAGGCGGCGAGCCAGGCCACGACGACCAGGGCGACCGCGCCCAGGGCGAGTTGCGGATTCATCGGCGCGGCTCTACGAGACCGTCGGTGCCGGGGACGGGCCGGTCAGGCCCCGCTCCGAGCGCCAGCCGTCCACGATGGCCGCCTGAAGGCCGAACATCTCGGCCTTCTCGTCCGGTTCCTCGTGGTCATAGCCCAGCAGGTGCAGCACCCCGTGGACGGTGAGCAACTGGAGCTCCTCGTCCATGGAGTGCTGCGTGTCGGCCTCGGCGCCCTGCTTGGTGGCGACCTCGGGGCAGAGCACGATGTCGCCGAGCAGCCCCTGCGGCGGCTCCTCCTCGTCCTTGGACGGCGGGCGCAGCTCGTCCATCGGGAAGGACATGACATCCGTCGGGCCGGGGAGGTCCATCCACTGGATGTGGAGCTGCTCCATGGCGTCGGCGTCCACGACGATGACCGAGAGCTCGGAGAGCGGGTGGATGCGCATCCGCGCGAGCGCGTAGCGGGCAATGTCGAGGATCGCCTGCTCGTCGACCTCGGTACCGGACTCGTTGTTGACGTCGATCGACATGGTGTGGCGCTTGTCTACTTCCCCTTGTGCACGGACTTGCCGCGGCTCTTGTGCCCGCCGTTCTGGGTGCCGTGCTTGGTGTCGTACTGCTCGTACGCGTCGACGATACGGCCCACCAGCTTGTGCCGGACGACATCCTGGGACGACAGCCGGGAGAAGTGGACGTCGTCCAGGCCCTCCAGGATCTCCTGCACCTGCCGCAGACCGCTCTTCGTGCCGTCCGGGAGGTCGACCTGCGTCACGTCACCCGTGATCACGATCTTCGAGTCGAAGCCGAGGCGGGTGAGGAACATCTTCATCTGTTCGGGGCTCGTGTTCTGGGCCTCGTCCAGGATGATGAAGGCGTCGTTGAGGGTCCGGCCACGCATGTACGCCAGCGGCGCCACCTCGATGGTCCCCGCCGCCATCAGCCGCGGGATCGAGTCCGGGTCGAGCATGTCGTGCAGCGCGTCGTAGAGCGGGCGCAGATACGGGTCGATCTTCTCGTAGAGCGTGCCCGGGAGGAAGCCGAGCCGCTCGCCGGCCTCGACCGCCGGGCGGGTCAGGATGATGCGGTTGACCTGCTTGGACTGCAGGGCCTGCACCGCCTTGGCCATCGCCAGGTACGTCTTGCCGGTGCCGGCGGGGCCGATGCCGAAGACGATGGTGTGTTTGTCGATCGCGTCCACATAGCGCTTCTGGTTGAGCGTCTTGGGGCGGATCGTGCGGCCTCGCGAGGACAGGATGTTCTGCGTGAGCACCTCGGCCGGGGTCTCCTGGCCGTCGCTCTCCCCGTTCTCGCTCGCCTTGAGCATGGCGATCGAGCGTTCCACTGCGTCCTCCGTCATCGGCTGCCCGGTGCGGAGCACGAGCATCATCTCGTCGAACACGCGCGAAATGAGGGCGACGTCCGCTGGGTCGCCGACCGCGCTGATCTCGTTGCCCCGGACATGGATGTCGGCCGCCGGGAAGGCCTTCTCGATCACGCGCAGGAGGCTGTCGCCGGACCCCAGCACGGTCACCATGGGGTGCTGGGCGGGGACGGTGAACTGCGCTCTCGCCTGCTCCTGCGCGGGGGTGTGAGCTGTCGGTGTCTGAGTCATGGGCCGGCGCTTAAGGCCTGCGGTTCCTCCTCGTCACGGCCGCGTAGCTGAGGGCGGCCTCGCGATTCCAAGGGTACGACGGGGGACTGACAACGCCGTAGGGCTTTTAGGGGTGGGGTTGGAAACGGAGTCGACAGTTCCCCTTAACCGACCGGTTCGGGTGGTGGGTGGGCACAGGCCGGGGGTCCAGGGGGCGGAGCCCCCTGGTCGGCCAGGACGTCACGCCGAGCGCCGGAAGCCGATCGTGGGGACAGCACGCCGCAACGGCCAGGGCCTGACCAACTTCTCCGGCACCAGCCCCGCCAGGAACCCGTACCGCCGCAACGCCGTCGGCGACTGCCCCTGGACCGACTGCACCTTCCGCCACCACCCCGCGATCTCCGACCACCCCGGCGCCGACAACGACCCCCCGAACTCCTGCACCGACAGCGCCGCGGTCAGCCCGGCGAAGGCCAGCCGGTCCGCGAGCGGCCAGTCCGCGAGCGCCCCGGTCACGAACCCGGCGACGAACACGTCCCCCGCCCCGGTCGGATCGAGCGCCTCGACCTCGATGGCCGGCACCTCGGCGGTCTCCCCCGTACGCCGGTCCACCGCGTACGCCCCGTCCGCCCCGAGCGTGACCACCGCGACCGGCACGTACTCGGTCAGGGCGTGCGCCGCGGCCCGCGGGCAGTCGGCGCCCGTGTAGCGCATCGCCTCCTGCGCGTTCGGCAGGAACGCCTCGCAGTGCCGCAGGTCGGGCAGCGCCGCCAGGTCCCACGCCCCGGTGTCGTCCCAGCCGACGTCGCCGAAGACCCTGGTGCCCTTGCTCGCGGCCTCGGCGATCCAGGGCGCGCTCACGCCCGGTGCGAGGGAGGCGACGGCGGCACGGACGCGGGGCGGGCATTCGGGGGCCGGTTCCTCCGGGGGCGGCTCATGGCCGTGCGAGACCATCGTGCGCTCCCCCTCGTACGCCATGGAGACGGTCACCGGGGAGTGCCAGCCGGGCACCGTGCGCGACGGGGAGAGGTCGATGCCCTCGCCGTGCTCCAGGGCGTCCCAGCAGTAGTCGCCGTAGTGGTCGTCGCCGAAGGCCGCCGCGAGGGACGTCCTGAGGCCGAGGCGGGCCAGCGCGGT
>KL569208.1:20146-20642 GCA_000715635.1 Streptomyces violaceus | reverse complement strand
GGCGGGCCAGCGCGGTCGCCATGTTGGCGACGCCGCCGGGGCTCGACCCCATCCCGCGTGCCCAGGACTCGGTCCCGCGCACCGGGGCGGAGTCGAGCCCGGTGAAGATGATGTCGAGGAAGACGGTGCCGGTGAGATAGACGTCCCAGGGCGGGTCGTCCGGCACGCGCAGCGGGGCGAGGGGATCGACCTGGGTCTGGCGGTGCGATCCCTTTCTCGGGCCCTTTCCGGCCGGGGCGGTGGACGCGATCACGGTGCGCTCCCTGACGTGGTGCGGATCAGGCCAGTCTGCACCACACCACCGACAACGTGACGCCGATCACGCCGGACCCACCCGTTCCGTCAGCTCGCGCCGGGCCCCGCGCGCCCCCTCCGACATGCCCTACCAGCGGGGCATCGAAGGCGTCACCCACTCCGGGTCGGCGATCCGCATGGCCGCCGCGTCGTCGCGGTCCCGCAGCGCGCCGTCGTCGTCCAGCCACCGCCGGTGCAGTAC
>KL569208.1:14909-19931 GCA_000715635.1 Streptomyces violaceus | reverse complement strand
GGTGCAGTACGGCGAGCCGCTCGCGGTCGAGCTCCACGCCGAGCCCGGGCACGTCCGGCACCGCGACCTTGCCGCCCTCGAAGGTCAGTCGCTCGGTGAGCACGTCCTCGGACTGCCAGGGGTAGTGGGAGTCGCAGGCGTGGTGGAGGTTCGGGACGGTGGCCGCCACGTGGGTCATCGCGGCGAGCGAGATGCCCAGGTGGGTGTTGGAATGCATCGACACGCCGACGCCGAAGGTGCGGCAGACGGCGGCGAGCTGCTGGGTGTTGCGCAGTCCGCCCCAGTAGTGGTGGTCGGAGAGGACGACCTGAACGGCGCCCTTGGTGAACGCCTCCTTGATCTCGGCGAAGGTCGTCACGCACATGTTGGTGGCGAGCGGCACGCCGGTCCGCTCGGCGACCTCGGCCATGGCGGGGGTGCCGAGCGCGGGGTCCTCCAGGTACTCCAGGACGTCCCCGACTTCCTGGGCGACCTTGACGGACGTCTCGACGGACCAGGCGCCGTTGGGGTCGAGCCGCAGCGGATGCCCGGGGAACGCCTCGGCCAGCGCCCGGACGGCCGCGATCTCCTCGTCGGGCGGGAAGACGCCGCCCTTGAGCTTGAAGGAGGTGAAGCCGTAGCGCTCCTTGAACCGCCGGGCCTGTTCCACCACGCCCGCCGGGTCGACGGCGGCGCCCCAGTCGTCCTTCTCGGCCGGGACGCCCTCCGGGTAGCCGGCCCACTTGTAGAACAGGTAGGCGCTGTACTCGACGGCGTCGCGCACCTTGCCGCCCAGCAGCGCGTGCACGGGCAGTCCGAGGGCCTTGCCGAGGGCGTCGAGGCAGGCGACCTCGAAGGCGGAGACGACGGACAACCGCAGCTTGTCGGCGGTCTGGACGCCCCGCAGCCCGCCGACGTCGACGGCGTTCTCGACCCGGGAGCGGTCCACGGCGACCTGGTGCGCGAGCGTGACCAGGCCGTTCAGATCGCTGACCTGGTGCCCTTTCAGCCGCTCGGCGAAGGGGCGGGCCAGCTCCAGGTACTTGGCGTCGCCGTAGGTCTCCCCCACGCCCGTGATCCCGTCGGCCGTGACGACCTCGACGATCAGCCGGGGCGTGTACGGCTGGTGCACGCCCTGCGTGTTCAGCAGCGGCGGGTCCGCGACCAGGATCGGCGTCAGCCGTACGTCCGTGATGGCGAGGTTCACAGGGCGGCTCCCACGAGGTCGAGGCCGGCGGTGAGAACGGTCCTGAGGGTCGCCAGGTCGGCCGTTGAGGGGTCGGTGAGCGGGGCGCGTACGGGCCCGACCCGGTGACCGCGCAGCCGGGCCGCCGCCTTCACCAGCGACACGGCGTACCCGGGGACGCGGTCGCGCAGTTCGACGAGCGGGACGTAGAAGTCGCGCAGCAGCTTGTCGACCGTGCCGTGGTCGCCGTCGCGCAGGGCGGCGAAGAAGGCGTCGGCGATCTCGGGGGCGAAGGCGTGGACGGCGGAGGAGTAGGCGGGGACGCCGACGGTGGCGTAGGCGCGGGCCTGGATCTCGGCAGTGGCTGCGCCGTTGAAGAACAGGAAGTCCTCGGGCGCGGCGAGCGTGAGGCGCTGCAGCCGGTCGAGGTCGCTGTGGCCGTCCTTGAGGCCGATGACGTTCGGCAGGGCCGCGACGCGCTTGAGCGACTCGGCGGTGAAGGCGACCTGGCCGCGCTGGTAGGCGATCAGCGGCAGCCGGGTGCGGGCGGCGATCTGTTCCAGCTGGGCGACCAGGCCGTCCTGCGGGGCGGCGACGAGGTAGTGCGGCAGCACGAGGAGCGCGTCGGCGCCGGCGTCCTCGGCGATGCGGGCGAACCGGACGGCCTGCGCCCAGCCGTACCCGATCCCGGCCACGACGGGTACGCGGCCCGCCGCCTCCTCGACGGTGATCGTGACGACCTGCCGGTACTCGTCCTCGTCCAGCGAGAAGAACTCGCCGGTGCCGCAGGCGGGGAAGACCGCGCCGGGCGAGGCGGCGAGCCGCTGCGCGACGTAGGCGCGGAAGCCGTCCGGGTCGAGAGTGCCGTCGTCGCGGAAGCTCGTCAGCGGGAACGACAGCACGCCACCGGCCATGCCGTCCCGCAGCCGCTGCGCGACCGCCTCCGGTCCAGCGCCAGCGCTCACGGTCATCTCCTTATGTAGACGTCATCTATATATGAGAATGACGGTTGGATACGCGAACGTCAACCGCCGGAGGCCGCCCGATTACCGGAAACTCTTATAGAAAGATCGGCGTTCACGCCGGGGATGAATGCGGCTCAAGGCCGCTCCGACGTGCAGTTCAGGGCGGCCTTTGTACAGGCGCGAGCGTCGACCCGAACGCATTTGTCCACATCGGTTGCACTTCCGGTTGGATGTGATCTTTCGCCGCGAGCGGCCATGAAGCATCCCTACGGTGATCGGCATGCAGCTCCGCTACAACTACCGGGCCTACCCGGACGCCCCGCAGGGCCGCGCGCTGGCCAGGCGTTCGGATGCGCTCGCGTGGTGTGGAACGACTGCCTGCGCGACCGCAAGGAAGCGCACGCGGCGGGGCTGCCGTATGTGAAGTCGGCGGAGTTGTCCCGGCTGCGCATCACCCAGGCCAAACACACCGCCGAACGCGCCTGGCTCGCCGACGTATCGGCGGTCGTCCTGCAACAGTCCCTGCGGGACCTCGACACCGCATACAAGAACTTCTTCGACTCGATTCTGGGCAAGCGGCAGGGCCGCAAGGTCGGCCCTCCCCGCTACAAGTCGAAGAAGGACACCCGGCAGTCGATCCGCCTCAACACCAACGCCTTCTCCCTCCCTGGCGACGGCACGGTGTACGTGGCCAAGGTCGGCAACCTCAAGGTCAAGTGGTCTCGTCGGCTTCCGGCCGCACCCACGTCCCTCACTGTCACCAGGGACAGCTGCGGCCGGCACTTCCTCAGCTTCGTCGTGGACACCGAGCCGAACATCCTCCCCGAGGTGGAGGCGGAAACCGGAATCGACCTGGGCCTGTCCGCCCTCGCGGTCCTGTCCGACGGCAGGAAGATCGACAGCCCTCGCTTCCTGCGCCGGGCGGAGAAGAAACTCAAGCGCCTTCAACAGGATTTGTCCCGCAAGGCCAAAGGATCGAAGAACCGGGCCAAGGCCCGCATCAAGGTCGCACGCCAGCACGCCAAGGTGGCCAACCGGCGCCGGGACTTCCACCACAAGGCATCCACACAGATCATTCGCGACAACCAAGCGGTGTATGTGGAGGACCTCGCGGTGTCCGGTCTCGGCCGCACACGGCTCGCCAAGTCCGTGTACGACGCGGGATGGTCCGCGTTCGTCGGGATGCTGGAGTACAAGGCGGTCAAGCACGGCCGTACTTTCGCCAAGGTGGACCGGGCCTTCCCGTCCTCTCAGGTCTGTTCGGCCTGCGGATTCCGGGACGGTCCCAAGCCCCTGCACGTCCGGCAGTGGACGTGCGGCGAGTGCGGCACCGTGCACGACCGCGACCACAATGCCGCCCGCAATGTCCTCTTCGAAGGACGCCGTATCGTCGCCGCCGGACGGGCGGAGACGCTAAACGCCTGTGGAGCGCCGGTAAGACGGGCACACGTGCCCGCACAGCGCTGTGAAGCAGGAAGCCACCGGAAGGGTCAGTCGACCCAGGCCGGAATCCCTGGACTTCAGTCCAGAGAGCACGTCAAGATCGGCTCATGTCAGACACAGGGGGCGTCCGCGAAGTGAAGTCCGCGGCGCGCACGGTCGAGCTGCTGGAACTCCTCGCGGCGCGTGGCGACCGCCCGGCCCGGCTCCAGGAGCTGGCCGACGAACTCGGCGTGCCGCGCAGCTCGATGTACGCGCTGCTCCAGACCCTGATCTCGCGCGGCTGGGTCCGCACCGACGTCACCGGCTCCCTGTACGGCATCGGCATCCACGCCCTGCTCACCGGCACGAGCTACCTCGACTCCGACCCCCGGGTCCGGGCCGTACGGCCGTATCTCGACGAGGCGTCCGAGGCGCTCGGCGAGACGATCCACATGGGGCGGCTGGACGGCCGGGATGTGGCGTATCTGGCGACGCGGGAGTCGCACGAGTACTTGCGCACGATCAGCCGGGTGGGGCGGCGGCTGCCCGCACACGTCGGGGCACTGGGCAAGGCCCTGCTGGCGGAGCGCCCGGACGAGGAGCTGCCCGAGGGGCCGTACGAGGCGCTGACCCCCCACTCGCACACGAGCCGCAAGTCCCTGGCGGCCGATCTCGCGCAGGTCCGCACCCGCGGCTACTCCGTGGACCGGCAGGAGGGCGTGACCGGGCTCGTCGGCTTCGGGTTCGCGTTGCGCTACGACACCCCGGCGCTGGACGCGATCAGCTGCTCGGTGCCGGTCGCCCGGCTCACGCCGGAGCATGAGGAGCGGATCGTCGCCGTGATGCGGGAGATCCGGGCGAAGGCCGAGGCGACGGTCCCTGCGGGCGGCGGTTCCGTGCACTGGCGTTAGCCGGAAACCCGCCGGTGAAGGGCCAACGGCGTGAGCAAAAAGCGCGCTTTTACCCGGCGTTCCCTACCTCAAACGCAATGTGCTCCACATCACGCCCCCCGGGTTCTCGCGTCGGACTACTTGCTTGATACAAATTGCCCGCGCGTTCCTGTCTGTCGACGGTCGTCGCCCAATCCCCCTTCTTCGTTGCTCCTTTCGCATGCCCTGGGAACGCCCGTGTCTGCCCCCCGCACCACCCCCTGGTCCCTCGTCGCCCTTTTCACGGCCGGGTACCTCGCTCCGTATCTGCTGCCGACCACCGTCGGCAGACTCGACTCGGACCTTCCGCTCTCCGCCAACCAGGCCGGCGCCGTCGGCAGTGCGCTGCTGCTGAGTTCGGCCGCCGCCGGATTCGTCCTGGCCTCACGGGTCGAACGGATCGGAGCCCGCACCCTCGCCCGGCTGGGGCTCGCACTGGCCCTGCTCGGCTTCGGCGGTGCCGCGCTCACCACCGCTGTCTGGGCCGTCGTCGCCGGGGCGGTCCTCGGCGGGTTCGGGTCCGGTACGGCCACCACCGTCG
>KL569208.1:13918-14712 GCA_000715635.1 Streptomyces violaceus | reverse complement strand
GGTCCGGTACGGCCACCACCGTCGCCGCCACCCTCATCGCCGCCCAGCGCGATCCGCACCGGGCCTCCACCGCCGGGCTGCTCAGCGTCTCCGCCCTCGCGGGTGCCGTGTATCTGACGGTTCCGCACCTCGGCCCGGGGCACGGCCTGCCCCTGGCCGCGATCGCCCTCACGGCCCTGGCCGTGTGGCCGCTGACCGGACGCCTCCCCGCCGGTGCGCCCACCGCACCCACACGGCACACCAAGTCCCGGTTGCCACACGCCCGTTCGGGACTGGTGCTGGCCGCCGCCATGCTGTGCTGGTCACTCGCCCAGAACTCCCTGTGGGGCGTGAGCGGCCGGATCGGTCTTGACCAGGCCCACCTGAGCGAGGCCACCGTCGGTGCCGTCTTCGCCGTGGGGCTGGGCACCGGACTGACCGGCGTCCTGGCGGCGGGCGCGCTCGGCGCGCGGCTGGGACGTGCCGTGCCCATCGGGGCGGGCACGGTCCTCATCGCCGGCTGTATCGCGCTCAGCGCCTCCTCGACTGACCTGACGAGCTTCGCGACCGGCGAGATCGCCTGGAACACGCTCTACCCGGTGGTGCTGTCGTATCTGATCGGGCTCGCCGCCTCGCTCGACCCGCGCGGCCGCTGGGCGGTGCTCGTCGGCTCGGCGTCCTCGCTGGGCACGGCCGTCGGACCGCTCACAGGCAGTGTGCTGTCGGCGCAGGCCGGGTTCCCGGCCATGGGCGCGGTCCTCGGCGCCGGTCTGCTGGTGATCGCCCTGCCGATGACCGCCGTCGCCCTGCACACC
>KL569208.1:12079-13729 GCA_000715635.1 Streptomyces violaceus | reverse complement strand
CTGCTGCCCGGCACGATCCGCCGCCGCGGCGGCCACCCGGCCGCCCTGGTCGCCGCCACCACGGGCACGCCCACCGGAGCTGTCCCCGAGATCGGCGCCCCGGAACAGCCGGTGGTCGAGATTCCCATGGACACCCCGGCCGTCCCGGCCCAGCGCGCCTACGACAAGGCGGGTTCGGAGGTCTTCTGAGGCCGGGTGCGCGGGTGCGCCTCAGTCGAACTCGTAGGCCTCCACCTCGGCGAGATACCGCGCCCGCAGCTCTTCGTCGTCCTCCAGGAACGAGGCGAGGAAGGAGTTGCGGGCGAGCTCCCGCAGCCGCTCCTCGCTCAGGCCGAGGGTGTGGCGCACGGCGTCGAAGTTCTCGCCGGCGTAGCCGCCGAAGTAGGCCGGGTCGTCCGAGTTCACCGTGCACATGAGCCCGGCGTCCAGCATGGCGGGCAGGGGGTGGTCGGCGAGGGTGTCGACGGTCCGCAGCCGGACGTTCGACAGCGGGCACAGCGTCAGCGGCACCCGGTCCCGCACCAGCCGCTCCACCAGTGCCGGGTCCTCCACACAGCGCAGGCCGTGGTCGACCCGCTCCACGCCGAGGATGTCCAGCGCCTCGGTGATGTACTCCGGCGGCCCCTCCTCACCGGCGTGCGCGACCCGCCGCAGCCCGAGCGCGGCGGCGGCCTCGTAGACCTCGCGGAACTTCACCGGCGGATGCCCGACCTCGGCCGAGTCGAGGCCGACGCCGGTGATCCGGTCCAGGTAGGGCTTGGCCGCGTCCAGGGTCGCCAGGGCCGACTCGGCGGATTCGTCGCGCAGGAAGCACAGGATCAGCCGGGTCGAGACGCCGTGGTTCGCCTCGCTGCTGCCCAGCGCCCGCCACAGCCCTTCGACGACCGTGCCGATCTCCAGCCCGCGGCTGGTGTGGGCCTGCGGGTCGAAGAAGATCTCCGCGTGCCGCACACCCTGGGCGGCGGCGCGGGCGAGGTAGGCGTTCGCCAGGTCCTCGAAGTCCCGCTCGGTGCGCAGGACGGCCATGAGCTCGTAGTACAGGTTCAGGAAGGACTGCAGGTCCTCGAACCGGTACGCCTCGCGCAGCTCGTCCGTGTCGGCGTACGGCAACGTGACGCCGTTGCGCGCGGCGAGCTCGAAGGCGAGTTCCGGTTCCAGGGTGCCTTCGATGTGAAGGTGCAGTTCGGCTTTGGGGAGGGACATCAATTCATCGTACGGCCGTTTCACCGACGCTTCGGAACCGGCACTCTCAGTAGATCGTGTGCCACGGTCAGCTCACCGTCGTACCCGGCGGCCCGCGCCTGCCGCTCGAACTCCTCCGGGTCGGCATAACGCTGACTGAAGTGGGTCAGCACCAGATGCCGCACACCACCGTCCCGGGCCACCCGCGCGGCCTGCCCCGCCGTCAGATGCCCGTGCTCCACGGCGAGTTGCTCGTCCTCGTCGAGGAAGGTCGACTCGATGACGAGCATGTCGCAGCCCTCGGCGAGCGCGTACACCCCGTCGCACAGCCGGGTGTCCATGACGAACGCGAACCGCTGCCCGCGCCGCACCTCGCTGACGGCGTCGAGGGGAACCCCGCCGAGCGAGCCCTCGCGCTGGATCCGGCCGACGTCCGGGCCCTTGATGCCGTGCGCGGCGAGCCGCTCG
>KL569208.1:11042-11931 GCA_000715635.1 Streptomyces violaceus | reverse complement strand
AGATGTGTATAAGAGACAGGAGTGCGACAGCCTGCGGCCCTCCAGCGTGTACGACGGCGTCTTCGCCAGCACGCCGTCCCCGGAGACCGGGCCCTCCGTGATGAAGACGGTCGCGCGATACGGCGTGGCGTACTGGAGCCGTTCGAAGAAGCGCTGCCCGGACTTCGGATAGTGGGCCGTGATCTCGTGCGGGACCTGGTCGAGGTTGATCCTCTGGATGACCCCGGGCAGGCCCAGGGCGTGGTCGCCGTGGAAGTGCGTGACGCAGATCCGGTTCAGGTCGTGCGCGGCGACCCCAGCCCGCAGCATCTGCCGCTGCGTGCCCTCGCCGGGGTCGAACAGGATGCCCTCGCCGTCCCAGCGCAGCAGATAGCCGTTGTGGTTGCGGTGCCGGGTCGGCACCTGGCTGGCGGTGCCGAGGACCACGAGTTCACGTACGGACAAGGCGGACTACCCCGGGGGCCAGTCGAGGCCGCGGCCGCCGAGTACGTGGCCGTGCACGTGCCAGACCGTCTGGCCGGCGCCGCTGCCGGTGTTGAAGACGAGGCGGTAGCTGTCGAGCTTTTCCTCGTCGGCGACGGCCTGGGCCTCTCGGACCACGTCAGCGGTGAGGGTGGGGTTGGCGGTGGCCAGGGCGGCGGCGTTCTCGTAGTGCGCCTTGGGGATGATCAGGACGTGGGTGGGGGCCTGGGGGTTTATGTCGCGGAACGCGACGGTGGTGTCTGTCTGGCGGACGATGGTCGCCGGGATGGTGCCGGCGACGATCTTGCAGAACAGGCAGTCTTCCTGGGGCTCCCCTGCCATGTTTCCTCCGGGGGTTGGCCGAATGTGGGTCCGACTCGGGCATCGTATCGTCGTCGGGTGCGGGTGCGTTGTGGCTGGTCGCGCC
>KL569208.1:10557-10821 GCA_000715635.1 Streptomyces violaceus | reverse complement strand
GGAGCCGCAAATCGACACAGCCCCGCGCCCCTAAGAGGTCGGCAGACTCGGGGGCGTTTTCGCGGGACTGGCCTCCAAGGCCTCCAGCGCGAGTCGGATTGCCTCGTCCAGTTGGGCGTCCCTGCCCGCCACGTAATCCTGCGGGCGTTGGACGATCTCCACATCCGGGTCCACCCCATGATTCTCGACGCCCCACTCGTAGCCCTCCAGCCAGAAGGCGTACTTGGGTTGGGTGACGAGGGTGCCGTCGACGAGGCGGTAGCC
>KL569208.1:9811-10327 GCA_000715635.1 Streptomyces violaceus | reverse complement strand
CGACGAGGCGGTAGCGGCTGTCGATGCCGATGACGCCGCCCCAGGTGCGGGTGCCGACCACGGGGCCCAGGCCCAGGGCCTTGATCGCGGCGTTGACGATGTCGCCGTCGGAGCCGGAGAACTCGTTGGCCACGGCCACGACGGGGCCGCGGGGGGCGTCCTCGGGGTAGCTGTAGGGGCGCATGCCCCGGGGCACGGCCCAGCCGACGATGCGCCGGGCGAGTTTCTCGACGACCAGCTGGGAGGTGTGGCCGCCGCGGTTCTCCCGGACGTCGACGACCAGGCCCTCGCGGGCGACCTCGACACGCAGGTCACGGTGGATCTGGGCCCAGCCGGGGGCCTGCATGTCCGGGACGTGCAGGTATCCGAGGCGGCCGCCGGACTTCTCGTGGACGTAGGCACGCCGGTCGGCGACCCAGGCGTGATAGCGCAGCGGCTCCTCGTCCGCGACCGGGACCACGACGGCGTGCCGTGCGTCGCCGCCGCCGGACGGGGAGATGGTCAGCTCCACCGGCT
>KL569208.1:6440-9630 GCA_000715635.1 Streptomyces violaceus | reverse complement strand
CCCCGCCGTGCCGATCAGCAGCGGTCCGGGTCCGGCGACCGGGTCGACCGGCTGGCCGGCGATCGCGAGGACGGCGTCCCCGGGGCGTACCGCGACTCCGGGCGCGGCCAGCGGGCTGCGGGCGTCCGGGTCGGAGGTCTCCGAGGGCAGGATGCGGTCGACGCGCCAACTCCCGTCCTCATGGCGGGAGATGTCCGCGCCGAGCAGGCCTTGGCGGGCACCGCGGCCGTAGCCGCCGCGCGGGGTGACGTAGGCGTGCGAGGTGCCGAGTTCACCCTGGACCTCCCAGAGCAGGTCGACCAGGTCGTCGTGGGTGGCGAGGCGCTCCACGACCGGGCGGTAGCGGTCGAGGACGCCGGACCAGTCGACGCCGCTCATGTCCGGCCGCCAGAAGTGGTCCCGCATGATGCGGCCGTTCTCGTCGAACATCTGCCGCCACTCGGCGGCCGGGTCGATGAACTGGCGTACACGGCCGAGGTCGACGGTGATGTTGGAGTCGCTGTCGTCGTCGTTCGAGGCGCGCCGGTCGCTGGGGACGACCTTCAGCCGTCCGTCGGTCCACAGCAGCACCCGCTTGCCGTCGCCGCTGACCTCGAAGTGGTCGGCGTCCACGGCGAGATGCTCGACCCGCTGCTGGGCGAGGTCGTAGCGCTCCAGCTCGGACTTGGGATCGGGGTCGTCCGGGGTGGCCCGGGACGCGCCGAGCACACCGGCGACGGGATGGCGCAGCCACAGGACGCCGTCTTTCGCTGCCCGCAGGTTGGAGTAGCGGGCGGCCTCGACCGGGAAGGGCACGATGCGGTCGGCGAGGCCTTCGAGGTCGATGCGGGTAGTGGGGGTGCCCTCGCTGTCGGGGGTCTCCTCCCGGTCGGGCGTCTCGAAGGACCGGCCGTGCCGCTGCGGCCCGAACGGGGACGGCGTGGTGGCCGCGAGCGTGATCAGATGCGGCCGGGCGCCCTCCACGAAGGCCAGGTCGAAGACGTGCTCGTCGTAGACCGGGTCGAAGGAGCGGGTCGAAAGGAACGCGAGGTGCTTGCCGTCCACCGTGAACGCCGGCGCGTAGTCCTGGAAGCGCAGCGGGGTCGCCTCCGTGACCGACAGGTCGGTGGTGTTGGCGAGCTTCAGCTGGGACAGGGGGCGCGGTCCGGGGTGGGACCAGGCCAGCCAGGCGGAGTCGGGCGAGAAGACGACCCCCGACACATCACCGTCCTCGCTCCGGTCCACCTCCCGCACCTCGCCCGTCTCCCGCTCGACGAGCAGCAGCCGCCCGTCGTGGGAGGCCACGGCCGCACGGCTGCCGTCGGGCGCCATGGCGAGGTCCAGCACCCGTCCGAGCTGCCCGGCTGCGAGCCGGCGCGGCGTCGCCCCCGGGGCGAGCCCGGTGGCGGGCGCGAACTCCAGGGCGTCGTCGCCCTCGGCGTCCGTCACCCACACCACCCACTCCTCGCCGTCGGCGCGGAAGGCACGCGGCTGCCGGGCCCGCACGCCGGGCGTCGCGGCGAGGGCGCGGGCGGGGCCGGCGCGGTGGGTGACCCAGTGGACGGAGCCGCGTACGGAAACGGCACTGCCGCGCGCGGTGTGGTCCGGGGACGCCGACCCGAACGACCGGGAGGCGTTCAGCGGAAACGCCTGAAGATCGACGCGCTGCCCGCCCAGCCGCACGTCAAGGGGCCGCGGCTCGGCCCCGTCCAGATCATCGAGCACCCACAGCTCACCGGCACTGGAGTAGACGACCCGGGTGCCGTCGGTCGCGGCGTGCCGGGCGTAGAAGCCCTCGATCGGCGTGTGCCGCCGCAGATCGGCCCCGTCGGCGAGGGAGGAGTAGAGCGCCCCGATGCCCTCGTGATCGGACAGAAAGGCAATACGCTCACCGACCCACAGCGGATACTCGACGTTCCCGTCCAGCTCCTCGTGCAGCCGTACGAACTCCCCGTCCCCCTCCCGGTCGATCCACAACTTGCCCGCGGTACCACCCCGGTACCGCTTCCACCAGGCGGCCTCGCGCCCCATCGGCGCGGACAGCAGGACGACGCTCGGCCCGTAGGCGATGTCACCGACGGGTCCGTACGGCAGGGTGGTGGCCGGACCGCCGTCGAGCGGAACGGCACGCGCCCAGCTGCGGCGCAGGCTCGCCTGGCCCTGGGTACTGATCGCGAGGACCTCGCCGTCCGGGGTCCAGCCGCGCACCTGGGTCTTCGAACTTCCCCAGTACGTCAGCCGCTTGGCGGAGCCGCCGTCGGCCGGGGCGATGTGCACCTCGGGGGCGCCGTCGCGGGTGGAGGTCCACGCGACGGTGGTGCCGTCGGGCGAGATGCGGGGCTGGGTCACCGGCACGTTGTCGGCGCTGACCCGCCAGGCCCGGCCGCCGTCGAGGGGGGCGAGCCACACGTCGTCCTCCGCGGTGAAGGCGACCAGGTCACCGCGCACGTGGGGGAACCGGAGGTATGCAGGCGATGCGGACTGAGTCACCCGATCACCCTATGCAGGGACGACGCCGCGCGGACAGACTTCGGATCACTTGCCCTCGACAGGCCGGCAGTCCGGATAGCGCTCGCACCAGATGGTCTGTGTGACGGTCACGGTGACGGTGGGCCCGGGCTGCCCGTTCGTGGGCCCGCCCCCCACCGGCGACGGAGTGGCATCGCAGTTGCCGAGCCCGTCGACCTCGAACCACACCTTGCCGCCGACCTTGGCGGTGATCTTCCCGCGCACGCATTCGCCGTCCACCGCGTGGGTGACCCTGCCGGTGACGGTGATGTCCTTCCCGTCCTCGGTCTCCCCCTCACAGTCGACGGTCGCGACGGTCTTCTCCCGCGCCGAGGGCGACGCGTTCCCGCCCTTGCCGGAGTCCCCGTACGACGCGGTACAGGTCAGCCAACGCACGCCCGCCTTCTGCCGGTTGAGTTCCTTGGTGACGGTTTCGTCGGTCGTGTAGGCGACGGCCGCGGAGCTGATCCCCGCCCCGGGCTCACAGGCGACAGCACCGCCCACGCCCACCGCCGCGAACGCCACCGCAACCACGACCCGGCGGCCGCGCGGGCCCCACCCAATCCACCTCAATGCCCCCATGGAGGGCAGCCTGCCACCGAAGGGGGGCGGGACGGTAGAGGGCAACTGGCCACCACGGCATCGGTGCAGGGGCCTGGTGGGTCCGCAGCCCGGCGTAGCGGGGTGCCTCCCCCACTCTCGG
>KL569208.1:2196-6138 GCA_000715635.1 Streptomyces violaceus | reverse complement strand
CCCCGACCCACCACCCGGCGCTAGGCGCAGACGCGCACCCCCGCATCGGGCTCAGGACCACCGCCCGGTGCGGGCCAGGAGTACAGCAGCGGCAGCCGTCCCCGCGGTCGAGGTGCGCAGCACACTGCGTCCGAGGCGGTACGCCTTCGCCCCCGCCTCCTCGAACTGCGCCAACTCCTCGGGCGCCACGCCCCCTTCGGGCCCCACGACCAGCACGATCTCACCGGAGGACGGCAGTTCGGCCGTCGCCAGCGGCTCGTCCCCGCTCTCGTGGAGCACGGCCGCGAAGTCGGCACCGGCCAGCAGCGCAGCGACCCGCTTGGTCGTCGCCGCCTCCGCGACCTCCGGAAACCGCACGCGGCGTGACTGCTTCCCGGCCTCCCGGGCCGTCGCCCGCCACTTGCCCAGCGCCTTCAGCCCGCGCTCGCCCTTCCACTGCGTGATGCAACGCGCCGCCGCCCACGGCACGATCGCGTCGACACCGACCTCGGTCATCGTCTCGACGGCCAGCTCCCCACGGTCGCCCTTGGGCAGCGCCTGGACAACGGTGACCCGGGGCCGCTCCACCGGTTCCTCGGTCACCGAGTCCAACTGAACGATCAGCCGGTCCTTGCCCTCGGTGTCGAGCACGACGCAGTCCGCCCAGCGGCCGGCCCCGTCCGTGAGGACGATGTCCTCGCCGGGCCGCAGCCGCTTCACGGAGACGGCGTGCCGCCCTTCCGGACCGTCGAGGACGTACCGGCCACCGCCGCCCGCGTCGAGGTGCTCGACCACGAACACCGGCGCGGTCATCGAACGCCGCCCCCGCCCTGGATGCCCCCACCCGACAACACCGCGCGTGCCGTGGCGAGTTCACCGGCCAGCACCTCCACCAGCTGCCCGGCGGGCAGCTCCCGCGCCATCCGGTGGCCCTGCCCGGCCCACAGTGCCATGCCCTGCGCGTCACCCGCCTTGGCGGCGGCCTTGCGCAGCGGCGAGGTCAGGTGGTGGATCTCGGGGTAGGCGGGCGGCGCGTACGGGCCGTGCTCGCGCAGGAAACGGTTGACGAGGCCGCGCGCCGGCCTCCCGGAGAAGGCCCGGGTCAACTCCGTACGCACGAACAGGGGGTTGGTCAGTGCCTGCTTGTGCAGGGTGTTCGCGCCCGACTCGTGCGTGGCGAGGAACGCGGTGCCGAGCTGGGCGGCGCTCGCGCCGGCCGCGAGCACCCCGGCGATCTGACCGCCGCGCATGATGCCGCCGGCGGCGACGATCGGGATGTTCACGGATTCCCGGATCTGGGCGACCAGCGACAGCAGCCCGATACCCGAACCGTCCGTCTCCGGGATGTCCCGGTGCGTGCCCTGGTGGCCGCCGGCCTCGACACCCTGCGCGATGACCGCGTCCGCACCCGCCCGCTCGACGGCCCGGGCCTCGTCGGGGGTGGTCGCGGCGGCCAGGACGAAGGTACCGACGCGGTGCAGGGAGTCGATGACCTCACGGCTCGGCACGCCGAAGTGGAACGACACCACCGGCACGGGGTTGTCGCGCAGCACCGCGAGCTTGGTCTCGTAGCCGTCGTCACGGCCGCTGTCGGGATCGCCGAGCTCGGCCTCGTACCAGGTGGCCTCGCCGGCCAGCTGGTGGGCATAGACGTCGACGGCGGCGGGGTCGGCGTACTCGGGCTGCGGCATGAAGACGTTCACGCCGAAGGGCCTGCCCGTGAGGCTCCGGAGCTGCTTGATCTCCTGGTACACCCCGTCGGCGGTTTTGTACCCGGCGGCGAGGAATCCGAGCCCGCCCGCCTCGCACACGGCGGCGGCGAGCTGCGGTACGGAGACGCCACCCGCCATGGGGGCCTGCACGATCGGGTGCGGGAAGAGATCGGTCAGCGCGGAGGACATGAGCGCATGTTGTCACGTCCTCCGAACAACCCCGAAACCGGCCTGCCGTGTGGCATAGACCAGAGGACTGGGCCCATCCGGGGGCCGACCCCCGGCCCTTCAGCCGCAGCCGAACCACCCACCTCAGCGCCCGTTGAACGCATCCTTCAACCGCGAGAACAACCCCTGCTGCCCCGGCTGGAACTGCCCCGTAGGCCGCTCCTCGCCCCGCAGCTTGGCCAGCTCGCGCAGCAGCCGCTCCTGCTCGGGGTCGAGCTTCGTCGGGGTCTGGACCTCGACGTGGACGATGAGGTCGCCGCGTCCGCCGCCCCGCAGGTGCGTGATGCCCCGGCCGTGCAGCGGGATCGACTGGCCGGACTGGGTGCCCGGGCGGATGTCGACCTCCTCCATGCCGTCCAGCGTCTCCAGCGGCACCTTCGTGCCGAGGCACGCGGCCGTCATGGGGATCGTCACCGTGCAGTGCAGGTCGTCGCCGCGCCGCTGGAAGGTGGAGTGCGGGAGTTCGTGGATCTCGACGTAGAGGTCACCGGCGGGACCGCCACCGGGCCCGACCTCGCCCTCGCCGGCGAGCTGGATGCGCGTGCCGTTGTCGACACCGGCGGGGATCTTCACGGTCAGGGTCCGCCGGGAGCGGACGCGGCCGTCACCGGCGCACTCCGGGCACGGCGTCGGCACCACGGTCCCGAAGCCCTGGCACTGCGGGCAGGGCCGGGACGTCATGACCTGGCCGAGGAACGACCGGGTGACCTGCGACACCTCACCGCGACCGCGGCACATGTCACACGTCTGCGCACTCGTCCCCGGCGCGGCACCCTCGCCGCTGCAGGTGTTGCAGACGACGGCCGTGTCGACCTGGATGTCCTTCGTCGTACCGAAGGCGGCCTCGTCGAGCTCGATCTCGATACGGATCATCGCGTCCTGGCCGCGGCGGGTGCGCGAGCGCGGACCGCGCTGCGACGCCGTGCCGAAGAACGCGTCCATGATGTCGGAGAAGTTCCCGAAGCCACCGGCTCCGAAGCCGCCCGCGCCGCCGCCGGCGGCCTGCGAGAGCGGGTCGCCGCCGAGGTCGTAGACCTGCTTCTTCTGCGGGTCCGACAACACCTCGTAAGCGGCGTTGATCTCCTTGAACCGCTCCTGGGTCTTCGGATCGGGGTTGACGTCCGGGTGCAGCTCGCGTGCGAGCCGCCGGAAGGCCTTCTTGATCTCTTCCTGCGACGCGTCGCGGCGCACGCCGAGTACGGCGTAGTAGTCCGTGGCCACTACGACTCCGCCAGGATCTGTCCGACGTACCGTGCCACTGCGCGTACCGCTCCCATCGTTCCCGGGTAGTCCATGCGGGTCGGTCCGACCACGCCGAGCTTGGCGACTGCCTCGCCGCCCGAACCGTAGCCGACCGACACGACGGACGTGGAGTTGAGTCCTTCGTGGGCGTTCTCATGACCGATACGTACGGTCACGCCCGGATCCTTCGCCTCGCCGAGCAGCTTGAGGAGCACGACCTGCTCCTCAAGCGCCTCCAGCACCGGCCGGATCACCAGGGGAAAGTCATGCCCGAAGCGGGTGAGGTTGGAGGTGCCGCCGATCATCAGCCGCTCCTCGTTCTCCTCGACGAGCGTCTCCAGAAGCGTGGAGAGCACCACGGAAACCGTACCCCGGTCCTCGTGCTCGAACGCCTCCGCCAGATCCTCCACCAGACTAGGCACATCCGCGAAACGGCGGTTCGCCACACGGCTGTTGAGCCGCGCGCGCAGATCCGCGAGCGAGGCCTCGCCGAAGGGCGCCGGGCAGTCGACCACACGCTGCTCGACCCGGCCGGTGTCCGTGATCAGCACGAGCATCAGCCGCGCGGGCGCGAGGGAGAGCAACTCCACATGCCGCACGGTCGACCGGGTCAGCGACGGATACTGCACGACGGCGACCTGGCGCGTGAGCTGCGCGAGCAGCCGTACCGTACGCGCCACGACGTCGTCGAGGTCGACGGCGCCCTCGAGGAAGTTCTGGATCGCGCGCCGCTCGGGCGCGGTCATCGGCTTGACGCCGGCCAGCTTGTCCACGAACAGCC
>KL569208.1:0-1990 GCA_000715635.1 Streptomyces violaceus | reverse complement strand
GCGCCGGCCAGCTTGTCCACGAACAGCCGGTAGCCCTTGTCAGTGGGGATGCGCCCGGCACTGGTGTGCGGCTGGGCGATGTACCCCTCGTCCTCGAGGGCCGCCATGTCGTTGCGGACGGTGGCCGGGGAGACGCCGAGGCTGTGCCGCTCGGTGAGGGCCTTGGAGCCGACGGGCTCCTCGGTGCCGACATAGTCCTGGACGATGGCGCGCAGCACCTGAAGCCTGCGTTCACTGAGCATCGCGCACACCTCCAGATGTCGTCCGCCTGCTGCCCTGCCTGTCCGGCCTGGCACTCTGCGCGTGCGAGTGCCAGCATTCCCCGGCCCAGTGTACGGCGGTGGGGTGCACCCCCGGCAAGGCTGGTCGTGCGCTGTCGTGCTCAGAACGAGTGTCACCGCTAGCGTCGCCGTATGACGGTGACTTGGGAAGAGCTCGGGTGGGAGCGGGTGGCCACCGGGGTGGGACGATGCCGGCTTCCGGTGTGGGACTGCACGGCGGGGCTGGTCGCCGGTGAGGACGCGGTACTCATGATCGACGCGGGATCCAGCCTGGCCGAGGGCGCGCGGTTGCGCGCGCAGGCGCAGTCGCTCACCGGTCACCGTGTGACGCATCTCGCGCTGACCCACCCCCACTTCGACCACGTCTTCGGCGCGGCGGCGTTCCCGGAGGCGGAGGTGTTCGGCGCGGTGGGCGTGGACGCGGTGCTCACGCGCGTGCGGGACCGCGAGGAGCTGCGCGCGGACGCGGTACGGAACGGCCTGGCGGCGCCCGTCGCGCGGGAGTCGGCGGACCGGCTGGTCCCGCCCCGCCATCTGGTCTCCGGCGAGTGGACGCTCGACCTGGGCGGCGGCCGCCAGGTGCTGCTGGCGAACGTGGGCCCGGGGCACACCGCGCACGACCTGGCGGTGCTGGTGCCGGGTGATCCGGAGGTGGTGTTCTGCGGCGACCTGGTCGAGGAGTCCGGCGAGCCCCAGGCGGGCCACGACGCCGTCCCGTCGCACTGGCCGGCCGCCCTGGACCGGCTGCTGGATCTGGGCGGCGAGGACGCGCTGTACGTGCCCGGTCACGGAGCGGTGGTGGACGCGGCGTTCGTCCGGGCCCAGCGGGACGCGCTGGCGGCGCGTTTCGGCGTGTCGCGGTGATCGCCGCACGCCTTCTCCTATCGTCATTCGAATGCGCCAGTACTCTCCGGACCTGACCCCGCCGTGGAAGAAGCCGAAGCCGGTGCCCGAGGTTCCGGCGGAGCCGGGCCTGGTGGTCGAGGAGCCCGGGAGCGGCTTCTGCGGCGCGGTGATCCGCTGCGAGGCGGGCACGGTGACGCTGGAGGACCGCTTCGGCAAGCACCGTGTGTTCCCGATGGAGCCGCGCGGCTTCCTGCTGGAGGGCAGGGTGGTGACGCTGGTCCGCCCGTCGTCCGGCCCCGCCCGCCCCACGCGCACCGCCTCCGGTTCGGTGGCCGTCCCCGGGGCACGTGCGCGTGTGGCCCGCGCGGGCCGCATCTACGTCGAGGGCCGGCACGACGCCGAGCTGGTCGAGAAGGTGTGGGGCGACGACCTGCGCATCGAGGGCGTGGTCGTGGAGTACCTGGAGGGCGTCGACGACCTGCCGTCGATCGTCTCCGACTTCGCCCCCGGCCCGGACGCCCGCCTGGGCGTCCTGGTGGACCACCTGGTCCCGGGCAGCAAGGAGTGGCGCATCGCCGAGTCGGTCACGAGCGAGCACGCGCTGGTGGTGGGCCACCCGTACATCGACATCTGGGAGGCGGTGAAGCCGACGTCCCTGGGCATCGAGTCCTGGCCCCGGATCCCCCACGGCCAGGACTGGAAAACGGGCGTGTGCCGCTCCCTCGGCTGGCCGCAGAACACGGGCGCGGCCTGGCAGCGAATCCTGTCGGGGGTCCACTCGTACAGAGACCTGGAGCCGGAGCTGCTGGGCAGGGTTGAGGAACTGATCGACTTCGTAACTGGGTAGCTGCGGGCATGCGTGC
>KL569207.1:11960-13842 GCA_000715635.1 Streptomyces violaceus | reverse complement strand
GGCGTCGACGGCCGAGCAGGCGCCCAGGTCGGTGAGCGTCTCTGGTTCGGCGCGGGGGTCGCAGCGGCCGGACTCCAGCAACGGCAGGTAGAGCCGGGTGAGATTGAACAGGCCGTGCGAGTCGAGCCCGGTCAGGTCGCCGTGGCACAGCGCGTCCGCGGCGAGCCGGGCCCGGGCGTCCGGGATGCCGTGGCCGGTGAACAGGCCGGTGAGCGCGGCATGCAGCTCCGCGTGGTCGACGAGGACGGGTGCGAGCTCGACCGCCGCTCGCGGGGCGGTGGGTGCCGTCATACGGGATTCCTTACAGGGCGGGCCAGTTGTCTTCGTCAAGGTCGTTCGGTTGGGGGTGCGGTGCTCTACGGAGGCCGCTGCACTGACACCGCCGGCACCGCTTCGGCGAAGAACGTGACGAGACGGCGGACCACGCCGGCGAAGTCCTCCAGGTCGGCGAGGTCGACGAACTCACCGGGCGCGTGGGCGCGGTTGGCGGCTAGACAGCCGGGCCCGAGCACGGTGGTGAAGGCGTCGTCCAGGTCGGCCGCCCAGATGGCGTCGCACGTGAAGCCGGGGTCCTCGGCCGCCGGCCGGGCCCCCGCGCGGGCCAGGAGTTCCTCGGCCCACGGATCGGAGTCGTCCAGCGCGGGCAGACCCTGTTTGTCCCAGCCGAGCCGGGCGATCCGTTCCGCGTCCCGCGCCGTGCGGGCGAACTCCCGAGTGCGGGCGAACCGTTCGGTGAAGTGGCGCAGGGCTTCGGCGACGTGCCGGGTGACCTCGGTCTTCAGGCGGTCGCCGTCGGCGGTGCGACGGTACGACAGGTTCATCAGCAGCGTGCCGGTGCCGTGGACACGGTTGTGCGTGCGGCCGGTGTGCAGTCCGGCGACGCACACCCGCGTACCGGGCACGGCCCCGTCCAAGCGGGCGGCGAGGTGCTGGGCCAGGAATCCCAAAAGCACGGTGGCGTTGTGTCCGGCGTCCGGGTGGTCGTCCACCGCGTCCTCGCCCGCGACGGTGATCCGTGCGGTCATCGCGGCGGTGGCCCGGGGCAGCGCACGCAGTCCGGTCGGTTCGCAGAACACGTTGAGGCGGCCGTGGTGCCCGGCCTCCAGCAGCGGGCGGGTGCCGTAGGTGCCAAGGGCGCCGCCCTCCTCCCCGGCGACGGCCTGGAGCAGGACGGTGACGTCCCGTCCGACGGCGGGGTGGGACGCGGCGGCCCGCAGCCCGGCGAGGAGGGCCACGGCGGGCCCCTTGGCGTCGACCGCGCCCCGGCCGGTGAACCGCACGCCGTCGAAGACGGGCGGGGCGTGTCCGGCGACGGTGTCCAGATGGACGTTGAACATCACGGTGTGCGCACGGGAACGCTCGGGTCCCAGTCGCAGCAGCAGACTGGGCTGGTCCGCGAGGAAGCGCGGATCGCGGGCAGCGGCGCGGACCGTGGACGGCACGCTCGGACGGTCCAGGCAGGCGGCGGGCGGACTGGCGAGGCGGACGGTGCGAAACCCCGCTTCGGCGGCGGCCGTCGCGTACCGCTGGAGGATGTCGGGCAGCCGGGACGGCGGATCGTCCGGGCCGGCTTCCAGGGGGTTGACGCTCGGCAGGCGCAGCAGGTCCAGCAGCAGCTCTCGGTGCCGGTCGGTGAACAGGCCGCTCACACCGAGCCGTCCAGCGGGCCGGTGACCGGCTGTCCGGCGCCCAGCAGCCCGGCCAGCGCCTGTCCGGCCCGTACGAAGAGGTCGGCGGCGTTCTCACCGGCTCGGGTCAGCCCCTCGTGGGGGCGTACGGCGAGATGGGGCTCGAGGGACAGTGCTCCGGTGTAGCCGTGGGCGGCCAGCAGCTCCAGGCATTCCGCCACCCCGGCCTCACCCTCGCCGGGCAGGGTGTAGGC
>KL569207.1:6036-11850 GCA_000715635.1 Streptomyces violaceus | reverse complement strand
CAGGGTGTAGGCGGTGCCGCCGTCCGGGGTGCGGACGGCGTCCTTGATGTGGACGTGGACGACGTACGGGGCGAGGTCGCGGAGCATGTCCGGGGCGCGGTAGCCGTACGGGACGCCGTTGCCGGTGTCGAACAGCAGCCGCAGGGCCGGGCTCTCCACGGCGCGCAGCAGTCGTAGCGCGCGGTCGGCCCGGTCACCGGCCCAGCCCGCGCAGTTCTCGTGCACCAGCACCAGGCCCGCGCGCTCGGCGCGGTCCGCCAGGACGGCGGTGCGGGCCAGGACGCGGTCGGCCCACTCGGTCTCCGTCAGACCGTCGTTGGGGTACGACATGATCCGCACCAGACGGCAGCCGAGGGTGGCGCAGCGCTCGGCCAGGACGTCGAGTTCCGCCAGGTCCTGGCCGAGGTCGCCGGTGATGGGGCGGGACCAGTTGCCGATCCGGGAGGCGACGGCGGTCACGGTGACGCCGGTCTCCGCGAGCCGCCTGGCCAGCGTGTCGAAGGCGGCCGCGGAGAGGTCGGCGAGGGCCGTGCCGTCGACCGTGCGCAGTTCGATGGCGTTCCAGCCGAGGCGCCGCAGGGCGGCCAGCTGCCCGTCGGTGCCGGGCGCCGCCTCGTCGCCGATGCCGATGAGCGGTCCGAACCCCCGCACGCGGAGTTCGGCGGCGCGGTGCCGGGACATGTCAGCGGCTCCCGGCGCGGGAGTGCGGTGTGACGGCGCAGTGCTCACGGGCCGCGCACAGCAGCCGGGCGGTCGCGCAGGCGAGCGGGAAGTTCCCGACGCCTGCCGCTCCAGAGGCGAAGCCGCGGTAGGCGCCGTCCAGGAAGTCGGTCAGGGCGTCGTCCCGGAAGACGTGATGTCCGATCCCGGGCACTCCGTCCGCGTCGAGGACTCCGGCCGACGGGGCCGCCGTACCGCGGTCGAAGGGGGCGATGACCAACTGCGCGTGGTCGTCGTCCTCGCTGAGCGGGAAGTGGGCCGTGGCCGTCCCGCCCTCGAACGAGCAGACGACGCTGCGTTGCCGGACGGGTGCGCCGAGGTCGGAGCGCAGCAGCGTCACCACGCCCGAACGGTGCTCCAGTTCGACGTGCGCGCCGCCCAGGCGGGGCAATCCACGGTCCTCGCAGCGCAGGTCCCAGCAGCGCGCGGCGCGGAGTTCGGCCGGCCCGGCCAGATCGAGCGCGAGCGCCAGGGAGTGGGGGATCTCCACGTCCAGGGCGGACGGATGTCCGTCGGTCGCCAGGGACCGCACGAAGCGGGGCTTGTGCTGGTCGACGGTGATACGGCGCAGGGAGCCGAGTCGTCCACCGCGCACCAGCCGGCGCAACCGGTCGGTGAGCCGGGAGGTGATCCAGTGGGCAACGGCCACGAGATCGAGCCCGGCCTCCTGACGCAGCCGGATCAGGGCGTCGAGTTCGTCCGCGGACGCGGCGAGGGGTTTCTCCACGATCATCCGGCGGAAGCCGTGTCCGGCCAGTTCCGCGAGGAGGTCGTAGCGCAGCCGGGGCGGTGTGCACACATGGACCACTGCGGTGGCGGGGTCCACGTACCGCAGGGCCTGTTCCAGCGTGGTGACGGCCGTGACCTCGCCGGGCATGCCCAGGGGCCGCAGACCGCCGGCGCGCGGGTCGCAGCCGACCGCGGGCAGGGCGACGAGCGGATCTCCCGTGGCCGCGGTCCGCCGGGCCAGACGGACGAGCGTGTTCAGATGCAGTCCTGATCCGGACCGGCCGAGCCCGACCACGAGGGGCTGCAGCACAGGGCCTCCTGAGAGGGGAACGGGAAGGAAACGGGCGTGCTCAATTCGCTGCGCGCACAACTCCGGTGCGCCGCACCACTGTTGCGGCCCCGTGTGGAAATGGTCAAGACGTCCGGAACGTCATTCCCCAGAACGTGTGAAGATGATCCTTTCCTTTCTCCGTCGACCGGAAGTCCGATTAGCGTGGGCATTCCACTGACACGACGGAGACAGGTGAGAGATTGCCTTCCAGTGGACAGATTCCGGCGCGCGCCGGGGATGCATTACCGACTGCGCCAGGAACGGCCGATCGAATTCCCTTCTTCTCTCAGGCCGCGACTTTCGAACGACTGTGGCCTTCCATCGAAAAGGCGTTGGATGACGTTTTCCACAGCGGCAAGTTCTCCCACGGAAAACAGGTCGGGCAACTCGAAGCGGCGCTCGCGGACTACACCGGAGCCCGGCATGTGATCGGCGTCAACAGCGGCACCGACGCGCTGGTGTTGCTGCTGCGCGCCTGCGGAGTGCGCCCCGGCGACGGTGTCCTGGTGCCGGCGTACTCGTTCTTCGCCACCGCCTCGGCCGTCGTACTGGCAGGCGGGACACCGCAGTTCGTCGACATCGACCCGGAGACGTACGCGATGGACCCCGTGGCGCTGGAGGCGGCCGTCACTCCGCGGAGCCGGTTCGTGATGCCGGTGCATCTGTTTCACACGATGGCCGACATGGCGGCCGTCACCGCCGTCGCCCGGCAGCACGGTCTGACCGTCGTCGAGGACAGCGCCGAGGCGATCGGCATGCGCCGGCGCGGAGTGCACGCGGGCCTGCACGGGGTCGGTGGCGTCCTGTCCTTCTTCCCCTCCAAGACGCTCGGCGCGCTCGGCGACGCGGGAGCCGTGCTCACCGACGACCCGGAGGTGGCGGCCACCGTCGCGGCGCTGCGCCACCACGGCAGGACGGGCCGCACGCTGAACAACTTCCCGGCCATCTCCACCGAAAGCACCTTGCCCGGCGCGAACAGCAAGATGGACGACATGCAGGCGGCCGTCCTGCTCGCCAAGCTGTCCCTCCTGGAGGAGCACATCGCGCGCCGGGCCGAACTGGCGGACGCGTACACCGCCCGTCTGCGGGACGCGCCGGGGATCATCCGCCTGCCGCGGACCACCGCCGGAACACCGGACGACCGAGACGTGTACTACGTCTACCTGATCGAGACCGAGCACCGGGACGCCCTCGTCGACCACCTCGACCGGCACGGCATCGGCACCGAGGTCTACTACCCGGTGCCGCTGCCCCACCAGCCTGCCCTCGCGCATTTGGGCCACCGGCGGGGCGAGTTCCCCCACGCCGAGGCGGCGGCCCGGCACGCCGTCGCCCTGCCCTTCCACCCCGATCTCGGATCCGACGACCTGGACCGCGTCTGCGACACCATCCGCTCCTTCCTCGCCGGAACGAGGACGACCGCATGACCGCATCACTCCCTCCCGCCGTCCCGTTCTTCCCGCCCGCCCTCTTCGAAGCCGACCGCCCCGCACTGATCGGGATGGTCCGTGAGGTGGGCCTCGACCCGGAACAGCGGTTCATCCTGGGCAGGCGCACCGCCGCCTTCGAGGACCTGCTGCGCGAGGACCTGGGGGCCGCCGACGTGGTCGCCTGCTCCAGCGGCACCTCGGCGCTCTCGCTGGTGCTGCGGGCCATGGACGTGGGTCCCGGTGACGAGGTGATCGTGCCCGCGTTCGGCTGCGCGCCCCTGGCCGCCTCGGTGGTCGAGGTCGGGGCCACACCGGTCTTCGCCGACATCCGGCCGGACACCATGACCATGGACCCGGACGAGGCGGAGCGGCTCGTCACCGAGCGGACCAAGGCGGTGATGCCGGCCCACATGTTCTCCGTCATGGCCGACATGCCACGCTTCGCCGAACTGGCCCGGCGGCACGGACTGCGCCTGCTGGAGGACTCGGCGGTCGCCCAGGGCGGCGTGCTGCGGGGCGTCCCGGCCGGACTGTGGGGCGAGGCGGGGCTCTACTCCTTCGTGCAGGTCAAGACCTGCGGCATGCCCGGAGAGGGCGGCGTGGTCGTCACCCGGGACCCGGCACTGGGCGAGAAGGTGCGGATGCTGCGCAACCACGGCCAGTACTCCGGACGGCGGTTCGTCCACCACGCCGTCGGGCTCAACAGCCGCTTCGACGAGATCCAGGCCGCCTTCCAGACGTACCGCTACTCCGGTTTCCCGGCGCGGCTGGCGCGGCGGGCGGAGATCGCCGCGTACTACACCGAACGCTTCATGCCGCTGGCCGACCGTGGGGTAGCACCGCCGCCGCCCGGCCCGGACGGCCGGTGCTTCTACGTGTACACGGTCCTCGCCGAGGACCGGGAGGCTCTCGGCGCCCACCTGGCCGAGTGGGGGGTCGCCACGCACGTCTACTATCCGCACCCCCTGCCCGCCCACCGTGCCTTCGCTCCCTACGCGCCGCCCGGTGCCCGCTGGCCGCGCGCCGAACAGGCCGCCCGCCGCCATCTCGCCCTGCCGGTGCACCACCTGCTGACCGACGCACAGGTCCAGCACGTCGCCGACCTCGTGTGCGCCTTCGCCACCGAGCACCGCTGACGCGCGGACGCCCGCCTCGGACACCGTTGACCCGCGACCGCCCGCCTCGCCCATCCCGCTGCCCGGGCGAGCGGCACCCCCCTTCGGACGCAGACACCCCCCAAGAGGTCACCCATGACGGACAGCATCGCGGCCGGCCGTCCCGCCGCGACCGCCCACGGCCACAGTCGGCTGCGCACGTACGCGCGGCTCGGCAAGCTGGACGTGTACGACTACTACCTCGGCATCTTCCTCGCCCTGACCGCCGCGCTGTTCCCGGCCGGCGCCTTCACCGCCCGGCAGGCACTGGTGATGGCGATGTTCCTGGCCGGCGAAGTCGCGGTTCTCATGGCGATGGTCGCCCTGGACGACGTCACCGGGTTCCGGGACGGCAGCGACCTCGCCAACTACGCCCCTGACAACCCGCTGCGCAACAAGGCACGCAAACCCCTGGTAGCCGGGGCGCTCACGGTGCCCCAGGCGCTGCGCTTCGCCTGGGCCTGCGCGGCGGCCGGGGCGGTGCTGTGGGCGGGCGCCGCCGCGCTCGCGCCGCACCACCCGCTGTGGGCGCTGGTGACGGCGGGCGCGCTGTTCGCGGTGTCGCTGCAGTACTCGTACGGGTTGAAGATCAGTTACCACGGTTTCCAGGAGGTGTTCCTGGTCGCCCTCGGCGCCGTGCTGGTGATCGTTCCGTACGGCCTGGTGACGGGGGGCTTCTCCGGTTTCCTGATGGTGCAGGCGGTGCTGTTCGGGTTCGGGCCGCTGATGTTCGGCGTCTACTCCAACACCAACGACGTGGCCGGCGACCGGGCCGTGGGCCGTCCGACCGTGGCCGCCCTGGTCTCCGAGCGGGGCAACGCCGTCTTCATCGGAGCCCTGTCGGTTGCCGAGTTCCTCATCGGCGCGGTCGCCTCGGCCACCGGGGTGGCCCCTTGGTGGTTCGTGCTGTTGATGCTGCCGGCGACCGCGCTGCGGGCCCGTCAGTACCTGACCGGGTTCGTCCGCGGCGACATCATGACCGCCCGCCGGACGGGCTTCGCGGTGCACCGGCTGGGCGTGGTGCTGATGACCGTGGCCAACGTCGTCGTCGGAACGGGAGCCGCCCGATGAAGCCCGAGCTCGACGTCGCCGTCGTCGGCGCGGGCATCGCCGGTCTGACCGCCGCCCACGAACTGCGCCGCGCCGGGCTGGCCGTCCGGGTGTACGAGCAACTGCCGGACGTCGGCGGCCGAATGCGCAGCATCCGCCAGGAGGGCTGGACGGTGGACACAGGCGCCGAGCAGGTCCCGTCCCGCGGTTACCGCGCGACCTGGGAGCTGCTGCGCCGGCTGCGCGTCACTCCCGCAGACGTGCCCCGAGTCGGCGGCGCGGTGGCCGTCTGGCGCGGCGGGCGCGCCCACCTGGGCGTCGGCGAGGGCACGGCCGTGGTCACCGGAGCGGGCTTGTCCGCCCGGGCGCGGCTCGACCTGGCCGCCTTCTCCGCCTGGAC
>KL569207.1:3906-5843 GCA_000715635.1 Streptomyces violaceus | reverse complement strand
GCCGCGCCGGATTCGACGGCGACCGTCCCGAGCACAGTCCGCTGGGCGCTGCCACCGTGCGGGAGGTGGCCGCCCGCTACCACCGCGACCTGCACGACTACCTCTTCCAGCCGGTCGCCGGCTGCTTCTTCGGCTGGGACACCGCCCGGTCGACGGCCGCCCCCATGGTCAGTCTGCTGCTGGAGGCCGGTTCCACCGCCGCCTGGCGCACCTACCGCGACGGCATGGACTTCCTGGCCCGCCGACTGGCCACCGGCACCGAGGTCGTCACCGACCGGGCCGTACGCGAGGTCACCGACGCGGGCGGGCACGCCGTACTGCGCTTCGACGACGGGCAGGTCACCGCGCGGGCCGCCGTGCTCGCCGTACCGGCACCCGTCGCGGCGGCGCTCCGCCCGGACGCCCCCGCCGACGAGCTGCCGTTCCTCGCCTCCTGCACCTTCACGCCCATGATGAAGGTCAGCTGCCTGCTGGACCGCCCCCTCGCCCCTGCAGCCCGGCGCCCGGTGCACATTCTGCTCACCCCGGCCGCCGAGGAGGACGTGCTCTCCGGCGTCGTCGTCGACCACGCCAAGCACCCCGGCCGGGCCCCCGCCGGCCGGGGCCTGGTCACCCTCGTGGCCGGTCCGCGCCGGGTACCCGAGCTGCTGGACGCCCCTCCCGACGAGGCCGCCGACCTCCTCGTCCGCGCGGCGGAACGCTATGTCCCGGGCATCGGCGACGCCTGCCGCCACCGTCTCGTGCACGCCTTCCGCCACGGCCTGCCGGAAGCCACACCCCAGGCCCTGCGCGAACGCGCCGGCTTCCTGTCCCGGCCGGCGCGCGCCGTGGAGTACGCCGGCGACTGGCTCATGCTGCGGCCTGCTTCCGAAGGAGCCGTCCGGGCGGGCGCGCTGGCCGCGTCCCGCGTCCTGAGCAGGCTCGGACGGAACACAGCGGCGGACCCCGACCGATCGGAGGAGATCCGTGCGACCGCATGACATGGGCACCCTGTTCGACGAGGCGGCGGCGGGCGGCGCCCGGACCGTGGTCCACCTGGACCGGCCCTTCGACATCGCCCCGCGGGCCGGCACCCGGTGGACCGTCACCGAACTCGCCGGCCTGGTCCGCGCCACCGCAGCCCGCCTCGCCGACGCCGGAGTCAGGCCCGGGGACCGCGTGGCGATCGTGAAGGACAACCACTGGGACTACGACCTGCTCGCCTGCGCCGTGGTCCGCCTCGGCGCCGTACCCGCGCAACTGTCCGCCCGGCTCGACACCGCGGACCTTGTCACCCTGCTGGAGCGGCTGCGACCTGCCGCGCTGGTTACCACCTCAGCGGTGCTGGCCCGCTGCCGGGACACCGCCGCCTGCGAACCGGCCCGGATCCTCGTCACCGTCGACTCCGCCGCGCCCGGCGCGGTCCACCTGGCCGCGCTGGACGCGTCCCGCCCCCGCGTACCGGTGCGGCGCCACGACGACGAACCTCTGGTCATCCATCACACCTCGGGGACGACCGGCGTGCCCAAGCTGGTGGTCCACTCCACGCGGACACTCGTGCACAAGCTGGCCCGCTTCGAAGCGGTGCGCTACCCGGGCATCGGCATCCGCCCGGACGACGTCCTGGCCAACGCCAGCGCCTACGGACACGGACGCACCTTCTGCTGGACGGCCGTCGTCGTGTCACTCGCGCCCACCGGGATCGTGGTCCTCACCGGCGCCGACCCGGAAACCGCCGACCCGCTCCTGCGGGCCCACCCGCCCACCGTCGTCGAGGCCCTGCCCGCCTCCTACATCCGGCTGCGGCCGCTCACCACCCGGCTGGACAACCCCTTCCGGGACGTCCGCCTGTACATCAGCACCTACGACGCCGTGCACCCGCCCGCCCTGCGCGCGTACCTGACCGCCAGCCGCCGCGCCCGCCCGCTGTGGATGCAGGGCTGGGGCCAGACCGAGAC
>KL569207.1:3085-3719 GCA_000715635.1 Streptomyces violaceus | reverse complement strand
AGATGTGTATAAGAGACAGGGATGCAGGGCTGGGGCCAGACCGAGACCGGACCGCTGACCTTCCGCTTCCACACGCGGCGTTCCGCGCTCGCACCGGACGCGGAGACCACGGCGCGTCGGCTCGGCCGTCCCGTGCCGGGCCGGACCCGGCTGCGCGCGGTGGACCCGGACACGCTGCGCCCGGTGCCGCGCGGCCGCCTGGGCCTGCTCCTCGTCCGCACCCCCGCCCTCGCCCTGGGCTACGTCGGCGAAGAGGACCGCTGGGACGCCAAACGCGTCGGCGACTGGTGGTCCACGGGCGACATGGGCGTCCACCACCGCGACGGCAGCGTCAGCATCCTGGACCGCGCCGCCGACGCCCTGCCCGGTATGAGCTGCCTGAGGACCGAGGACGTACTGGAGCAGCGACTGCCGCAAGCCCTGGAATGCGTGATCCTCGGCGCCCCGGACAGCGATCCGCTGCCCGTCGTGGTCACCGCCGACGGCCGACTGGAACCGGACGTTTGGAAACAGGCCACGCACGGACTGCCGACGCTGCGCCAGCCGGCCGTCCTCACCTGGGACGAGGTGCCCCGCACCGGCACCGGCAAGGTCCGCCGCGCGGCCCTGGCACGGCAGCTCACCGGCACCGCAC
>KL569207.1:1841-2892 GCA_000715635.1 Streptomyces violaceus | reverse complement strand
ATGTGTATAAGAGACAGCCGTTCGACGGCGCCGGGCTGTCCGTGCCGCTCCCCGGCGAGAGAGTCTCACCGTGGCACGGCCGGCCTTCCGCCCGGGTGCGCGCACGCCCCGCAGGGTGCATGGCGGTGGCATCGAGCCCGTCGGCGTCGGCCGCCGGGCCTGCCCGGGCCGTACATGACGACGCCGGGCCTGTCCGGGCCGCGTTCTGACGAGAGGATCAACACCGTGTCCCAGCCCGCTCCCGCCCGGGAGGGCACCCACGCGGTCTTCTGCAACGGCACCGCGCACAGCCGCGACCAGCACCACTGCGTGGCCGCCGCCTACGACCCGGTGACCCTGCCCCGCCTGGCCGCCGCCGGTGTCGGCCCGGGCTGGCACTGCCTCGAGGTCGGCGCAGGCGGCGGCAGCATCGCGCGCTGGCTGGCGGGCCGGGTGGCACCGGGCGGCTCGGTGCTCGCCACCGACCTCGACCCGCGCGACCTGGCACCCGGCCCGGGCTTGGAGGTCACCGCCCTCGACGTGGCCCGCGACCCGCTTCCGGAGGCGGCCTACGACCTCGTGGTGGCCCGCCTGGTCCTGCAGCACGTGCCCACTCGCGAAGCCGTCCTGCTCAAGTTGGTACGTGCTCTCAAACCCGGCGGCCTGCTGCAGATCGACGAGATCGACGCCTCCTACGAGCCGCCCCTGCTGACCCCGGACGCGGAGGCCGAGGCGCTCTATATCCGGTTCCTGCGGGCCAAGACGGCCGCGCTGCGCGCCGCGGGCGGCGATCCGCACTGGGGACGGAAGGTACCGGCGGCCCTGCGGGCGGCGGGGTTGACCGCCGTCGACGTCCACCTCCACATCGGGGTACGGCACGCCCAGGACCCCGGCCTCGGACTCCAGTTGAACCACACCCGCAACCTCCGGGACCGGCTGACGGAACAGGGCATGACCCAGGAGGACCTGGACCGGGTGGGGCGGCTGATACGGGACCCGTCCTTCCGCGCCGCATCCAGCGTCCTGTACTCGGTGCAGGGCCGCCGGCCCGGCCGGGAGCGACCGTGACACC
>KL569207.1:760-1559 GCA_000715635.1 Streptomyces violaceus | reverse complement strand
TGCCGGAGTTGAGCGGTCCAGGCCGGGAAACGCCGCGGTACACCGTCGACTGGGCAGGTCCGGTCGACGCTGACCTGCCGGACGAGCGCGCCGTACAGGCCGCCTGCGGTCTCATGCAGGTCCACGGCCGGGCGACGGGCGGGCCGCTCCCACTGGCCGTCGACTACGCCTCGGTGGTGGCGGGGGTGCTCGCCGCCCAGGGCGCCACCGCTCTCCGCGTCGCGCGGGCCCGCGGCCTGGACCTGCGCGAGGTGCGGACCTCGGTGGCGCAGGGGGCGCTGCTGGCGGTCGGCCAGTACCTCGCCGCCGAGACGGCCCGCGACAACTCCGGTTCGCCCGAGCCGGGTGCGCCGCACGCGCCGGTGGCCGCCTCCGACGTGCCTCAGGCAGGTGGCCTGGCGACCCTGGAGACGGCTGACGACGCCCGCGTGGAGGTCGAGACCCTCGACCCCCTGGCGTGGCGGAAGTTCTGGGCCCGGCTCGGCGTGGCCCCCGCGCTCGCCGGCCGCGGCTGGCTGCCCTTCCAGCAGCGGTTCGCCACCGCCGTCTGCCCGCTGCCCGACGAACTGCGCCAGGTCGCCCGCCGCCGAACGCTGGCGGAGCTGCGGGCCGCCGCCCACCACACCGGCGTCAGCCTCCTCGCCGTCGGCTCCGACCCGGCCGTCGCCGTCGGCCCGGCCCCCTGGTGCCTCACTCCGGGACCGGCACCGGTCCCCAGGACCCGGGCGCGCCCGGACACCGGCGTGCCCGGCCCACGCCCGGCCGTCCCGGTCTCCGGTGCCGTCCTGCCGTTGACGGG
>KL569207.1:0-546 GCA_000715635.1 Streptomyces violaceus | reverse complement strand
GGGCCTGCGGGTGGTGGAGTCCACCCGCAGGGTGCAGGGCCCGCTCGCCGGGCACGTCCTGCGGATGCTGGGTGCGGAGGTGGTCCGGATCGAACCGCCCGGCGGCGATCCGATGCGCTGGCTCCCTCCGCTGGCGGGAGACTGCTCGGCCCGGTTCTCGGCTCTCAACGCGGGCAAGCCGGTGGTCGAGGCCGACCTCACCACCGCGCAGGGCCGGGACACGGTCCGCGCGCTGGCCGCCGAGGCCGACGTCTTCCTGCACAACTGGGCCCCCGGGAAAGCCCCGCGGCTCGGCCTGGACGCGTCCGACCTGCTGCCCGGCCACCCCGCCCTGGTGTACGCCTGGGCGTCCGGCTTCGGGGACGCCTTCGGCGACCGGCCGCCCCTGGGCACCGACTACCTCGCCCAGGTGCACAGCGGCCTCGCCGCGGCGGTACGGCCGGCGGACCAGCCCCCGGCCCCCTCCCTGATGACCCTCACCGACGTGCTCGGCGGGCTGGTGTGCGCCCAGGGGGTGCTGGCCGCGCTGGCTGCTCGGGAGGCGAC
>KL569206.1:58096-58579 GCA_000715635.1 Streptomyces violaceus | reverse complement strand
ACCCCCCGACACGGCCCCGACCCACCCCACCGCGTAGGCGCGCTACGCGCACCACCACAGGAAGCGGTTGCACGTCTTCGTCGGGGACGGTTCCGGCGTCGGTGTCGGCGCCGGGGTCGTCGGGTCCGCGGTTCGTGTCGGGGCCGGGGCCGGAGGGGCGGCCGTGGGGGCCGAGGTCGTGCGGCTCGGGGAGGATTCCGCCGTGGGAGACCGGGTCGGCTCGTCGTCCTTCGACTTCTCGCCCTTCGGGGATCTGGAAGCCGACGGGGAGTCAGACGCCCCTGGGGAAGGGGACCTCGACGTCCCCTCGACCCCGGCCTTGTCGCCCGCAGGGCGGACCGTCTCGCCCGCCTCCGCCGGCTCACCCTCGGCCTCCGCCGGCTTCGACGTCGACTTCGGTGCGTCCATGCCCAGCTCGGCGAGGCTCAGCCCGCCCGCCGCCAGCACGAACCCCGCCGCGACGAACAGGGCCCGGCGCCGCCG
>KL569206.1:54968-57827 GCA_000715635.1 Streptomyces violaceus | reverse complement strand
CGTCGGCTCGCCCCGCCCGGACCGTCAGCGACCGGCCCGTGCTCACGCCCGCGTCCACGCCGCCGAGCAGCACGCCCCAGCGGCTCACCATCGTCGTAGTCGTCACGCTCAGCGTCGGACTGACCCGACCCACCAGACCCATGCGACTCGCCCGACCCACGCGACTCGCCCGAGTCATCGTGATCGCCGTACTCATGCTCACGCCAGCGCAGCGCATCCGCCGAGGTGCCACACCCCGGGCACGCCAGCGCGCCGTTGAGGTGCCGTCGGCACGGGTCGCAGTAGTCCATGACGCGGGAAGATTAAGTTCCACGCCGGTCACGTTCCTAGATCCAGCTGTGAAGGTTCTGCACGGACACACCTTCCCCCTGGTTTCGAAACTGTCGAAACCGTTATGCGCGCGACCCATTGACACCCCGACCGCCCCGTCCTTACTGTCACGCCAGCATTTCGAACGTGTGCCGAAATCTCGAACACGTCGAACTGAATCGAATGACTGACGGAACTGAGCCGACGAAGCAGCGAGGGACAACCGCCGTGCGCATCACCGGAATCAGCACACACGTGGTCGGGACGCCGTGGCGCAACCTGACGTACGTCCAGGTGCACACCGACGAGGGGATCACCGGAGTCGGCGAGACCCGGATGCTGGGACACACCGACGCCCTGCTCGGTTATCTGAGGGAGGCCGAGGCCAACCACATTCTCGGCTCCGACCCCTTCGCTGTCGAGGACCTCGTCAAGCGCATGAAGTACGGCGACTACGGCCGCGCGGGCGAGATCGTGATGTCCGGTATCGCCGTGATCGAGATGGCCTGCTGGGACATCAAGGGCAAGGCACTCGGCGTCCCCGTCTGGCAGCTGCTGGGCGGCAAGGTCACCGACAAGGTCAAGGCGTACGCCAACGGCTGGTACACCACGGAGCGCACGCCCGAGGCGTATCACAAGGCCGCCCAGGGCGTGATGGAGCGCGGCTACCGGGCGCTCAAGATCGACCCGTTCGGCACGGGCCACTTCGAGCTGGACCACCAGCAGACCCTGTACGCCGTCTCCCTGATCGAGGCGGTCCGGGACGCCATCGGCCCCGAGGCCGAGCTGATGCTCGAGATGCACGGCCGCTTCTCCCCCGCCACGGCCGTACGCCTGGCCAGGGAGCTGGCCCCGTTCAACCCGGCGTGGCTGGAGGAGCCGGTCCCGCCGGAGAACCTCAAGGCGCTGGAGAAGGTCGCGGCCAAGGTCGACATGCCCGTCGCCACCGGTGAGCGCATCCACGACCGGATCGAGTTCCGCGAGCTGTTCGAGAGCCAGGCCGTCGACATCATCCAGCCGGACGTCGGCCATATCGGTGGAATCTGGGAGACCCGGAAGCTCGCGGCGACGGCCGAGACGCACTACATGCTGGTGGCCCCGCACAACGTCGGCGGCCCGGTCCTCACCGCCGCGTCGCTCCAGGTCGGCTTCACCTCCCCGAACTTCAAGATCCTGGAGCACTTCAACGACTTCGCGGACGCGGAGATCAAGAAGGTCGTCAAGGGCGCCCCGCAGGTGAACCCGGAGGACGGCTGCTTCCACCTCTCCGACGCCCCCGGCCTCGGTGTGGAGCTGGATGTCGACGCCGCCGCCGAGTTCCCGCAGCAGCAGGCCCGCTTCGACCTCTGGGCGGAGGGCTGGGAGCAGCGCAAGCCCAAGGGCAGCCAGTGACCGTCCGGCCCCCGGAAACCCGGAACCGGCAACCGAAACCTTCGAAAACCGGAGGAGCGACGTGAGCACCGCGGTAGTCATCGACGCCCCGGGCGAGCACCGCCTCGTCCCGCACGAGCCCCGGCAGCCCGAGGCCGGCGAGGCGCTGGTCCGTGTCCACGCCTCGGGCATCTGCGGCAGCGACCGCGAGGTCTACCAGGGCAACCGCCCCGAGGGCTACGTGCGCTACCCGCTCACCCCGGGCCACGAGTGGTCCGGGACGGTCGAGGCCGTGGGCGCGGGTGTCCCCGGGGCCCTCGTCGGCCGCAAGGTCGTAGGCGAGGGCTTCCGCAACTGCCAGGTCTGCGACCGCTGCCACGCGGGCGACACGACGCTGTGCACGGCCGGTTACGAGGAGACCGGGTTCACCCAGCCGGGCGCGATGGCGACGACACTGACGCTCCCCGCCCGTCTGCTCCACACCCTCCCCGACGACTGCGACCTCACCGCCGCGGCCCTCCTGGAGCCCGCCGCGTGTATCGCGGCCGCCGCGCTGAAGGCGAACGCGCAGCCCGGCGAGCGGGTCGCCGTGGTCGGCACCGGCACGCTCGGCATGTTCGCCGTGCAGTTCCTGAAGGCGAACTCGCCGGCCGAACTGCTGGTCGTCGGCACCCGCCGGGACCGCGAGGCGCTGTCGCGGCAGTACGGCGCGACGGACTTCCGGACGAAGGACGAGGAACTCCCGGACGACATCGACGTGGTGATCGAGACGGCCGGGTCCGCGGACGCCGCCCGGATCTCCGCGGCCCTACTGCGGCGGGGCGGCCGGCTGGCCCTGACCGGCATCCCGGCCCCGGGTGCCGACGGCCTCGACCCGACCGATCTCGTCGTGAAGCAGCTGGAGGTGCACACCGTCTTCGGTGCTCCGCCGGACGCCTGGGCGCACACGGTGCGGGTGTTCGCCGCCGGTCTGCTCGATCCGCTGCCGCTGGTGACGCACGAGCTGCCGCTCGCCGAGTTCTCGCAGGCCATCGAGCTGGTGGGAGCCGGCGATCCGAAGGTGGGCAAGGTGCTGCTCCGCCCGTAGACGTACGCCGGTACGGGGGCAACCTGACGGCTCCCGTACCGGCGTACCCCACCTCGACCTCACCTTGCCGTACCCAGAGCCGCGAACCTCGT
>KL569206.1:52809-54809 GCA_000715635.1 Streptomyces violaceus | reverse complement strand
CCCCACCTCGACCTCACCTTGCCGTACCCAGAGCCGCGAACCTCGTCCGAAATATCGAACCGAAGGACATTCCTGTGACCGACGCTTCCGCCACGGCAGCCCGCAGGCCCGGTGAGCAGGCGCTCGCCGACCTCGGCCTCAAGGCGCCCGCCCTCGACCCCGCCGACGCCTCGCCGCACTCCTTCCCCGGCGGCGGCCGCTGGCGCACCGAGATCCCCTCCTGCGAGGGTCCCGAGGCGCTGGCGGTGGTCCTGAAGGAGGCCTCGCGGCTGGACGTTCCGATCCACCGGATCAGCCAGGGCAGCGGCGTCTGGATGCTGACCGACGCCGAGATCACCGAGATGGTCGAGTCGACGGCCGAACGCGACATCGAGCTCTGCCTGTTCACCGGCCCGCGCGGCACCTGGGACATCGGCGGCTCGACCCGGACCGACTCGCGCGGCGGCGGCCTCAGAGCCCGCGGCCACGACGCCGTCGCCGGATGTGTCGAAGACGCCGTCCGGGCCACGGAGTTGGGCGTCAAGTGCCTGCTCGTCGCCGACGAGGGCGTGCTGTGGACCTTGCACCGGGCGCGCGCGGCCGGCCTCATCCCGGCCGACACGACCCTCAAGGTGAGTGCGCTCATCGGGCCGGTCAACCCGGCAGCGTACGCGGTGTACGAGAACCTGGGCGCCGACTCGATCAACGTGCCCAGCGACCTGACGCTCGATCATCTCACCGAGATCCGCCGGGTGTCCGGCGCTCCCATGGACATGTACATCGAGGCCCCCGACGACCTCGGCGGCTACGTCCGGATGTACGAGGTCGCCGAACTCATCCGGCGCGGCGCCCCGTTGTACCTGAAGTTCGGCCTGTCGAAGGCGCCCGGGATCTACCCCTACGGGCACCACATGCGGGAGTTGACCCTGGCCACCGCCAAGGAACGCGTGCGCCGCGGCCGGCTCGCCCTGGACCTCCTGGCGCGCCACGGGGCGGACGGCGACATGGCGCCGCTCGGCTCGCGACTGCCGGGCGATCTACAACGGTTCGAAATCTCGGCATAACGTTCCGGAAACTCGGCTTCACAAAAGAAGACACAGCCGACCACAATCCGACACATCTCTTCTCGGTCTTTCCGGCACGACCACCCGGAGCGACTTCGCGCCTCCCAGACCGAGCCCTGCACACAGATCAAGGATGATCAATATGCGTAACCGCAGAGCCGCTCTCGCCGCCATAGCCGGAGCCGCGTCCCTCGCCCTGACCCTGTCCGCCTGCGGCCAGAGCAGCGAGGGCGGCAGCAACGAGAGCGATGGGGACGCCAAGGGAGGCACCATCGGCATCGCGATGCCGACCAAGTCCTCCGAGCGCTGGATCGCCGACGGCAAGAACGTCGTGACGGAGCTGGAGGCCAAGGGCTACAAGACCAAGCTGGTCTACGGCGAGGACGACCCGGACCAGCAGGTATCGCAGGTCGAGAACCTGATCACGCAGGGCGTCAAGGCGCTGATCATCGCCGCCATCGACAACAAGTCGATGAACAACGTGCTCCAGCAGGCCAAGGACGCGAACATCCCGGTCATCTCCTACGACCGCCTGATCCTCGGCACGCAGAACGTCGACTACTACGCGTCGTTCGACAACGAGAAGGTCGGCGAGCTCCAGGGCACCTACATCGTCGAGAAGCTCGGCCTGAAGGACGGCTCCAAGAAGGGCCCGTTCAACATCGAGCTGTTCGCCGGCTCCAACGACGACAACAACACCCGCTACTTCTTCGGCGGCGCGATGAAGGTCCTCCAGCCCTACATCGACAAGAAGCAGCTCGTCGTCGGCTCCAAGCAGACCAAGCTCAACCAGGTCACCACCCTGCGCTGGGACGGCGGCACCGCCCAGAAGCGCATGGACGACATCCTGACCTCGGCCTACAAGAGGGAGCGCGTCGACGCGGTTCTCTCCCCCTACGACGGCATCTCCATCGGCATCCTGTCGGCGCTGAAGTCGGACGACTACGGCTCCAAGAG
>KL569206.1:49857-52617 GCA_000715635.1 Streptomyces violaceus | reverse complement strand
AAGCCGCTGCCGATCGTCACCGGCCAGGACGCCGAGGTCGCCTCGGTGAAGTCGATCATCGCCGGCCAGCAGTCGATGACCGTCTACAAGGACCTCCGAAAGCTCGCCAAGGTGTCCTCGAACATGGTCGACGCGCTGCTCAACAAGAAGAAGCCCGAGGTCAACGACACCAAGACCTACGACAACGGCGCGAAGGTCGTCCCGGCCTACCTGCTGGAGCCGGTCGCCGTCGACAAGAGCAACTACCAGAAGGAGCTCATCGACTCCGGCTACCTCAAGGAGAGCGACGTCAAGTAGTCCCCGCCACCGACCGACGATTCACCACTGATTGGAAGGCACGACCATGGCGGGACCCGTCCTGGAAATGCGCTCGATCGTCAAGACCTTTCCCGGCGTCAAGGCGCTCTCGGACGTCACGCTGAACGTCCGGCAGGGCGAGGTCCACGCCATCTGCGGGGAGAACGGCGCCGGCAAGTCGACCTTGATGAAGGTCCTCTCCGGCGTCCACCCGCACGGCACCTACGAGGGCGACATCCTCTTCGAGGGAGAGGTCTGCCAGTTCAAGGACATCCGGGCCAGCGAAGAGCGCGGCATCGTGATCATCCACCAGGAACTGGCCCTGGTGCCCTACCTCTCCCTCGCGGAGAACATCTTCCTCGGCAACGAGCACGCCACCCGCGGGATCATCAGCTGGACCGAGACCCTGCGGCACGCCACCGAACTGCTGCGCCGGGTCGGTCTCACCGACCACCCGGACACCCGCGTCGCCGACATCGGCGTGGGCAAGCAGCAGCTCGTGGAGATCGCGAAGGCCCTGTCGAAGAAGGTGAAGCTGCTCATCCTGGATGAGCCGACCGCCGCGCTGAACGACGAGGACAGCGGCAAACTCCTGGATCTCATCCTGGAGTTGAAGAAGCAGGGCATCACCTCGATCATCATCTCCCACAAGCTCAACGAGATCCGCAAGGTCGCCGACTCGGTGACGATCATCCGCGACGGCCAGACCATCGAGACCCTCGATGTGAAGGCGGCGGAGACCACCGAGGACCGGATCATCAGCGGCATGGTCGGGCGCGACCTGGAGAACCGCTTCCCGGAGCGGTCGCCGCACCAGCCCGAGGAGGGCGTGGCACCCGCCCTGGAGATCCGGGACTGGACCGTGCACCATCCGATCGACCAGCAGCGCAAGGTCGTCGACGACGTGTCGCTCCAGGTGCGGCGCGGCGAGATCGTCGGCATCGCGGGCCTGATGGGCGCCGGCCGCACCGAGCTCGCGATGAGCGTCTTCGGGCGGACGTACGGCCGGTACGCGGCCGGCACGGTCCTCAAGGACGGCACCGAGATCCGTACCAAGACCGTCCCCGAGGCGATCAAGCACGGCATCGCGTATGTCACCGAGGACCGCAAGCACTACGGCCTCAACCTCATCGACACCATCAACCGGAACATCTCGCTGAGCGCCCTGGGCAAGGTCGCCAAGAGCGGTGTGGTCGACGAGCACGAGGAACGCCAGGTCGCCGAGGGCTTCCGCAAGTCCATGAACATCAAGGCGCCGACCGTCTTCGAGCCGGTGGGCAAGCTGTCCGGCGGCAACCAGCAGAAGGTCGTCCTCAGCAAGTGGATCTTCTCGGGTCCGGACGTGCTGATCCTGGACGAGCCGACCCGCGGTATCGACGTCGGCGCCAAGTACGAGATCTACACGGTCATCGACCAGCTGGCCGCCCAGGGCAAGGCGGTCGTCTTCATCTCCTCCGAGCTGCCCGAACTGCTCGGCATGTGCGACCGCATCTACACGATGGCCGCGGGGCGGCTGACCGGTGAGTTCTCGAAGGCCGAGGCCTCCCAGGAATCGCTGATGCGTCAGATGACGAAGGACAAAGAGGTATCCCGATGAGCACGGACGTGACCGCCAAGACGCCGGCCCCGGCGCCGACCGGCAAGGGAGGGGAGGCCACCGGCACCGGACTGCTGCAGCTGATGCTGGACGGTATGCGCCGCAACATGCGGCAGTACGGCATGCTGTTCGCCCTCGGCCTGATCGTGGTCCTGTTCGCCGTGTGGACCGACGGCGACCTGCTGCTGCCGCGCAACGTCTCCAACCTGGTGCTGCAGAACAGCTACATCCTGATCCTCGCGATCGGCATGATGCTGGTCATCATCGCGGGCCACATCGACCTGTCGGTCGGCTCGCTGACGGCGTTCGTCGGCTCCATGGCCGCCGTGTTCATGGTCAAACAGGACATACCCTGGCCGCTCGCCGTGGTGCTGTGCCTGGCCGTGGGCGCGGTCGCGGGCGCCGTCCAAGGGTTCTTCATCGCGTACGGCGGCATACCGTCGTTCATCGTGACCCTGGCGGGCATGCTGATCTTCCGCGGTCTGACCGAGATCTTCCTGGAGGGCCAGACGCTCGGCCCGTTCCCGGAGGGCCTGCAGAAGGTCGCCAACGGGTTCCTGCCCGAGGTCGGCCCGAACACCAACTACCACAACCTCACCCTGCTGCTGGGCTTCGCGATGATCGCCTTCGTGATCTTCCAGGAGGTCCGTGACCGCAAGCGGCAGCAGGAGTTCAACCTGGACGTCCCGCCCGCCAAGCTGTTCCTGCTGAAGCTGGTCGCGATCGGCGCCGCCGTGCTGACGCTGACGATGCTGCTGGCCAGCTACAAGGGCGCCCCGATCGTGCTGCTCATCCTGGGCGTGCTGCTCGTCGGCTTCGGCTACGTGATGCGCAACGCGATCATCGGCCGCCACATCTACGCGATC
>KL569206.1:46647-49650 GCA_000715635.1 Streptomyces violaceus | reverse complement strand
GCCCGCGGCCAAGCTGTCGGGTGTGAAGGACAAGAAGGTCACCTTCCTGGTCTTCCTGAACATGGGCATGCTCGCGGCCCTGGCGGGTCTGGTCTTCGCCGCCCGCTTCAACGCGGCCTCTCCCAAGGCCGGCCTCAACTTCGAGCTGGAGGCGATCGCGGCCTCGTTCATCGGCGGTGCGTCGATGAGCGGCGGTGTCGGCACCGTGCTCGGCGCGATCATCGGTGGCCTGGTCCTGGGCGTGCTGAACAACGGTATGAACCTCGTCGGCATCGGCACCGACTGGCAGCAGGTCATCAAGGGCATGGTGCTGCTGGCGGCGGTCGGGTTCGACGTGTGGAACAAGCGCAAGGTCGGTTCGTAAGTCAGATCGGGGCCCCGCCGGAAAGGCGGGGCCCTCTCCTTATCGGGAGCCGCACGCATGGAACTGAACAGACGCACGGTCATCGCCGGAGCAGCGGCGGCGGGCATAGCCGCCACCACCCTCGGCGGCACGGCGCACGCCACGGGAGGCAGGAAGCCGGTGAAGACGCTCTTCGGCAAGCTCGCCGACGGCACCAAGATCTACAGCTGGTCCCTCGAGAACGGCGGCACCCGCCTGAAGGTCCTGTCCTGGGGCGGTGTCGTCCAGTCCCTGGAGATCCCCGACCGTCGCGGCCGGTACGCCAACGTCTCCGCGGGCTTCGACAACATCGAGGACTACGTCGCGAAGACCCCGTACTTCGGCGCCCTGATCGGCCGCTACGGCAACCGCATCGGCAAGGGCAAGTTCACCCTGGACGGCAAGGACTACCAGCTGTCCGTCAACGACGGTGAGCAGAGCCTGCACGGCGGCGCCAAGGGCTTCGACAAGCGCGTGTGGGACATCGAGCCGTTCACCAAGGGCTCCGACGTCGGCCTGCACCTGTACTACACGAGCGTCGACGGCGAGATGGGCTACCCGGGCACGCTCAAGACGAAGGTGACGTACACCCTCACCAAGCACGGCGACTGGCGCGTCGACTACGAGGCCACCACGGACAAGGCCACCGTCGTCAACCTCACCAGCCACGTCTACTTCAACCTGGCCGGCGAGGGCAGCGGCACGATCGAGGACCACGAGCTCCAGATCGCGGCCTCCCGCTACACGCCCACCGACTCGGGCCTGATCCCCACGGGCGAGCTGGCCAAGGTCGCGGGCACCCCCTTCGACTTCCGCAAGGCCAAGCCGATCGGCCGGGACATCCGCGTCTCCCACCCGCAGCTGGTGACCGCCAAGGGCTTCGACCACAACTGGGTCCTCGACAAGGGCATCACCGCCCGCCCCGAGCACGTCGCCACCCTGCGCGACCCTGCCTCCGGCCGCACGATGAAGATCGCCACGAACGAGCCGGGCCTGCAGTTCTACTCCGGCAACTTCCTCGACGGCACGCTGACCGGCCCGTCCGGCCGCACCTACCGGCAGGGCGACGCGCTCTGCCTGGAGACGCAGCACTTCCCGGACTCGCCGAACAAGCCGAAGTTCCCGTCGACGGTGCTGCGGCCGGGGCAGACGTACCGGACGACGACGATCCACACGTTCGGCTGCTGAAGATTGGACCGGTGACAAGTCTTCACAGGTGGAACACAAGTTCTGACCGGGTTCCCAACGGTTGAACAGTGTCACCACAGTCTCCGTATGTATGGGCGGCCCGCGCTCCCCCGCGCGGGCCGTCCTTAAACGTCGGGTCCGGCCGTCCCCAACGGACCCGCCTCATACGGAGGTTCCATGGCCGACAACGTCACGTCGCTGTTCCGCAGCACCGCGGCGCACAGCCCGTCGATGGCGGCGTTGACACGTGAGGGCGGCGAAGGCGCCGGGCCCGTGGACTTCTGTATCCCCTGCAACCCGTACTTCCCCACCCCGGCCATGTTCGACGACATGTCGGCCAGACTGCGCGACATCATCACGTACTACCCGAGCGGCGCCGACACCATCACGGCCGAACTGTGCAGCCTGCTCCAGCTGCCCCCGCAGTGCGTGGCCATGGGCAACGGCTCCACCGAGCTCATCACCTGGATCGACCACCTGCTGGTCCGCGAGTCCCTCGCCGTCCCCGTCCCCACCTTCGGCCGCTGGACCGACCAGCCCATGGAGACCGGCAAGCGGGTCGACATGTTCCCGCTCCAGGAGTCCAGCGGCTTCGCCCTCGACCTCGCTCAGTACGCCGAGTTCATCCGCGCCCGGGGCACGCGTGTCGCCGTCATCTGCAACCCCAACAACCCCGACGGCGGCTTTCTGCACAAGCACGCCATCGTGCAGTTCATGGACGCCATGGCCGACCTCGACCTGGTCGTCATCGACGAGTCGTTCCTGGAGTTCGCGGACGCCGAGGCCGAACCGTCCGTCGTCCAGGAGGCCATGCTGCGGCCCAACGTCATCGTGCTGCGCAGCCTCGGCAAGAACTTCGGCCTGCACGGCATCCGCTTCGGCTACCTCGTCGCCAACCCGGCGCTCGCGGGCCGCGTCCGGTCGATGCTGCCGAAGTGGAACCTCAACTCCTTCGCCGAGCACGTGGTGTTCATGCTCAAGGAGCACGGCTCCGAGTACGCGCAGAGCCTCCAGCAGGTGCGCCGCGACCGGCTCGACATGGCCAGCCAGCTTTCCTCCCTGCCGGGGCTGACGGTCTACCCGTCGCAGGGCAACTTCCTCTTCGTGCGCCTCCCCGTGGGCGCCGAGGGCACCGTGGTCCGGGATCGGATGCTCACCGAGCACCGGATCCTGGTCCGCGAGTGCGGCAACAAGATCGGTTCGTCCAGCCGCTTCCTGCGTCTCGTGGTGCGCCCCCAGGTGGACGTGCGTCGCCTGGTGTCCGGCCTGGAACAGGTGCTCTACGGGACGTCCAGGAGGGGAGCCGCCGTACCGGAGCTGGGCAACGGGACCAGCTACAGCTCGGGTACGGCGGCCGTGGACCGTCTGGTGAGTGAGACCAACGGGTCGGGCATGCGGGGGCTCGCCGCTCAGGCCACCGGTTTCGGTGGTCC
>KL569206.1:46183-46367 GCA_000715635.1 Streptomyces violaceus | reverse complement strand
CGTGCCGGCGGGTGCGGGTGCCGTGCCCACTGGGCCAGGCGGTGGGATGCCGATGCCGGCGGCAGCGCAGATGTCACAGATGGGGCAGATGGGGCAGCAGCAGATGCCGCAAGCTGTGCCGCAGGGCGTGCCGCAGCAGATGCCGCAGGCGGTGCCCCAGCCGGTGCCGCAGCCTGCTCCGCAA
>KL569206.1:44957-45939 GCA_000715635.1 Streptomyces violaceus | reverse complement strand
ATGTGTATAAGAGACAGGGGTGTTCCCGCCCGGGGTGGGCTGACCGCGGCGCAGGTCAGGGGGACGAATGGGCTTTCGCCTGCGCCGGCTACGGGATGGCCGGGGGCGCAGGCGGCCTGGCCCAACGCGGCGGGGATGGGGCAGGCCGGGTAGTGCGGCGGGTGCGGGTGCGTTGTGGCTTGTCGCGCCAACGCGGCGGAGCCGCACATCAAACACAGCCCCGCGCCCCTGACGGCCGATCGCACTAAGCCGGGTTCAGTCTCCACTGTTGGCAGTTGTTGTTGAGCCATGTCCACTGGCGTACGTCCGCGCTGTCCGCCGTCGAGCAGTCGGCTACGTCGGCCACCTTGCCGGTGGCCTTGTTGACGATCCGGACGTAGCCACCGTCCGTGGCGACGAACTGGGAGCGCTGGCAGGTGTTGTTCAGCCAGGACCACTGGCGTAGGTCGGCGCCGTCGGCGGTCGAGCAGTCGGCGGTGTCGAGGACCTTGCCCGTGGCGACGTTCACCAGTCGGTGGGTGTCGTCGCCGAGGTCCTCCAGGCGCCAGCGCTGGTTGGTGCGGCCGTTGCAGGTGTACTGCAGGACGTTGGCCCCGTCGGCAGCGGAACTGCCCGCGACGTCCAGGCACTTGCCGCTGTTGCGGTTGGTGACGGTGTAGGTCGTCGAGACGGCGGACGGCTCACCGGAGGGCCCCGGCAGGGAAGCTCCCAACCGGACCGGCGTGCCGAGGTTCGGGGTGCCGTCGGAGTTCCAGGTGAACTTCTGGGCGCGGGTCGTACGGCCGTTGTCGCAGCCCTCGGACGCGGAGTCGTTGGCGTGGTAGACGATCCAGTTCTCGCGGCCGTCGGGTGAGGTGAAGAAGCCGTTGTGGCCGGGCCCGTACACCCCGTTCGCGTCACTGCGCTGGAAGACGGGCGTGGACTTCTTGGTCCAGGAGGAGGCGGACAGCGGGTTGGAGCCTGTCTCTTATACACATCTCTG
>KL569206.1:39565-44716 GCA_000715635.1 Streptomyces violaceus | reverse complement strand
GATCAGGAAGGTCCGGCCGCCGCGTTGCAGCACCTCCGCGCCCTCGTTGACGGTGCCGCCCTGCCGCTCCCAGGCGTACGTCGGTGTCGAGATCGTCGAGTAGGAGCCGCTGACGGTGTACGGGTTGGACATCGGGGCGATGACGAGGTTCTGGGTGCCGCCGGTGATCGCGCTGCCGAGCATGTACAGCCGGCCGCCCACGTTCATCAGGCTCGGGTCCAGCATCCAGGCGGAGTTGAGCTGCCCCTTGTAGGTGTAGGGGCCCATGGGGTCGGACCCGGTGCTCTCCAGCACATGGCTGCGCTGCGTCGGGTTGTAGTCGGACACGTTCTGCCCGGCGACGTAGTACAGGTACCAGCGGCCGTTGACGAAGTGCAGCTCGGGCGCCCAGATGTTGCAGCAGCGGGAGGCGGCGTCGCCCTTCCACACCTGGACGCTGGGCGCGGTGGAGAGCCCGGCGAGGGTGGCGGACTTGCGGATGGTGATGACGTCGGTCCAGCTCGTCGTCACCAGGTAGTAGTTGCCGTCGTGGTACGAGATCCAGGGGTCGGCGCCCTTGACGGACTTGACGGGGTTGGTGAAGGAGGCGGCGCTCGCGGAGGGCTGGCCGAGGCCGATCGCGAGCAGCAGGGCCGCCAGCAGGGTCAGTAGGCGACGGGCCATCCGCTGCTCCAGTTCAGGAGGTTGACGCCGAGCTTGGGCGTGCCGTTGTCGTTGTCGTCGTAGTAGTGGTAGACGATCAGGTCGCCGTCGGTGTCCTTCAGGATCGACTGGCCGCCCGGGCCGATGATGCTGCCGTGCGACTCCAGGACGGGCGTGCCGCCGTTCTTCATCAGGTCGACGCCGTTCTTGTCGCGGTACGGCCCTGTGATGCTGGAGGCGCGCCCGACCTTGACCTTGTACGTCGAGCTGGTGCCGGCACAGCAGGTGTCGTAGGAGGCGAAGAGGTAGTAGTACCCGCCCCGCTTCACGATGAAGGGCGCCTCGACGGCCTTGGTCCCGGTGGGGCGGGAGGCGAGCGAGTGGCGGGTGGTGTTGGAGGAGAGCTGCTTCCCGGTGGACGGGTTGATCTGGATCATCTTGATCCCGGTCCACCAACTGCCGAAGGACAGCCACCACTTGCCGTCGTCGTTGACGAAGAGGTTCGGGTCGATGGCGTTGAAGTCGCTGGCGGAGTTCGACGTGTAGACGGTCCCCTGGTCGGTCCAGCTGCCCGGCTGGCCGGTGCTGGAGGTCGCGAGGCCGAGAGCGGACGTGTTCGAGCCGAACTTCGAGACGGAGTAGTACATCAGGTACTTGCCGCCGTGGTACGAGATGTCCGGCGCCCAGGCCTCCGGCACGGAGGAGTAGTTCCGCCACCAGCTCGGCCGGCTGGAGAAGGCGTCAGCGCCGTTCCGGAAGGCGGTGCGGTCGCCGGAGGTCTTGTTCGCGATACCGCCGCCGGTGGCGTAGAGCAGGTACTGGCCGGACGAGGTGCGGATCATCGACGGGTCGTGGGTGACGACGTCGCCGGTGACGCGGCCGGGGTTGGGGTACGCGGACGCCGTACCCGGGACGAGGGCGAGCAGGAAGGCGGTGGGGAGGGCGAGCAAGGCGGTTCTCTTGCGCAGGGTGGAGCGACTCATGCGGGGTCCTCCTTGCGGTGGGGGCTTGCGGTGGGGGTGACAGCACTGACCGATATCTCGAACAGCGATCGCAAGTTCGAACGGACCGTAGAATCGAACCCCTTGCGCGTCAATGGTCCGCGCAACAACAGGTGTGACCGGCCTGTGAGATCCGTTGAAGATCCGTTGAGCAGCCGTTTAAGCCCGCGCTGAACGATCGAGGCTGGACAGGGGGAAAGAGGCCAGGCCACGGCACGAAGGGGGGAGGCCCTGTGCAGTTCCGGTTGCTCGGGACGGTGGAGGCCCACCTGGGTGCGCGCCCGGCGGATCTCGGCCATGCCAAGCAACGGTGCGTGCTGGCCGTGCTGTTGTACGACGCTGGCCGGGTGGTCTCGGCGGAGCGGCTGATCGACCGGGTGTGGGGCGAGAACCCGCCGGGCTCGGTCCGCAACATCCTGTCGGGGTACGTCGGCCGGCTGCGTACGGCCCTGCGCGCCGCGGGGGCCCGCGGTGTCCGCCTGGCGCGGAGTTCCGGCGGCTATCTGCTCGACATCGACCGCGAGTCGGTCGACGTCCACCGCTTCCGCCGGCTGGTGGCCGAGGCCCGTCACACAGCCGACGCCGGTCAGGCCGCCGACCTGCTGCGCGACGCCCTCGGCCTGTGGCACGGTGAGGCCCTGTCGGGCCTGGTCGGGCCCTGGGCGGAGGAAACCCGGGCCGGGCTGGGCGACGAGCACCTCACGGCGGAACTCCAGTACCACGAACTCGGACTACGGCTGGACCGTCACCCCCAGGCGCTGGAGCGGCTACGGCACCTGGCCGCCGCGCATCCGCTGGACGAGCGGGTCGTACGGCATCTGATGACCGCGCTCTGCCGCGGCGACCGCCAGGCCGAGGCGCTGGAGGCGTACGAGGACACCCGCCGCCGGCTGGCCGAAGAGCTGGGCGTCGACCCCGGACCGGAGTTGCGGACCCTGCACCGGCAGATCCTCCAGGGACCGGCCGAACCGCCGGACCCCGTCGGCGGTTCCCGTGTGGTGCCCGCCGAACTGCCCCACGACGTCGCGGGGTTCAGCGGTCGCGGGGAGGCGATGGACCGGCTGGCCGCAATGCTGGCGGAGGACGAGCCCGCCAGGGCGTCCGTCGTGATCTCGGTGATCAGCGGCGCGGCGGGCGTCGGCAAGACCGCGCTGGCCGTGCACGTCGCCCACCGGGTACGGGACCGGTTCCCCGACGGCCAGCTGTACGTCAACCTGCGCGGCTACGACCACGAAAGCGCACCCATGGACCCACAGCAGGCGCTCGGCCAGCTGTTGCGCAGCCTGGGCCTGACGCCTCAGCAGATCCCCTCCGACCCGGACGAGCAGGCCCGCCGCTACCGCTCCCTGCTGGACGGGCGGCGGATGCTCATCATGCTGGACAACGCCGCCTCCGTCCGGCAGGTCCGCCCGCTCCTGCCCGGCAGCCCGACCTGCCGCGTGCTGGTCACCAGCCGCCACCGGCTGACCGGCCTGGTCGCCCAGAACGGCGCCGAGCCGCTGCGCCTCGACGTCCTCGCCCCGCACGAGGCGCGGGCGCTGCTGGCCGCTGTCCTCGGCGAGCGACGTGTGGCCGCCGAACCGGAGGCGGCCGAGGAACTGGCCCACCGGTGCGGGCTGCTTCCCCTGGCCCTGCGGGTGGCCGCCGCGCACCTGCTCGGCGACCGGCACCGGCCCCTCGCCGACCTGGCCGCAGAGCTGGCGGACGGCGACCGGCTGGCCACGCTGGAACTGGACGACGACCGTTCCTCCGCCGTGAGCGCCGCCTTCGACCTCTCCTACCGCGCCCTGGCCCCGGATGCCCGCCGGCTCTTCCGCCTCCTCGGCCTGGTCCCCGGCCCGGACCTCACCCGCCCTGCCGCTGCGGCACTCCTCGACACCTCCGAGTCCCGGGCCGGTACCCTCCTCACCACCCTGGCGACGGCCCACCTGGTCGAGTCCCCCGCACCCGACCGGTACCTCTTCCACGACCTGCTGCGCGACTACGCCCGTGAGCGCGCCGCCGCCGAGGAGCCGCCGCCGGTGCGGGCGACGGCCGAGGAGCGGCTGTTCGCCTCCTACCTCCGCACCGCCGAGTCGGCGGGCGGTGCCCTCCCCTGGCAGTACCCCCAGCTCCCCCGGGACCCGGCCGGCCCGGACGGAGCCCCCGCCGCCACGCCGGACGAGATCACCGAAGCCCGGAACCGGCTGGAATCGGAACGGGCCAACCTGCTGGCGGCCGTGGAGCACAGCGCCGACTCCGGCCCACGCCCCTTCGCCTGGCGCCTCATGACCGCACTCCTGCGCTACTGCTGGCTCGACCTGCCGCGCGGCGTCTGGCAGTCCGCCGCCCAGGCCGCACTGCACGCGGCGGAGGCCGACGAGGACAAGGGCGGCCAGGCCGCCATGCACCGCAGCCTGGGCATCGCCCACTGGGACATGGGCCACCACCCCCAGGCCATCGACCACCACACCCGTGTCCTGTACCTGCACCGCGAGACCGGCGATCTACTGGGCCAGGCCCTGGCCTTGGGCGGACTGGGCCTGGTGGACGCGGAGGCGGCCCGCCTCGACGACGCCCTGGAGCACTTCACCGAGGCGCTCCGGCTGTCCCGCGAGGCCGGCCGCCTGGACGCCGAGGCGCAGGCGCTGATCGGCCTGGGCCTGGCATACCGGGACCGCGGTCGGCTGGAGCTGTCCGCCGGGCACCTGGAGGAGGCGCTGCGCCCCCTCCGGCGGGCCGGAGCCGGTGACGAGGCCCATCGCCTGCCCGCGCTGAGCGCGGTGTACTGGGAACAGGGCAGGCTGCGGGAGGCGGCGGGTGCCCTGCGTGCGGCAGACGACGGGGAGGGCACTGGGGCGGTGCCCTCCGAGCCGCAGAACGCCAACCCCACGACCCTCGACATCACCGCCAGGATCGAGTTGGACCTCGGCCGCCACGAGCAGGCACTGACGTACGCCGAACGCTCCCTCCGACTCGCCGAGAACACCGGCCGAAACCGGCTGCTCGCGATCGCCCTCACCACACTCGCCGACGCCCGCCTGCGGACGGGCCACGCGGAGGAAGCCGCCCGCACCCACGAACGCGCCCTGTCCATCGCCCGCGAGGTGGGCAACCAGCGCACCGAGGCCGAAACCCTGCTCGGCCTCGCCGAAGCCCACCGCGTACGCCGCCACCACCGCGAGGCGCTGGACTGCGCCCGCCAGGCCCTGGCCCTCGCCCACCGAGGCGGCTTCGATGTCGTCAAGGCCCGGACCCTCACGGAGCTCGCGGCGATCCACATCGCGCGCGGACACCCCTCCGCGGCCCGCACGCGCGCCCACTCCGCACTCGCGCTCAACCGCCGCACCGGCCACCGCCTGGGCGAAGCCAGGGCCCTGGCGGCACTCGCCCGCGCCCTGCACGCCCTCGACGACCCCACGGCCGGTTCGATGCGGCGGCGGGCCCGGGCCATCTACCTCGACACCGGTGCCCGCCCGCCCGGGGACCTCACGTGACGCCGGCGGGGGCGGCGGCACCAGCCACCACC
>KL569206.1:38796-39351 GCA_000715635.1 Streptomyces violaceus | reverse complement strand
CCAGCCACCACCCCCGCCGCACTCCGCGCCGCGCTACCACCAGCCCCGATCAGCACATCTCGACGCGAGGGCTGTACTTCTCACCGCCCGCGCTGTCCTGCGTGTAGGTGTAGTAGAAGCCCTTGCCCTTGCAGGTGCCGCGGGCGGTCAGGTCGACGTTGGCGGCGGACTGGGTGGCGGATCCGACCTTCACGTCGGATCCGATGTCGACCCACTTGTACGTGGTCACCGTGACGGTCTGGGAGTCGTCACCGGCACAGCCCCGGCGGCCTCCCGCGCCGGAGAGATCGTTTCCGGTCTGCACCACGTTGTCGGCGTACAGCTCGCAGGCCTTCACCTTCGTCTGCGGTGCGGAGGCCTGCGCCGAGGACGGCGCGGCCGCGGCCATCGGGGTCGCCAGACCCGCCACCGCGACGGCGGCAAGGGTTCCGGTCAGAATCCGACGCTTGATCATGTTCAGCTCCCCGTAGTCGTGTCGGGCTTTCACCGCGTACACGAATGGGGCCGCCGCCCCACATGTCAGGCATTGCTGTGACGCCCATCACTCGTGAGGCG
>KL569206.1:37788-38572 GCA_000715635.1 Streptomyces violaceus | reverse complement strand
AGCCGACGTACGGCTCGTGTCCGGTACCGGGCCGCTGTCCCCCGCCCTATCCCGAGAATCCGCGCCGCCTGCTCGGTCGTGTAACCGTCCAGATCGACGAGGATCACCACGCTGGCCTGCTGGCGCGGCAGTTGATCCAGCAGCCGGACGGCCTCGATCTCGGCGGTACGTTGCTCGACGCCGCCGTCCCAGACGCCGAGGGCGCTCCGGTGCGGGTCGCCTCCCTCTTCCGCGGTCGGCACCTGCCTGCGCTCACGCCGCCAGGTGTCGCGGGTCGTACTGGCCAGCGCGGAGAAGGCGTACGCGGCCGGTTCCGGATGCTCGAGGAACCTTCGCGGCCGCGAGGCCAGTTTCAGATACACCTCATGAACGGCGTCCTCACCCCCTTGCGCGGCCCCGGTGAGGGCGGCCGCGCGGGCGTACAGCTTGGGCAACATCCCGCAGAACACCTCGTCGAACGACGTGCCGCGGGCTTCGGTGGATGACTTGCTCATTGATCCTGCAATCCCCGTGAGTACGTGCGGAGCGTCTTGCGGGGGGACTCTTCTCCGCTCGTGTGGAAGGGGGATTGAGGAAATGTTGAGCGGCCAAATTCCCCCTGCGTAAATCGCCTGTCTCACAACGGACTTGACGGTCCATCACTTTGCCGAACACACAGCTGCCCAACAGCAAGCATCCTTACGGTGCCGTGTTCATGACAGACACATCGAAGGAACACGCACCCCACTCCCTCGGCCGCCGTACCGTACTGCTGGCCACCGGTGCCACCGCAGCTGCCCTGGCC
>KL569206.1:34998-37603 GCA_000715635.1 Streptomyces violaceus | reverse complement strand
TCCCTCGCGCCATCAGAGATGTGTATAAGAGACAGACACAGGACACCCCGACAGCCACCGGCCCGAGCACGGCCCCCGTGGCCGCCGCAGCCGTCTGCACTCTCACGAAGGAGTTGACCGAAGGGCCGTACTACCTCGACGGGCAGTACGTCCGCTCCGACATCAGCGAGGACAAGACGGGCATCCCCCTGAACCTGACGCTCACGGTCGTGGACGACGACACCTGCGTCCCGCTCAAGAACGCTTTGGTCGAGATCTGGCACTCGGACGCGCTGGGCGAGTACTCCGGCTTCGTGGGCGAAAACGGCCACGACGAGCCGGACAACGGCACGTTCCTGCGCGGCGGCGTCCTCACCGGCTCCAACGGCGTCGCGAAGATCACCACGATCTACCCGGGCTGGTACCGAGGCCGCTGCGTCCACATCCACATCAAGGTCCACACGGACGTCACCCTGACCCCCAACGGCTCCTTCACCGGCGGCCAGGAACTCCACACCGGTCAGCTCTTCTTCAGCGAGACGATCACGGCCAAGGTCGCGGCACTCGCCGCGTACAGGGTCAACACGGTCCCCCGCACCACCCTGGCCCAGGACTCCATCTACGACGAGGGAGGCGCGGCCTCGGGCCTCCTCACTCTGACGCCCCTTGGCAGTACGACATCGTCCGGCTACGCCGGCACGCTGACCCTGGGCGTGGAACAGGGCTGACGCTGGCACGGCCCCGGACCGACCGGGCCACCGGCCCTCCCGTCGGCTTCGGGGCCGCTCGTCACCGCCGTCCGCCGAACTCCCAGGAATGCACCTCGATATCGGCGTACCGCTCCTGGCTGAGCACCGCACGCGCCGTCTCCGCGTCCGGCCCCCGCATCAGCACCGCCGTGCCCAGCCAGGCGTCGCCGTCGTCGGACAGGAGCGGTCCGTACGCGATCAGGTCCTCCAGGTCGGCCCGAACCTGAAGATCCGCCTCCGGGCCCGAGCCCAGGCCGATCACGAGGTAGCGGTTGCCGCCCGTGCGCCCACCGGGAAACTCCCACATGGTCCGCCCGAGCATGTTGCGCCACCGTCGCAACAGCACGTCCCGGTACGCCCCGGCCTGATAGTTGGGCTCGTCGAAGGCGAAGGACCGAGCTGCGGCCGAATCGGGGAGGTCGACGATGTGCACGCTGCCGGTGGGCGTCTCCCCATCAGCCGCGAAGGTCGGGCCGCGGGCGATCAACTCGGCCCCGTACTGGTCCATATAGGCCCAGTGCGCCTCCCCCAGCTCCCTACGCAAGGGCAGGGAGCCGACCCGATCACGGTGATAACAGAAGAACTCCATGGCCCCAGACCCTTCCAGCTCAGCCACGACAACCGCTGGCTACTCTCGTCTCTCCACCGATTCGTGACCCCAGGAGGACCCACCGTGCGCAGCGTCGCCGTAACGCCCGAGGGCGATCACATCCGCTGGGTCGAACTGCCGGGGCAGGAGCCGTCGCGCGTCTACGTGCACGGGCTGGGAGCCACATCGCCCGCCTACTTCACGCACGTCGCGGTCGATCCGCTGCTGGCCGGACGCCGGTCACTGCTGGTCGACCTGCTGGGTCACGGCATCAGCGACCGGCCGACGGACTTCGACTACACGCTGGAATCACACGCCGACGCTCTCGCCAACGCCCTGACCCACGCCGGTGCCGAGGGCGCCGAACTGATCGCGCACAGCATGGGCGGCTCCGTGGCGATCGTCCTGGCCGCCCGTCACCCCCGCCTGGTCTCCCGGCTGGTGCTGATCGACGCCAACCTCGACCCGGTCCCGCGCACGCCCGGCTCATCGGGCAGCAGCGGCATCGCCGCCTACTCCGAGCAGGAATTCCTCGCGGGCGGATGGGAGGAGGTCCGCGACCGGGTCGGTCCGCACTGGTGGTCCACGATGCGCCTGGCCGGCCGGGAGGCCCTGCACCGCAGCGCGTTCCACCTCACCCGCGGCACGACCCCCACCATGCGCGAACTCCTCCTGAACCTGGAGGTCCCCCGCACGTTCCTGTTCCCCGAGTCCGACGGCCCCCTCCCGGGCACCGACGCCCTCACGGAGTCAGGCGTATCCGTGGTCGGGATCCCCGACTGCGGCCACAACATCATGCTGGACAACCCGGAGGCCTTCGTGAAAGCCACAGCCGCGGCACTCGCACCGCGGGACTGACCGGCCCTCACCTACCGCGACCCGGACCGAGAGCAGTGCTGCGCCCGCGTGGTGCGGGCGCAACGCGCTGCGGGATGGCGTCAGTTGCAGGACCCCACCGTGAGGATGTTGTCGACGACCACCTTGCTCCCGGACTTCATGTAGGAGTACGCCTCGCCGCAGTAGCCGCGCTTCTGGTAGACGGGTCCGGCGTAGGTGCTGAACGTGCCGAAGTCCTCGGTGTGAGGGGTGTCGGTGTAGTTGTCCTTCAGCCGGATGCCCATGTAGCGCGCGGACCCGGTGTCGTTGAAGAACACCGCGCAGATCGGCTTGTCGTAGTACCGATCGCCCGAGGTGGTGCCGTTGGTCCACGTGTAGGTCGTGCCGTTGGTGCCGTAGCGGGCAGCCCCGGTCGAGATGGTGTAGCCGGCCCCGCACACGTTCGCGGCGG
>KL569206.1:32788-34787 GCA_000715635.1 Streptomyces violaceus | reverse complement strand
ACTCCCGCCTCGGCCTCGATGATCCGCCGGGTCTCGGCCGATGCCTCCTTGGCGACCTTGACTCCCTTGACGTCCACGGTCTGGATCGCCGCGCTCGCCTTCAGGTCGGTCTGGTCGACGGCCGACGCGGTGGGCGTCACCACCGTCGCGGCGAGCAGGACGGCACAGACGCCGGTCAGACGCATCCCGGTCTTCACATTTTCCCCCTATGAGTGACGGTCGGATGATCGTGTCGCACAGACCGTAGCGCATCGCACACGCAAGCGGGCAAAGGTTTTTGCATGTCAGCCCGGGGGGCGGGAATCAGCCAACACGCCGAGCCTCCCCCTTCGGTCACCCGTTCCGGCTCCTCAGGAAATTCACAGATCAGGAGACGGCGCGCCCTGCCCGGCGGCCTCCCGGAGATGACCTTCTTTTTGCCATGTCTCCGATCAGTGCTTATTTCTGACGGTGCCGTGCGTCTACAGTGACCACGCACTCAGGCGACCTGGTCTCATCACCCGGTCTCCGTGTGCCGCTCGGGGGGAGCAGGTGCTGTTGACACAGCACCCGTATGACCAGGTTCTTCCCGTCGCGTCGAAACGGGGGAGGAACCGGAATGTCTGACGTCTGCTGCGAGGGCCGCCACCGTGGCCTGCGCTGTTTCGGCCATCGAGTCCGCCGCGCACAGCACTTCTGAGCCGTAGAGAGCCTGGCTCATTCTCCGACCGAGCACAGCGACGGTCGACGACTCCCACTGCGACACGACAGAGCGATGGGCACGCCGGTGTGCCGTTTTCCTCTGCCGTCGCGGTCCCTTCCGCCCCCTTCAACGCATCCACCCACGTGCCGGGGCTCCGTTGCGCCCGCACACGAGCATGCCCCCACCTCTCACTCATGGAGACGTTCTTTGAGACGGGCCAGCAGACACACGTACGCGCGTGTTCCCATAACCTGCGCCATCGCCACCGCGATCGCGTTCGGAACCGCGACCCAGGCGCACACCGCCCCGCAGCAGGCACCGACGCCGCCCCCGAACGCGGCTGATGGGTGGTCCGACCCGGCCGCGCCCCGGGTGAAGGCGGACGAGAACGGCGACAAGGACCGCGTTCCCGCCAAGAAGCGCAGCAAGGTGCTCGGCAGCGGCTACGCCAAGTCCTCCGACACCTCGTGGACCACCATCGGTGACGCCACCGGCTTTCACCTCATGACCGCCGACGAGGCCGACGGCTACCGCTGGAAGACCGCCGCGACCCTCGTCGAACCCGGGTTCACCGACACCGACACCTGGATCGGCAACGCCTGCGTCACCGCCTCCGGTGACCGCGCCCTGGTCGCCTACGCGCCGCGCACCTTCACCAACAAGCCCGACCTGATGGCCCGGGGCGCGTTCGCCGCCGCCGTGGATCTCAACTCGGGCGAGGTCACGAAGCTGCCGTTCCAGGCGAGCCTCGCGTACTTCTCGCCCGGCTGCGGCGACGGCGAGCAGGCGGTGCTGTCGCAGTTCACCGACGAGAACATGTCGGACCGGAACGAGACCCGTCTGATCACCGTCGATGCCCGCACGGGTAAGACGAAGAACAAGATCACGGTCAAGGGCCAGGTCACCTCCGCGGTCCCGACCCGAGGCGGCATCGTCGCCGCGCAGGGCAACGCGATCGTCCGGGTCACCGCGGGCGGGAAGACCGAGCTGGTCACGCGTACGGACAACGCGCCCTACAGCCTGTCCGTCACCAAGGACGGCGGCATCGCCTTCCTGGACCGCGCCTACAGCGCCCGGGCCGCGAAGGATGTGCGGGCCCGGGCCGCCAAGGCGAAGCCCGCCGAGGCCGCGTCGGCCGGCACCACCTCCGAGGTCAAGTACCTGACCGGCGGCCAGCTCAAGGGCAAGGCCGTCAAGGCCCGTACGGTCGCCGAGGGCAACCTGACCGGCATGGACCTCACCCGCGCCGCCGACGGGACCGCGGTCGTCACCGGCGTGGCCAAGAGCGTCGGCACCCTGCCCAAGGACGTACGCAAC
>KL569206.1:31459-32605 GCA_000715635.1 Streptomyces violaceus | reverse complement strand
TCACCGGCGTGGCCAAGAGCGTCGGCACCCTGCCCAAGGACGTACGCAACCCGGGCGGGATCGACAAGGACGCCACCGTCTCCACCAAGGCCCGCGCCGTCGTGAACGCCGCGTGGGCCGACGGCAAGGACACCCGCATCCGCCCCTCCGAATACGAGACGGCGCGCACGGCCCGCATCGAGATGAAGCATCTGCCGACCGGCAGCAAGCCCGTGTTCGAGGCCAACCCGGCCGCGTCCCCGGTCGGTTCGGAACCGGCCGAGGGCGCGAACCGCTCCCCGGCCCTCGGCACCGCGCCCGCCACAAGCGGTGGCACCGTGGGCGGCAAGAAGACGTCGCTGCTGAACATCGCCGAGCCGGAGTCGGAGCGCACCTGCGCCGTGGAGCGGGGCAACCCGCAGAAGCAGGCCTTCCAGCCCAAGCCGCGGCAGATCGAGTGGGCGGTCAACCGGGCCATCGAAGGCACGATGGACCAGCACGTGAAACGGGCCGCCAACTGGAAGAACATGGGCATGGGCGCCTACTCGCCCCAGGCCCTCATCGGCGGCCTCACCCCGCTGTCCGGCGGCGGGCGCATCCCGGCCCAGGTGTTCCTCGGCATCACCGCCCAGGAATCCAACATGTGGCAGGCCACCCGCTTCGCCGCACCGGGCACCACCGCCAACAGCCTCATCGGCAACTACTACGGCCTCGTCCACGACGAGCACGGTCAGGTCGACGACCCCTGGGCCATCAACTGGCGTGCCGCGGACTGCGGTTACGGCATCACCCAGGTCACCGACGGCATGCGTCTGCCCGGCAAGCCGTACCAGAACGGCGAGGTCCGGCCGTCCAAGCCGCGCGCCTACCAGGACGCCGTCGCGCTGGACTACACCGCGAACGTCGCGGCCGGCGTGAACATCCTCGCCGAGAAGTGGAACCAGACCCGCAACGCCGGCCTCACCGTGAACAACGGTGACCCGAAGGGCATCGAGAACTGGTTCTTCGCCCTGTGGGCCTACAACTCCGGGTTCTACCCGCAGGCGGACGCGGGCAAGAACGCGGGCAAGTGGGGCGTGGGCTGGGCCAACAACCCGGCCAACCCCACCTACAAGCCGAACCGGACTCCGTTCCTGGAGAACGAGAACGGCGGCGACGACTACTCCC
>KL569206.1:28920-31255 GCA_000715635.1 Streptomyces violaceus | reverse complement strand
AAGCCGCAGTTCTGGCCGTACCCGGAGAAGGTCATCGGGTGGGCCGCGCGCCCGCTGGAGGCCCTGGAGGCGCCGGGCACCCTCGTCCACGGTTTCCGGCCGGCCTGGTGGACCGAGCCCATGTTCCGCACCCTGGCCAAGCCGCCGGTCGCACTGTTCTGTGACGGCTCCATCGAGTGCGACCCGGGCAAGATCAAGGAAGGCGCGTCGAACGACTCGCCCGCGTCGGGTCCCTGTCAGCGCTCGGACTTCCGGTGCTGGTGGAACAAGAAGGTGGAGTGGAAGAACTGCCCAGCCGGTGCCTGCGGCAACGAGATCTTCCGCTTCAACAACACCTACCCGGAGGAGGCGGACGGCAACTCCCACCCGCCCCGTTGCGACTCCGGCATCACGGGAACCACGTACATCGTCGACAACGTGAACTCCGGTCAGCGGATCGCGGGCAAGGACGGCAGACGCTGCTTCGACACCGGCCAGTCGGCCGGATCGTTCAAGTTCGACTTCGCCACACCCTCCGCGAAGATGGACACCCATCAGCTCGGTGTGGGATACGGCAACCACACGTGGTTCTCCACCACCCGTAAGGCCAGTTCCCCGGGGACGGACCAGCGGCTGAAGGCCACCGGCACCTGGACCGGCCCCAGCACCGTCAAGGGCTGGACCCGGGTCCTGGTCCACATGCCGAACGTGGCCGCGCGGTCCCAGCAGGCGAAGTACACGGTCTCGGGAACCAACAGCACCTCTCCGCAGCGCGTCGCCCCGCAGCGGATCCGCAGCAACGAGTGGCGCTCGCTCGGCGTCTTCAACTTCACCGGAACCCCGTCGGTGGCCCTGTCCAACATCACCGATGAGGCTCCGGGGGTCGACATCGCCTGGGACGCCGTCGCCTTCCAGACGCTCGGCGCCAACCCCACGCACGTGGTCGGCATGGGCGACTCCTTCGCCTCCGGCGAAGGCGCCGACAACGAGGGCGGCAAGGACTACTTCCGGGAGACGGACTACAAGGAGGACCTCGGCGACAGCGAGGTCCTCAACAAGTGCCACCGCTCCAAGCAGGCCTGGATCCGGCAGGCGACCCTGCCCGGCAGGTCCCAGTCCATCGGTACGATCTCCGACGACTACGGCAACGTCGACCTGAGCTTCATCGCTTGCTCCGGTGCCCGTACCTACAACATCTGGACGGGCGGCAAGAACCAGTGGAACTCGCTGCCGCAGATGGACCTCGGGTACCTCGACCAGAACACGGACATCGTGACCATCGCCATCGGCGGTAACGACTCCCTGTTCACGGACGTGTTCAACGAATGCGTCTGGGCGGCCGGCCTGAAGCTCTGCCAGAACGCCGAGATCGAGAAGCGGAACCCTGACACGGGCGACAAGACCGGCGAGATGACCGGTCCGCTCAAGGACTTCATGCCCAACTGGCTCGCCAACCAGGTCAAGCCGCGGATCTCCAAGGTGCTCGACCAGATCAAGGCCCGTGCCACGAACGCCAAGGTCTACCTCGTGGGCTACCCGCCGTTGCTGTCCGGGAACGGCCAGTGCATCCCGGGTATCGGAACCGAGGAGGCACCGTGGCTGAACGACGAGGTCGCTCCGAAGCTGAGCCAGGAGATGAAGGCCGCCGCGACGTCGGCAGGAGCCACGTTCGTCGACCCCGCGTCCGACTTCAAGGACAAGGCGATCTGCGGTGACCCCGAATCGATCCACGGTATCGTCACCGACGGCCGGTCCGAGGCGGACAACGATTCGCCCGCCCCGTCGATGAAGTCGTTCCACCCGAAGATCTCCGGCGCCCGGCTCTACGCCAACGCCCTGGAGCGCTCCCTGTAGTACCTGTAGGACCGGCCACTCCGTGGTCGCCGTCCGCACACATCCGTGGGCCCCAACACAGCCGTGTTGGGGCCCATCGGCCTGCGAGAGCGAGGAGTTCCGTCATTCAGTACGTACGACTTGCCAAGAGTGCCCTGACTGTCGTCGTCGCCACGGCGGCCTGTCACGCCGTCATGTCCGGCGGCTACGCGTGGGCCCGCGACAGCGCACGCGCGAGCGGGGACTCGATGTTCTCCGGCGCCTTCGAGTTCCTCTTCACCATGGCCGCTTCGTGGGCACTGATGCCCCTGCTGCTGTGGTTCGGCATGCTGGTGCTGCGGGAGACCGGCAACACCCTGCTCGTCGTCGGCGGCGGGCTGGGCTGGGTGGGAGTCTCGGGGTACTTCACCGACGACATCGACCGCGCCGGCGGGCACATACCGGTCCTGGCCCTCGTCGTGTTCGTGCTGCTCGGTACGGCGTTGGCCGGGGCCGGCACGGGCCGCCGCGACTGAGGCTCCGG
>KL569206.1:27528-28701 GCA_000715635.1 Streptomyces violaceus | reverse complement strand
GGCTCCGGGGGCGGCCCGCCAGGCCGGAAGGCCGCCCCCGTTCACCCCGTCAGGACTACGGGCATTCCTTCCACGCCAGGTGGTACACCGTGCTGATGTCCCCGTCCGTCGAGTCCATCGTCATGAAGCTGACCTTGTCGGCCGACTGGCTGCCGGCGTTGACCCGGAGTTCGGTGTTGATGTTGAAGTTGCGCTGGACTCCGCAGGGCGCGTAGACCAGTTGGGCCCAGTCCGTCTCGTCGGTGGCCGACCAGTTGTCGTTGAGGGGGCCGGTGAAGGGGTGGTTCTTGTACACCGTGCTCGGTGAGCCCTGGAAGTAGTACGAGGCTCGCTGGGACGCGGTCGCGCCGCGCTGGAGGGCGGCGAAGCCGCGGTAGTCCGCGCTCGCGATGGCGTAGGTGAAGCCGCCGGGGACGTGGACCTTCAGGTTGAGCTGGCAGTTCCTGCGGAACGCGGTCGGGTCGGAGTTCCCGCCGGCCTGGGCGAGGTAGTCGCTGTAGGTCACCGTGAAGGCGGTGTTGTCCTCGGAGACGGCGACCGCTGCCGTGCCCTGCGGACAGCCGGAGCCGTTCACCGTGGCGACCTGGATGATGATCTTGTCCGGGGGCGGGTCGTCGAACCCGGAGGACGGGGATGTTGCGGGGAGTGCGCTGGTGAGGAGCGCGGCTACCGCGCCGCTCAGGAGCAGGCCACCGGCCATGGTTCTCCCATCGGTTCGTGGGGGGTGGATCATGAAATGGGCATGCGCATGTCAAGATCACAGCACGTGACCGTGCACGCACCCCCGGCCTGTGACCATTCCATGAAGGAGCTGTGAAGGTCGGGAGCGGTCGCATCGTACGCAGGGCGGGAGAGGCCGGCCAGGGCGCCCTCCGGCCATTCACAGTGGCGGGATTTCGCACCGGGCGCCGGCGGACGCATAAGGTGCGGTACCAGTGCGTCAGACCGAGGACACCCCGAGGACGCGATGAGGATCACGCACGGACCCGTCCCCCGGAGCACGCGCGGCCGCGGCCCGTCAGGGGTTTTCCCAGGCCGCCGGTTCCGCCGCCAGCCGCTCCACCTGCTCGGGCAGCGCGCCGGCCGCGAGGTCGGCGACCGTCACGCCCTCCAGGATCCTGCGCACATTGGCCCGCAGGGCGATCCACAGCCTGTCTCTTATACACATCTCTG
>KL569206.1:26801-27341 GCA_000715635.1 Streptomyces violaceus | reverse complement strand
CCGCTGTAGGCGAGGCCGGTCGGCCGCTCGCCGCGCACCGAGACGATCGGTCCGTCCACCGCCCGGATCACGTCCGCGACCGTGATCTCCGAGGCCTCCCGGGCCAGCCGGTAGCCGCCGCCCCCGCCCCGCCGGCTGTCGACGACACCCCCGCGCCGCAGATCGCCGAGGATCCCCTCCAGGAACTTGTGGGGGATGTCCTGCGCGGTGGCGACGGCCTCCGCCTTGACGGGCCCTTCCTCCTGGCGGGCGGCCAGCTCCACGACCGCTCGTACCGCGTAGTCCGCACGTGCCGAGATCCTCATAGGACCATTGTCGCGGTCGGGCTGTGGACAATGACGCACAGCACCACCCAGGCACCACGTCAGCACCACGCACACGTAAGCACCACGCACGGCACGGCAGCACAACAGGAGGCGCTCCCTTGGAGCTCAGCAGGCGTACCTTCCACGCTCTCGCCGGCACGGCGGCGCTCGGCTTCGCGCTGACCGGCAGCGGGTCGCCGACCTCCGCCCATACGGCACGGACCGCGCCCACGGG
>KL569206.1:23458-26512 GCA_000715635.1 Streptomyces violaceus | reverse complement strand
GTTCCGGCTGCCGAGCCCGTCCCTGTGGCGGGACGTGCTGGAGAAGATGCGTGCTCATGGCTACAACGCCGTCAGCGTGTACGTCGCCTGGAACTACCATTCCGCCGCTCCCGGCCGGTACGACTTCACCGGGGTGCGCGATCTGGACCTGTTCCTGCGGATGGCCGCCGAGACCGGGTTGTACGTGATCCTGCGGCCCGGCCCGTACATCAACGCGGAGGTCGACGCCGGCGGCTTCCCCGGCTGGCTGACCGCCACCGATGGCACGGCCCGGACGTCCGACCCGACGTATCTGAAGTATGTCGACGAGTGGCTGACCGCCGTAAACGCCATCGTCGCCAAGCGCCTGTTCACCCGGGGCACGGGCACGGTCCTGCTGTACCAGATCGAGAACGAGTACGACGCGCACGGCGACGAGCCGGCCGGGCGCGCCTACATGTCGTACCTGTACGAGAAGGTCCGCGCCGACGGTATCGACGTACCGCTGTTCCACAACGACAAGGGGCGGAACGGGCACTGGGCCCCGGGCTCGTTCGGCACCGGCGGGGAGAAGGGGCGCTGGCTGTACGGGTTCGACGGGTATCCGGAGCCGGCCGAAGTGCCGCCCGACTGGGGGCACTTCGGGACCGGCGGAGCCAAGGGCGGGGCCACGGCCAGTCCTCGGACACCCGGGTTCGTGCCCGAGTTCGGCGGGGGCTGGTTCGACCCGTGGGGCGGGTCCTGGTTCGGCGGGAAGGGGTACGCCGAGTCGCGCCGGACCCGGGACGCGGCGTACGAGCGGCGCTTCTACCTGACCAACCTCGCCAACGGCATCACGCTGCACAACGTCTACATGACGTTCGGCGGCACCTCCTGGGGCTGGCTGCCCGCGCCGGCCGTCTACACGTCGTACGACTACGGCGCCGCCATCGACGAGGCCCGCAACGCCACCCCCAAGCTCGCCCCGATGCACCAGATCGGGCAGCTGGTGCGCCACCTGCCCGACCTCGCCAAGCTGAACCGGACGAAGGCCGTGCGCGCCACCGACAAGCGGGTCAAGGTCTACCCCCTGACCAACCCCGACACCGGCGCCCACTTCTACGTCCTGCGCAACGACTCCGCCGAGGCGGTCTCGGTGACGCTGCCGGAGGCCGGGATCGACGTGCCGGTCATGGTCCCGGCGCGGGACGCCAAGCTGATCGCCGCCGATCTGAGGCTCGGGAAGCGGACGCTGGTGCACTCCACCGTGCAGCCGATGCTGAGCCTGACCGCCGGGCGGCAGGACATCGCCGTGTTCGCGGGCCGGCGGGGCGATCTCGCGCAGGTCGTACTGGACTGCCCCGACGAGCCGACACCCATGCGGCTGGACGCGGAGCCCGCTTGGTCCTGGAACCTCAACAAACTCAACATCACCGCTCCGCTCGGCGCCGGCGGGCTGAGCCGGGTGCGGGTCGAGGGCGACGGCGTGGACACGCCGATGCTGGTGCTGTTCGCCGACGACGCGACCGCCCTGCGGCTGTGGCCCTACGAGACGCCGTCCGGCGCCATCCTCGTCTACGGTCCCGCCCTGCTGCGGTCGGCCACGCTGCGCGGCTCCACGGTCCACCTCACCGGCGACACCACCGGCGCGACCGGCCTCGAGGTGTGGGGGCCGCGCGGGATCACCCACGTCACCTGGAACGGGCGCCCGGTGCCCGTCCGGCTCAGCGCCTCCGGCAGCCTGCTGGCGCTCCGGCCGCTCCCCGGAGTGACCCGGCCCGCCCTGCCCGCGCTCGACGGCTGGCGGCGGCGGACCGAGAACCCGGAGGCCGAGCCCGGATTCGACGACTCCGCCTGGACGGCGGCCGACAAGACGACGTCGTTCAGCACGACGCCCGTGCCCGACGGGCAGCCCGTCCTCTTCGCCGACGACTACGGCTTCCACTACGGCGACGTCTGGTACCGGGGCGAGTGGACGGACGCGAACGGCCTGGACTCCATGTCCCTCGCCTACAGCACGGGCACACAGGGTCTGCTGATGGCCTGGCTGGACGGCGAGCCGCTGGGCACGCACCGGATGCCGGTACCGGACAAGAGCCGGGCGCGGCAGGGGACGTGGACGGCGAAGGCCGGTTTCGCCCTGCCGGAGAAACTGCGGAAGAAGTTCCGTGAGGACCGCGAGAGTGGTGACCGGCACGTCCTGTCCGTGCTCGTCCGGCCGATGCAGCACGACATGGACGGCAAGGCGCTCGACACACACAAGGCGGCGCGCGGCCTGACCGCCGTCACCTTCGAGGGCGCCTCCCCGAAGGTGAAGTGGCGCATCCAGGGCGCGTCCACGCCCGACTCCGTGCGCGGGCCGATGAACAACGGCGGGCTGCACGGGGAGCGCGAGGGCTGGCATCTGCCCGAGCACGACGACGAGGACTGGAAGGACGCCGAGCTCCCCCGGGCCGACCGGCGGCAGGGCGTCACCTGGTACCGGACGGACTTCCGGCTGGACGTCGACCCGGGCGTCGACGCCTCGATCGGGCTCGTCCTCGACGACGACCCGGGCCGGTCCTACCGCGCGCAGATCTTCCTCAACGGCTGGAACCTGGGCCAGTACATCAACGACGTAGGGCCGCAGCACACCTTCGTGCTGCCGAACGGGATCCTCCGCACACGTGGTGCCAACACACTGGCGTTGGCGGTGCTGTCGGACGGCACCACGCCTTCCGGTCCGGGGGATGTGCGGCTGACCCTGCTGGGCGCGGCTGCCGGAGGGGTGCCGGTCACCCCGGTGTGACCGGATCGAGGCGTCCGCGCGCATTGCCTTCTCCGGCGGGCTGGGCCACCGTGTTGCACCGCATCCGCCGAAGAGGGAGGGGAACCTCGTGCGAAGACGGCGTTTCATCAGCGGATTAGTGGGGGCCGGGGCGGGTCTCGGACTCGCCCCGGCAGGACCGGCCGCCGCAAGCGTCCGGGACAGCGGCGCACCACGAGAGTGGGGGGCCGTCACCGCCCCGCAGGCCACCGGGGCCGCGCAGTTGATCGACGTGGCCGCCTCGGGGCCCTCACTCGCCTGGGCTGTGGGCGAGGAGGGCCGCAGCGGCA
>KL569206.1:21566-23219 GCA_000715635.1 Streptomyces violaceus | reverse complement strand
CACCGACACGGCGGGCACCGCCCGGCTTCTCGCCTGGAACGGCACGGCCTGGCAGGAGGCAGACTTCCCCGGGCGCGGGGCGGCCGGGACCTCCCTCACCGGGGTCGCGACCGGCCCCTCGGGCCAGGTCTGGGTCTCCGGCCGGAACAGCGACGGCTCGGTGCTGCTGCACGGCGACAACGGCCCCTGGACCTGGCTGCCGGCACCCCCGGCCACGACCACCGTCGCACCGACCGGCGTCCACCGCGCACCGTGCGGCGACCTCTACGTCTACGGCCATGAGCTCGTCGCCCGCTGGGACTGTGCCGCCTGGACCGTGCTGCCGGCGCCCGGCGGCATCCGTGCCTCCTTCACCGGGCTGCTCCCGGTCGCCCCGGACGACATCTGGCTGACGGGCTACGACTACGGCGTCGGCGGCCCGCCCGGCAAGCCTCCGGGCGTCCGGCTGCTGCGCGGGGACGGCAACGGCTGGGAGAGCGTGACGGCACCGTTCGGCGTCGGCATGCTGACCGGCATCGTGGGCGACGCGCGGGGCCGCCCCGACCGCATCGCGGGCTGGGACTTCTGGGACCAGACCCGGGCCCACTACCTGCGGTGGGACGGCACGGCCTGGGTGAGCGAGCGGGGGCCCGTGGCCACGACCCCCGTCGTCATGAACGCCATCGCGTCCGTGCCCGGTTCAGGTGGTTCGGGCGGCTACTGGGCGGTCGGCACGACGTCCACCTCGCCGTCCTCGTCCGCCCTGCCCCGCATCGAACGCTGACCTGTCCGGCTCTTCTACGCCAGCCGGATCACGTTCCAGGACAGCGGCTCCAGGACGGTGCTCAGCGTGCCGTCCTGGAGAGCCGTGCCCTCGACCGGGTGCGGGGCGACCCGCTCGGGGTCGTCGAGGGTGTTGCGGGCGTCGGGGTCGGCGTCCGCGAGGGCGCTGTGCTCGACGACCGACGACAGGCCGAGACCACTCAGGGCGACCTCGAGCGGCAGCGCCTCGGTGCGGCTGCGGTTGACGGCGAACACGGTGACCGTGCCGTCCTCGGCACGTACGGCGGTGGCGTGCAGCAGGTCGGCCTCGCCGTACTTCTTCGTCTCGTACGTCGGTGAGTCGACGCGGACGTCGAGGACCTGGCCGCGGCCGTACCGGCTCGCCTGCGCGAACGGGAAGAATGTGGTCTGCCGCCAGGCCGGGCCGCCCGGCTCGGTCATGATCGGCGCGATGACGTTGACGAGCTGGGCGAGGCAGGCGACCGTGACGCGGTCGGCGTGCCGGAGCAGGGCGATGAGGAGCGAGCCGAAGACGACCGCGTCCATGACGCTGTAGTTGTCCTCCAGCAGACGGGGGGCCTCGGGCCAGTCGTCCTGTTCGAAGGTCTTGGCGTGCGCCTCCCAGCGGGAGAGGTACCAGACGTTCCACTCGTCGAAGGAGAGGTTGATCTTCTTCTTGGACTTCAGCCGGGCGCCCACGTGGTCGGCGGTCGCGACGACGTTCTCGATGAAGGACTCCATGTCGACGGCGGAGGCGAGGAAGGAGTCGATGTCGCCGTCGTGCGGTTCGTAGTAGGCGTGCAAGGAGATGTAGTCGACGAGGTCGTACGTCTCCTTGAGGACCGTCGCCTCCCACTCGGCGAAGGTCGGCATGGACTGTCTCTTATACAC
>KL569206.1:16926-21388 GCA_000715635.1 Streptomyces violaceus | reverse complement strand
CCGTACTCCTCGGCCGTCTTGTGGCCGGTCTGCCAGGGGCCGTCCATCTCGTTGCCGAGGCACCAGAGCCGGATGCCGAAGGGGTCCTTGTCGCCGTGGGAGGCGCGGAGGTCGGACAGGGCGGTGCCCTCGGAGTGGTTGGCGTACTCCTGGAGTTCCAGGGCTTCGGCGACGCCGCGGGTGCCGAGGTTGACGGCCATCATGGGTTCGGCCTGGGGGCCGACCTTGCGGAGGAAGGCGATGTACTCCGAGAGGCCGAAGCGGTTGGACTCCGTCGAGTGCCAGGCGAGGTCGAGGCGGCGGGGGCGGGCCTCTGCCGGGCCGACCGAGTCTTCCCACTTGTAGCCCGAGACGAAGTTGCCGCCGGGGTAGCGGATGGCGGTGACGCCGAGTTCCCTCACGAGGTCCAGGACGTCCTGGCGGAGGCCGGCTTCGTCGGCTGTGGGGTGGTCGGGTTCGAAGATGCCGGTGTAGACGCAGCGGCCGAGGTGTTCTACGAAGCTGCCGAAGAGGCGAGGGTTGACCTCGCCGATTGTGAACGCGGGGTCGAGGGTGAAGCGGGCGGTGTGCATGCTTGCCTTTCGAGGTTCAGTTTCGTCTGCGGGTGCGTGGGGCTGGTCGCGCAGTTCCCCGCGCCCCTGAAGGAAGGGCGTTACTGCCCTGCCAAGCCTGTGTGCGCGACGCCCGCCACTATCTGGCGTTGGAAGAACACGAAGACGATGATCAGGGGCAGGCCTGCCATCAGGCCGCCGGCCATGAGTTGGGCCCATTGGATGCCGTAGGAGTTCATGACGGTCGCGATGCCGTTCGGCATGGTCATCAGGTCCGGGTTGTTGGTCACCATGTAGGGCCAGAGGAAGTTGTTCCACGAGGCGATGAAGGTGAAGATGCCGACCGCCGCGAGGGACGGGCGGGAGAGCGGGAGGACGATGGTGAAGAAGACCCGCCAGCGGCCCGCGCCGTCGATGAACGCGGCCTCCTCCAGTTCGCGCGGGATGCCCTGGAAGAACTTGTAGAGGATGTAGACCATCGCGGCGGGTGCGCACTGCGGCAGGATCATGCCCCAGTAGGTGTCCACCATGCCCATCTGCTGGACGGTGGTGAACAGCGGCACGCCGAGGACCGCCGGGGAGATCATCAGGCCCGCCATGACCAGGCCCATCAGGGCGTTCTTGCCACGGAACTCGGTGCGGGCGAAGCCGTATCCGGCGAGTGCGCTCGTCAGCAGGACCACGGATGTCACGCAGACCGAGACGACCAGGGAGTTCACGAACCAGTTGGTGATGTTGCCGGTCTCGAAGAGGGCCTTCCAGGCCTGGCCCGTCCAGTCTCTCGGGAGCCAGTGCGGGGGGACCTCCACCGCCTCGGTCTCCGACTTGAGCGAGGTGAACAGGCCCCAGGCGAAGGGGGCCAGGAAGACGGCGGCGACGGCGCTGCCGAGGAGGGTGAGCACGATCTGGCTGGGCGTCCACGGCTTGCGGGGGTGCGCGGCTGTGCTCATCGGGCGGCCTCCTCACGGTTGCGCAGCAGCCACATCCGGGCGAGGGCGACGGCCGCGATGATCACGAAGAAGATGACGGAGATCGCGGAGGCGTAGCCCACGCGGTAGCTGGTGAAGCCCTCTTCGAGGGTGTACTGCACGAAGGTGCGGGTCGATCCCTCGGGGCCGGGGAGGAAGTCCATCATCACGACGGCCTGGTCGAAGACCTGGAGCGAGGCCAGGATCTGGAGCGCGATGACGAGCCCCGTGATGTTGCGCAGCATCGGCAGGGTGATGTGGACCATGCGGTGCCAGGCGTTCGCGCCGTCCAGTTTGGCGGCCTCGTAGAGGTGGCCTGGGATGCCCTGGAGCGCGGCGAGGTAGAGCAGGAAGCTGAAGCCGACCGTCCACCACAGGGTCTGGATGACGATGGCGAGCATCGCGTACGACTTGTCGGTCAGCCAGGGCGTCTCGATGCCGAAGACGTGGTTGATCATTCCGGTGCCGGGGTTGAACAGCCACTGCCACAGGTTGGCCGCGACGGTGGAGGGCAGCAGGAACGGGGCGAAGAAGCACAGCCGCCACAGCCACTTGCCGCGCTCGATGTGGTGGGCGAGCATCGCGAGGAGGAACGCGAGGACCGTGATGCAGGGGACGACCAGGAGCGTGAAGTACGCGCTGTGGCCGAGGGAGTCCCACACCAGCGGGTCCTTGAGCGCCTCGCGGTAGTTGTCGAGGCCGACGAAGCTAGCGCCCTCGCCCGAGATGTTGGCGTCGGTGAAGCTGAGGTAGACGCCGCGCAGCAGCGGCCAGATCACGAACAGGGTGAAGAGCGCCAGGAACGGGGCGACGAACCAGCCGCCGTGCTGGAAGCCCTGCCCGCGGCGGAGGCCCGCACCGGCGGCGGCGGTCTTCGCGCGTGCGGGTGCGGCGATGGTCTGGGCGCTGGTCGCCGTCATGCGGCCGCACCTCCTTGTGCGGCGGTCCGGCCGTCCATGGGGTTCTTCATGGCGAGCAGCTGGGTGAGCGCGCTCTTCATCCGGCGGGCGGCGGTCTCCGGCTTGCTGGAGCCCATCGTCGAGGAGACGACGACGGGGCCGACGCGCTGGGCGAGGATGCCGGTGGAGCCCGCGAACCAGACCTTCGGTTCGGTGGCCTGGTGGTCCATGGCCGACGCGTACTCGCTCTGCGGGTTCAGGTCCTTGTACGCGGTGGTGGAGAGGGTCGGCGTGTACGCGGGGATGTGGCCGCCGGCCGCCCATTGCCGGGCGTGGGTGACGACGTAGGCGGCGAGTCGGTGTGCGGCCTCGTTCGTGGCGCCGCCGCGGTCGGACTGGTGCGGCAGGACGAAGGCGTGCGACTCGGCGTGGGTGGCCTGCTTGCCGAAGACGGGTGGCAGCGGGGTCGCGCCGTAGTCGAGCTTCGCTCCGGAGTAGACCGGGACCGACCAGTTGCCCTCCCAGACGAAGGGCGCGCCGTTGACGAACTGTTCGGCGCCCGCCGCGCCCGCGAAGCCCGGGTTGGCGTACCCGTCGGCGATGTGGCGGCGCAGGAACTCCAGGACCTGGGTGGCCTTGTCGGTGTCGAAGGTGACCTCGGTGTTCGCGCCGTTGAACCAGGTGCCGCCGAGCTGGCTGTAGAAGGCGACGAAGAACCACCATTGGAAGTTCTGGTCGCTGGACCACATACCGATGGTCTGCAGGCCCTTCTTGGTGGCCTTCTTGGCCTGCTTGAGGACGTCGAACCACGCGTCGGGGGAGGTGACCGGCACGATCCGGCCGTCGTCGCCGAGCAGGCCGGCCTTCTTCAGTACGTCCTTGCGGTAGAAGCAGAGCTGGACGTGGATGTCGAGCGGGAGGGCGTAGAGCTTGCCGTCGATGACGGCGCGCTTCCACAGCGCGGGGTTGAAGTCCTCCTCCCGTACGCCGTACTCGGCGAGCAGGCCGACGTCCCAGGGGTCCAGGAAGCGGCCGGGCGAGAAGCCGGTGACCCGGCCCAGGTGCATGACGCCGAGGTCGGGTGCGCGGTTGCCCGCGGCGGCCATGGCGAGCTTGGTGTAGAAGGGGCTGCCCCACTGGAGCGTGGAGTCCTTCACCGCGATGTCCGGGTTGGCCTTACGGAAGGCGTCCAGCATGGCGATCATGTTGGAGCCGTCGCCGCCGCTGAAGAGGTTCCAGTACCGGACGCGGGTGTTCGCGCCGGAGGCGAGTGCGTCGGCGCCGGTGCCGAGTGCGGCGAAGCCGAAGCCGCCCGCGACGGAGAGTCCTCCGAGCCCGCCCAGAAGCTGCCTGCGATTCAGGCCAGGTCGTCCCATTCCCTGCCCTTGCTGTCGGTGTCCAGTGGTCGGCATGTTCGGCGTGCATGTTCGGTATTTCGAAAGGTGCTCGTTACTTCGAACGGGACCGTAAAATCGAAGCGCTTCCGCGTCAATGGTGTGGCCGGACTTTGGACAGGATGTTCCGGGCAAGAACGGTCGTTCCCCGTTGAACAACGGCCGTCGGATCGCATGACGCGAACACTTTCGGGCGGCTAGTCTCGGACCGCTGCCAAGCCGTCGGCCGGCGGTGAGAAGGGGGAGCGATGGACATCGCGGGCGCGCGGATCAGGGCCGCCCGAGTCAGGGCCGCGCTGAGGCGCTCGCGCACAGGTTCCGCGATGCGCGGCCTGACCGCCGAGCTCGCCGCCAAGGTCCGGGCGAGAGAGCAGTCCCCCACCGACGTACGGTCGTTGTGCCGGGCGCTGTGCGAGGAGATGAGCGCGCGGCGCGGCGGGCGTCCTGTCGAGCTGCGTTTCGAGCGCTTTCCCGACGAGATCGAAGTGACCGGGCTGTGGGTCGAGTTCCAGGACTTCGACCTCGTCATCGTCGAGGAGCGGGCCGAGGCGGTGCAGCAACTGGTCATCCTCGGGCATGAGCTGTGGCATCTGCACGCCGGTCACGGGCATCACCATGTCGCCGGTACGGCGGCCGTCCGGGCCATGGAC
>KL569206.1:15792-16724 GCA_000715635.1 Streptomyces violaceus | reverse complement strand
GGCGGCCCGCGACGGTTCGCGCGAGCGGGACGAGGCGGAGGCCGACGAGTTCGGGCACCGACTGGCCACGGTCTTCCGCGGCTTCGCGGACGGTTCCTTCACGGACGGGCCGCCGGGCGCGGATGCCGCCCTCGATCCGGTGCGGCGGTCGATGGGCTACCGGGGACGCGGAGGCAGCGCCCGATGACGCACGCCCGGGACGTCCTCGACAGCTTCTCCGTCTCTTTCTGGCTGCCGATCGGGGCGCTGACCATCGCCCTGGTCATCAAGCTGCCCAGCCTGGTGAAGATGTGGCGGGACCCGATGCTGCGCGCGGTCGGCGGGCTGCTGCTGTTCGCCTGCGCCGTGTTCGTCTTCGCGACCCCGTCGGTCATCGGCTGGACCAACCGCGTCACCGGCGTGCCGAACATCGCGGCGCCGCTGGTGTACTCCCTGCTCACCGCGCTGTGCGCGTCCTGGTTGCTGCTGATCGTCGCCTGGCGCAACGGCCTGTCCGACCGCTCGGCCTCGACGCGCCGCGCCGCCCGGTGGGTCGTCTTCGCCTACGCGGGTGTGGTCGTCGCCCTGTGGGTGCTCTTCTGGCTCGCGGACGTCCCCGTGGAACGCCGCCAGGACCTGGACACGTACTACGCCAACACGCCCTTCATGCGCGAGGAGATCCTGCTCTACCTCCTCGCACACACCGTGGCCTGCTCGGTCACGGCCCGGCTGATCTGGAACTGGGTGCGCACCGAAGGCCTCGACGCCTGGCTGCGCTGGGGCCTGCGGTTCCTCGGCGTCGGCTACGCGACGAACCTGCTCTTCGACGCCGCCAAACTCACCGCCGTCATCGCCCGGTTGACCGGCAACGACCTGGACTGGCTGAGCACCTACCTGGCCCCCTCGGCCGCCTGTCTCTCGGCCACCATGGTCGCGATCGGCTTCATCATTCC
>KL569206.1:13749-15590 GCA_000715635.1 Streptomyces violaceus | reverse complement strand
CATGGTCGCGATCGGCTTCATCATTCCGCACGGCGGCCAGTACCTGCACGAACGGTGGCGCATCCGGCTCGCCCACTGGCGGCTGCGCCCCCTCTACCTGCTGCTGCGCACCGTCAACGGCGGCGGCGCCCCCTTCGCCCCGCGCGCCACCGGCGAACTGCGCCTGATCCGCCGCGAGACGTACATCCGCGACGTGCTCCTCCAGCTCTCCCGGCACCTCGACGAGGAGCTGCGGGAACGGTCGTACGACGCGGCCCTGGGGCTCGAATTCGAGCCCGGCCGGGCGAAGGCGCTGGCCGCCGCCGTCACGATCCTGGATGCCGTCGCCGCCCGGGAACGGGCCCCGCGGAGCGACAGCTCCGCCTCCCCTTCCGGCCCCGACACCACCTATCTGCTGCAGGAGATCCAGTCCGTGTCCCGAGCCCTGCGTCACCGCGACCACATCGAGGCGGTACGCTCGCGCGCGGCCGCCCCCGGGAGAGAGAACGCCCGCGCATGACTGACAGCTCCACCCCCGCCAGAACCGCCGTCGTCCTGGGGGGATCCCACTGCGGCATGCTCGCGGCACGCGCGCTGGCCGATGTCGCCGACCGGGTCGTCGTCGTGGAGCGCGACGCGCTGCCCGCCGCTCCCGGACCCCGCAAGGGACTGCCGCAGGCACGGCACGCCCACATGCTCTGGTCGGGCGGGGCGCGGGCCATGGAGGACCTGCTGCCCGGGATCACCGGGGCGCTCAGGGAGGCCGGGGCGAACCGGCGGCCGGTCACGACGGACATCGTCGCCCTGGGCACACGAGGCTGGTTCCGGCGCTGGCCCGAGTCCCACCACGTGATCCTGGCCGGCCGGGACCTGCTGGACGCGACGGTCCGCGCGCGGGTCCTGGCCGACGAGCGGATCGAGGTCGTCGAGCGCGCGGAGGCGGTGGGCCTGACCGGCACGGACGCCGCGGTCACGGGCGTACGGATCCGGCCCCACGACGGCCCCGAGCGGACCCTCGACGCGGACCTGGTCGTCGACGCCTCGGGCCGCGGCTCCCAGGCCGCCCACTGGCTGACCGCCCTCGGCCTGCCCCCGGCAGAGCGACGCGAGGTCGACGCGGGCCTGGCGTACGCCAGCCGCCTGTATCTCGCCCCCGCCGCGGCCCGCGACGGCTTCCCGGTCGTCAACGTCCAGCCCGACCGGCGGGACGGCGGGCCCGGCCGCGCGGGCTTCCTGCTGCCCATCGAGGAGGGCCGGTGGATCGTCACCCTGTGCGGCACGCGCGGCGGCCGGCCGTCCCAGGAGAACGACGACTTCGTCCGCTTCGCCCGTGAGGACCTGCGGCACCCGCTGATCGGCGACCTGCTCGAACAGGCCGAGCCGCTGACCGACGTGTCCTTCACCCGCACCACCGTCAACCGCCGGCACTTCTACGAGCGGATGCCGGCGTGGCCCGAGAACTTCGCCGTCCTCGGCGACGCGCTCGCCGCGTTCAACCCGGTCTACGGGCACGGCCTGGCGGTCGCCGCGCAGAGCGCCCTGCTGCTGCGCGACACCGTACGGCGGCACGGCTGGGCCGCGCCCGGGCTGTCCCGGCGGATCCAGAAGGCCGCCTCCCGCCCGGTCGGCGCGGCCTGGGACCTCGCCATCGGCCAGGACGTCTTCTATCCGGGCGCGACGGAGCAGGGCCCCACCCTCCGGGACCGGCTCGTGACCGCGTACGTGGACCGGCTGATGTACACGGCGACGGGCAACGGCCGGATCGCACGCCGGGTGACCGACGTGACGTCGCTGGAGCGGGGGGCGGGGGTGCTGCTGACTCCGTCGGTGATGGCGGCGGCGCTGGTGGGACCGCTCAAGCC
>KL569206.1:13147-13513 GCA_000715635.1 Streptomyces violaceus | reverse complement strand
GCTCAAGCCGCCCCTGAGCGGGCCGCCGCTGACGGCCGCGGAGCGCAAAGCGGCCGGGTTGGAGTCCTAGCCGGCGAACGCGGGCTGGGCCATGCCCTTCCCCGCCCCCGGCACCACGAACACCGACCCCGCCGGCGCGGGCGGCTCCGTCAGGCCCACACGAGCCGTCGTGATGTACAGGTCGCTCAGCCCGGCCCCGCCGAACGCGCACGCCGTCACCAACGGCCCCGGCAGCTCGATCACCCGGTCCAGCTCACCGTCCGGCGTGTACCGCCGTACCGCCGAGCCCTGCCACAGTGCCACCCACACACAACCGTCGGCGTCGACCGTCAGCCCGTCGGGGAAGCCCGCGCCGTCCTCGATCTC
>KL569206.1:11859-12911 GCA_000715635.1 Streptomyces violaceus | reverse complement strand
GATGTGTATAAGAGACAGGTCCGCATGATCGAAGACGTCGACCCGCCGGGTCGGGGAGTCGATGTAGTACAGGAGCCGCCCGTCGGGGCTCCACCCCGTGCCGTTGCTGACAGCCACGTCGTCCAGGACGACATCGACCGTGCCGTCACCACAGACGCGGGACAGCGTGCCGCCGCCCGGGGCCTCGTCGTAGCGCATCGTGCCGGCCCAGAGCGTGCCGTCGGGCGCCACGGCGGCGTCGTTGGCGCGGCGGCCGGGCACGGGCTCATGATGCAGCCAGCGGAACCCGCCATCGGAGTCACCGTCGAGGAGGCCGATGCCGTCGCGCAGGTTCAGCACCAGCCCGCCGCCGGCGCGTGGCTTGACCGCGCCCACGTGCTGTTCGGTACGGCGGACCGTGCGGCGGCCGGTGGCCGGGTCGTAGGTGTGCACCCGGGAGCCGAGGATGTCGATCCAGAGGAGGCGGCCGGTCGCCGCGTCCCAGGTCGGGCCCTCGCCGAGCTCGGCCTCGGCCCGTACGGCGACCTCGTACGGCTTCGTCGTCATGCCACGCTCCGGTGGCCGAGGTGCTCGGACAGCTCGGCGGCGCCCTTCGCGGCGAGCTGCTCCAGCTCGGCGCGGCGCTCCTCGCTCCAGCGGATCATGGGCACGGAGATCGACAGGGCGGCGACGACCTGGCCGGTGCGGTCGCGGACCGGCGCGGCCACGCAGCTCACGTCCGGGTTGGACTCGCGGCTCTCCACGGCGAGGCCCCGCTCACGGATCTCGGTCAGGGCCTCGCGCAGGGCGGCCGGGTCGGTGATGCTGTTGGGGGTCATCGCGACCAGCGCGGCGTTGTCGGGGATCCGCGTGGCGAGTTCCTGCTCGGGAAGGGAGGCCAGCAGCATCTTGCCGACGGAGGTGCAGTGGGCGGGCAGCCGGCGGCCGGCCGCCGACACCATCCGCACGGCGTGCGTGGAGTCGACCTTGGCGATGTAGATGACGTCCGTGTCCTCGAGGATCGCCACGTGTACCGTCTCGTCGCAGGTCTCGGCGACGGACCTGGCGACCAG
>KL569206.1:10855-11671 GCA_000715635.1 Streptomyces violaceus | reverse complement strand
GTCTCGGCGACGGACCTGGCGACCAGCTGCCCCTCGGCGGCGAGGTCGAGCTGCTCGGCGTAACGGGCGCCGAGCTGGTACGGGCGTACGCCGAGCCGGTAGCGTCCCGGCTGGCCGGGCACCGGGACGATGTACTTCCGGGCGGCGAGCGTGGTCACGAGCTCGTGCACGGTGGTACGCGGCAGCTGCAGCTTGCGCACGATGTCGGGGGCGGAGAGCGTCCCGTCCCCGTCGAGGAAGAGCTCGAGAATGTCGAGAGCCCGGGTCACGGCTGGTACGAGTCGTCCCACGACCGGCCCCTCCCTATGTGTCTCAGGCGCCTGTGTTCGAGATTTCAACAGGCGATCGGCATGACGAACACAGGCTAGCCATAGAGGTTTGGCCGGGCAATGGGCAGACGAGGCAGAGGCACAGCGGGCGGATACCCACGAGCACCCCACGAGCACGTTGCGTGCACATTAAAGTGCCGTATGTGCGGCACGTCACAGGTGCCGCAGAGGTGGGGGATTTCTGTGCGCGACATGACCAAGGGCTCGAATGCGTCCCTGTCGGCCCTGAGCGAGAACGTGAGCTCCGCGATCGTCAGCCTGGGCTGGTCCAGCCCGACCGGGGAGGGCGACGCCGATGTGTCCGTCCTGCTGCTGGACGCCGGCGGCAAGGTACGCAGCGACGCCGACTTCTACTTCTACAACAACCCGGTGGCGGCCGACGGCAGCGTGCAGCTCCTGGGCAAGGAGCCGACGGGGGACGGCAGCGAGGACCGGATCAGCTTCGACCTGACGGCGGTCCCGGCCGATGTGGAGCGGATCGTCGTGG
>KL569206.1:4801-10648 GCA_000715635.1 Streptomyces violaceus | reverse complement strand
AGAGATGTGTATAAGAGACAGTCGGGGAGCTGGACGACCTGAAGGTGACGCTGGCCGACGCGGTGGGCGAGAGCCTCCTGCGGTTCGTCATCGAGGACGCCGGCGAGGTGAGCGCGATCATCTTCGGTGAGCTGTACCGGCGGGCGGAGGAGTGGAAGTTCCGGGCCGTCGGGCAGGGCTACGAGAGCGGGCTGGCAGGGCTGGCGACGGACTTCGGCGTCGACATCGAGGACGACGAGGCGGAGCCCGGGACGGAACCCGAGACGGAGACGGAGCCCGAGGCGGAGTCCGAAACGGCGGTCGCGGAGGATACCGCCGCCGGCATCGCGCCCGACGTCCGGTCACGGGCGACGCTGGAGGCCGTCCCCGCACCGCGCGGACCGGTCGACGCGGAGGAGGAAGCCGCGCCGAAGAAGCGGACGGCCCGGCCCCGGACCGCGAAGAAGAAGGTCACGCCGCCCAGGGCGCCCGTGAAGAGCCTGGCGGAGAACGAGTCCTGGAAGCAGGCCCGGCTCTTTCCGGTGTCGGCGCTCAAGAACGACCGGGACCGGGAGACGCGGGCCACGTCGGTGCTGTTGTCGGTGATGGCCCAGGTGCCCCGGTTCGGCAGGCGTATCACCGCTCCCTTCGGCGCGCCGTCCGGCCGCATGGAGACCTTCACCGAGGTCTCCCTGCCGCACGGTGACACGCCCCGGCGCCCCGACGGAGTGATCCGCGTCGAACGCGCCGGCAAGCTGTGGACGGCACTCGTCGAGACCAAGACCAACGGCAACCCCCTCAGGTCCGACCAGGTGCAGGCCTACATGGACATCGCGGCCCGGCGGGGCTACGAGGCCGTGATCACGCTGTCGAACGACGTCGCGCTGGAGGGCAGCCCCCTGGTCGACGTCAAGATCGACCGGCGACGCAAGCACCAGGTGGCGCTCTGGCACCTCTCCTGGGCCGAAGTGGCCCACCAGGCACAGATGCTGATCCGGCACGAGGGCGTCGGCAACGCGGCCCGCACCTGGCTGCTCCAGGACCTTCTGCACTACCTCCAGCACGAGAACTCCGGTTGCCATGGCTTCCAGAACATGGGCTCGGCCTGGGTGCCCGTGCGCAACGGGATCAACGACGAGACGCTCTGCCAGGGCGACCCGCGCGCCCTGGAGGTGGTGGAGAGCTGGGAGCGACTCATCCGCCAGGTGTGCCTGCGGCTCGGCGGCGAACTCGGGCAGAAGGTGCTGCCCGCCCAGCGCACCAGGCGCGGTACCGACCCCGGGGCCCGCCGCGCCCGCCTCGCCGACCAACTCTGCCTGGAGGGCAGGCTCCAGGCGGAACTGCGCGTCGAGGGGGCACCCGGCCTGCTCACCCTCAGCGCCGATCTGCGGACCGCCAAGCTGCGCACGTCCGTGGAGATTCCGGCACCCGAGCAGGGCTACCCCCTGACCTGGGCCAAGCGCCTGGTCCGGCGGCTCGCCGAGGCACCGGCGGACCTGCATGTCGAGACCCTGGTGGAGGGCGGGACCGGCGGCCCCCGGGGCACGCTGGAGCGGCTGCGCCCCGAACCGGCCGACCTGCTCCCCAAGGACAACGCCACCCGGATCACCGGCTTCCGCCTGTCCCTCTTCAAGGGCATGGGCAGCGGCCGGGGAAGCGCCGAGTCCGGCTTCATCCGCAGTGTCGACGACGCCGTGCAGCGGTTCCACTCCTCCGTGGTGGTCCACCTGGACGCTCCGGCATCCGGGCGCACGGTGGCGAAGGAGCGGGCCGCGGTGTGACAGCCGGGCGGCGGTGGTCATCGCCGGGTGTGCCGCCCGGAGGGCTCACCGTCGCCCGCGCATCGCCCCCAACTCCCCCCGCAGCCGCTGCGCCCGCAGCACCAGTTCCAGTTCGAACCGGCGGTCGGGGTTGTCGATCTCGTCGCCCCACAGTTCCCGGATCTGGCGCAGGCGGTAGCGGACCGTCTGGGGATGGACGCCCAGGCGGGTCGCGACCTCCGGGGCTCCGCCCCTGGTCTCCAGCCAGGCCAGGAGCGTTTCCGCGAGGCGGCGGCCGTGGGTGGGGCCGCAGTGGGTCAGGGGGGCCAGGCATCTCAGGGCCAGGTCCTCGATGAGTTCCTCCGGCTGGAGGAGGACCAGCGCCTCGGTGTGCTCGGTGCAGTAGAGGACCTCGCCCGAGGGGAGCAGCTCCCGTTCCATCAGGCGTACCGCCGCCTCGGCCCAGCGCAGCGACTTCGCCGCGTCGGCGAGCGGTACGGGCGGGCCGATCGCGCCGGACCAGCCGGCCAGGGCCCGGTGCAGCAGCTCGGGGCGGCCTGCCGCGCCCGGGTCGGGTACGACCATGCGGGGCTGCTCGTACTCCATGTCGAGCAGCACGCCCTGGCCGACCGCGGGGGCCATGGCCTCCCGGGCGGGGCGCAGCAGGACTCCGACCGCGACCTTGGCCGGCAGGGGCCAGCCGATCCGGGCGGCCCGTTCGGTGAGGGCCTCGGCGGGGTCGCCGCGGTGGTGCTCGGCGAGGAGCAGTTCCATCAACCGGCGCTGCAGGCGCAGGCGTTCACCGGCCTGGCGGGCCGCCGCCTCGGCGTAGCCGCGCACGGACTGGTCGACGAGGCCGTCCAGGTACTCGTAGCCCGCGTCGACGAGTTCGTACATCGCCGGGGGCGGGATCTCCACGCGCTGGCCGATGTCGGCGAAGCGGCGCCAGGCCAGGCGTACGCCCATGCGGTAGATGGCCTGGAGGGAGTCGAGCGAGCGGCCGTTCAGGCCCTCGCCGCGGCCGAAGTCCTGGAAGACGCCGGGCGGGACGGTGGGCCGCCCCTCCGAGTGTTCCAGGTGCTGCACGAAGACCTCGATGGCGCGGCGGATGCCGACCAGGGCCATGGGCTCGCCGGAGTCGTCGAGGACGACGGGCAGATGGGGGTACTCGCGCTGTATCTCGCAGAGGATCTCCTCGGCGAGCGCGGGTGCCTCGGCCATGGCGATCGCCGCGAACCGGCGCACCTGGAAGCGCGGTACGTCGTGCCAGGCCGAGCGCGTGGTGACGGTTCCGGTGCGGGCGGCCGTCACCGTCAACTCCCCTGGTCCGCTTGCTCGTACGTGATCAGGGGTGTGTTCGGCTGGTCGGGTGTGGCCTGGAGCAGCGCGACCACGCCCAGCGCGGCGCCCACGGCAAGGGCGGCGGCGAGCGCGACGGTCAGCGCGGCAGCGAGCAGTCTCGACATCGCAGGGTCAGCCTCTCTGTCCGGATTCGTCCGGAGATCGTCCGGAGGTTTCCCCACCCCGGCACCCCGTCCCTGCCTGTCGCGCCCAGTCTCGACAAGCATTGACACCCCGTCAAGAGCGGCCTACGGTTCCCGGCCCAACCGCACGCGCTGATTCCTCCGCCGTGCCGGCCCTCTCGTACGTCGAGCCGTCCCAAGCCACTGGAGTGCCCGGATGCGCCGTACAACCTCTCCGTTTTCCCTGGTCCTGCTGGGTCTCGGCACGTTCCTGCTGGTGCTGGCGCCCCTGCTCGCCTGGTACGTGCAGCCGCGTGCCGCGGTGAATCCGACCGACATCGACACGACCGCCGTCTACACCGGGCGGGGCAGCGTCTTCGACACTGACCGGATCGAGACGGTGCCCGACCGGAAGATCACCGTGACCCAGCGGGTCCGGGGCAACGTCGAGGACAGCGAACGCAGCGGCAAGGCCGTCTGGGACGTGATCACCACGGTCGACACCGACAAGTCGCTGCCGGCCGCCGATCCGCACGACGCGCTGGACTTCACGCCGCACCGCTGGGTGATGGACCGGAAGACCACCCGGCCGGTGCACTGCTGCGGGGAGAAGCCGTACATCGAGGGCGAGGCCTATCTGAAGTTCCCCTTCGACGTGCAGAAACGCTCGTACCAGTGGTGGGACAACACCCTCGGCGACACCGTCGTCCTGCGCTACCGGGGCACCGAGAAGGTCCAGGGCTACACGGGCTACAAGTTCACCGGCTCGGTGCCGCCGACCAGGACCGGCACGCGGATGGTGCCCGGCAGCATCGTCGACCAGCCGGACCGGCCGCAGGTGCTGGCCGAGGAGTGGTACTCCAACCACGGGTTCGAGCTGGTCGTCGACCAGGCCACCGGCCGCGTGATCTACGCGCAGACCGGACCCAGGCGGACCCTGCGGGCGCCGGGCGGGAAGAAGGACGCGGCGGTGCTGCTGGACAGCCGGAAGGTCTCGTTCACGACCGCCACCCAGAAGGAAGCGGTGCGGCAGGCCAAACGGGACAGCGGCCAACTGCGGCTGGTGGGCGAGACGTTGCCGATCGGGGCCGCGGTGACCGGCTTTGTGCTCGTGGTGGTGGGTGGTGTTCTCGTGGCGCGTGGGCGGAAGGAGCCGGAGCAGCCTGTTCCGTCCGAAACACCCGATACGCCCCAGCCCACCCTCACGATGTGATGTGACGTCAGCTCCAACAAAGCCCGAAATTGTCACACCGGTGAGTAGCCGTGGCGATCGTCCGGGCGAAAACTGTCCAACCCCACCCCAGCACATCCCGTCCACACTCCCCTCCCAGGAAGAGCTCAGGCCCCCCACAGGCCGACTTTTCCGAGACTCCCCTCAGACTCCCCTTCGGACAGACCCCCACGTTTTCCCCACGCTGAGTTCCGCACCCCGAGACGAGTTGGAGCACCCATGCCCCAGCACGTACCGTCCCCGCTGCGCGCCTCCCTCGGCGCGCAGCGACCCCTTCCGGCGCTCCCCCCACATCCGCGCCGGATCGTCTTCCTCGCCCATCGTGACCTGGACAACCCGTCCGCCGGCGGCTCCGAGCTGCTGGTCGACAAGCTCGCCGACGGGCTGACCCGGCTGGGCCACCAGGTGACCCTGCTGTGCGGAGGCCCTGCGGCCTTCCGTGACTACCGGGTCGTGTCGGCGGGCGGCCCGTACGGGCACTATCTGCGCGCCCGTTCCGCCTTCGCCCGCCAGGTCGGCGACTGCGATCTGCTGGTCGAGGTGTGCAACGGCATGCCGTACCTGGCGCCGTTGTGGCATCGCGGTCCCACGCTGTGTCTGGTCAACCACGTCCATACGGATTTGTGGAAGATGCGCTTCGGCGGGCCGCTGGCCCCGGCGGCGCGGATCGGCCGAAGACTCGAACACTGGGCGCTGACCGGTGCGCAGCAGCGGAGCCTGATGGTCGCCGTGTCCTCCTCGACGGCCCACGCGCTGCATGCGATCGGGGTCGAGCGGGACCGTATCCGGGTCGTGCACAACGGGGTCGAGGAGCCGGGGCCCAGAGCCGAGCGCTCGGCCGAGCCGTTGTTCGTCGCCGTCGGGCGGCTCGTCGAGTACAAGCGGATCGATCTGCTGTTGCGGTTGTGGGAGCGGGTGCGGCCGGTGACCGGCGGGCGGTTGGTGATCGTCGGGGACGGGCCGGAGCGCGAACGGCTGGAGCGGCTGGCCGGGCCCGGTGTGGAGTTCACCGGGTATGTCTCCGAGGCCGAGAAGCACCGGCTGCTGTGTGCGGCCTGGTTGTTGCTGCATCCCTCCGCCGTGGAGGGGTGGGGCCTGGTCGTCACGGAGGCCGCGGCCCGGGAGACGCCGAGTGTGGCCTTCGATGTGCCCGGGCTCAAGGACTCCGTGGTGGATGGTGAGACCGGGGTGCTCGCACAGGGCGAGTCCTCGTTCGCCGCGGCGTGGTGTGCGCTGGCCCTGGCCGGGCGGGAGCGGGAGTTGATGGGGAAGGCTGCGCGGGAGCGGGCGGCGCAGTTCCGGTGGGACCGGACTGTGCGGCAGTTTCGGGTGGTGGCCGCGGAGGCGGTGAGGGGCTGGGGGCCGTGAGGCGGCTTGCGGTCCGTCGTGGCTTGTCGCGCAGTTCCCCGCGCCC
>KL569206.1:4336-4556 GCA_000715635.1 Streptomyces violaceus | reverse complement strand
GGCTTGTCGCGCAGTTCCCCGCGCCCCTTGACCACCTTGAAAGACCCCTCGTTCCGAAGATCTCTCGCCCTGTTCCGTGCCTTTCTCCACGAGCAGGACGATCCCGACGGCTGCTACTCATTGCTCGCCCGTGACGCCGTCGACCAGGTCGAGGCCTACGACGGGCCTGTCGCCGGGCGTACCGTCCTGGACATAGGCGGCGGCAGCGGCTACTTCACCG
>KL569206.1:3479-4076 GCA_000715635.1 Streptomyces violaceus | reverse complement strand
CTACTTCACCGAGGAGTTCCGGCGTCGCGGTGCCCATGCCTATCTGTTCGAGCCGGACATGGCCGAGTTGGGTGAGAAGCCGCCCGACAGCGCGGTGGTCGCCGACGGGTATCTGCTGCCCCTCCGGGACGGCATCGCGGACGTCACCTTCTCCTCCAACGTGCTGGAGCACGTGGCCGATCCGGAGACCTTTCTCAGTGAGCTGGCCCGGGTGACGCGCCCGGGCGGGCTGATCTATGTGTCGTTCACCAACTGGCTGTCGCCGTGGGGCGGGCACGAGTGGGCCCCGTGGCACTACTTCGGTGCCGAGCGGGCCCGGGCCCGCTATCTGCGGCGGACCGGCCGGCCCGCCAAGCACACGCTCGGCGAGAACCTGTTCGCGGTGCACATCGGCTCCACCCTGCGGCAGGTGCGTGCCCGCGACGACGTCACGGTCGTCTCGGCGCGCTCCCGCTACTGGCCCTTCCTCGCGGAGACCGTCGTCAAGGCGCCCGGGATCCGCGAGTTCGCCACCTGGAACCTCCTCCTCATTCTGCGGCGGTGTCCTACATGACAACCACGGTCCAGGCTCCTCCCCCGGCAGCCGTTCCCACCACC
>KL569206.1:3016-3250 GCA_000715635.1 Streptomyces violaceus | reverse complement strand
GTTCCCACCACCGCGACCGCGGCGGGTCCCCCCGAGGGCCCGCGGTCGCGGCGCTGGCTGCTGGGTTTCTGGGCCGTGGTGTTCGTGCTGTTCCTGGTGGTGCAGCCGGGGCGGCAGACGTTCGACACCAAGCTCGGCGTCACGGTCGACCCGGGGCAGTTCCTCGCCGATCTGGGGCAGTTGTGGCACGACCGGGCCGGGTTCGGCGGGATCCAGGACCAGTACGTCGGCTAT
>KL569206.1:1799-2738 GCA_000715635.1 Streptomyces violaceus | reverse complement strand
CAGAGATGTGTATAAGAGACAGGTCGTCGTGTCCGTCGCCTTCTGGGGTGCGTTGCGGCTGGCCGAGCGGCTGCGGGTGGGCAGTGGCACCTCCCGGCTGCTGGGGGCCGTGGCGTATGCGCTGTGGCCGGTGTTCACGACCGTCATCGGGTCGACGTCGGCCGCCGCGCTGCCCGGCGCGTTCCTGCCGTGGGTGCTGCTGCCGCTGACGAACGAGCGGTACGCCGCCCGGGTCGCCGCTCTGCGTTCGGCGCTGCTCGTGCCGTTCATGGGCGGGGTGAACGCCTCGGCGACCCTGGCCTCACTGCTGCCGGTCGGGCTTTATCTGCTGTCCCGGCCGCCCGGACCCCGGCAGCGCAAGCTGATCGCCTGGTGGACCCCGGCCGTGATCGTCGTGACGGCCTGGTGGTGGGTGCCGCTGCTGCTGCTCGGGGTCTACGGCGAGAACTTCCTGCCGTACATCGAGACCGCGCAGACCACCACGGACACCATGTCGGCGACCGAGGCACTGCGCGGCGCCGGGAACTGGGTCGCCTATCTGCACTTCGGTGAGGCGTGGCTGCCCGCGGGCTGGGCCGTGGCCTCTTCGGTCGTCGTGATCGTGAGTTCGGCGCTCGCGGCCGGGCTGGGGCTCGCCGGACTCGCCCGGCGGGACCTGCCCGAGCGGCGATGGCTCGTGCTGACCGTGCTCGTGGCGGCGCTGGTGCTGCTCGCCGGGTACGGCGGCGCGTTCGGGGCGCCGTTCCACGAGGTCGTGCAGGGCTGGCTGGACGGGTGGCTGTCGCCGTTCCGGAACATCTACAAGTTCCAGGCGGGACTGGCCCTGGCGCTCGTGCTGGGCCTGGTCCATCTGGTGGGTGTGGCCGCCGAGCCGCGCGGGGCCCGCCCGGTGCGCGGCCGGCGCCTCGCCCCGCTGGTCGCGGCGGTACTGATCCTGCT
>KL569206.1:974-1603 GCA_000715635.1 Streptomyces violaceus | reverse complement strand
GATCCTGCCGGGGCTGCTGCTGCCGTACCTCAACGGCTCGATCCTCAATCCGGGTTCCTTCCAGAAGCTCCCCACCTATTGGCAGGCCACGGCCGACTGGCTGGAGAAGTACTCCCCCGACTCCCGTGCCCTGGTCGTCCCGGCGACCGCGCACGGCATGTACACCTGGGGCTCCCCCATCGACCAGCCGCTCGACGTGCTCGCCGAGTCGCGCTGGGCGCAGCGCGACTACGTTCCCTTCGGCACGCCCGGCAACCGGCGCGCGATGGACGCCGTCGAGCAGGCCCTGCTGTCCGGGTCCCAAGTGCCGGGCCTCGCCGACTACTTGAGCCGGGCAGGGCTGTACTACGTCGTCGTACGGAACGATCTCGATCCTGATCAGATCGGCGCGGTGCCGACCGCGACGGTCAAGCGGACGCTGGAGCAGTCCGGGTACGAGCGGGTGACGGGGCTCGGGCCGGTGATGACGGGCGGCCGGATCGCGCAGGACGCCCCGCTCCAGGTCGAGGGCCTGTACGCGCGGCAGCGGGCGGTGGAGATCTACCGGCCGGCCGGGGACGACGTGCTCCGGCCCGGGCAGGCGGGACTGACCCCGGTCTCCGACACCTGTCTCTTATACACATCTCTGA
>KL569206.1:0-771 GCA_000715635.1 Streptomyces violaceus | reverse complement strand
CGTCCCGGCTGCGCGGGCGGGCGGCCGTCCTGACCGGCGACAACCATCCCGGGCTCGGCACCCCCGCCGTGCAGGTGGTGGGCGACGGGATGCGGCGCGCCGACACCCGGTTCGGCCTGGTCAACGCCGGTACGTCGTACACGTACACGCGCGACGAGCGCAACGCGCCCGACGCCCAGCAGGACCCGGGCGAGCGGCCGCGCCAGATCCTGCCCGCCGAGGGAACCGACCACCAGACGGTCGCCGAACTGCGCGGCGCCCGTTCGGTGACGGCGTCCTCGTACGGCAACTGGCTCTTCCACCTGCCGCAGTACGACCCGGTGAACGCCTTCGACGGCAACCCGGACACCGCGTGGGCGGAGGGCGCGCCGGACACGCCGGACGGGCAGTGGCTGCGTGTCGGCTTCACCGGCCCCTACGACATGCCGTCGTCCTTCAAGGTCACGCCGTTGCCGCAGGAGAGCGTGCGGGCGGCGGCCACGAAGGTGCGGGTGGAGACCGAGAAGGGCTCGAAGACCAGCTTCCTCCAGCCGAACGGCAAGACGCAGCGGATCAAGGCGCCCGAGGGCACGAGCCGGTGGATGAAGCTGACGATCGTGGACTCGGTGGAGCGCCGGGCCGGTCTGACGGGCGCGGGCTTCTCCGAGATCGACCTGCCGGACATCCAGGTGACCCGGCTGCTGAAGCTGCCGACGGACGCGGACAACGCCACCGCGCCCGCCACCATGGTCTCCCTGCACCGCGCCTCCGACCCGACCGGCCTGTCCGCGG
>KL569205.1:36661-38396 GCA_000715635.1 Streptomyces violaceus | reverse complement strand
GGGTATGTGGTGGGACACCATAGTTCTGGGTGTGGAGGTGCGTGCGGCCACCATGGGGGCGTCGCCGGAGCCTCTACGAGAGCCCCGATCGAGCCCGCGAGAGAACCATCCGAGTTGCACTGTTCGGGCATGATTTGGAGGTGGGGTGCTGACTCCCGTGCTGACTTGGTGCTGACTACGCTGCGTCAAAATCCGGCATGTGGGCCAGATCGGGCGAGCCTCGGTAGGTGACAGCACCGTTCTGGCGACAGGCATCGCGAACTAGGGCGCCCATCGGCGAGGGCGCATACCTGCCTGTGTGTCCTCCCGCGGGTAGCGGCACATGGCGACTTCTACAACACCAAACGGCGCCACAGCGCCGCCGGCGGGCTGCCGCCCGTCACGTTCGAGAACACCATCCGAGAAGCGCCTGGCCGCACCGGCCACCAGAGTCAGGCTGCACGACCAACTGCTCTACAAAATCAGGGGATGGACACGGCGCGGGTGTCCGGGAGGTGTCGGTGTGCCATGCCTTCCACGCCACGACGCACACCCCGCGGGGTGGGGGTCGAGCTTGTACCCCCCATAAACCCGACCTGTCACGCCTGGCGCAGAAGCGGTTCGCTGGAATCTCGCCTCGGTCACGACACCACCGACCGTCGCGCCTTTCCCTCCACCGATCAAATATGAGGTCCACTCGATGGAACGTCGCAAAGCGCTCGGACTGATCGCCGCCACCGGCGCCGCCACCGCCGCCTCCTTCACGGCTCTGCCCTCCTTCGGTGCGGAAACCGGCCGCGCCGCAGGCGCCACAGGACAGGGCAAGGCCACGGCCAAGGGCGGCTACACCTTCGCGCTGGACAAGAACGTCAAGCGGACCTCGGTGCTGTTCAAGAACCGCTACGGCATCGAGGTCGCCGCAGACCTCTACGTGCCGAAGAACGCCAGGGGCAAGCTGCCCGCTCTGGCGGTCAGCGGCCCGTTCGGCGCGGTCAAGGAACAGTCCTCGGGTCTCTACGCCAACGAGTTCGCCCGCCGCGGCTACGTCGCCCTCGCCTTCGACCCCTCCTTCACCGGGGAGAGCGGCGGCGCGGTGCGCGACGTGGCTTCGCCCGACATCTACACCGAGGACTACAGCGCCGCCGTCGACTTCCTCGGCCTGCAGAAGATCGTCGACCGCGAGCGGATCGGCGTGCAGGCCATCTGCGGCTTGAGCGGTATGGCGCTCACCGCGGCGGCTGCAGACAGCCGTATCAAGGCGGTCGCCGCGGCCTCGATGTACGACATGTCGCGCAGCATGTCCCGCGGCCACGAGGACTACTATTCGCCTGAGCAGCGCCAGAAGGTTGTGGACCACCTCAGCCGGCAGCGCTGGATCGACGCCGAGAACGGCACCTACGCGCGGCTCTCCCACGAGGTGCCCTTCGACGAGAACGGCAACGTCGCCCCCTCCAACCGTGTCCTGCCCAAGACCCTCCCGGTGGACGCCGACCCGATCACGGCGAGCTTCTTCGACTACTACCGCACCGAACGCGGCTACCACCCGCGCTCGATCAACTCCACCACCGCGTGGACCGCGACCACACCGATGTCGTTCTTCGCCTTCCAGCTGATGACGAACCTCGACATGCTGGCGCCCCGCAAGGCCCTCCTGGTAGCCGGCGCCGACGCGCACTCCCGCTACTACTCCGAGGACGTCCAGGCGAAGGCCCCCGACACCGTCGACCTCGTGATCGTCCCGGGCGCGGACCACGTC
>KL569205.1:34248-36389 GCA_000715635.1 Streptomyces violaceus | reverse complement strand
GGCCGGTACCGCCACCGGCCTGTCGGGGAGCCCCCACGGCAGAAGCGGACTCTCGGGAACGCTCGGGACGGTCACCCCGCGGAGCCCGCGATGCCACCGTGGTCAGCAGCGGATTGCCTGCCTCGCGTACAGACTCGGCATCGTGCCGATCCAACTGCGCAAGCGCAACGAACCGAACGAAGACGAGTCGTCCGGGCTGCCGTTCTCCACCCGCCGGCTACGCGAGTGCTAAGACTGGGGCGTTCCCGGCAGGACTGTCAGTTCGTGCCGGCGGGGGCCTGGGCCTGAGCGTGGTCCTCCGCACCCCCGCTCCTTCCGGTTGCATAAGCCGGAGCCTGGGTGGGCTCAATAGCCGGCAGAAAACGTCCTGATCAGCTGCTCAGCGCAGCTGGTCGGTGGACCCTGTCGCCTGGACGGGAGTGGCTGCCAGGCTGGCGAGAATCTTGAGGCGTTCTTCGGAGGTGCTGCCCGGTTCGGCGGTGTAGAGGCTCAGATCGTGCACGGCCCGGGGAGACACGGGCAGGCCCAGGGACTGGTAGGTCAGCTCCAGGAGGCCGACCTCGGGGTGCTGCAGCCGCTTGACGCCCTCGTGGCGGATACGGACGTCGTGCGCGGCCCACATGGTTCGGAAGTCGGGGCTGACTGTGGACAGTTCGCCGATGAGTTCGCGCAGGGCCCGGTCATGCGGTTCACGCCCGGCCTCGGCACGCAGCAACGCGACGGTGGCGGCGGCGCCGGAGTCCCAGTCGACGAAGAAGTCCTGTGAGCCCGGGTCAAGGAAGTGGTAGCGGGCGAAGTTGGCGCGTCCGCGCTTGTCGGTGGTGGGGCTGTCGAACATCGGGGCATGCAGGGCCCTCGCCAGCGGGTTGGTGGCGACGACGTCCAGACGGCCGTTGCGCACGAAGGCAGCGGACATCGCGACGGAGTCCAGCAGCCACTGGATGCGGGGCGGGACCTCGACGTCCCTGCGGCGGGACGGCGTGCGCCGGGCGGGTCGGGCGGCGCGAGCCAGGTCGAACAGGTAGGTGCGTTCGTCCTCGTCCAGCTGCAGGGCCTGGGCGACCGCGGCGAGTACGTCTTCGGAGACGCCGCTGATGTGGCCTTTCTCCAGGCGGGTGTACCACTCGGTGCTCACCCCGGCCAGCACGGCAACCTCCTCGCGCCGCAGCCCGGGCACTCGGCGCCGGCCGCTGGTGGGCAGCCCGGCCTGCTCCGGGGAGATCTTCGCGCGGCGGCTGGCAAGGAAGTCGCGGATCTCGGTGCGGTGGTCAGAGCGTTCGTCGGGGCGCGGGTCCATGGTTTCCACGGTAGCCACCGGCTCGCACATAGGGAGGTTGAGTTTGTGCCCCCCATAAACGCGACCTTCCTCAAGGGGTGGGGCGGCTTGTTCCCTGGGTGACGTATCCCGATCACAACCCCCACGGAGATGAACCTTGAGTACGCGAGGAGCAACCCTCCACGCCCCCGCCGAGACCGTAAGGGCTGAAAACCCCCAGCCTCCGTCCGCCCGGCTGCCGCTCGTCGTCTACGTGCTCGCGCTGGGCACCTTCCTGATGGGCACCACCGAGTTTGTCGTGGCGGGCCTGCTGCCCGAGATCGCGGGTGACCTGCAGGTCAGTGTCGCCCAGACCGGACTGATGATCACCGTCTTCGCGGTCGGCATGATCGTCGGCGCGCCGCTGATGGCGATGCTCACGCTGCGGCTGCCCAAGCGGCTGACCCTGATGCTCGCCCTGGGCGTCTTCGCCGCCGGGCACGTCATCGTGGCACTTGGTTCCAGCTTCACCCTGGTCCTGGCGGCACGATTCCTGACCGCGATCGCGACCGGCGCGTTCTGGGCGGTGGCCAATGTGGCCGCTGCACGCGCCGCAGGCCCTGCCGCCAGTTCCCGCGCGCTCGGGCTCGTCGGAGCCGGAGCCATGCTCGCGAATGTCGTCGGTGTGCCGCTGGGCGCGTTCGCCGGGCAGCTCATGGGCTGGCGGGGACCGTTCTGGGCGCTTGCGGCCTTCGCCGCTGCGGCCGTCGCGCTGATCGCCCGCACTGTCCCCCACGACGGTGGCGACCATCAGGCGGTGTCGATCCGATCCGATCTGACCTCTCTGCGCTCCGGCCGCCTGTGGCCCTGTCTCTTATACACATCT
>KL569205.1:28164-34021 GCA_000715635.1 Streptomyces violaceus | reverse complement strand
CGCCACCACCACCGGCGGTGTCCTGGCCGCGTACTCCTACATCTCGCCGCTGCTGACCGACCGGACCGGTCTCGCGTCCGGGATCGTGCCGCTGGTCCTGGTCGGCTTCGGCCTCGGTGCCCTGGCCGGCTCGCTCGTCGGAGGCCGTCTGGGCGACCGTCGCCCGCACTCCGTGACCCTCGTGGCCGCCGCAGGAGCCACGGTCCTGCTCCTCGCGATCTCCCTGGTGGCCGGCTACGCCGTGCCCACCATCATTCTGGTCGCCCTGCTGGGCTTCTTCGGGCTCGGCGCCAACCCGGTGCTGATGGCCATGGCCGTCCGCTTCGCACGCCAGGCACCCGTCCTGGCCTCGGCCCTGACCGTCTCGGCGTTCAACCTCGGCACCGCTATCGGCTCCTGGATCGCCGGCCTCACCCTCGACTCCGGCCTGGGATCCACCGGCCCCGCCGTCGTCGGCACCGCCATCGCCGCCCTCACCCTGATCCCCACCACCGCCATCGCCCTCACCCAGCGGCGCCGCTCCGCAGCAGCCGCCTAACGACCTCGTGCACGGGTGGCCGTGGCTCGTCGAGGGTGGGTGGAACTGACGGTGTTCACGCTTGAAGACCGCGGGAAAGAGTGGCGATCTGCTGGTGTGAGAGCAGTCCGGCGACGGCTTGGACGATGTCACTCATGTGCTCGCGGCGGCCAAGATGCCGGGCGAGAGCCCGCCAGTTCTTGAGGTGCGCGATGCCGTGCTCGACGCGGACGCGCCGTGAGGAGTGCGCCTTGCGCTGCCGCTCGTGCCGCTCTTCGTACCAGGCAGGGGCGTTCTTCTTGAACTTGCGATGTGGTGGTGTCACCACGCGTCCGCCGGTCCGCGCTCCCATGCCCTGATAGCCGGCATCCGCGAGGATCTCCATAAACGGGCCGTCGGCCAGGAGCTGGGCCAGTCCCAGCTGTCGGGCCTGGGTGATGTCGGCGCAACTGCCCGGCCTGACCGGGCTGCAGAAGAGCACCCGCCCTTCGGCGTCTGTGAGAGCCATGGACTTCACGGCTGCTTGGTTTTGCCGGAGACAAATTTGTCCCGGCGGCCTGCTGCTGGGCGTCGCACGCGGATCTCCGTGCCGTCGATGATCGCGGTCTGACCACCCGCCCTCGAGTGCGGACTCCAGCAGCCGCTTGGTCAGCTGCTGCAGCAGCCCGCCCTCACCGGTCAGCTGCATGCCCTCGGCCTGGGCCAGGTTCACCAGCTCGTCGATCAGATGGTCGTCCACGGCCTTCGCTGACACCACCGCTGCCGCTCGCGAAGTCCGGCAGCATCTGCTATCGGGAAGGGCTTCCCCTGGAGGGGTGTCCGACGAAGCACTGGAGGAGCGCGCCCTCGTCCCATGGCCCGGTCCCGTGCCGTTTCCGCAATCGGGCGGTCCGGTGCGGCTGGGAAGTGCATAGCCCGGATGGTGTGGCAGTGACAGGTGTGGCCAAGTACACCATGCCATAATGCGTGCATATTGCTACTAAGGGGACATGCGGACGGGGCATGACAGGGTCGCGCATCGCAGTGAGGGCAGCCGTCGCCCTGGCGCTGGCCGGGACGCTGGTGATGGCGTGCGGCGCCGACGGTGGCGGCTCGAAAACGTTGACCTGGTCGATGTGGGCCAACGGCGGTGAGGAACAGCGGGTCTGGCGGCAGTTCGCGGACCGGGTGTCCCTCGAAGATCCGCAGATCACGATCAAGCTCGAGACCTCGTCCTTCAGTGACTACTTCGCCGAGCTCGGCACTCGTCTCGACAGCGGCGACGCGCCCTGCATCGTGTCCATGCAGGCGCTCCGCACCACGGGCTACACCCGGGGCATGCTGCCGCTCGACGACCTGATCGCCAAGAACAAGTTCGATGTGACGGACTTCGACAAGTCCGTCATGGAGGGACTGAGTGTCGACGGGAAGCAGTACGCGCTGCCGTACGACGTCGGCCCGGTGATCCTCACCTACAACAAGGACATGTTCCGCGACGCGGGGGTGCCGGAGCCCGAGCCGGGGTGGACGCTGGCTGAGTTCGAATCGGCCGCCCGTGAGCTGACCGGGCACCGGAGGTACGGGTTCGTGGCGGCGCCTCAGGATCTGTGGATGTTCTCCATGGTGCTGACCAAGACCGGGGCGCAGCCCACCGACGGCGCGGGCCACCTGCGACTGACCACCCCCGCCTTGATCAACGGCGTGCAGTGGTACGCCGACCTGGCGGCCAGGAAGAAGGTCGCCCCCCGTGTGCCCGCGGCCGATCCCGCGTTCGCCGACAGGGAGTTCCTCAGCGGCAAGGTGGCCATGGGCACCAGCGGGCCGTGGGCGTTGCTGAACCTGAAGAACCAGGCCGGCTTCCAGGTGGGCCTGGCCATCCTTCCCGCCGGCCCGGACGGCAGCAGGACGTACTCGTCCGGTTCCGGGTTCGGCATTTCCAAGTCCTGCCCGGATCCGGAGCGGGCGTTCAAGGCGATCACGCTGATGACCGCCAGGAAGCAACTGGAGTGGCTCGGCGGGGTGGGACGTGCCTATCCGTCACGCGAGTCGGCCCAGCACGCGTGGTACGAGAACGCCCGCCTCGCCGGTGCCCGGGAGGTTCTCGAAGCCGCCAATGCCACGGCGACTCCGCTGCGTACGACGGAGAACTGGGACCGGGTCAACGAACTGCTCAACCAGCACGGGAACGAGCTCTTCAGCGGGGCGAGCTCCGCGCAACAGGTCCTGGAACAGGTACAAAGACAGACCGGTCAGAAGTGAGCGCACGTGAGCACCGGGGGAGGCCCCGGCGGATGGTGACGATGAGGCCCAAGACGCAGCGCTCCGGGCGACGAGCGGCAGGTGCGGACAGGCGATGACTGATCGCGGCGGACAGCAGTCTCGCCGCCAACCCGTGGGCGGCGGCGTCTGCTTCATGCTCACCTCGGGCAACAGCGGCTGGAAGCCCGACCAGCAGAGGTACGCGACCGCGGCACGCCTGGCACCGGACAAGACAGGCAAGTGGGGTCAGTCACAGCCGGGCTGTGTCAGTGGGGATGCCCAGCAGGATCCGTCCGGTCGTCTCCCACATCGCCGGGCTCACCTGGATGTGGGCGGTGATGGCGTTCGAGTCCCGCAACCCGCGCTGGAGCGGCTGGTCCTCGTAGAGCGCTGATGCGCCACCGAGCTCGTGCATGGAGCGTACGACGTCCGTGTATGACGGCCTCGCCGCAGTCGTAGCCGATCATGAGGTGAATGGAGGGCACTACGCGCGAGTGCTGCCCATGTCGGTCGAACCGCCGCGCACAGTCGGTTCCCGTGCGGTCACCTGTCGGCCGAGCGCTCGGCGAAAGAGGTCGGTGTACAGGGGGTTGACGCACCACGACGCGACAGGAACCGTGTTGCACATCGAGCTCGAAGTTGCGTGTTGCGCACCGCTACGGGCGGTGCACTCGCAGGGATGCAGACCCGCCACCCCCGTCCCCTGTCGGAAGGCTGCGGATGAGTACCGCGACGACGAAGAAAACGACATCGGCCCTCGCACGGGTGGATCCGGCCGTCCTCTATATATCTGTCACGCTGTCCGCCCTGTTCGTCGCCTGGGGGGTGTTCTTCACCGACAATCTCGCCACGGTCGCCGAGACGACGCTGAACCGGATCATCGACAACTTCGGCTGGCTGTTCGTCCTGACGAGTTCCGGGTTCGTGGTGCTGGCGACGGTGCTCGCGTTCAGCCGGTTCGGCTCCATCCGGCTCGGCAGAGACGGTGAGCGCCCGGAGTTCAGCACCGCGTCCTGGGTGGCGATGATGTTCAGCGCCGGCATGGGGATCGGCCTCATGTTCTACGGGGCGAGCGAGCCGATCATGCATATGGCCGGCCCGCCACCGGGCTCCGCGAAGGCGGGCAGTGAGGACGCCGCCCGCCTGGCGCTGGAGTACTCGTACTTCCACTGGGCGATCCACCCCTGGGCGATGTACGCCGTCGCCGGGCTGGCGCTCGCCTACTTCGGTTTCCGCAAGAGTGACAACAGCCTGATCAGTTCCGCCTTCCGCCCACTGCTCGGCGACCTGGTGGACGGACCGCTGGGCAAGTCCATCGACATCCTGGCGATCTTCGCCACCCTCTTCGGGTCCGCCGTCTCCCTCGGGCTGGGCGCGCTCCAGGTCAACCGGGGCCTGAAAGAGGTCTGGGGCGTCCCCGACTCCACCGTGCTGGCCGTCTCGATCATCGCGGTCCTCACCGTCCTGTTCGTGATCTCCGCCCTCTCCGGCGTGCACCGCGGTATCCAGTGGCTGAGCAACGGCAACATGATCCTCGCCGCCGTCCTGCTGCTCTTCGTCTTCGTGGTGGGTCCCACGGTGTTCATCCTGGAGAGCCAGACCGAGGCGCTGGGCGGCTATCTGGCCTCGCTGCCGAAGATGAGTTTCACGACGGGTGCCTTCGGCGGCGGCGAATGGCTCTCCGACTGGACGGTCTTCTACTGGGCGTGGTGGATCTCCTGGACGCCGTTCGTCGGGACCTTCATCGCCCGGATCTCCCGTGGCCGCACCATTCGGGAGTTCATCGTCGGTGTGATCATCGCGCCGAGCCTGGTGAGTGTCGTGTGGTTCGCGATCCTCGGCGGGACCGCCCTGAACCAGGAGATGCACGGCGGTCACCTGGCCGCGGCGGTCGCCAAGGGCGAGGAAGCGGGCCTGTTCACCACCCTGCAGAACCTTCCCTGGTTCCCTGTCACCTCGGTCTTGGTGATCATCCTGGTCGGCCTGTTCTTCGTGAGTGGCGCGGACGCGGCATCCGTCGTCCTCGGCATGCTCTCCTGCCGGGGCAGCATGGCCCCCGGTCGCCTCGTCGTGATCCTCTGGGGTGCGCTGACCGGTCTGGTCGCGGCCGTACTGTTGCTGGCCGGAGGCCTGGAGGCGGTCAAGCAGGTGGCCATCATCGCCGCGTTCCCGTTCCTCTTCGTGATGATCGGCCTGTGCGTCTCCCTCGTGAAGGCGCTGCGCGGAGAGCCGGTCCCCGCCCCGTCGGCGGAACAGGGAGGCGTTGCCGGCGCCGTCGGCGAGCCGGGGCCGGACGACGGTGTACGGCCGGCCGAGGTCATGGCGGACTCGCAGTCCGCGGGCTGAGCTGACCGGCCGGGCAGCTCGACCTGGCCGGAACCAGACGAAGGTGAGGGCCGCATCCCCGGAGTGTCCGAGGGGCGCGGTCCCTCATGCGTGCCAGTGATGAGCCTCTTGGTTCCGACGGATCCGGCCGAGTCGACCCGGTTGGTGCCAACCCCTTGACCCTCGGCGTGCTCCTCCAGGATGCTCAGTTGCGTATAGCGGTGCGTGTATCTGATGAGGCAACGCACTCGCGAGGGTATCCCGCTTGAGGAGCAGCTCATGGCTCACGAGGTTCGTGCCGTCGTCGCCCGGAAGAAGGGCGCCCCCGTCTCCGTCGAGACGATCGTCGTCCCGGATCCGGGTCCGGGTGAGGCGCTGGTCAAGGTCGAGGCGTGCGGCGTCTGTCATACCGATCTCCACTACCGCGAGGGCGGGATCAACGACGACTTCCCCTTCCTTCTGGGGCACGAGGCGGCAGGTCGCGTCGAGGCGGTCGGGGAGGGAGTCACCGGCCTCGAGCCCGGCGACTTCGTCATCCTCAACTGGCGTGCGGTGTGCGGTCAGTGCCGGGCCTGCAGCAAGGGCAAGCCCTGGTACTGCTTCGCCACCCACAACGCGACACAACCGATGACGCTGCTCGACGGCACCCCGCTCTCGCCGGCACTCGGCATCGGCGCGTTCGCGGAGAAGACGCTGGTCGCCGCAGGTCAGTGCACCAAGGTGGCCCCTGCGGCCTCGGCGGCGGCAGCCGGTCTGCTCGGGTGCGGCGTCGTGGCC
>KL569205.1:27088-27963 GCA_000715635.1 Streptomyces violaceus | reverse complement strand
CCGTCGGCCGGGGCGACTCCGTCGCCGTCATCGGCTGCGGCGGCGTCGGAATGGCCGCCGTCGCGGGGGCGAGGCTGGCCGGAGCGAGCAAGGTCATCGCCGTCGACATCGACCAGCGCAAGCTGGACCGGGCCATGGCCATGGGGGCCACCCACACGGTCGACGGAGCCAAGGGCGACGTCGTGGAAGCGGTGCGCGAACTGACCGGAGGCTTCGGCGCGGACGTCGTCGTGGAGGCGGTCGGCCGCCCCGAGACGTACCGGCAGGCCTTCTACGCCCGCGACCTGGCCGGCACGGTCGTGCTGGTCGGCGTGCCCACCCCGGAGATGAAGGTGGAGCTGACCCTGCTCGACGTCTTCGGGCGGGGCGGCTCGCTGAAGTCCAGCTGGTACGGCGACTGCTTGCCCTCGCGCGACTTCCCGGCCCTCATCGACCTGTATCTGGGAGGCCGTTTCGACCTGGACGCGTTCGTCTCCGAGACCATCGGCCTCGGTGACGTGGAGGAGGCGTTCGAGAAGATGCACCGCGGCGACGTGCTGCGCTCGGTGGTGGTGCTGTGATGGCCGGCGCACCGCGTATCGAACACCTCGTCACCAGCGGGACGTTCAGCCTCGACGGCGGGACCTGGGACGTCGACAACAACGTCTGGATCATCGGTGACGACGACGAGGTGGTCGTCATCGACGCGGCGCACGATTCGGACGCCGTCCTGGAGGCCGTCGGTGACCGTCGGCTGTCGGCCATCGTGTGCACCCACGCCCATGATGACCATGTGCGCGCTGCTCCGGACGTCGCTCTGGCCACGGGCGCTCCCCTCCTCCTGCACCCTGACGACCAGGTGCTGTGGAAGATGGTGCACCCCGGTCGGCGGCCCG
>KL569205.1:26489-26849 GCA_000715635.1 Streptomyces violaceus | reverse complement strand
CGATGGTGAGGAACTCATGGTGGCGGGCATCGGCCTGCGTGTCCTCCACACGCCCGGACACGCCCCGGGTGCCGTGTGCCTGTACGCACCGGAACTGGGCGCACTGTTCAGCGGTGACACGCTGTTCGCCGGAGGACCCGGCGCGACCGGGCGCTCGTACAGCGACTTCGGCACGATCATCGGCTCCATCGGTGACCGGCTGCTGACCCTCCCGGGCGAGACGGTCGTCCACACCGGACACGGTGAGACCACGACCGTCGAGTCGGAAGCACCGCACCTGGAGGAGTGGGCCGCCCGCGGCTGGTGACAGGTGCGCCGCCGTGCCGGCCGGGGCGATCGAGTGCCCGCCCCGGCCGGCCC
>KL569205.1:25387-26276 GCA_000715635.1 Streptomyces violaceus | reverse complement strand
CCCGGCCGGCCAAAGATCATCCGCCCCGTCGGCCCTGGACGAACCGCCGTGTACGACCCCGCCTCGATGGCACGCTTCGGCGGCCTCGTCGCCGCTGATCTGCGTGATGTCACCAGCGATCCCGCCGCCCTGGACTCCTCCGGTTTCTGGGCGGTCGTCGCGGACTTCGAAGGCCGCCTGCTCTGCGCGCGGTTCGGCCGACTGCGTCCCGCGCAGGTGCCCGCTCCGCGGACCGGGGCATGGCGGGGCCCGGTCGCCGGCGACTGGACCTCGTCGCTCGACCGCACCGCCTACACCGCGGGCGTGCGCCGCATCCGCGAGCACATAGCGGCGGGCGACGTCTACCAGGCCAATCTCTGTCGCGTGCTCTCCGCACCTCTGCCCGACCCGGCCGCCGCCGACATCGACGCGCTGACCGCGCTGCTCGCCCGTGGCAACCCCGCGCCCTACGCCGGTACGGTCCGGCTTCCCGCGCACGGCGTCGAAGTGGCCACCGCCTCGCCCGAACTCTTCCTGCGCCGCACCGGCCGGACCGTGGAGTCCGGGCCGATCAAGGGCACGGGCCGTACGGCGGGCGACCTGCTGCCCAAGGACCGTGCCGAGAACGTGATGATCGTGGACCTGGTCCGCAACGACCTGGGTCGGGTCTGCGCCATCGGATCCGTGACCGTCCCCACTCTCTGCGCCGTCGAGCGGCACCCGGGCCTGGTGCATCTCGTCTCCACCGTGCGCGGGGAGCTGGCGAAGGGCGCTGGCTGGCCCGAGCTGATGGCCGGGACCTTCCCACCGGGCTCCGTGACCGGCGCGCCCAAGTCCAGCGCACTGCGCATCATCGACGCCCTGGAGACCGCGCCCCGCGGTCCGTACTGCGGCGCCATCGGCTGGGGCG
>KL569205.1:23138-25158 GCA_000715635.1 Streptomyces violaceus | reverse complement strand
AGATGTGTATAAGAGACAGGCATCCGCCCCTTCTGGATCGACCGTGCCGCCCCGGCGGGTCCGGTGCTGCGCTTCGGAACGGGCGCCGGCATCACCTGGGGGTCCGACCCCGGGAGGGAGTGGGACGAGACCGAACTGAAGGCCTCTCGGCTGCTCACCCTGGCGTCAAGGCCGCAGGGGGAGGCCGGGGCCCACCTGCCTTGACAGTGCCGCGCGGCCGTCCTCACACTCGTTGCTCAAATCGCACATTGTTCCTCTATATGCAACGAGGTCAACAGGTCCCATGATGCTTCCCGTGCGCCCCCTCGCCGACCCGCTCCGAGTCGCATGAGTACCGCCGCCCGGCCCGACGCTGCTCCCGCGCTCCATCCGCGAGGTCTTCCCCGACCCGGCCGCACCCTGGTGATGGGCATCGTGAACGTCACGCCCGACTCGTTCTCCGACGGCGGGCGGTGGTTCGACCCGGAACGGGCCCTCGCGCACGGCCTCGCGCTGCTCGACGAGGGCGCTGACATCCTGGACGTGGGTGGCGAGTCGACCCGCCCCGGCGCCGCGCGTCCGGCCGTCGAGGAGGAGATGCGGCGCGTTCTGCCGGTCGTCCGTGAACTCGTCGCCGCGGGCGCGACGGTCAGCGTCGACACGATGCGGGCCGAGGTCGCCGCCCACGCCGTCGAGGCCGGCGCCGCCCTGGTCAACGACGTCTCCGGCGGGCTCGCCGACCCGGCGATGCTGCCGCTGATGGCGCGGGCCGGTACGCCCTACGTGCTCATGCACTGGCGCGGGCACTCCGCGGGGATGCAGGCGAACGCCGTGTACGGCGACGTCGTCACCGACGTGGTCGACGAGTTGCGGGCGAGAGTCGATGCGGCCCTGCACGCCGGGGTTCCGGGGGACTGTCTCATCGTCGACCCGGGGCTCGGGTTCGCCAAGCACGTCGAGCACAACTGGCGGCTGCTCGGCCGTCTCCGGGAGGTCGCCGCGCTCGGCCGGCCGGTCCTGGTGGGCGCGGCGCGGAAGTCCTTTCTGGGGCACCTGCTCGCGGACCCGGAGACGGGGCGGCCCCGCCCGGCGCACCTTCGGGACGCGGCCACCTCCGCGGTGTCCGTCCTGGCCGCCGCGCAGGGCGCCTGGTGCGTGCGCGTCCACGACGTCGCCTCGACGGCCGACGCGGTACGCGTGACCGCTCGGTGGGGCCTCGAATCCGTGGCGACGCCACTGCCGATGCCCCAGTCCTGAGAGGCGCCCGGCTCTGACCTGCGTTTCCTATCGCGCAGGGAGTTGTTTCCTCCGCAACGCAAAATAGGGGCGTCAGGTGACCCGTGAACTCCTTGACAAGGGTTTGTGGGCGCCCTCAAACTGGCGTTGCGTTCACCGCAATCCGTTCCGCTATACGCACCGAGGTGTCATGATGATTGCCGCGTGCCGTCTTGTGGATCTGCCCCGAGGCGAGGCCCACAGGCTCGACATCGACCCGCCGGTCTCGGTGTTCCACACCGACGACGGCGAACTCTTCGCCATCGACGACACATGCACCCACCAGGACGCCTCGCTCGCCGACGGCTGGCTGGAGGGCTGTGAGGTCGAATGCCCGCTGCACGCCTCGAAGTTCAACCTCAAGACGGGAGCAGTCGACGCCCCGCCGGCCAAGCTCCCGGTGCGCACGCACGAGGTCTTCGTCGAGGACGGCATGATCTACGTCCGGCTGTCCACGGCAGCTCCGAACCTGCCTCCCTGCATCGCCGCCCGGCTCGTGGGGGGCGTCGCGTGAGGACCGTGGCCGTGGTGGGCGCGTCGCTGGCCGGTCTGTCGGCGGCGCGCTCGTTGCGGAAGCAGGGATACGACGGACGGTTGGTCGTCATCGGCGACGAAGTCCATCGCCCGTACGACAGGCCGCCACTGTCCAAGGAGTTCCTGGTTGGCGGCGTCGGCGAAGCCGAGCTCGCACTGGAGCCGGACGACGAGGACCTGCAAGCGGAGTGGCTGCTCGGAGCCCGCGCCGCCGGACTCGACACCACGCCCC
>KL569205.1:19562-22916 GCA_000715635.1 Streptomyces violaceus | reverse complement strand
CCGATGGCCGGGAGGTGCGGGCCGACGGCGTCGTCATCGCCACCGGCGCCGCCGCCCGGACCCTGCCCGGCATGGACGGACTGGCCGGTGTGCACACGCTGCGCACACTGGACGACGCCCGCGCCCTGCGGGACGAACTGGCCCGGGGCGGACGCCTGGTCGTGATCGGCGGCGGCTTCATCGGTGCCGAGGTCGCCTCCACCGCCTGCGCACTCGGCCTCGACGTGACCATCGTCGAGGCGGCGCCCACACCACTGGCCGGACCGCTCGGCGCGGCCATGGGGCGCATCGTCTCCGCCCTCCACGCGGACCACGGCGTACGCCTGTTGTGCGGCGTGGGCGTCAAGGGGCTGAGCGGCGAGAACCGCGTCGACGCAGTCCTGATGGAGGACGGCCGGAGCATCCCCGCAGACATCGTGGTCGTGGGTGTCGGGGCCCGTCCCTGCGTCGAGTGGCTGGCCGGATCCGGTGTCGAACTCGACGACGGCGTCAAGTGCGGTGCGGACGGCCGTACCAGTCTGGCCGGGGTGGTCGCGGTCGGCGACTGCGCCTCCTGGTACGACCCGCGCGCAGGCACGCACCGCCGCGTCGAGCACTGGACCGGCGCCCGCGAACGCCCCGACGCGGCCGTGGCCGCCCTGCTGTCCTGGGGCGAGTCCGAACCGGGCCTACCCCGGCCTCCGTACTTCTGGTCCGACCAGTACGGCGTGAAGATCCAGTTCGCCGGCAACGCGGCCCGCGCCGACAGCGTGACGATAGAGGAAGGCACCGCGCACGATCGCAACATCCTGGCCGTCTACCGGCGTGCCGGACACCCGGTCGCCGTACTCGGGATGAACCAGCCGCGGCTGTTCATGCGCTGGCGCAAGCAGCTCGCGGCCAAGGCACCCTGACAGGGGCGTATACCTCGCTCTCACGGCCGCTGTTGTACGGAGCCGCGCTGCTCATCACCCAACGACGTCCGGTGTCGCTCTTCCCGGCGCGTGCATGCCCGATCCACGACGTTTCCCCGAGGAGTGCACTGTGACCTCGACCGGCCTGCCGGAAAGCCTCATCACCACCCTCCCCGGCTCCTCCTACACGGATCCCGATATCTTCGCCCAGGAGCAGGAACACATCTTCGAGGCGATGTGGTTCTGCGCCGTGCGCTCCGCCGACCTCGCCGGGCCCGGTGCCTTCCGGACCGTGGACGTGGGCCGCGAGAGCATCCTGATCACCCGGGCACGGGACAACTCCATACGTGCCTTCCTCAACGTCTGCCGGCACCGCGGAGCCAAGCTCTGCACGGCGGAGACCGGCGAGGTCAAACGCGCCTTCCAGTGCCCCTATCACGCCTGGACGTACGACCTGACGGGCAAACTCGTCGCGGCACCCAACCTCACCAAGATGCCCGACATCAGCCGCACCGAGTACGGTCTGGCAGCAGTGGCCACGCGGGAATGGCTCGGCTATGTGTGGGTGTGCCTCGCAGCGGACCCGCCCCCCTTCGACGAGGTCGGGGGGGATGTGATCGCGCGCCTGGGTGACACGGAGTCGATCGAGAACTACGACATCGACAATCTCGAAGTCGGCGAACGGATCGTCTACGACGTGAAGGCGAACTGGAAACTCATCGTCGAGAACTTCATGGAGTGCTATCACTGCGCGACGATCCACCCCGAGCTGACCGAGGTGCTCCCCGAGTTCGCCGACGGGTACGCCGCCCAGTACTACGTGGGACACGGTGCGGAGTTCGGCTCCGAAGCCAAGGGCTTCACCGTCGACGGCTCCGAAGGCCTCGACCGTATTCCAGGCGTCACCGAGGACCAGGACCGCCGTTACTACGCGATCACCGTCCGACCGCAGGTGTTCATCAACCTCGTGCCCGACCATGTGATCTTCCACCGGATGTACCCGGTCGCCGCGGACCGCACCATCGTCGAGTGCGACTGGCTCTACCTCAAGCACGTCGTCGAGAGCGGCAAGGATGTCAGCCGGTCGGTGGAGCTCTTCGACCGAGTCAACCGGCAGGACTTCGACGCATGCGAGCGCTGTCAGCCCGCGATGAGCTCCCGGCTGTACACCAAGGGCGGAGTCCTCGTGCCCAGCGAGCATCACATCGGTGAGTTCCACGCCTTCGTCCAGGAGCGTCTGGGCGCGGGGCGGCCACAGTAGCGGCGGTTCACGGCGGGCCGGCCTTTGGTGTGCAGGGCGCCCGTCGAAGGCGGCGCGGCGGGATCAGCCCAGGTAGCCCATGCGGTGGCTGATCTCGTCCGCGCCCTTGACCAGCACTGGTGCCAGCTCGTGCATACGGTCCTCGGTGAGCCGGTACGCCGGTCCGGAGGCGCTGAGCGCGGCGATGACCTCTCCGTCCCTGTTGCGGACCGGGGCGGCCATGGCATGCAGCCCCACCTCGTACTCCTCCAGGGTCCAGGAGTAGCCACGCTCGAGCGCCTCGGCGAGGTTCTTCTCGAGCTTAGTCTTCGCGGTCAGGGTGCGGGGGGTCACCTTCTTCAGGCCGATCTCCGACAGCAGCGCGGCACGCTCCTTCGCCGGCATGTGGGCCAGCAGGATCTTGCCGCTGGACGTGGCGTGCAGCGGCGTCAGCTGGCCGACCCAGTTGAACGCCGTGACAGCACCCGGACCGCGCACCTGGTACAGGTTGATCGCGTAACGCTCCTGCATCACGGCGAGGTTCACGGTCTCGCCGATCTCCTCGGCGAGACGCTCGCAGACCGGGCGGCTCTGCTGGGTGATGTCGATGCGCTCGGTGACCGCGCCGGCGAGGCGGACGATGCCGAAACCGAGGCGGTACTTGCCGCGCTCGCCTGCCTGCTCCACCAGGCCGCGCACCTCCAGAGCGCCGAGCAGCCGGAACGCGGTGGACTTGTGCACATCGATCTCGGCGGCCACCTCGCTGACGCCGGCCTCGCCGCGCTGGGCCAGGATCTCCAGCACGGTGATGGCGCGGTCGACGGACTGCACTCCACCGGTCGGCGCAGTTGTCGTTTCGGAATCTGCATGGTAGTTGCTCACGACGCAACTATACGGGCGATAAACATAGCCGCCAGCGGTGCAGGTCACGGGCTTGGCGCAACTTCGCGAAGTTGCGCCGTTCGCAACCTGGTGCGCATAGAGATACAGGCGCTAGCATGCCGCGCATTCTCAACGGCGCGAGCGAGACGAGGCCCCATGGCTCACTTGCAGTACGACTTCGTCATCGTCGGTGGTGGATCGGCCGGCAGTGCACTGGCCAACCGGCTCTCCGCGGACCCCGGCAACCGGGTGCTGGTCCTGGAGGCGGGCAGACCCGACTACCCCTGGGACGTCTTCATCCACATGCCCGCGGCACTGACCCTGTCTCTTATACACATC
>KL569205.1:17600-19356 GCA_000715635.1 Streptomyces violaceus | reverse complement strand
CCTCCCCGATCGGCAGCCGGTTCTACGACTGGAAGTACGAGTCCGAACCGGAGCCCCACATGGGCGGCCGGCGCGTCTACCACGCGCGAGGCAAGGTGCTGGGTGGTTCCAGCAGCATCAACGGCATGATCTTCCAGCGTGGCAACCCCATGGACTACGAGCGCTGGGCAGCCGACCCGGGCATGAAGACCTGGGACTACGCGCACTGCCTGCCGTACTTCCGGCGGATGGAGAACTGTCTCGCCGCCGACCCGGACGACGAGTTCCGCGGCCACGACGGACCTCTCGTCCTGGAACGCGGCCCTGGGGCCAACCCGCTCTTCAAGGCCTTCCTGAAGGCCACCGAGGAGGCGGGACACGCTCCCACCGACGACGTGAACGGCTACCGGCAGGAAGGTTTCGCCAGGTTCGACCGCAATGTCCATCGCGGCCGCCGTCTGTCGGCCTCCAAGGCCTACCTCAAGCCCGTGCGAAAGCGCCCCAACCTCACGATCAGGACGCGCACCCTGGTCACCCGCGTCCTCTTCGAAGGCAAGCGGGCCGTCGGCGTCGAGTACCGGCGTGGCCGCGGCAGACCCCAGCGGGTGCGTGCCCGCGAAATCATCCTCTGCGGAGGCGCGATCAACTCCCCGCAACTGCTCCAGCTCTCGGGCGTCGGCAACGCCGAGGAGCTGCGCGCGCTCGGCATCGACGTCGTACACGATCTGCCGGGTGTCGGCGAGAACCTTCAGGACCACCTGGAGGTGTACATCCAGTACGCCTGCAAACGGCCCGTCTCCATGCAGCCGTACCTCGCGAAGTGGCGCGCCCCCTTCATCGGCCTGCAGTGGCTCTTCCGCACGGGCCCCGCCGCGACCAACCACTTCGAAGCGGGTGGCTTCGTCCGCGGCAATGGGGACGTGCCCTACCCCAACCTGATGTTCCACTTCCTGCCCGTCGCGGTCCGCTACGACGGCTCCGTGCCCGCAGGCGGACACGGATACCAGGTGCACGTCGGGCCCATGTACTCCGACGCCATCGGCTCGGTGAAGATCAAGAGCAGGGACCCGGCCGAGCACCCCGCGCTGCGCTTCAACTACCTGTCCACCGAGCAGGACCGCCGCGAGTGGGTCGAGGCCGTCAGGGTCGCCCGCGAGCTGCTCAACCAGCCCGCCATGGCCCCGTACAACGCCGGGGAGATCTCGCCGGGCCCCTCCGTCGAGACCGACGAGGAGATCCTCGCCTGGGTCGCCAAGGACGGCGAGACCGCGCTGCATCCGTCCTGCACCTGCAAGATGGGCACCGACGAGATGGCCGTCGTGGACCCGGCAAGCATGCGGGTGCACGGGGTGGAGGGGCTGCGTGTCGTCGACGCGTCGGTGATGCCCTACATCACCAACGGCAACATCTACGCGCCCGTCATGATGATCGCGGAAAAGGCGGCCGACCTCATCCTCGGGAAGGACCCGCTGCCGCCGTCCACCGCCGCTTATTACCGGCACCGCTCCGTGCCGTAACCAGCAGTTTTCAGACAGCCGATCGGCCCGGAGGCGAGGCGTTCCGGGCCGGTCGGCGTAGTCTCCCCGTGGGTGTCTCCTTGGCGAAACCGTCATCGGTCACCCCCTTGACGTGGGGTGCAGCCTTCTACAGAGTGTTCCACCACAAGCAATGCGGTGCACGATGCGCAACGCGATTCGCTCGGAGGGCCCGACGTGGCAGACCTGTACGTGGACGGAAAATGGCGGGATCCCGTGGCCGGCGGCCACCGGGACATCCG
>KL569205.1:17150-17364 GCA_000715635.1 Streptomyces violaceus | reverse complement strand
CACGCTCTCCGTGACCGTGTCCGAGGGTACCCGTCAGGACTCCGAGGCGGCCATCGCCGCGGCCCGCCGGGCCTTCGACGAAGGTCCTTGGCCGCGCACCCCCGAGCGCGAGCGCGGCGCGCTCCTCCTGCGCACCGCCGACCTCCTCGAACGCGACGCCGACGCGTTCGCCCGCGCCGAATCGCTGGACACCGGCAAACGGCTGGTGGAGAGC
>KL569205.1:13918-16937 GCA_000715635.1 Streptomyces violaceus | reverse complement strand
GCGGCACCGACGCCGGCCGGGTGATCGACACCGGCCGTGCCGACGCCGTCAGCCGCGTCGTGTACGAGCCGATCGGAGTGTGCGGGCTGATCACCCCGTGGAACTACCCGCTGCTCCAGGCGAGTTGGAAGGTCGCGCCCGCTCTCCTCGCGGGCAACACGATCGTCCTCAAGCCCAGTGAGCTCACCCCCTCGACGTCCATCCTGCTGATGAAGGCACTGGAGGAGGCCGGGCTCCCGGCCGGTGCCGCCAACCTTGTCCTGGGGACCGGGCCCGAGGTGGGCGCACCCCTCGCAGAGGATCCCGCCGTCGACATGGTCTCCTTCACCGGCGGCCTGGACACCGGCAGGCGCATCATGGCCACCGCCGCCGGGACCGTGAAGAAGGTCGCGCTGGAACTCGGCGGCAAGAACCCCAATGTCGTCTTCGCCGACGCCGACTTCGAAACGGCCGTGGACTTCGCGCTCACGGCCGTCTTCCTGCATTCGGGCCAGGTCTGCTCGGCCGGCGCCCGGCTGATCGTCGAGGACGCCCTGCACGACCGGTTCGTCGACGAGGTCGTCCGCCGCGCCCGGCGGATCCGGCTCTGCGGGCCCTTCGATCAGCGGGCCGAGACCGGCCCGCTGATCTCCGCGCAGCACCTGGCGAAGGTCGAGGCGTACGTCGCGGCCGGACTCGCCGAGGGCGCCGTCCTGCGCTGCGGTGGCGAACGCCCCGACGACCCGGCACTGGCCGACGGCCACTACTACCCGCCCACCGTGCTCGACGAGTGCGGCCAGGACATGCGGGTCGTGCACGAGGAGTCCTTCGGGCCCGTGCTCACCGTGGAGCGCTTCACCGACGAGGACGACGCCGTACGCATCGCCAACGACACCGAGTACGGGCTCGCGGGCGCCGTCTGGACGCAGGATGCCGGGAAGGCCCAGCGGGTCGCCCGCCGGCTGCGCCACGGCACCGTGTGGATCAACGACTACCACCCCTATGTGCCGCAGGCGGAATGGGGTGGGTTCGGACACTCCGGCGTGGGCCGCGAGCTGGGCCCGACCGGCCTGGACGAGTACCGGGAGCCCAAACACATCTGGCAGAACATCCAACCCCGGCCGCAGCACTGGTTCCGCGGCTGAACGCCGAAAAGAGGTCGAACATGACCCCAGCAACGACCGAGGTACCGCAGCGGCGCGGCACGCCCCAGGACTCGGCACCCGACTCGGTCATATCCGTACGCGAGCTGTGGAAGGTGTTCGGGCCGAAGGCGGACCAGGTACCGGGTTCCGAGGAGCTTCGCGGGCTCACCCGCCGTGAACTGATGGACCGCACCGGATGCACCGCCGCCGTGCGCGACGTGGAGTTCGAGGTCTCGCCCGGCGAGGTGTTCGTCGTCATGGGCCTGTCCGGCTCCGGCAAGTCCACTCTGGTGCGCTGTCTCACCCGGCTCATCGAACCCACCGCCGGCGAGATCCTCTTCGAGGGCGAGAACATCCGCGACGCGGACGCGGGCCGCCTGCGCGAACTGCGCCGCAGCAAGTTCTCCATGGTTTTCCAGCACTTCGGGCTGCTGCCACACCGCCGGGTCGTCGAGAACGTGGCGTTCGGTCTGGAGATCCGCGGCATGAGCCGGGCCGAGCGCACGAGACGGGCGCTGGAGGTCGTCGAACTCGTCGGGCTCTCCGGGTACGAGAGCTCCTACCCCGACCAGCTCTCCGGCGGTATGCAGCAACGCGTGGGTCTCGCCCGCGCACTGGCCGGCGACCCGGACATACTCCTCTTCGACGAGCCGTTCTCCGCGCTCGACCCGCTGATCCGCCGCGACATGCAGAACGAGGTCGTCCGGCTGCACCACGAGGTCGGCAAGACGATGGTGTTCATCACCCACGATCTGTCGGAGGCGCTGCGGCTGGGCGACCGCATCCTCATCATGCGCGACGGCAGGATGGTCCAGTGCGGCACCGGCGACGAACTGGTCGGGGCCCCCGCCGACGACTACGTGCGTGACTTCGTCAGGGACGTGCCCCGCGGTGACGTACTGACCCTGCGGTGGATCATGCGCCCGGCGGAGCCCGACGACCCGCTGGACGGTCCCGAGCTCGGCCCGGACGTGGTGGTGAAGGAGGCCACCCGGGCGGTGCTCGCGGCCGAGAAGCCGGTCAAGGTCGTGGAGGACGGCAAGCTGCTCGGCATCGTCGGTGACGAGGAGATCCTCGCTGTGGTCGCCGGGCAGGAAGGCGACGCGTGATGACCGTCGCGATCGAGAAACCGGAGAAGACCGGGACCGTGGAGCCGCCCGCACCCGCCCGGCGCGTGCGCACGGTGAACCGCGGCGTGGTGGTGGCCGGGATCCTGCTCGTCTGGCTGGTGCTGTTCGCCGTGCTGCGCGGCAAGCAGACCCTGTCCCTGGCCGCAGCCGACCTGACCGATCTGCACCGGTGGTTCAACGACGTCAACGACTCGATCGGAGCCAACCGCAACTCCAACCCGCTCTTCCTCTACTTCTTCAACGAGATCCGCCTGGTCATCGACTCCCTGGTGACCTTCGTGCAGGATCTGATCTCGCAGCCGACGCCGGGCCGCCCGGTTCCGCAAGTCGGCTGGCTCGGTGTCGTCGGCGTCGTCGGCTACGTCTCCTGGGCCGTGGGCAACTGGCGGGTCGCGCTGCTGGCCGTGGCCGGCTTCACCTTCCTCGGCCTGCAAGGGCTCTGGCAGGAGAGCATGGACACCCTGGCGCTGACCCTCTCCGCGGTCTGCGTGGCACTGCTGTTCGCCATCCCCCTGGGCGTGTGGGCCGGGTTGTCGGACCGGGTCAACCGGATCGTGACGCCGTTCCTGGACTTCATGCAGACGATGCCGACCTTCGTCTATCTGGCGCCGCTGACCCTGTTCTTCCTGATCGGCCCCGCCTCCGCCACGATCGCCACCACGATCTACGCGGCTCCACCGGCGATCCGCATCACCGCGCACGCCATCCGCTCCGTACCACAGGCCACGGTCGAGGCGGCGGACTCGCTGTCTCTTATACACATCT
>KL569205.1:13133-13691 GCA_000715635.1 Streptomyces violaceus | reverse complement strand
GTCCTCCTGCCGATGTCCAAGCGGACCGTGGTGATGGGCATCAACCAGACCATCATGGCCGCCCTGGCCATGGTGACCATCGCGGCCCTGATCAACGCGCCCGGCCTTGGCGCGACCGTCATCCAGGCCCTGCAGTCGCTGGACGTCGGCACGGCCTTCAACGCCGGTCTGGCCATCGTCGTCCTGGCCATCGTGCTGGACCGGGTCACCACCGCGGCGAGCGGACGGGCGGAGACGGCCCGGGGCTCGGACGGTCCCTTCCTCAAGTGGCGGCGGCAGCTGCTCGCGGCGGGCGCGGTGGTGGCGGCGGTGCTGGTGTATCTGTCGCACACCTATATATGGGCGGCCGAGTTCCCCGGCGAGGGCGGCGTCGGCAGCGGCATCGCCAGGACGGCGGCCGATGTGACCACCTGGGCACAGGACAACCTGTCGGGCCTGACCAACGCCTTCCGTGACGCCCTCACCAACGGCCTGCTCAATCCGTTCCAGACCGTGCTGACCGACTCCCCGTGGTGGCTCGTCGGCGCCGCCCTCGTCGCCATCGGCACGGTGCTCGGC
>KL569205.1:10246-12906 GCA_000715635.1 Streptomyces violaceus | reverse complement strand
GTGCTCGGCGGGTGGCGCGCCGGTGCCACCACAGCCGTGTGCGTGGGCCTGCTGGTCGGTACCGGTGTCTGGTCGGACGCCATGACGACGCTGGCGTCCACCGCGGTGGCGACGGTGCTGGTGATGCTGCTCGGCGTCGCCCTCGGCGTGTGGATGGGACGCAGCGCGCTCGTGGACCGGCTGCTGAGGCCCACCCTGGACGCGGCCCAGGTCATGCCGCCGTTCGTCTATCTCGTGCCGTTCCTCGCGCTGTTCGGCGCGACACGGTTCACGGCCATCGTCGCCGCCGTCGTCTACGCGGCGCCGGTCGCCATCAAGATCATCGCCGACGGGGTGCGGGCCGTGCCCGAGGCCACCGTGGAGGCGGCGACGTCCACCGGGTGCAACACCTGGCAGATCATCACCAAGGTCCAACTGCCCATGTCGCGGGGCGCCCTGACCCTCGCGACCAACCAGGGCCTGATCTACGTGCTGTCGATGGTCGTCGTGGGCGGCCTGGTGGGCGCGGGTGCTCTCGGCTACGACGTCGTGGCCGGGTTCTCGCAGGGACAGCTGTACGGCAAGGGACTCGCGGCCGGGCTGGCCATCGTCCTGCTCGGAGTCATGTTCGATCGAATCACTCAGGCAGCGGCTCGCCGCGCCGGCGCATAAGGAGCACCACACCATGGCACGACACTTCAGAGCCGGCGCGGCCGGCCTGGCCGTCCTCGGCCTCACTCTCACGGCCTGCGGCGGCGCGAAGGTCGGCGACGACAGCGCGGGCGGCTCCGGCAGCTCGGGCAAGTGCAGCACCTTCAATCTCGCGATCAACCCGTGGGTGGGCTACGAGGCGAACGCGGCGGTCCTCGCGTACGTCGCCGAGCACGACCTCGGCTGCAAGGTCGAGAAGAAGAACCTGAAGGAGGAGATCGCCTGGCAGGGCTTCGGGACGGGCGAGGTCGACGCCGTCGTCGAGAACTGGGGCCACGACGATCTGAAGAAGAAGTACATCACCCAGCAGAAGACCGCCGTCGACGCGGGCCCGACCGGCAACGAGGGCCTCATCGGCTGGTACGTGCCGCCGTGGCTGGCCAAGGCGCACCCGGACATCCTGGACTGGAAGAACCTGAACAAGTACGCGTCGAAGTTCAAGACCTCCGAGTCGGGCGGCAAGGGGCAGCTCCTCGACGGCGACCCCTCGTACGTCACCAACGACGAGGCGCTGGTGAAGAACCTGAAGCTGGACTTCAAGGTGGTGTACGCGGGCAGCGAGACCGCACTCATCCAGGCGTACCGCAACGCCGAGAAGAACAAGGAATGGGTGATCGGCTACTTCTACGAGCCGCAGTGGTTCCTGTCCGAGGTGCCGTTGAAGAAGGTCAGCCTGCCCGAGTACAAGGAAGGCTGCGACGCCGACGCCGAGAAGGTCGCCTGCGACTACCCGGTGTACAAACTCGACAAGATCGTCAGCGCCAAGTTCGCCAAGTCGGGCAGCCCGGCCTATGACCTGGTGAAGAACTTCACCTGGACGAACGACGACCAGAACACCGTCGCCAAGTACATCGCGGTGGACAAGATGTCGCCCGACGCGGCGGCGAAGAAGTGGGTCGAGGCCAACCGCGACAAGGTCGACGCCTGGATCAAGTAGGGCGCACGACCGCCCTGGTGAACCCCGCCGGAAAGGCCCGGCAGGCTGTGTCCTCAGCCTGCCGGGCCTCGTCGTTTTCCGGTGATTCCTCCCTGCTGCTCCCGGGGGTTTTTCCGGCGTCGCGGACCCCTTGACACGCCTGTCCACGGCGGGCACATTGAGTTGCGCAACCTGAACCCTGTTGCGCAGACAGCAACTGGATCGCTTTCAACGTCGGAGGTGCGGCGATGGCGGGACCCCGGGTGGTCATCATCGGAGCGGGCGTCGTGGGAGCAGCGCTCGCCGATGAGATCTCCGCGCGAGGCTGGACCGAAGTGACCGTGGTCGACCAGGGCCCACTGCCCGCCACCGGGGGATCGTCGTCGCACGCCCCGGGCCTGGTCTTCCAGACCAACCCCTCCAAGACCATGACGGAGATGGCCCGTTACACCGTCGAGAAGTTCTGCTCGCTCGACGTGGACGGTCAGCCCTGCTTCCTCCAGGTCGGCGGCCTGGAGGTGGCGACCAGCCCGGAGCGCGTCACGGAACTGCAGCGGCGCCACGGCTGGCTCGCCTCCTGGGGCATCGAATCCCGGCTGCTGAGCACCGAGGAGTGCGTCGAGCGGCACCCGCTCGTCAACCCGGACAAGGTCCTCGCCGGCCTCCTCGTGCCCACGGACGGCCTCGCGAAGGCGGTCCTCGCCGTCGAGGCGCAGATCCGCCGGGCCACCGAGCGCGGCGTGCGCTTCCTCGCCCGCCACGAAGTCCTCGACATCCAGCGGGCCGAAGACCAGGTGACCGGCGTCCTGACCGACCAGGGCGAGATCCCCGCCGACATCGTCGTGTGCTGCGCCGGGATCTGGGGCCCGAAGATCGCCCGCATGGCCGGCATGAACCTCCCGCTCACGCCGCTCGCCCACCAACTCGCCTGGACGGGCCCGGTACCGGCCCTCGCGGGCCAGACGCAGGAGGCGGTCCGCCCGATCCTGCGCCACCAGGACGCCGACCTCTACTACCGCGACCGCTTCGACGGCCTGGGCATCGGCTACTACGG
>KL569205.1:8883-10032 GCA_000715635.1 Streptomyces violaceus | reverse complement strand
CTACGGCCACCGCCCGATGCCGATCTCGGCCGACGACATCCTCTCCGTGGACGAGGCCGAGGAGATGCCGTCCGTCCTGAAGTTCACCGAGGAGGACTTCGAGGAGGCCTGGAGCGAGACCCAGTCGCTGCTCCCCGCGACGAAGGACGCCAAGGTCGAAGAGGGCATCAACGGCCTGTTCTCCTTCACCACCGACGGCCTGCCGCTGCTCGGCGAATCCCCGGACGTCAAGGGCTTCTGGGTCGCCGAGGCCGTCTGGGTCACCCACTCCGCGGGCGTCGGACGGGCCATGGCCGAATGGCTGGTCGACGGCTACTGCTCCTCGTTCGACCTGCACGAGTGCGACGTCAACCGCTTCGAGCCGCACCAGCTCTCGCCGGAGTACGTACTGGCCCGCGACTGCCAGAACTTCGTCGAGGTCTACGACATCCTGCACCCCCTCCAGCCGTCGGGGGACCCGCGCCCGATCCGCACCAGCCCGTTCCACACCCGCCAGCAGGAGCTGGGCGCCTTCTTCCTGGAGGCGAACGGCTGGGAGCGGCCCCAGTGGTACGAGGCCAACGCGGGCCTGGTCGAGGGCCGTTCCATCGTCACCCCCAACGACTGGGCCGCGCGGTACTGGTCGCCCATCGTCGCGGCCGAGGCCCAGACCACCCGCGAGACCGTCGCGATGTACGACATGACGGCCCTCAAGCGGCTGGAGGTCAGCGGGCGCGGCGCCGGCGAGTTCCTGGAGCGGCTGTGCACCGGCAAGGTCGCCAAGTCCGTCGGCTCGGTGACATACACGCTGCTCCTCGACCACGACGGCGGCATCCGCAGCGATGTCACCGTCGCGCGGCTGGCCCCCGACCTCTTCCAGGTGGGCGCCAACGGCAACCTGGACCTCGACTGGTTCACCCGCCACCTCCCCGCCGACGGCACGGTCCAGGTCCGCGACATCACTCCCGGCACCTGCTGCATCGGCCTGTGGGGCCCGCGCGCCCGCGACGTCCTCCAGCCGCTCACCGACGCCGACTTCTCGGCGACCGGCCTGAAGTACTTCCGGGCCAAGCGCGCCCACATCGGCTCCGTCCCCGTCACCGCGATGCGGCTGAGCTATGTCGGTGAGCTCGGCTGGGAGCTGTACACCTGTCTCTTATACACATCTCT
>KL569205.1:8379-8701 GCA_000715635.1 Streptomyces violaceus | reverse complement strand
ACGCCTCCCTCGCGCCATCAGAGATGTGTATAAGAGACAGGAGAAGGGCTACCGCTCCTTCGGCACGGACATGACCTACGAGCACGACCCCTACGAGGCCGGAGTCGGATTCGCCGTCAAGCTCGACAAGGACGACTTCATCGGCAAGGCGGCGCTGGAGCGGCGCAAGGCCGACGTACGACGGAAGCTCACCTGTCTCACGATCGACGACCCGAAGGCGGTCGTCATGGGCAAGGAGCCGGTGTACGACGGCGACTGCGCGGTCGGGTACGTCACGAGTGCCGCGTACGGCTACACGATCGGCAAGGGGATCGCCTATGCG
>KL569205.1:7648-8173 GCA_000715635.1 Streptomyces violaceus | reverse complement strand
TCTACACGCCTCCCTTCGCGCCATCAGAGATGTGTATAAGAGACAGGGCCGCTCCGGGGACCGTTGTGCACATCGGGTACTTCGATCAGTCCGTCGAGGCGGTAGTGGCTGAGGAGCCTTTGTTCGATCCGACGATGTCCCGTCTTCGTGGCTGAGTCTTCGTCTGCGGGCGCGTCGTGGATGTCGCGCAGTTCCCCGCGCCCCTGGAGGGCGTTCAAGCTCGGCCTCGTTGGAAGGAACTCACCAGGTGACCGCACAACTGCTCGACGGTAAGGCCACCGCCGCTGTCATTCGCCGCGAACTCTCCGAGCGCGTCGCCAAGCTGACCGCGACCACCGGCCGTGCACCGGGCCTCGGCACCGTCCTGGTCGGCGACGACCCCGGCAGCCACGCCTACGTCGGCGGCAAGCACCGTGACTGCGCCCAGGTGGGCATCGCCTCCATCCGGCGGGAGCTGCCCGCCGACGCCTCGCAGCAGCAGGTCGAGGAGACGATCGACGAACTCAACGCCGACCCTGCCTGCAC
>KL569205.1:6691-7445 GCA_000715635.1 Streptomyces violaceus | reverse complement strand
ACATCGTCCAGCTGCCGCTGCCGCGCCACCTCGACGCCAACGCCGTACTGGAGCGCATGGACCCGGCCAAGGACGCCGACGGACTGCACCCCGTCAACCTCGGCCGGCTCGTCCTCGGTGTCGAAGCCCCGCTGCCGTGCACCCCGCGCGGCATCGTCGAACTGCTCCGCCGCCACGACGTCCCCCTCGCCGGAGCGAGGGTGTGCGTGATCGGCCGGGGCATCACCGTCGGACGGCCCATCGGACTCCTCCTCACCCGCAGGTCCGAGAACGCCACCGTCACGCTGTGCCACACCGGCACCAAGGGCCTGGCCTGGCACGTACGCGAGGCGGACATCGTCGTCGCGGCCGCCGGCTCGCCCGGACTGATCACCAAGGACATGCTGCGCCCCGGCGCGGCCGTCCTCGATGTCGGTATCACCCGCACCGACCAGGGGCTGGTGGGTGACATCCATCCGGACGCCGCCCAGGTCGCCGGATGGCTGGCCCCGATGCCCGGGGGCGTGGGCCCCATGACCCGTGCCATGTTGCTCGCCAATGTCGTCGAGGCCGCCGAGAGGAACGCGAACGCCGTATGAACGCGCTGAACACCCCCCTGGCTGAGCTGGACCCCGAGGTCCACGCCGCGCTCCGCGCCGAGCTGCACCGTCAGCAGTCCACGCTGGAGATGATCGCCTCCGAGAACTTCGCGCCCTCCGCCGTGATGGAGGCCCAGGGCTCGGTCGCGACCAACAAGTACGCCGAGGGCTACCCG
>KL569205.1:5179-6457 GCA_000715635.1 Streptomyces violaceus | reverse complement strand
ACGGCGGCTGCGAACACGTCGACGTCACCGAGCGGCTGGCCATCGAGCGGATCAAGTCCCTCTTCGGCGCGGGCTTCGCCAACGTCCAGCCGCACTCGGGCGCCCAGGCGAACACCGCCGTCTTCTTCGCCCTGCTCCAGCCCGGCGACACCGTCCTCGGCCTCGACCTCGCCCACGGCGGGCACCTCACGCACGGCATGCGCATCAACTACAGCGGCAAGATGCTCAATGTCGTGCCGTACCACGTGTCCGAGGCGGACAACCTCGTCGACATGGACGAGGTCGAGCGGCTGGCCAAGGAGCACCGCCCCAAGATGATCATCGCGGGCTGGTCGGCGTACCCCAGGCAGCTGGACTTCGCGGCCTTCCGCAGGATCGCCGACGAGGTGGGCGCCCTGCTGATGGTCGACATGGCGCACTTCGCCGGGCTGGTGGCGGCAGGACTGCACCCGAACCCCGTACCGCACGCCCATGTCACGACCACGACGACGCACAAGACCCTCGGCGGTCCGCGCGGCGGTGTCATCCTCACCAACGAGGCCGACCTCGCCAAGAAGATCAACTCAGCGGTGTTCCCCGGCATGCAGGGCGGCCCCCTGGAGCACGTCATCGCCGCGAAGGCGGTGTCGTTCAAGGTCGCCGCGACACCGGAGTTCGCCGAACGCCAGGCCCGGACGCTCGCGGGGTCCCGCATCCTCGCCGAACGCCTCACCCAGGCGGACGCGGCGGCGGCCGGAGTGAAGGTGCTGACCGGCGGCACGGACGTCCACCTCGTCCTGGTCGACCTGCGCGACTCCGAGCTGGACGGCCGCCAGGCCGAGGACCTGCTCCACGAGGTCGGCATCACCGTCAACCGCAACGCCGTGCCCTTCGATCCGCGCCCGCCCATGGTCACCTCGGGCCTGCGCATCGGCACCCCGGCCCTGGCCACCCGCGGCTTCACCGAGGAGGACTTCGCCGAGGTCGCGGACGTCATCGCCCTCGCCCTCCAGCCGGCACCGGACGTGGCCGCCCTGCGCGCCCGCACCGAGGCCCTGGCCGCCAAGCACCCGCTCTACCCGCACCTGTCCGAGGACGGAGACGCCCGATGAGCCCCCGCACCCCCGGCGCCGAGCTCCCGGAACACCCCGACTGGCTGTGGCGCAACCCCGAGCCGAAGCGCTCGTACGACGTCGTCATCGTGGGCGGCGGCGGCCACGGTCTGGCCACCGCCCACTACCTGGCGAAGAACCACGGCATCACCAACGTCGCCGTGCTGGAGAAGGGCTGGCTGGCGGG
>KL569205.1:3716-4926 GCA_000715635.1 Streptomyces violaceus | reverse complement strand
CTCTGGGACGAGAGCGCCGGCATCTACGAGCACGCCCTCAAGCTGTGGGAGGGACTGGCGGACGAGCTCGACTACCCGATCCTCTTCTCCCAGCGCGGCGTACTGAACCTCGCCCACAGCCTCCAGGACGTCCGCGACAGCGTGCGCCGCGTCGAGGCCAACCGCCTCAACGGCGTGGACGCCGAGTGGCTCGACGCGGACGGCGTCAAGGACGTCTGCCCGATCGTCAACATCTCCCCGGACGTGCGCTACCCGGTCCTCGGCGCGACCTACCAGCCCCGCGCGGGCATCGCCAAGCACGACCACGTGGCCTGGGGTCTGGCCCGCTCCGCCGACGCCGCCGGGATCGACATCATCCAGAACTGCGAGGTGACCGGCCTCGACGTCGTCGGCAACCGGGTGGTGGGAGTCCGGACCACCCGCGGCCCGATCGCGGCAGGCAAGGTCGCGCTCTGCTCGGCGGGCCACACCTCGGTCCTGGCGGCCATGGCGGGCGTCGAACTCCCCGTCCAGAGCCACCCCTTGCAGGCCCTGGTGTCGGAACTGCTGGAGCCGGTGCACCCGACGGTCGTCATGTCCAACGCGGTCCACGTGTACGTCAGCCAGGCCCACAAGGGCGAGCTGGTGATGGGCGCGGGCATCGACGCGTACAACTCCTACACCCAGCGCGGCGCCTTCCACATCATCGAAGAGCAGATGTCGGCGGCCCTGGAACTCTTCCCGGTCTTCGCCCGCGCCCACGTCCTGCGCACCTGGGGCGGCATCGTCGACGTCAGCCCCGACGCCTCACCGATCATCGGCCTGAGCCCGGTCGACAACCTCTACCTCAACTGCGGCTGGGGGACCGGCGGTTTCAAGGCCACCCCGGGCGTCGGCTGGGTCTACGCCCACACCATCGCCCACGACACACCGCATCCGCTGAACGCCCCCTTCTCGCTCGACCGTTTCACCACCGGCGCGCTCGTCGACGAGCACGGCGCAGCCGCGGTGGCCCACTAGGACCATCAGGGAGCCGACCCATGCTGCTCATCCCCTGCCCGTGGTGCGGGCCCCGCGACGAGGCCGAGTTCCACTACGGCGGCCAGGCCCACGTGCCGTACCCGCAGGACCCGCCCTCCCTCACCGACGAGGAGTGGGCCCGCTACCTCTTCTTCCGCGACAACCCGAGGGGCCCCTTCGCCGAGCGCTGGAGCCATGCGGCGGGCTGCCG
>KL569205.1:3237-3463 GCA_000715635.1 Streptomyces violaceus | reverse complement strand
GTTCAACGCGGTGCGGGACACGTCGACCAACGAGATCCTGACGGTTTACCGGGCGGGGGAGGAGCGCCCTGCCACCTTCGAGCCCCGCTCGGTGTATCCAGCCCGTCCGGCGCTTGAGGATGAGGCCGTCCAGACCGAAGGGGGGCCTGGGGGCGCAGCCCTCAGCAGGGTGGAAGGGGCGGAGCCCCTGGAGGATGGGACGGGTAGGGGCGGCGGGGGCGAAACC
>KL569205.1:2572-2987 GCA_000715635.1 Streptomyces violaceus | reverse complement strand
GGGCGAAACCACCCAGCCGTTCCGCCACCCCACCCGCGGCCGAATCCACCGCGACACCCCGATCACCTTCACCTTCGACGGCACCGAATACGAGGGCTACGAGGGCGACACCCTCGCCTCCGCCCTCCTCGCCAACGGCGTCATCCAGACCGGCACCAGCATCAAGCTGGGCCGCCCGCGCGGCATCTTCTCGGCCGGCGTCGAGGAACCCAACGCGGTCGTCCAGATCGAGGCCCCGTTCCCCGAGCCGATGCTCCCCGCCACCACCGTCGAGCTCTACGACGGCCTCGTCGCGACGAGTCTCCCCGGCCAGGGCCGCCTCGCCACCGACCCGGACCCGGCCCGCTACGACGCCGTGCACACCCATTGCGACCTCCTGGTCGTGGGCGCCGGCCCGGCCGGACTCGCCGCAGCG
>KL569205.1:0-2342 GCA_000715635.1 Streptomyces violaceus | reverse complement strand
CAGCGGCAGCCGCCGCCCGATCAGGTGCCCGCGTCATCCTCGCCGACGACCAGCCGGAACCCGGCGGCAGCCTCCTCGGCACCGGCGAACACCTCGACTGGGTGAGCGAGACGACAGCCCGGCTCGACGCCGCCGCCCCCGACGTACGCGTCCTGCGCCGCACCACCGTCTTCGGCTACTACGACGACAACCACCTGCTCGCCGTGGAGCGCCGTACGAACCACCTCGGCGCCCGGGCCCCCGAGCACGTCTCCCGCGAACGCGTCTGGCGCATCCGCGCCCGCCGGGTCATCCTCGCCACCGGCGCGCACGAACGCTCGCTGGCCTTCGCTGACAACGACCGTCCGGGCGTGATGCTGGCCGCCTCGGCCCGCGCCTACGTCAACAGGTACGGGACCCTGCCCGGTCGCCACGCGGTCGTCTTCACCACCAACGACGGCGCCTACGCGGCGGCCCTGGACCTCACCGCGGCGGGCGTGGCCATCGAGGCCGTCGTCGACACCCGCACCGAGCCGGGGGAGTGGGCGACCCGCGCCCGCCAGGCCGGCATCGAGGTGCTGACGGGCCATGCCGTCACTGTCACGGAAGGCGCCCCCCGGCTCACCTCCGTGACCGTCGCCCCGTACGGACAGTCCGTGGGACGGCGGGAGTTCGACGCCGACCTGCTCCTGGTCTCCGGCGGCTGGAACCCGGTGGCGCACCTGTTCAGCCAGGCGGGAGGCAAGCTCCGCTACGACGAGGAGCTCGGCACGTTCGTCCCCGACGCCTCGCGGCAGGCCGTCGAGGTCGCGGGCGGCGCGAGCGGCGTCTTCGACCTGGCGAGCGTTCTCGCACAGGGGACCGCCGCCGGTACCCGCGCGATCGAGGCCGAGGGCTACTCCCCGGGGAAGGTCCAGCTGCCCCAGGTGGCCACACCGCCGCAGACGCCGCCCATGCTGGTCTTCACCGTCCCGGGCCGGGACGGCGCCCCGCGCTTCGTCGACCTGCAACGCGACGTCACCATCGACGACCTGGCCCGGGCCACCGGTGCCGGCATGCGCTCGGTCGAGCACACCAAGCGCTACACCACGGCCGGTACGGCGAACGACCAGGGCAAGACCTCCGGAGTCCTGGCCAGTGGCGTCGTCGCCGAACTGCTCGGCGTGGACATCTCCGCGCTCGGCACGACCACGTTCCGCCCGCCGTACACCCCCGTCTCCTTCGCTGCCCTCGCCGGCCGCGACCGTGGCGCCCTGCTCGACCCGATCCGCACCACGGCCCTGCACGAGTGGCATGTCGCGCACGGCGCCCTGTTCGAGAACGTCGGCCAGTGGAAGCGGCCCTGGTACTACCCGCAGGACGGCGAGGACATGGAGACGGCCGTGCTGCGCGAGTGCGCCGCGGCCCGCGAGGGCGTCGCCTTCATGGACGCCTCCACCCTCGGCAAGATCGACGTCCAGGGCCCGGACGCCGGCGTCTTCCTCGACCTGCTCTACACCAACATGATGAGCACCCTGAAGGTCGGCATGATCCGCTACGGCGTGATGTGCCGCCCGGACGGAATGGTCTTCGACGACGGCACGGTGATCCGCCTCGACCAGGACCGCTACCTGGTCACCACCACGACGGGCAACGCCGCCGCCGTGCTGGACTGGATGGAGGAGTGGCTCCAGACGGAGTGGCCCGAACTGCGCGTCCACTGCACGTCGGTGACCGAGCAGTGGGCCACCGTCGCCCTGGTCGGGCCCCGCTCCCGCGAGGTCCTCGGCTCGCTCGCGCCTCGACTCGCCGTCGCGAACGAGGACTTCCCGTTCATGGCGTGGCGCGAGACGTCCGTCGCCGGCATCGACGCGCGCGTGTGCCGGATCAGCTTCTCCGGTGAACTCGCCTACGAGATCAACGTCTCACCATGGGAGGCCCTCGCCCTGTGGGAGGCGCTGTACGAGGCCGGCGCCCCGTACGGCATCACTCCGTACGGCACGGAGACCATGCACGTCCTGCGCGCGGAGAAGGGCTATCCGATCGTCGGCCAGGACACCGACGGCACCGTGACGCCGCAGGACCTCGGCATGGGCTGGGTGGTGTCGAAGAAGAAGCGGGACTTCATCGGCAAGCGGTCCCACGCCCGTGCCGACACCGCCCGCCCCGACCGCAAGCACCTGGTCGGGCTGCTTCCGGAGGAACCCGGCACGTTCCTCCCCGAGGGCACGCACCTGGTCGCCGGCAGTGCGCTGCCCGCGCCGCCCGTGCCGATGCTCGGCCACGTCACGTCCAGTTACCGCAGCGCGGCCCTCGGCCGGACCTTCGCCCTCGCGCTGGTCAAGGGCGGCCGGGACCGCATCGGTGAGCGACTCTATGCCCCC
>KL569204.1:45665-46023 GCA_000715635.1 Streptomyces violaceus | reverse complement strand
CTCGGACCTGGGCCCGGCGATGGCGTACGAGGCGCTGCGGCCGTTCACCGCGCGGGATCTGACGTTCCGCTTCGTGTCGAACGTGGACGGCTCCGATCTGCACGAGGCCGTGCGCGACCTGGACCCGGCGGAGACGCTGTTCATCGTCGCGTCCAAGACCTTCACCACGATCGAGACGATCACGAACGCGACCTCGGCGCGCTCCTGGCTGCTGGAGGGCCTCGGGGTTGGGGGCACCTCCCGCTCGAGCGAAGCCGAGAGTGGGGGAGAAAAGGCGGTGGCCAAGCACTTCGTGGCGCTGTCGACCAACGCGGAGAAGGTCGCCGACTTCGGCATCGACGTCGACAACATGTTCGAG
>KL569204.1:44810-45434 GCA_000715635.1 Streptomyces violaceus | reverse complement strand
CTTCCGCGAGATGCTCGACGGGTTCCGCATCGTCGACGAGCACTTCCGCAACGCCCCCGCCGAGGACAACGCCCCGCTGCTGATGGGCCTGCTCGGCGTCTGGTACGGCAACTTCCTCGACGCCCAGTCGCACGCCGTCCTGCCGTACAGCCACTATCTGTCCAAGTTCACCGCCTACCTCCAGCAGCTCGACATGGAGTCCAACGGCAAGTCGGTGGACCGCGACGGCCGTCCCGTCCAGTGGCAGACCGGCCCGGTGGTGTGGGGCACGCCCGGCACCAACGGACAGCACGCCTACTACCAGTTGATCCACCAGGGCACCAAGCTCATCCCCGCCGATCTGATCGGCTTCGCGCGGCCGGTCGCCGAGCTCGGCGACGAACTGAAGGCGCAGCACGACCTGCTGATGGCCAATCTGTTCGCGCAGGGGCAGGCGCTCGCCTTCGGTAAGACCGCCGAGGAGGTGCGGGCGGAGGGCGTGCCCGAGGAGCAGGTGCCGCACCGCACCTTCCAGGGCAACCACCCGACCACGACGATCCTGGCCACCGAACTGACCCCGTCGGTCCTGGGCCAGCTGATCGCCCTCTACGAGCACAAGGTGTTCGTACAGGGCGCGGTCTGGAA
>KL569204.1:43859-44571 GCA_000715635.1 Streptomyces violaceus | reverse complement strand
CTGGAACATCGACTCCTTCGACCAGTGGGGCGTCGAGCTCGGCAAGGTCCTCGCCAAGCGCGTCGAGCCCGCCCTGACCGAGGGCGCTGACGTCCCCGGTCTCGACCCGTCCACGGCCGCACTGGTGGCCGCCTACCGCAATCTTCGGGAAGTGAACTGACATGCAGATCGGTCTTGTGGGTCTCGGCAAGATGGGCGGCAACATGCGCGAGCGCCTGCGCAACGCCGGCCACACCGTCATCGGCTACGACACCAACCCCGAGAAGTCCGACGCGAGCAGTCTGGCCGACCTCGTCAACCAGCTGGAAGCGCCGCGCACGGTCTGGGTCATGGTCCCGGCCGGCGACGCCACCCAGCACGTCATCGACCGTCTGGCGGATCTCCTCAAGCCCTACGACACGGTGGTCGACGGCGGCAACTCCCGCTGGACGGACGACGAGAAGCACGCCGAGGAGCTGAGCAAGCGCGGCATCGGCTTCGTCGACGCGGGTGTCTCCGGCGGCGTGTGGGGCCTGAAGAACGGCTACGCCCTGATGGTCGGCGGCGAGAAGGAGTACGTCGACCGGTTGCAGCCGATCTTCGAGGCGCTCAAGCCGGAGGGCCCGTACGGCTACGTACACGCGGGCAAGGTGGGCGCCGGCCACTTCGCGAAGATGGTCCACAACGGCATCGAGTACGCGATGATGCAGGCCTACGCCGAGGGCTGGGAGCT
>KL569204.1:39650-43629 GCA_000715635.1 Streptomyces violaceus | reverse complement strand
GGCTGGGAGCTGCTGGAGGCCGTGGACTCGGTGGACAACGTCCGCGAGGTGTTCCGCTCCTGGCAGGACGGCACCGTCATCCGCTCCTGGCTGCTGGACCTGGCGGTGGACGCCCTGGACGAGGACGAGCACCTGGAGGAGCTCCGGGGCTACGCCCAGGACTCCGGTGAGGGACGCTGGACCGTCGAGGCCGCGATCGACAACTCCGTACCGCTGCCCGCGATCACCGCCTCCCTCTTCTCCCGGTTCGCCTCCCGTCAGGACGACTCCCCGCAGATGAAGATGATCGCGGCGCTGCGCAACCAGTTCGGCGGCCACGCCGTCGAGTCCGCGAAGAAGGCGTAGCCCCGTGGGCGATCTGCTGATGGTCCGTCACGGCGAGACGGAGTGGAGCCGGAGCGGACAGCACACCAGCTTCACCGACCTGCCCCTCACCGAGCGCGGTGAGGAACAGGCCAAGTCGCTGGTTCCGCTGCTGGCGGGCCGCCCCTTCGCACTGGTCCTCACGAGCCCTCTCACCCGCGCGGTGCGCACCGCCGAACTCGCCGGGCTGACGGGGGCCGTGCGGGACGCGGACCTGCACGAGTGGTACTACGGCGCCTACGAGGGCGTCACGACCGATGAGATACACCGCACCCGCCCGGACTGGGACCTGTGGACCGACGGGGGCCCGGCCGGTGCCGACGGCAAGCCGGGCGAGTCCCCCGAGGAGGTCGGCGAGCGCGCCGACCGGGTGCTGTCCCGGGTGGCGGGGGCGCTGCCCGAGGGCGATGTGATGCTGGTGGCCCACGGCCACTTTCTCCGCGCCCTGACGGCTCGCCGCCTGGGTCTGTCCGCGGCCGAAGGGCGACTGTTCCGCCTGGAGACGGGCACGGTCAGCCGGCTGTCGACCGAGCACGGCCGGCCAGTGATAGCGGAGTGGAACACCAGGACCTAACCGGCCCCGGCCGGAGGTGAGTTGACAGCCTCCGGCCGGGCGCGTCAGAGTCCCCGCTGATGGAGATCGACAATATGACACCCGCCGAGGAGCGGGTGTGGCGCGCCTTCTCGCGTGGGCAGGACGTGGACTTCCGGGAGTCGGCGAACGAGGATCCGGAGCGGGGCGCGGACTGGGGTCCCGAACGGACCGTACGCGCGGCCGTGTTGCGGGCCCTGCTGCTGCGCGCTCCGCAGGAGGACGGGGAGACCGCCGCCCTCAGACTGGGGGGTGCGCGGATCACCGGGTCGCTCGACCTCAAGTACGGCGATATCGATCACGCCGTACGCCTGAGTCACTGCTACTTCGAGAACGTCCCCGTGCTGTACGCGGCGCGCCTGCGCCAGTTGAACCTGCGCGACTCCGTCCTGCCCGGCCTGGACGCCGCCACCCTGCGGGTGGACGGCGTCCTGCGCATGTCGGACTGCCTGTTCGACGGGCCCGTACGACTCGGCGGCGCACAGATCGCCGGGGCGCTGTTCCTGGACCGCGCCGACATCGGCGCACTGTCCGCCGGTCAGCCGGCGCTCCAGCTCAACCATGTGACCATCGGGGACGGCCTGTCGGCGCCGGGCCTGCGGGCGCGGGGCGGGGTGCGCCTGACGGGCGCGTCGGTCGCCGGGTCCGTCGACCTGGGCCAGGCCCGGCTGGAAGGCAGCGGGGGTGAGGTCGTCCTCGACGCGGAGCTGGCCGCCGTGGAAGGCGACGTCCTGCTGCGCGGCGTGGAGGTGCACGGCTGGATCGGCCTGCGCGGCGCCCGGATCGAGGGCCGTCTCGACCTGTCGCACGCGCGCCTGTCGAACCCCGGTGACGCCGCGCTGCGGGCCAGCAGCTGCACCATCGGGGAAGTCTGGCTGCGCAAAGGCCCGCCCATGGAGGGCACGCTCAACCTGCGTCGCGCCCAGCTGGACGTCCTGTGGCTGGAGCCGGACGTGGTCCCGGAGGAGGTCCTGCTCGACAGCCTCGTCTACACCTCCCTCACCCCGCACGCCCCCGCCGAGCGCCGTCTGGCGATGCTGCGGCGGGACGGCGAGGGCTATGTCCCGCACGCCTACGAGCAGTTGACCGCCGCCTACCGACGGATCGGCGACGACCACGCCGCCCGCCAGGTCCAGCTCGCCAAGCAGCGCCGCCACCGCGGCACCCTCCCCTGGTACGGCCGGCTCTGGGGCTATGTGCAGGACGCCACCGTCGGCTACGGCTTCCGCCCCCTGCGGGCCGCGGGCTGGCTGGTGTCGCTGCTCGTGATCGGCTCCGTCGCCTACACGCTGCATCACCCCCAGCCGCTGAAGGCGGACGAGGCCCCGCAGTTCAACCCGGTGTTCTACACACTCGACCTGCTCCTGCCCGTGATCTCCTTCGGGCAGGAGGCGGCGTTCGCGCCGGCCGACGGCTACCAGTGGCTGTCCTACGCCCTCGTCCTCACCGGCTGGATCCTCGCCACTACGGTCGTCACGGGCATCACCCGGACCGTCAGCCGCCAGTGAGGCCCCGCACCGCGTGCTGTGCCGCCAGCCGCACCGGGGCGTTGGCGGCGCCATAACCCCGGTAGCCGTCGTCGCGCTGGACCAGTTCGAAGAAGACGCGGCCGATGGTGCGGGTGTAGCAGTGACGGAAGACGCCGTGGGCGTCGCGGTCGTAGAGGATGCCGAGGTCGCGGTAGGTCTCCAGCTCGCCGTCGGCGAACTCGAAGCGTGCGGCGAGGTCGTCGTAGTAGTTCGCCGGGACGGGCAGCAGCCGGCCGCCGGCCTCGCGGAAGCGGCATGCCGCGGCGACCACGTCGTCGGTGGCGAGGGCGATGTGCTGAGCCTGGACGGTCTCGTCCGTGGGCGCGGCGCCGACGGTGAGGGCGATCCGGACACTGCCGTCGGCGTTGGTGACGGCGCGGCTGCGCAGCAGTCCGTAGGGGTCGGCGACGTCCACGCTCTCCTGGGCGTGCAGCCCGAGCACCCCGCGATGGAAGAGGGCCGCCTCGTCGAAGTGGTGCCAGGGCTGGGTGAGGGCGAGGTGGTCGATACGGCGGATGCCCGAGGGGTCGGGGGCCGGGCCGGTGTCCTCGAAGTCGGCTCGCCAGTCGGGCAGGCCCGGGCGGCCGGTGGCGCAGAAGAAGAGCTCCGTGCCGTCGGGGGCGGCGACCGCGTCGAGCGGGGCGTCCTCGGGTGCGCGGCGGCGGGGCAGGACGGGGGCCAGCAGTGCCTCGGCACGCCGGGCCGCCGCGGCCGGGTCGGGTGACTCCAGCCCGATTGCGGCGAGCTGGGTGCCGTCACGGCGGACGGCCGGCCCGGTGTTGACGAGGATCCGGGCCTCGCCCTGCTCCCACAGGGTGACGGGCTTGCCGCGGTGCCGGGCGGTACGGGTGAAGCCGAGGGAACCGAGCAGGGCGGTGAGGGGCTCGGCGTCGGGCGTGACCAGCTCGGCGAAGGCGACGCCGGTGGGGACGACGGGGTCGGGCAGGGGTGCCCGGCCGACCGTCTCCTGGAGGACCAGCAGGGAACGCCGGGCGTCCACGGCGGTCGGGCCGGCGTCGGCCTGCCGGAAGACGTCGTTGAAGACCTCCAGGGAGAGCGGGCCGTCGTAGCCGGTGCGCAGCACGTGCCGCACCAGCCCCGCGACGTCGAAGCCGCCCTGGCCGGGGAAGCAGCGGTAGTGGCGGCTCCACTGGAGGACGTCCATGGCGAGCAGCGGGGCGTCGGCGAGCTGGAGGAAGAAGATCTTCTCGCCGGGGATGTCCGCGATGCCCTTGGGATCCGAGCCGCGCGAGAGGATGTGGAAGCTGTCCAGGCAGGTGCCGAGCGCCGGGTGACCGGCAGCCTCGACGATGCGCCAGGCGTGGTCGTACGTACTGACGTGCCGCCCCCAGGCGAGCGCCTCGTAGGCCACCTTGACGCCGGACTCCCGCGCGAGGTCCGCGAGCCGGCTCAGCTGCTCGGCGGCGAGGGCGTCGTCGTCCACCGCCTGCGGGGAGACGCTGGAGCAGACGAGGATCTGTCTCTTATACACATC
>KL569204.1:33609-39478 GCA_000715635.1 Streptomyces violaceus | reverse complement strand
ATGTGTATAAGAGACAGGGTTCCGGGCGAACTCGGCCTCGGGCACGGCCTCGATGTCCCGCATCGGCTGGAAGAGGTCGACGGTGAGGCCGAGGTCGGCACAGCGGGCGCGGATGTCCTCGGGGGTGAGGGGGCTGGCCAGCAGATCGTTCTCGAAGATCTCCACCCCGTCGAAGCCGGCCCGGGCCGCGGCGTCGAGTTTCCCGGTGAGGGATCCGCTGAGGGAGACGGTGGCGATGGACGTACGCACGTCGGTACCTCTCTCTAGTTCGGTGCCCCTACGACCCCGGCCAGTTCGGTCAGGTCCGTCAGCATCCGTGCGGCGTCGGGTTCCCGCCCGGTGAACAGGCGGAACGCGTCGGCGGCCTGGAAGGCGGCCATGCCACCGCCGTCGAGGGTGGCGCAGCCCAGCGCGCGGGCGGTGCGCAGCAGTTCGGTCTCCAGCGGGCGGTAGACCACCTCGGCGACCCACAGCCCCGGGTGGAGCAGGTCGGCGGGCAGGGGCAGGCCGGGGTGGGCCGCCATGCCGGTGGGCGTGGCGTGGACGATGCCGTCGGCGTGCGCGAGGAGCTCGGCCTGCCGCTGCGGGGGCGCGGCGGCCGCACGGCCCTGACCGAAGGCGCGGTTCAGGGATCCGGCCAGGGCGGCGGCCCGTTCGGGCAGGGCGTCGACGACGGTGACCCGCTCGGCGCCGAGGGTCAGCGTGGCGTGCGCGACGGCCGCGCCCGCACCGCCGGCGCCCAGCTGCACGACCCGCTCCAGGGGTGCGTCGGGCAGTCCGCGCGCGAAGGACGCGGCGAAGCCGGTGACGTCCGTGTTGTGGCCGACGGCGCGGCCGTCCTCGAAGACGACGGTGTTGACCGCGCCCAGCGCCTCGGCCTGCGGGGCGAGCGCGTCCAGGTGCTCGATGACGAGCTGCTTGCAGGGATGCGTGATGTTGAGCCCGTCGAAGCCCAGGTCACGGGCGGCACGCACCAGATCGCCCACCGCCTCGGACGGCACCCCGAGCGGGTCGATGTCGATGAGCCGGTACAGCAGGCGCAGTCCCTGGCGGTCGGCCTCCCGCTCGTGCAGCGCCGGACTGAGCGAGGGGCCGATGCCGGAACCGATCAGTCCGACGAGATACGAGTCCTTGGGCACACGGGCCTCCCGAGCAGCTCACTAATGTACGAACTAGTACGTTAGCTATATCAGCCGAGCCCGGTCGCGGGAAGCCCCCGTCGGGCGCGGGCCGCTGCTTCTAGAATCACCGGCACCGGACCCTCCGCCCGAAGGAACCTGATGACCAGCGTCGAAGAACCGGCACGTCCTGGCGAGCGCGAGCGCATCCGTGACGCCGCCCGCACCCAGGCCGAGATCCTCGACGTCGCCACACAGGAGTTCGCGCGGGCCGGCTACGACGGGGCCCGGGTGGACGAGATCGCCGCCCGCACCCGCACCACGAAGCGGATGATCTACTACTACTTCGGCGGCAAGGAACAGCTGTTCACAACCGTGCTGGAGCGGGCGTACGGCGTGATCCGGGAGGCCGAGCAGCAGCTCGACGTCGACCATCTGGACCCGGTGGCGGCGATCAGGCGCCTGGCCGAGGTGACCTTCGACCACCACGAGCAGCACCCGGACTTCATCCGCCTGGTCAGCATCGAGAACATCCACGGCGCGCAGCACATCGCCGCCTCCGAGAAGCTCGGCAAGATCGGCTCCCCCGCCCTCGACGTGATCCGCCGGATCCTGACGTCGGGCCAGGAGTCGGGTCTGTTCACGGCCGACGTCGACGCCGTCGACCTGCACGCGATGATCTCCTCCTACTGCTTCTTCCGGGTCTCCAACCGGCACACCTTCGGCGCGCTGTTCGGCCGCGACCTGCTGGACCCGGCGCAGCGCGCGCACTACCGCGCCATGCTGGGCGACATGGTGATCGCGTATCTCACGGCGGAGCGCACGGCGGACTGAACGTCGGGCGCGCGAACCCTTGACACCGGCGGCACACGGGCGCAGCATCACTGGCCATCCCCTACTAACTACCCAGTGGGTTAATTAGCCGCGATCCGGCCCGCCCTCTCTGCTCGCCGTTCGTCTCACTCCGCCTAGGGTGGAGCCCGCTAAGGAGCCGCCGTGTCCGTCCCCGCCAAGCCCCAAGGGGCCGCCGCCCCACCCGGTCAGCCAAGGAAAGCCGCGACCGCCGCCTGGATCGGCAGCGCACTGGAGTACTACGACTTCTTCATCTACGGCAGTGCCGCCGCGCTGATCTTCCCCGCCGTGTTCTTCGACGAGTCCGACCCGGCCACCGCGACCCTGCTGTCGCTGGCCACGTTCGGCGTCGCGTACGCCGCCCGCCCGGTCGGCGCGCTGGTCCTCGGGCATTTCGGGGACAAGCTCGGCCGCAAGAAGATCATGGTCTTCACGCTGATGCTGATGGGCCTGTCGACGTTCCTCATCGGCTGTCTGCCCACCCGTGGCCAGGTCGGCATCCTCGCCCCGGTCCTGCTGGTGCTGTGCCGGGTGCTCCAGGGCATCTCGGCCGCGGGCGAACAGGCCAGCGCCAACTCCATGACGCTGGAACACGCGCCACCGGGCCGGCGAGGCTTCTTCACCAGTTTCACCCTCAGCGGCACACAGGGCGGCCAGCTGCTGGCCACGCTGGTCTTCATCCCGGTCGCCGCGCTGCCCGAGGAGCAGTTGCTGTCGTGGGGCTGGCGGGTGCCGTTCTGGCTGAGCGTCGGCGTCGCCGTCGTCGGCTACGTCATCCGGCGCAAGCTGGACGAGACCCCGGCCTTCGCGCAGCAGGCCGCCGAGGAGGGCGTCGTCAAGCTGCCGCTGGTGGTGCTGATGCGCGAGCACTGGGCGGATGTGCTGCGGGTGATCGCGGGCGCGCTCATCGCCTCGGTCAGCACCATCTTCACCGTGTGGGCGCTCGCGTACGCCACCAGCGACGCGGTCGGCATGTCTCGTACCGCCATGCTGTGGGTGGGCGCCCTGGCCAATGTCGTCGCACTCGCCGCGATCCCGCTGTGGGCCACGCTGTCCGACCGGATCGGCCGCCGCCCGGTGTTCCTGATCGGTGCGGCCGGCAGCGCGGTGACGATGTTCCTTTACCTGTGGGCCGTCTCCACGGGCTCCTACCCGCTGACGTTCCTGACGGGCGTCCTCTGCTTCGGCGTGGTCTACAGCGCCGCGAACGGGGTGTGGCCCGCCTTCTACGGCGAGATGTTCACGACCCGGGTCCGGCTGTCCGGCGTGGCCATCGGCACGCAGATCGGTTTCGCCGCGGCCGGTTTCGCGGTGACGTTCGCCGCGCAGATCGCCGGGCCGGACGGCGACGACTGGTCGGCGGTGGCGCTGTTCACGGCGGCGCTGTGCGTGCCGCCGGTGATCGCGGCGCTGTCCGCGCGTGAGACGAACCGGGTTCCCACGGAGGTGCTCGGTGAGCGTGCCGCTCGGGGAACTGTGCAGCCGGAGAAGGTGACGGCTTGAGGCCACCCCCCCGTCGGGTCCTTTCGGGGGCCCGGCTGCGGATCGGTCGGGTGCGGCTGAGTGGGGGCTGATCGCGCAGTTCCCCGCGCCCCTGAGGGAGTCGATCCGGGGCCCCGTGGAGTTCACCTGTTGGACCAGCCCCGGCGGCACAGCACGAGCCGGTAGCCGTCGGGGTCCTCGATGGTGACGCCCCACTCGTTCCAGTAGGGGTTGGGGGATTCCACCCGCTTGCCGCCGTGCTGCTCCAAGCGGGTGATCAGATCGTCCGGGACCGGGCCGTCGGCGTAGATCACGAGCAGGTCCTCCTCGGTGGGGCGGGGCTCGACCGGCCGGGCGGCCTCGTACACGAGCTCCAGATGCCAGTCGGCGTCGGGCCACCCGAGCATCAGCAGGTCGTGCTCCCCCGGTTCGCCCCCGCCCTCGGCCCGCCACACCACGTCGAGCCCGAGCCCCTCGCGCCAGAACCGCTCGGCCGCAGCGAGGTTTCGGGAGGGACGGGCGACGCGGATGTGGCTACGACCGTTCACGGGCATGGCGACCTCTTCTCGTGGCGTCCTGGGCTGCGACGGCGACCCGTCTCGCAGCTTAGGAAGCCGACCGCCACGGAGTCATCGGCCATCGGACCTGCACCCCGCGGCCTAAGCCGTGTCTCTCAGGACTTGGTGTGCACGATCTGGATGAGGTTGCCGCAGGTGTCGTCCAGCACCGCGGTGGTGAGCGGGCCCATCTCCGTCGGCTCCTGCGTGAACCGCACCCCGAGCCCGCGCAGCCGCTCGTACTCCGCGTGCACGTCGTCCACGGCGAACGAGGCGGCCGGGATGCCGTCCTCGACCAGCGCCGTCTTGTACGGCTGCACCGCCGGATGGCCCGAAGGCTCGAGGAGCAGCTCGGTCCCGTCGAGGTCCTCCGGCGACACCACGGTCAGCCACCGGTCGGTCCCCACCGGGACGTCATGCTTCTTCACGAAGCCCAGCACGTCGGTGTAGAAGCTCCGCGCTTTTTCCTGGTCGTCGACGAAGACGCTGGTGATGTGGATCCTCATGAGCTGCTCTCCGGAGTGTCGGACCTGATCTCGGACAGGCTGCGGCCATCCCGTTCGACGGTACCGGTGAGCTCTGACATTCACCTGTTCCTGCACGGTCCGGGCGGGGTATGCCGGATCTCACCTCGACGAGCGCGACGGAGGAAGAGCGATGGCACAGCTGCGACAAGAGGTCGATCCGGGTGAGGCGGGGCTGGATCCGCGGGTGCTGGACCGCATGGACCGGCACTTCGCCGGACTGGTCGACGAGGGGCGGCTGCCGGGCTTCCTCGTGTCCGTCGCCCGCACCGGACGCGTCGCACACCTCGCGACGCACGGGCTGCGCGACATCGCGGCCGGGCTCCCGGTCGAGCCCGACACGCTGTGGCGGGTCTACTCCATGACGAAGCCGGTCACCGCGGTCGCCGCACTGCTGCTGGTGGAGGAGGGCCGGCTGTCGCTGGACGACCCGGTCGCCGACCATCTGCCGGCCTTCGCCGAGCCCCGCGTGTACGTCAGTGACTCCGGGGCCGACCTACGGACCCGCCCGGCCGACGGCCCCATACTCGTCCGGCATCTGATGACCCACACCTCGGGTCTGACCTTCGGCTTCTACCACACCCACCCCGTCGACGCCCTGTACCGCGCGGCCGGCCTGGAGTCGTCGGTGCCGCCGGGCGCCGACCTGGCCGAGACCATCGAGGTGTACGCGAGTCTGCCGCTGCAGTTCGAGCCGGGCACCCAGTGGAACTACTCGGTGGCCAGCAACGTCCTGGGCCGGATCATCGAGGTCGTGTCGGGGCAGCCGCTCGACGTGTTCTGTGCCGAGCGGATCTTCGGCCCCCTCGGCATGACGGACGCGGGCTTCCACGTCACGGACGAGCAGGCGCCCCGGCTGTCGGAGATGTACGGCGAGCAGGAGGGCGGCGGCATCGCGCCGATCCCGGGGCTGCCCCTGCGCGGCCGGCCGCGGTTCCTGTCGGGCAGCGGCGGCATGGTGGCCTCCGCCCACGACTACCACCGCTTCATGGAGTTGCTGCGCCGCCGCGGCGAACTCGACGGCGTCCGGCTCCTCGCGCCCGGGACCGTGGACCTGATGACCCGCAACCACCTGCCCGGCAACGCCGACCTGCGCGCCTTCGGCAGCCGTCCCGCCCACGACGAGCCGGGTAACGATGGGGTCGGCTTCGGCCTCAACTGCTCCGTGGTCATCGACCCGTCCCGCACACTCGCGCCGTCCGGACTCGGCGCCTACGGCTGGAGCGGGGTGGCGACGACGACGTTCTGGGTGGACCCGGGCCGCGACCTGACGGTGCAGTTCATGACGCAGGTGCGGCCCCGGACCTCGCACACGGTGTTCCGGGACCTGAAGAGG
>KL569204.1:33193-33311 GCA_000715635.1 Streptomyces violaceus | reverse complement strand
ACCTGAAGAGGCTGGTCCACGAGGCCTTGTCGGGCTGAGCCCCGCTACTGGTCCAAGCGCAGAGCGAACTCGACTCCGTCCTGGGCGAGTTCACGCAGCCACTGTTCGGACCGGGCCG
>KL569204.1:31869-32866 GCA_000715635.1 Streptomyces violaceus | reverse complement strand
CAGGGATCCGTCCAGGACGTGCCGGACGCCCAGGGCGAGGGTGCGCGAGACGCAGCGGGCCATCGCGCTCTCCCGGGCGTCGCCCACCAGGTCGAGGAGGTAGCCGCCGGCCCAGGTCCGCCCCGTCTCGGCCCGTACCTCCAGCGACACGGCGAGAACGACCCGGTCACGGTCGTCATCCGTGGTGGGGTGGGCGGCGGCCAGCTCCTGAGCCAGGGCGGCGATCCGGGTGTCGTCGCCCCGCTTCAGCTCCTCGAAGACACCGTCCCAGGCCCGCAGCCAGCCCTCCAGACGCAGGGTGCCGCGTACGAACGTCCGCGGCGTCCAGGCCTCGGGGAGTTCGTACTGCGCGACGAACGGGACGCTGTCGCGGTTGGGATAGACCTCGAACGTCTCCCCTTCGACGACATGCCGCCGGGTCGCCTCCCACGGACGGTCGGCGACGGTCTCGGCACCGCCCTCGATGTAACGGGCCGGGGAGCGCAGGGCGTTGAGGACGCCCGCGGGTGCCCAGCTGAAGCGGTACGTGAAGTCGTTCGGGACGGCGGGGACACCGCCGCAGTACGAGGTGAGGGTGTACGAGGCGGGCGTCCCGTCGCCGATGGCGTCCCGGGCCCGGGCGACGAGGGCGTGCGCGAAGAGGTGGTCGATACCCGGGTCGAGCCCGGCCTCGGTGAGGACGACGACCCCGGCCTTCACGGCGGCGGGCACCTGCTCCAGCACCGCCTCCGACACGTAGCTGGAGCAGGCGAAGTGCGCTCCCCGCCGTACACACTCGGCGAGCAGCGGCGCGTGTTCCGGCGCGGGCAACATGGACACCACGATGTCGCCGGGCGCGAGTTCGGCGGCGAGCGTGAGCAGCGTGTACGCACGGGGCTCGGCCCGTCCGGCGAGGCCCAGCCGGTTCAGGGCGTCGGCCGCGCGGCTCTCGGTGCGGTGCCAGAGCCGTACGCGCTCGGCGATGTCGCACAGCGCGGCCAGTCCGCTGCCGGTGGAG
>KL569204.1:28214-31677 GCA_000715635.1 Streptomyces violaceus | reverse complement strand
ATCCAGTGGACGGTGCCCCTCGCGGGTACCGGGTCAGTGGTCATGGAGCTCCCCCTCGTGGAACTCCCCCTCGGCAAGTCCGTGTTCACGGCAGGCCTGCCGGAACCGGTCCAGGCAGCGTCCCCAGGGCCCGGCGACGGCGAAGTCGAGGAGATGGGGATACAGGGCGGCCGAGAAGTCGGCGCTGGACTCCAGCGGCAGCAGGGAGGGGAGGTTGTCGATGGCGATCAGGTCGAGCGGGGGTGCGGCGCGCAGCCGGCGTACGGGCTCGTCCCAGTCGGTGGTGTCGTCGTACACCGGAAGGACGTTGAGCGGGGAGCCGACGTCGCAGGTCACGTCGCACAGGGTGCGCAGCCGGCGGTCCGGGGTGTCGAGGTCCTGCTCGCGGAGGAAGGGCGGGACGGGGGTGGTGGCGAGCACCGCGTTCACCATCACGTCGTGCTCCAGCAGAGCGTGGCGGTCCAGGTCGCGGGTCTCGGCGAGGTCCCAGCAGGTCGGGTCGACGCCGGCGGCGGTGAACGCCACCCGGGCACCGCGGCCGCTGCGCCCCAGGGCGCCGATGACCAGGCCGGTGAACTCGGCGTCGTCGGCAGCGGGCTTGAGGATCTCGTCCAGCTCGTCCTTGGTGGTGGGCGTCAGCGGTGCCCGCAGCCGGCCCCGGTGCTGGAGCACCGCGAGGGCGGCGCCCAGATAGCCGGCCCAGAAACCGAAGGCGGCGAGCCGCCGCCCGGTGTCGTCCACCAGGTACTCCAGGTCGAACAGCGCCCCGCCCCCGGCCGCGAACCGGCGCAGCAGGTCCGCCGCTCCCGGCTGACCCTTGTAGGCGTGGCCGAAGAAGATGTGCCGGTGCGTCAGTCCGGACGGGTCTCCGGGCAGTTCCTTCAGACCGAGCACGACGGCGTCCCGCGGCGCCGTCACCCAGGAACCCGCGGGCGCGACGCGGCAGCCGGCCGCCTCGTACTCCTCGATCGGGAAGACCCGCTGCGGGGACTCCTCGACGGTCAGTTCCACTCCGTTCCCGACGAGCCGCCGGGCGTCGTCGGGCACGATCGGTGTGCGTCGCTCGGTCGTTCGGTCCTCGTGGCGCAGCCACAGATGGAGCTCGCTCATACCAGGTGGGCCTCCGGACGTGAGGCGTCGGCCGCTGAGGGCCGACGCTCAAGGGGCTGACGTCCACGAAGCGTACGCGGCCCGCCCGCGGGTCGCGCACGAATGCGCCCAGGTCACGCCGAGGAGAACCGGAGCCCGCCGCTGCGGGCACCCGGCGCCTCAGGAGGAGCTGACCACCGCGTCCAGATGAGGCAGGTGGTGGTCGAGACGCTCCCGCTTCGTCCGCAGATAGGTGATGTTGTTCTCGCACGGCGGGATCAGCAGCGGCACCTGCTCGGCGACCTTGATGCCGTGGCTCACCAGGGCATCGCGCTTGCGCGGGTTGTTGGACATCAGGCGGACGGACTTCACGCCCAGGTCGTCCAGGATCCGGGCGGCCACCCCGTAGTCACGGGCGTCGACCGGAAGCCCCAGGGCGAGGTTGGCCTCGACGGTGTCCAGGCCCTCCGCCTGCAGGGCCATCGCGCGCAGCTTGGCGAGCAGGCCGATGCCACGGCCTTCATGCCCTCTGAGGTAGACGACGACACCGGCCCCTTCGGCGACGACCGCGCGCAGGGCGGCGTCGAGCTGGTCGCCGCACTCGCAGTGCTGGGAGCCGAAGGCGTCGCCCGTCAGGCACTCCGAGTGCAGCCGGATGAGGACGTCGTCCGTGCCGAGCTCGCCGTAGACCAGCGCCACCTGTTCGTCACCGCGGTCGTGGTCCAGGTATCCGACCGCCTGGAATTTCCCGTACACGGTGGGCAAGGGCGCATTCACGACGCGTTCCACGCCGGTCCGCTGCGGTGACTTCTTGCCGAGTACACCAATTTTTTCTGTCATGATTCTCGAGTTCCTAAGCAGAGACGAAAGGCCGTGACGTGATGAGTGATCTGGTGCCGGCGGACACCACGGAAGACGTACGGACGCGGGGCGCCGGTGTCTCACGGCAGGTCGCGGTGCTTCCCGTGGGGAGCTTCGAGCAGCACGGTGCGTTTCTTCCTCTCGCGACCGACACGCTCGTCGCCTGTGCCGTCGCGCGGGAGATAGCCGGCGCGTACCCGGTGCACCTCCTTCCTCCGGTGACGATCTCGTGCTCGCACGAGCACGCGGCCTGGCCGGGGACCGTCAGCATCTCCTCGGTGACCCTTCATGCGGTGGTACGGGACATAGCGGCTTCGCTTCGCCGGTCCGGCGTCGACGCCCTGGTGGTGGTCAACGGGCACGGCGGAAACTACGTACTGGGCAACGTCGTTCAGGAGTCCTCCGCCCGCGGCGAGCGGATGGCGCTCTTCCCGGCCCCGGAGGACTGGGAGGAGGCGCGGGAGCGGGCGGGTGTGGTCACCTCGCTGCTCACCGACATGCACGCGGGGGAAATAGAAACCTCCATCCTTCTGCACGCTCATCCCGAAATGCTCCGACCCGGTTATGAGACCTCCGATTTCGTCGCTGACGACCGGCGTCATCTGCTCACCCTCGGCATGTCCGGCTATACCGATTCCGGTGTCATCGGCCGTCCTTCGCTGGGTTCGGCGGAAAAGGGGAAGGAACTCCTGGCGAGCCTTGCGGATTCCTTCGGGGCGTATTTCTCGACGCTGACCTCCGACGGGTAGTCACCTGTGGGCCCGTGGCCGGGTCCCGGGGCCGGTGCAGCGGCGGCCCGGGACCGGCCGCGCAGGCCGGTGTACCAGCGGGCGACGAGCACGATCAGCCCGGGCAGGCTCGCCGCGAGGCTGAGCACCCCGTAGACGACCGCGACGGCGAGTCCCCGGCCGGCGCCCAGACCCGCGGCGCCGAACGCCCAGGCGGTGACGCCCTCCCTCGGCCCCCAGCCGCCGACGTTCAGCGGCAGTCCCATCGCCAGCAGCGCGAGGACCGCGAGGGGCAGCAGGACGGCCACCGAGGCGGTGGCCCCGGCGACGCGGGCGGCGAGTACGAACATGGCGACGTAACCTGCCAGAACGACCACGGAGGAGACAATGACTCCGGGCCCGTTGCGGCGGGACAGCAGACCTTCGCGTGCCTCCGCGAGGACCCCGCGCAGCTTCCGGCCCCGGCGTGAGGGCGCCGCCCGGTTCATGCGCAGGGCGAGGAGGACCGCGAGGGCGCCGACCGCGGCCAGGGCCGCGAGCGGGGCGATGTGCCGGGCCTCGTCGAGCACGGGGGACGGCATGGTCAGCAGCACCACGGCCCCGGCGGCGAACAGCGCGATCTGACCGGCGGCCCGTTCCAGAACGACCGCCTTCACGCCCCGGCCCAGGTCACCCTCGCTCTGCCCGTGCCGAACCGCCCGGTGCACGTCGCCGAGGACGCCGCCGGGCAGCGCCGCGTTGAGGAACAGCGCGCGGTAGTAGTCGGCGACGGCCGGTCCGAACGG
>KL569204.1:27389-27965 GCA_000715635.1 Streptomyces violaceus | reverse complement strand
ATCCGAACGGCAGCCGGATCCTGAGCCCCCTGGCCACGAGCGCCCACCGCCACGCGCTGAACACCGTGGTGACGAGCCCGATCCCGAGCGCCAGCAGCAACGACGTCCCGTCGATCCGGCTCAGCCCGTCCAGGAAGACACCGGTACCGAGCCGCCACAACAGCACACCGAGGATGGCGACTCCGGCGAGGGTGCCGAGATGTGTACGGACCTTGCGGGAGCCGATCCGGGCCAGGGCGGCCCGGATCGGGCCGGGCGACGGGGAACCGGCAGGGCGGGAAGCCTCCGGTGCCGGAGCATCGGGTTCCCCGAGCGGACTCCCGCTGCCGCCGCTCCGGGGCAGCCGGTCGCTCTCGAGGGACGTCGGTCGCGGACGTGTCCCCGTCGCCTGGGGGCTCATGACGCTCCGCCCGCCGGACGGCTCAGGGCAAGGAGATCGGTGTGGTGGACGATGACGCGCAACTGGCCGGCGGCGCAGGCCGCCAGGCGTTCGGTCAGATAGGCGTCGGCACGCTCGCGCAGGTCGGGGCGCTGCTCGACGGCGGCGCCGACCCAGCCGCGCAGCCACTGTTCGGT
>KL569204.1:26668-27194 GCA_000715635.1 Streptomyces violaceus | reverse complement strand
GAGCCGCCAGGGGCTCGGGTGCAGCCGCACGGTAGCGCCCTGTTCGGAGAACGCCTCGGCCGCCGCCGTGACCGCGTCCGGGCCGAGCAGGCCGTCGCGGCGCTGGTGCTCGTTGAACGCCTGGGCGATCTCCGTGTCCAGCGGGTGGGACGGGGTCAGTTCGACGCGCCCGGCGACGGACAGCGTCAGCAGGGCGGGGCAGCCGGCTCCGGCGCAGGCGGCGGCGAGGGTGTCGATCTCCTCACGGGTGAGGACGTCCAGCAGCGCGGACGCCGTCACCAGGGACGCGCCCTTCAGGGCGTCCGGCGTGAGGCGGGCGACATCACCGCGCCGCGTCTCCACCGAGACCCGGCTGCCGTCGGCGGCGGAACGCGGGGAGGCGACGGCGGCGAAGTGCAGCAGGTAGGGATCGCGGTCGTGCAGGACCCAGTGCTGGGCACCGTCCAGGCGGGGGGCGAGCCAGCGGCCCATCGACCCGGTGCCGCAGCCCAGGTCGTGGATGGCGACACCGCCCGACTTCCCCGGC
>KL569204.1:25980-26387 GCA_000715635.1 Streptomyces violaceus | reverse complement strand
CGGGGCGGATCCTCGGGGTCGGCCTCGCGCAGCTTCACGGTGGGCCGCGAGCCGGGTGTGCCGCTGGGGCCGGCGCCCGGGATGACGGCGCCGTCGGCGCCCGCCATGAGGGCGTCACCCGCCCACGCGATCACCGCGTCACCGGGTGCCGCCACGGTGTCACCCGGCTTCGGAACCGTGGCGTCCGCCGACATGACGGCCTCCTTCGACTCGGCAACCTCTCTCGGCCCGGGCTGCGTCGGAATCGCCCCGCTCTGCTGGGTCGTCGCCGGGTTCGTCATGCGGCCCTCCGGGGTTCGGTCGGAAGCCGGCGCAGTACCGCCGCCAGGCTCTGTGCGGTCGTCGCCCAGCCGCCGAGGGAGGCGCGGCGACTGCGGGCGGCGGCCTTGAGACGACGCCTTACATCC
>KL569204.1:25462-25773 GCA_000715635.1 Streptomyces violaceus | reverse complement strand
GCCGTCGGGGGCGCGGCCGACCGCCTCGGGGAGCCCGCCCACGTCCGTGGCCATGACCGGGATGCCCCGGGCCAGTGCCTCGGTGACGGCCATGCCGTAGGTCTCGGCGTAGGAGGTGAGGACCATCAGGTCGGCGGTGGCGTAACTGGCGTCGAGTGCGGCGCCGGACTTCGGGCCCGCCAGCTCCAGCCGGTCCTCGAGGCCGTGCTCGGCGATGAGGGACCGCAGATGGGCGACGTACTCGGGCTCCTGGGTGAGGCTGCCGACGAAGACGCAGCTCCACCGCAGGTCGGTCACCGTGGCCAGCGCCT
>KL569204.1:24805-25255 GCA_000715635.1 Streptomyces violaceus | reverse complement strand
CGCGAGACACCGTCGGTGCCGGGCGCGAGGGGTGCGATGTCGGCACCCGGGGCCGCGACGTGGACCCGCTCCGGGGGAAGGCCGTGGTGGGCGACCAGGCGGCGGACCGCCCAGTCGCTGGTGGCGATGACCGCCGGCACCGCCCGCAGCACCGCCCGCTCCTTGGCGTCCAGTTCGGCGGCCACGGCCGGGTCGAGCCCCGTCTCGTCGCCGAGCGGGAGGTGGACGAGGACGGCCATGCGCAGCCGTTCCGCCTCCGGCACGACGATCTCCGGGACCCCGCAGGCCACCAGGCCGTCGAGCAGGACGGCGGCACCGTCCGGCAGTTCGCTCAGGGCGCGGGCCAGTTCCGTACGGGCCGCAGCCCCCGGCCGGGGCCAGTCACCGGCGACGGCGTGCTTGGTGACCTGCCAGCCGAAGCCGGGCAGGTCCAGGCAGACACGCCGGTCG
>KL569204.1:23746-24599 GCA_000715635.1 Streptomyces violaceus | reverse complement strand
GTCCAGGCAGACACGCCGGTCGTAGGCGTTGCCGCCGCTGGGCGCTGCCGGGTCGTCGATGCCGCCCGGGAGCACGAAGTGCACGGTGCGCAGGGACATGGGGATGATCTCGGCGTTCTTCAGGGCGGCGTGCTGCACCGGAACATAGTTCAGGCGTGGTCCGGTCTGCCCGGGCCGCTCGATGGTCGTGTCGGTCACAGCGCACGCTCGTAACTCGCCCAGGCGATGTGCGACTCGTGCAGGGTGACGGACAGGCCCGCGATGCCCTTGGCGCCCTCGCCCAGCGCCCCCTTGTGGATGCGCTCGGCGAGCCGGTCGGCGATGACCTTGGCGAGGAACTCCGTGGAGGTGTTGACACCGGCGAAGTCGGGTTCGTTGTCGAGGTTGCGGTAGTTCAGCTCGCTGACAACGGCTCCGAGTTCCTGGGTGGCCAGCCCGATGTCGACGACGATGTTGTCCTCGTCCAGCTGCTCGCGCCGGAACGTGGCGTCCACGAGGAACGTGGCCCCGTGCAGGCGCTGCGCCGGTCCGAAGACGTCGCCACGGAAGCTGTGGGCGATCATGATGTGATCGCGGACGGTGATGCTGAACAACGGACGACCCTCCAGGTGCGGCGCGTCTGCTCCCCCGCTGTTGGCTGCCGGGGATGCCGGGTAATACGGCTCCTTGCCTTCCCCTGTTCAGCCTCGGCTACGGCTTTTTCTCAGGTCAGGCGCTCTTGGCGTACCGATGTCGTACCGGATGGAACGAATCGTCAGCCGATGCGTCAATCGCTCTCGTCATAGCGGACGCGGTGACACAGGGCGGGGATCTCGCCGGAGGCGAGCCTCGGCAGCACGTCCGGCAGCTCCTC
>KL569204.1:20737-23463 GCA_000715635.1 Streptomyces violaceus | reverse complement strand
GGGGAGACGGTGCCGACCTGGCTGGAGCGGATGACGAGGCGCCGGGAGTGGAAGGCCTCGCCGAGCGGCAGACTGATCCGCCGGTCGCCGTACCAGCTCAGTTCGAGCACGGTCCCCTCGTCGGTGAGGAGTTCCAGGGACCTGGCGAGGCCCTGCTCGGTGGCGCTGGCGTGGACGACCAGGTCGCACTCGCCCTCGGCGTCGGCGGGGGTGGCGAAGCCGACGCCCAGGGCCTCGGCGATGGCGGCACGGGACGGGTCGGCGTCGACCAGCTGGACGCGGACGCCGGGGAACCGGGCGAGCAGGGCGGCCACCGAGCAGCCGACCATGCCGCCGCCGACCACGGCGATCCGGTCGCCGACCAGGGGCGCGGCGTCCCACAGGGCGTTGACGGCGGTCTCCACGGTCCCGGCGAGCACGGCCCGTTCGGCCGGCACGGTGTCCGGTACGGGTGTGACGGCATGCGCCGGGACGACGTACCGGCTCTGGTGCGGATAGAGGCAGAACACCGTACGGCCGGCCAGCTCCTCGGGCCCTTCCTCCACCAGGCCGACGTTGAGGTAGCCGTACTTCACGGGGCCCGGGAAGTCGCCCTCCTGGAACGGTGCCCGCATGGCCGTGTGCTGGCTGACGGGCACGCCGCCGCGGAAGACGAGCGTCTCCGTGCCGCGGCTCACTCCGGAATACAGCGTGCGGACCAGCACCTCGCCCTCGCAGGGCTCCGGCAGGGTGACGTCCCGGATCTCCCCTCGCCCAGGCGAGTCGATCCAGAACGACCGTGCGGTGTGCTTCATCGAAGTCCTCCTGAACGATCGGGAAGCTGCTTGCGTACCGAGGGGTGCACAGGCCGCGCACAAGGTAGCGGCGTTGATCGACTCTGTCACACGGCCGGAGGGTGTTCGGTGGCCCTGAACAACACTTACGACGCGAGGCTCGTACAGCAGGAGACCGCCCTCGGGGCGGGAGTGCAGATCCTGCTGCTCGCCCTGATCGGCACGGCGATCGGGATGGGCCCGGCGGGCTGGCTGACCGGCCTCGCGTTCGCCCTCGCCACCTGGGCGGTGCTCTCCCGGGCCCTGCACCGCTCCCGGCTGCGCTCCTTCGGCGCGGCCAACCGCGTCACCCTCGGCCGCGCCACCCTCGTCGGCGGGGTCACGGCGCTCGTCGCGGACTCCTTCCAGAGCTCGCCGCCCGTGTCACTGTTCGTCGGCCTGACGGCGGTCGCCCTGATCCTCGACGGCGTCGACGGCAAGGTGGCCCGCCGCACCGGCACCTCGACGGCGCTGGGCGCGCGCTTCGACATGGAGGTCGACGCGTTCCTGATCCTGGTGCTGAGCGTGTACGTGTCGATGGAACAGGGCCCGTGGGTGCTGCTGATCGGCGGTATGCGGTACGTCTTCGTCGCCGCCGCGCGGGTCTGGCCCTGGCTGACCGCCGCCCTCCCGCCGAGCACCGCCCGCAAGACGGTCGCGGCCCTTCAGGGCGTGCTCCTGTTGGTGGCGGGCGCCGATCTGCTGCCGTACGCGGGCAACTTCGGGGTCGCCGCCCTGGCCCTGGGCCTGCTGGTGTGGTCGTTCGGGCGTGACGTGCTGTGGCTGTACCGGACGTCGCGAGTCGAGGAGACCGCGGCCCGGCGGCAGGTGCGGGAACTGGTCGCGAGCTGACGCCCCGGCCGGTCAGGCTTCGAACCGCCCTCGCGCCGTCTCGATATGACCGAGGTACTGGTGGGTCCAGCCGCAGAGCAGGTCGACCGTGGCGCGCAGAGCCCGGCCCGGCTCGGTGAGCGTGTACTCGACCTTCGGCGGCACGGTGGGGTACACCTTCCGGTCGACCAGGCCGTTGCGCTCCAGCATCCGCAGGTTCTGGGTGAGCATCTTGTGGCTGACGCCCTCGACCTCGTCGCGCAACTCGCTGAAGCGCAGGGTGCGCTCACCGAGGGCCTCGATGATCAGCAGCGCCCACTTGTTGGCGACGTCCGAGAAGATCTCGCGCGCCAGCGAGTCCGCCCGCCGCAGATCCGCGTCCTCGGGCAGACCGCTCAACTCCTGCTTGGTCACCATGTGGTTCCCCAGTCACCGAAAAGTGCGTTCTTCCAGGTCGGCGGTCACTCTCCTACAGTTCCCGAGTAACCGCAAGAGAGCGCGTAGGTGCGTGCTCGACGGAAGGACAGGAACTGTGACGACTCCCGATGTCTACGACCACGGCATTCCGGCCGAGCCCCACTTCGGCTACGCGCAGGCGATCAGGTCCGGCGACCTGATCCATGTCTCGGGGCAGCTCGCGTTCGACGAGGCGGGCGGCTTCCGCCCCGAGGACGACTGGGCCACCCAGCTCGAGCAGACCCACGTCAACATCGACAAGGTCCTGGCCCACTACGGCGTCACGCGCAACCAGGTCGTCTCCCAGACGCTGTACGCGGTGGACCTGGTGGGCCACGCCGATGTGCTGGCCAAAGCCAACCGGGCGTATTTCGGCGCCCATCGCCCGGCCAGCACGGCCCTCGGCGTCACCGAACTGACCTTCCCCGGACAGTTGGTCGAGATCAGCTGCGTGGTGGACACGAAGCTGCCGGCGTGAAAGAGCCTCAGCGACGCGTGCCGGTGCCCACCAGGGTCCGCTCGTAGGGGTCGAGGACGACGCCCCGAACCTTGGTGGAGACGCCGGCGATGATCTGCTGGTGGGCCAGCGGCACGACGGCGTCCGTACCGAGAATCGCGGCCTCGGCG
>KL569204.1:18161-20547 GCA_000715635.1 Streptomyces violaceus | reverse complement strand
CTGCCGCTCACCGGTGCCGTCGGTCCCGTCGGCCTTGGTGACGGCCCGGTCGACGTTCTTGTCGCACAGCAGGGCCAGGTTGTAGCCGCCGTCGCAGGTGTAGTCGCTGCCGAGGACGCCGACGGGGTCGCCGGTGTCGAGGAGGCTGTTGCGGGCGCCGATGAACGCGTCGAACTTCCCGGAGAGGGCGTCGCTCTCCAGCCGTGAGTACTCGCGCACTTCCAGCTTCACCGTGAAGCCGGCCTTCTCCAGCTGCTGTTGCACCACCTGGGCGGCCTCGGGCAGCTCGGGCCGGTTGTCGTAGGTGGCGAGGGTGATCCGCTCGCCGTCGGGCTTGGCGGCGTCCGCACGTCCGGCCGGCTTCACCCGCTTGCTCTCGGCCCAGGTGACGGCGGGACCGAAGATCCCCGCGCCCGGGTCGGCGTACCCCTCGAAGACGCCCTTGACGATGGTGGAGGAGTCGATCGCCGTGCGGGCGGCGGCGCGCAGCTTCGGGTCCTTGAAGGGACCGGTCCTGGTGTTGAGCTGCAGGCTGGTGGTGCGGGTGGTGCCGGCTTCCTTCAGGGTCGCCTTGTCGAGCGTGGCGGCCTGGGCGACGGGGATCGCCTCGGCGATATCGACGTCGCCGGTGCGGACCGCGTTGGCGCGTGCGGTGCCGTCCTTGACGAAGCGGGCGTCGATGCCGGAGGCCTGGGCGCGGCCGCCCCAGTAGTCGTCGAAGCGGTCGAGGGTGGCGGAGCCGCCGCCGCCCACCTTCGTGATCTCGAAGGGTCCGGTGGCGGTTCCGACCGGGTCGGGATTGCCCTTCTCGCCGTACGCTTTCGGGGAGAGGATCGCGAGGCTCGGGCTGGACAGACGCATGGGCAGGACGGGATCGGCCGCGGCCGTGGTGATACGTATGCCGCGGTCACCGTCGGCCTTCGCATCGAGGGTGACACCGGCGAGGGCGGCGGGCGCGGGCTTCGCCTTCGTGGCGCGGGTGAGAGCCGCGGCCACGGCGGACGGGGTGACGTCCGCACCGTCCTGGAAGGTGGCCTCGCGCAGGGTGAACCGCCAGGTGCGGTCGTTCTCGCGGCGCCAGGACTCGGCGAATGCGGGGGCCGCGGCACCGTTGGCGTCCAGGGCGGTCAGGCCCTCGGTGACGCCGAGGCGGCTGAGGAGCGTGGCGTCCGCTCCGTACGGCGAGAAGTTCTCGGCCGGCGGGAAGGCGAGGGCGACGCGCAGCCGGGAGCCCGGCTGCCCACCGTCCGACGACGACTCCCCTCCAGGGGAGGCGAAGCAGCCGGCCAGGCAGGGGACGAGGACGAGGGCGGCGAGGAACCGGGGGCGGCTCTTGATGCTGTGGGGACGCACTTGCACAGCATATGCATCAAGCGGACGAGCATGATCGGCCGGGTGAGCCGCGCCCCGGGCGGACGGCAAGTCCCATACGGCCCAAGCAATTTGACAGTGGCGGCGATCACTCCCTAAACCTAACCACATGACATCCATTTTCAAAAAGGTGGAGCGGCCGTGAGGATCGCGTTCGTCGGCAAGGGCGGCAGCGGCAAGACCACGCTGTCGGCACTCTTCTCCCGCCACCTGGCGCGCTCCGGCGCCCCGGTCCTCGCCATCGACGGCGACATCAACCAGCACCTGGCCGAGGCGCTCGGCGGGCAGGAGAAGTCCGCCCCTCCCCTGGGCGCCCACCTGTCCTCGATCAAGGACTACCTGCGCGGCACGAACCCCCGCATCACCTCCCGCGATGCGATGATCAAGACCACTCCCCCAGGACGCGGCTCCCGCCTCCTGCGTCCGCTCGGCGACGACGAACTCCACGCCCGGCACGTCGGCCGCGCGGGCGGCGTACCCCTGATGGTCACGGGCGAGTTCGACGAGTCCGACCTGGGCGTTGCCTGCTACCACTCCAAGCTCGGCGCGGTCGAGCTGTACCTCGGCCACCTGCTGGACGGCCCCGGCGAATACGTCGTGGTCGACATGACGGCGGGCGCGGACGCCTTCGCCTCCGGCCTGTTCACCCGCTTCGACATCACCTTCCTGGTGGCCGAACCCACCCGCAAGGGCGTCTCGGTCTACCGCCAGTACCGCGACCACGCGGAGCGGTTCGGCATCCGCATCGCGGTCGTCGGCAACAAGGTGACCTGCGAAGACGACATGCTCTTCCTCAAGGAACATGTAGGGGACGACCTCCTGACCCACCTGGTCCACTCCCCCTGGGTCCGCTCGGCCGAACAGGGCCGCGTGCAGGACGGCCCGGACGCCCTGGCGTCCCTGGAACCGCACAACCGCCACGCCCTCGACATCCTCCGCGAGACGGTCGACTCCCACCCCCGCGACCGGGACCGGCTCCACCGGCACGCCGTCGAGTTCCACTTGCGCAACGCCC
>KL569204.1:15957-17956 GCA_000715635.1 Streptomyces violaceus | reverse complement strand
CCGGGACCGGCTCCACCGGCACGCCGTCGAGTTCCACTTGCGCAACGCCCGGGCGTGGGCGGACGCGCGCACGGGCGAGGACCTGGCCGCCCAGGTGGACCCGGACTTCGTCCCGGGGCCGGCCGCCCTGGCCTGAGGCGCACCCTTCATGTCCCTCGGCGTCTGCCCGAAGGCCCTCTCCGAAGCCCAGGTCCTGAACCAGTCGCTGGAGTTCAGGGCTTGCTGTCCCACCCACCGGCTACTCGATCCCCGTGGCGTCGAGTAGCCGGACCACGTCCTTGCGCCCGTACCCGAGCAGTCGGGCGCGGTCGGCGGCCATCAGCACCAGGTGCGCGGCGATCTTCGCCGCGTATCCGTTCTTGTTGTCCGCGTCGAACCATTCCTGGGGCTTCTCGACACCCAGGCTGTTCATCACCAGGCCGTGCTCTCGGCGGACCTCCGCGACGGTACCGGCGACCGCGTCCATGAGCGTCTTTCCCGGCCGCTCGCACTCCAAGGCGAAGCACCCCCAGTCGACCGGCACGCACCCCTCCGGCGGACGCGCCCGCAGTCCCGCATACCTTTCGTCCCCGAACCCGGAGGCCCGGAACTCGTCGTGCACCAAGGAGAACCGATGGAACCCGGGCGGGACCGGAGGCGGAGGTGACGTGTACTCCCATCCGGCGTCCTCGTACAACTGCCGCTTCACCTCTTCTTCTTCGGCATGCGTCACGGTGAAGCCGTTGGCCTCGTTGCGCCCGGTCGTCGTGCCGTCCGGGTTGCGGCGGAAGGTCAGTCCCATGGTGTGCTCCCGTTACCGTGCTGAGAATGGACAACAAGTCCTGTCACCAGCTCGAACGGCCCGCAGACCGGGCAGGTGCCCACTCCCCGAAGCACCATCCGATCGCGTGAACAAGGGCGTTGCGGGAACTGCTCGGCTCAGCCGCCTGAACGGTTGTTACGGACGACGGACGGCTGGACCACGCGAACTACATCCGGCCCGGACTGCTCGGCCACGAGATCCTCGAAGCGGAGGGCTTCCCCGAAACCCTCCGCCGCTTCTGCTCCCACCACACCGGAGTGGGCCTCACGCGGCACGACATCGTGAGCCAGGGCCTGCCCCTCCCTCCCGCCGACTACCTGGCAGTCACGGAGGAGGAAAAGCTGGTGATGTACGCGGACAAGTTCCACACCAAGTCCAGGCCGTCGGCGTCCCTCTCCCCCGACGAGTACGCCGCCCACGTCCGCCGCTTCGGCGCGGACAAGGTGACCGCCTTCCGGACCCTGCGCACGGAGTTCGGCGACCCCGACCTCACCGGGCCGGTACCAGGCGTCGAAGCAGAGGGACTGTTCGCTACCGGATGCTCTGCAGCAGTTGCCCCGTAGCGGTGACGGTCCAGAACGACCACCCGTTGCGATTCGGATTGACGTGCGGGTTGAGGGCGCGCACCACGGCGACTGCCGCCCCGCTGGGGGTCTCGTACTCGCCGCGGCCAGGACCGGAGGGAATTGTCACCGTGCGGGACGAGGGGTCGTAGTAGGCGTTGGTACGTCGGCCCTCGTAGACCGCGTGGATCTCGACCCCCTGCTCCGTACGGATCTTTTGGACTTCCGCCCCGATCAAAGTGGGCGCGGCCGGGTCCTCCGCGATCAACTCCTCGTCGGCGGGCAGCTCGTCGGCGTCCCGGTGGGCGGCCTGCGCGTCGTAGCGGGGAAGCCCCAGCAGTTCGTTGAGGACGTTGGCCAGCAAGCGCCGACGCGCGGCCAGAAAGTCGGGGAGGCGGTCGAGGGACCACAACTCCCGCTCGTCGGGGATCCACTGTTCAGCCAGGCGTTCCGACGCGATCTCCGCCATGTACTGGGCAGGCAGCCTTGAGGAGATCATCTTGTTGGTCTGGCCGGTGACGAAGGCCAGGTTGGCGAGGCTGTTCCACTCCTCTTTCGCGTACGTCCCCTGAACCCGGGCGCGCGGGAACACGTGGTGGAACTCGATATTGGCACCGGTGTTCATCGGCTGGTC
>KL569204.1:13738-15737 GCA_000715635.1 Streptomyces violaceus | reverse complement strand
GGGAACACGTGGTGGAACTCGATATTGGCACCGGTGTTCATCGGCTGGTCACTGATGGCGATGTTGGTCGCCCAGTCCCGTGCCGTGCCCCGCAGCGCTGCGATGTAGAGCAGCTTGAAGAAGGAATGGGTGGAGTACTTCTGCTCCAGATCCCTCGGGTGCAGGGCGCTGTCCAGGGACCGGGGGCCGGAAGCCCGGCGGATGAGCTCGGCGAACAGGCCCTCTCCCTCGCGCGACTTGATCAGCCTGGCCTCCGCGTCGAGCTTTCCCTCGACCTGCAGGGAGTAGTGGCTGAAGGCCATGGCCGTGTACACCCAGCGGCGCAACAACTGGGCCTCCCCCGGCCGGAGCTTGCCGTCCCGGTGGTGCAGCAGCAGGGCGGGCACGATCGTGACGTTCGGCGACGAGAGAACCTCGGACCGGGGGATGGAGCACTCGCCCTTCAGGAAGTCGATGGCGAAGCGCAGTGCCCTCTCGGTGGCCTGCCAGGCCTCCTTCAGCGCGGCTTCGTCCACCTCCGCCCCGATGAGTTTGATGTGATGAGCGCCGGTTCCCGCGAGGAGGCTCATGAGGCGCAGGACGGCTTCCCTGTTCAGGTCGAAGCTGCTGTCCCGCAGTTCCTGGTGGAAGGAGTCCATGGTGTCCAGGCCGTCGGCCCAGCGAGCCGCGATGGCGCTGTACACGAGGTCGCCCTTGGACAGCCGCCGGCCGCCCTTGTTCAGCCGGGCGAAGAGCTCGGCGACCTCCTCGTAGTCGTCGGACTCGTAGGTGATGACGGCGATCTGGTGATGCCGGATGTTGTTCACCTTCTGCAGTCGCTGAGTCCACGCGTCGAAGTTCGGATCGTCGAACGGCACCCCCGCCTTGTGCAGCACCTGATAGAACTGCACGTTTTCCAGCAGCAGGGTCGATACCGGGATCAGCAGCGGATCCTTGCGCTGAACCGCGCTCGGGTTGACGAACTCCTCGGTGCGCACGTCGAAGCGCAGATCGATGAGCCGACCGTCAGCCTTGGACTCAGGTCGGTACACCCAGGCGAGGGAGGTCAACCGCTGTTGCCCGTCCAGCAGATAGAGAGGCTGGTGCATCGACTTGTCGGTCTGGACGACGGCAGCGGTCTTGAAGGGGACGGTCAGATTGGTCTTCCACAGCAGCAGGGCACCGACCGGGTAGCCCCGGTAGAGAGAATCGAAAAGATCACGCACATCGGGCCTCATCCAGACGAAGTCGCGCTGGATGGAAGGAATGACGACACTGCCCTGCAGCAGGTTCTCGATCTGAGAAATGATCTTGTCGTTTGCCAGCCCCATGGGTCCGCCCCCAACGTGCGAGTGATCTACAGCACACACGATAACTGTCGTCTCCGCCTGCCGTGTTGCCCGCACGAAACGCACCACGCCCCGGACCGTGGATCAGCTCTCGGCGGCAACGGGCAGTACGAGTGCGTCATCAACGACACGGGGCCTCCCACCTCGGGGCCGTCCCCCGTGCCGTCGACCGTCGAGTCGTACCCGTGAAGGGGTCGGGCCCCTCCCCCCGGCACAGGAAGGGGAGGGGCCCGACCGGGCATTACCGCGCCGGCGCCGCGACCGGCGCCGGCGCGTAGCCGGTGGGCCGGGCCGTGAAGGTGCCGCGGCCCTGGGTGCGGCTGCGCAACCGGGTCGCGTAACCGAACAGTTCGGCCAGCGGCACGGTGGCGGTGACGACCGCCGCGCTCGCCCGGGTGACCGAGCCGGTCACCCGGCCCCGCCGGGCGGCGAGGTCGCCGAGCACGCCGCCCACCGCGTCCTCGGGCACGGTGACCGTGACCTCGACGACCGGCTCCAGCAGGACCATCGCGCAGGCGCGCAGGGCCTCGCGGAGGCCGAGGCGGCCGGCCGTGCGGAACGCCGTGTCCGAGGAGTCCTTCACATGGGTCGCCCCGTCGGTGAGCGTGACGCGCAGCCCGGTCACCTGGTGACCGCCGAGGGGCCCTTCGGTGAGGGCGTCGCGGCAGGCG
>KL569204.1:10891-13485 GCA_000715635.1 Streptomyces violaceus | reverse complement strand
CCGAGCGGAAGGCGAAGCCGCCTTCGTACGGCTCCACGTCGAGGACGACATGGGCGAACTGCCCTGCCCCGCCCTCCTGCTTGACGTGCCGGAACACCAACCCGGACACGCCCCGGCCGACCGTCTCGCGGTAACTGACCCGGGGGCGGCCGATGTTGACGTCAAGCCCCAGCTCGCGCCGGAGTTTCTCCACCGCCACCTCCAGGTGCAGTTCACCCATGCCCGACAGCACCGTCTGCCCGGTCTCCGGGTCGGTCCGCACGGCCAGCGAGGGATCCTCCTCGGTCAGCCGTGCGAGCCCCGACGCCAGCCGGTCGGTGTCTCCGGTCCTGCGGGACTCGACCGCGACCGAGACCACCGGCTCGGGCACCCCCGGAGGCTCCAGGACCAGCGGGGCGTCCGGCGCGCACAGGGTCGAGCCGGCGCGGGCGGACTTGAGCCCGACGACGGCGACGATGTCGCCGGCGACCGCCCGGTCCAACGGGGCGTGCCGGTCTGCCTGGACGCGCAGGATCCGGCCGATCCGCTCGGTGCGCCGCGCGCTCGCGTCCCACAGGGTGTCTCCCTTCTCGATCGTTCCCGAGTAGATCCGCAGGTAGGTCAGCCGGCCCGTCGGGGTGGCGTGCACCTTGAAGGCGAGGGCGGCCGGCGGTGCCGCCGGGTCGGCGGGCCACTCCTGCTCCTCACCGTCGTCGATGCCGCGGACCGGCGGCACGTCCAGCGGCGACGGCAGATAGGCCACGACCGCGTCGAGCAGCGGCTCGACACCGCGGTTGCGGTAGGCGGAGCCGCACAGCACGACCACGCCGTCGCCGTCCCGGGTCAGGTCCCGCAGCGCCGAGAAGAGGGTCCGCTCGCCGAGCGTGCCCGTGTCGCAGAACTCCTCCAGTGCTCCCGGATGGAGTTCCGCCACGGCCTCCTCCAGCTCCCGGCGGCGTGCCCGGGCTTCGGCCCGGAGGTCGTCCGGGACCGGTCCCTCCTCCCAGGTGTCACCGTCGCTCCACAGCAGTGCGCGCATGCGGACGAGGTCGACGACGCCGGTGAAGGTGTCCTCCGCGCCGACCGGCATCTGCACGACCAGCGGCGCCGGGTGCAGCCGTTCCCGGATCGACGCCACGGCCGCGTCGAGGTCGGCACCGGCACGGTCCATCTTGTTGACGAACGCGATCCTCGGTACGCCGTGCCGGTCGGCCTGCCGCCACACCGACTCGCTCTGCGGCTCCACCCCGGCCACCGCGTCGAACACGGCCACCGCACCGTCGAGCACCCGCAGCGCACGCTCCACCTCGTCGGCGAAGTCGACGTGCCCCGGGGTGTCGATCAGGTTGATCCGGTGGCCGTCCCAGGCGCAGCTCACGGCCGCGGAGAAGATGGTGATGCCCCGGTCCCGCTCCTGCGGGTCGAAGTCCGTGACGGTCGTGCCGTCGTGGACCTCGCCGCGCTTGTGCGTGGCTCCGGTGGCGAACAGGATCCGTTCGGTGACGGTGGTCTTGCCGGCGTCGACGTGGGCGAGGATGCCGAGGTTGCGGACGACGGCGAGCGGGTTGTGGTTGATGCGCACGGCCCTTGGCCTTTCGAGGCGATCAGGAAAGGGGCAGCGCGATTTCCGGGCGAGGCAGGTGTGGTGACACACACCTGCTTCGGCGTGCTGACGCTAGGTCAGCACGCCGAAGCAGGCGCTTTTCAGGCGTTCGTCCCGGTCATCCGGCGCCGGCCGCGCAGCGGGCACCGGAGCGACGAGGACACGAGGATCACCTCGTAGCGCGGCAGGGAGACGGCGGCAGCGGTGTGGTCACGCATGGCGGTCTCCCTTCATTCGTCACGACAGTGCACGCCGCTCAAGTCGTGGGCGGCGCCGGGTACTCCGTGAGTGTAGGGAGGGCGGCGCGATCCGTGCCAGGGATTATTCCGGCGGGGTCGGGGTGTCGTGGGTCCGGTACATCGCCTGGACGTCCAGCTCCAGTTGCACCGTCGGCCCTACCACCGCGATGCCACGGGCCAGCATGGAACGCCAGTTGAGCGTGAAGTCCTCGCGGTGCAGCTCCGCCGTCGCCAGGGCCGCACAGCGCAGCTCCTGCCCATAGCCGCCGTTCACCGTTCCGAGGTACGTCGTGTCGAGCGCTACGGAGCGGCTCACGCCGTGCATCGTGAGGGAGCCCAGCAGCGACCACTTGCTGCCGCCCCGGTAGGCGAAGCGCGTGCTCGTGAAGTCGATGTACGGGAAACGTTCGACGTCGAGGAAGTCGGCGGACCGCAGGTGGTTGTCGCGGGTGGTGTTGCCGGTGGTGATGCTGGAGGCGTCGATGCGGACGGACACCCGGGAGTCGGCCATGTCCTGGGCGATCTGGATCCCGCCGTCGAAGCGCTCGAAGCGGCCGTGGACATGGGCCATGCCGACGTGCTTGGCGATGAACCGGATCGCGGTGTGGGGCGGATCGAAGAGCCACGTTCCGGGCGCCGGCAGCTGGAGCGCCTCGGCCGGCTGCAGCCAGACGCGTTCGGTGGGCGTCGATGTGCCCGTGCCGATCTCGATCGTCTCGCGGTGCGGCCGCAGGCCCTCCGCCGCGACCAGCAGGCTGTACCGGCCGGGCGGC
>KL569204.1:9461-10731 GCA_000715635.1 Streptomyces violaceus | reverse complement strand
GACCAGCAGGCTGTACCGGCCGGGCGGCAGCGCGGCGAGGAAGTAGCCGTACGGGTCGGTCGTCCCTCGGGCGGCCACCCGGTGGGTGTCCAGGGCGGTGACGGTGACGTCCGCGGCCGCCAGGGGCGAGCCCATCGGGTCGACGACCTCACGGGCCACGGCACCCGCGCCGGACGGAAGGGGGAGCGCGAGGCCCGCCGCCGCGGCGGAGGCGCCCTTGAGCCGCCGGCGCCGGAGCAGTGCGAGGGCCATGATGTTCACCTTTCATCAGGTGGCACGGCCGTACGCGCGGCGGTTCAGCGCACACCGACGGCCGCACCCTGTTGCGGTCACACCCCCTCTTCGATCTTGCGGCACCGGGCTCCGGGACGGGTGTCTCAATACGAGACAGTCAGGCCTGTTTCCGGAAAACGTCGGCGTGTTCGCCGGCCCACTGGGCGAAGGTGCGGGCCGGGCGGCCGGTGACCTTCTCGACGGTGCCGGACACCGTACGGCCCACCTCCGGTGTGTTCCCGTACGCCTCGAGCAGGAAGCCGATCACGTCCTCGGGGAGGAACGCCGCCCGCCACTGGGCGACGGCCTGTTCCTCGGTCAGCTCGACCAGGGCGATCTCCCGGCCGGCCGCGGCGGCGACGGCCGCCACCTTGTCGCCGACGGTGAGCACTTCGGGGCCGGTGATCACGTACTCCTGGCCCGCGTGACCCTCCTCCGTGAGCGCGACCGCGGCGACGGCGCCGATGTCGCCCTCGTGGACCATGGCACTCAGCCGGGCGACGAACGGCTCCCGCACCTCGCCCGCGGCCTGGATCCCGTCCGCCCATTCCAGGGCGTTGGCCATGAATTCGACGGGCATGAGCACGGTCCAGCTCACTCCGTCGTCGCCGCGCACCGCGTCCTCCAGCGAGGTGGGCCCGCCGCCGTGCAGCACGGTGATCCGGCGGACACCGGCCGAGCGGGCCAGTTCCAGGATCCGGGGGCCGGTCTCCAGCGGGGTGAAGGCGGCCCCGCCGAAGGTGATCAGGTGGAGGCCGGTGATCCCCTCCAGGGCGGGGGCCAGGCTGCCGGGGTCGGTCAGGTCGCCCTCGACGACCTCGACACCGTCCGGGAAGACGGCTTTCGCGGCGTCCCGTGTGAGGGCGCGGACCGCGTGGCCCCGGGCGAGCAGTTCGGCGACCACCTGGCGGCCGACGGTTCCGGTGGCACCGGTGACAAGGATCTTCTGCGTCTGCGTCATGCCACGACCGTAGGAACCCTTGCGGTCATCTTCTGT